>NZ_VFWR01000014.1:0-161930 GCF_006443035.1 Mesorhizobium sp. B1-1-6 | reverse complement strand
GGCCGGGGTGGGGGGCGCGGCGGTGGGTTCACCCGCGGCGCGACCTCCCCCATCGGACGGAGAGGTGGGAGTCTCGGTCTTCGATGTCTCAGCCTTGGGAGACTCCGCTTTCGCCGGTGCGGCATCGCCACCGCTTTTCGCGGCGGCACTTGCGTCCTCACCCTCGGCGGCAAGCACGGCGATCAGCGCATTGACCTTGACGCCTTCGGTGCCGGCGGGAACGACCAGTTTCGCCACCGTGCCCTCATCGACGGCTTCGACTTCCATCGTCGCCTTGTCGGTCTCGATCTCGGCAATGACATCGCCGGGCGAAACCTTGTCGCCCTCCTTCACGAGCCACTTCGACAGATTGCCCTCTTCCATGGTGGGCGAGAGGGCCGGCATGGTGATGTTGATTGGCATTGTGTCCTCCCGCCCGGTTCAGCGATATGAGACGGCTTTGACGGCCTCGATGACCTCGCCGACATTCGGCAAAGCCAGCTTTTCGAGATTGGCCGCATAGGGCATCGGCACGTCCTTGCCGGCGATGGTGATGACCGGCGCGTCGAGGAAATCGAAGGCTCGCTGCGACACCTGGTTGGCGACATGGTCGCCGACCGAGTTCTGCGGGAAGCCTTCTTCCACCACGACCAGCCGGTTGGTCTTCTTCACCGAGGCGATGATGGTGTCGAAGTCGAGCGGACGGATGGTCCTGAGATCGATAATCTCCGCGTCGATGCCCATGCCGCGCAGTTCCGCTTCGGCCTTGACCGCATAGGTCATGCCAATGCCGAAGGAGACGATGGTGACGTCCTTGCCTGATTTGTGGATGCGCGCCTTGCCGATCGGCAGCACGAAGTCGTCCAGCTTCGGCACGTCGAAGGACTGGCCGTAGAGGATTTCGTTTTCGAGGAAGATGACCGGGTTCGGATCGCGGATCGCCGCCTTGAGCAGTCCCTTGGCGTCGGCGGCGGTATAAGGCATCACCACCTTCAGGCCTGGTATGTGGCTGTACCAGGCGGCGTAGCACTGAGAATGCTGGGCGGCGACGCGAGCCGCCGCGCCGTTCGGCCCGCGGAAGACGATCGGCGCGCCCATCTGTCCGCCGGACATGTAGAGCGTCTTGGCGGCCGAGTTGACGATCTGGTCGATCGCCTGCATGGCGAAGTTGAAGGTCATGAATTCGACGATCGGCTTCAGCCCAGCCATCGCCGCACCGACCCCGACGCCGGCAAAGCCGTGCTCGGTGATCGGCGTGTCGACGACGCGACGCGGTCCGAACTCCTGCAGCAGGCCTTGGGTGATCTTGTAGGCGCCCTGGTACTCGGCAACTTCCTCGCCCATGACGAAGACATCGCCGTCGCGGCGCATTTCCTCCGCCATCGCATCGCGCAGCGCTTCGCGCACCGTGGTCGAGACCATCTCGGTCCCGGCGGGTATGTCAGGATCGGCGGCGACTTCCGTCTTCGGCGCGGCCGCCACAGGCGCCGCTGCCTCGCTCTTGGCCGCAGCGGGTGCCGGTGTCGGCGCCTTTGCCTCAGTCTTGGCGGGCTCTTCACCGATGCCTTCGCCGGCCTTGTCGACGTCTTCGCCATCGACAGCCAGCACGGCGATCACCGCGTTGACCTTGACGCCTTCGGTGCCTGCGGGAACCACGATCTTGGCAAGCGTGCCCTCATCGACAGCTTCGACTTCCATCGTCGCCTTGTCGGTTTCGATCTCGGCGATGACGTCGCCGGCGACGACCTTGTCGCCCTCGTTCTTCAACCACTTGGAAAGATTGCCCTCTTCCATGGTCGGCGAAAGGGCGGGCATGAGAATTTCGATCGGCATGTCCTTGCCCTCCCGTTACAATACGATGTCGGTCCAGAGCTCGGACGGATCCGGCTCGGCGTCGTGCTGGGCAAACTCGGCGGCATCGGCGACGACGTCGCGAACCTCCTTGTCGATGGTCTTCAATTCGTCCTCGCTTGCCCACTTCTTCTGGATCAGCCGCGCTTTGACCTGCTCGATCGGGTCATGCTCGGAGCGCATCTTCTGCACTTCTTCCTTGGAGCGGTATTTCGCCGGGTCGGACATCGAATGGCCCCGATAGCGGTAGGTCTGCATTTCGAGGATCAGCGGCCCATTGCCGGCACGGCACCATTCGGTGGCGAGATCGCCGGCGGCCTTGACAGCACGCACGTCCATGCCGTCGACCTGGATGCCGGGAATCTTGAACGAGGCGCCGCGATTCGAGAAGTCGGTCTCCGCCGAGGAGCGCGATACCGAGGTGCCCATGGCATAGCGGTTGTTCTCGATGATGTAGATCACCGGCAGCTTCCACAGCGAAGCCATGTTGAAGCTTTCGTAGACCTGGCCCTGGTTGGCGGCCCCGTCGCCGAAATAGGTCAGCGTGACATTGTTGTTGCTGCGATAGCGGTTGGCAAAGGCCAGGCCCGTGCCGAGCGACACCTGGGCGCCGACGATGCCGTGGCCACCGTAGAAATGCTTCTCCTTGGAGAACATGTGCATGGAGCCGCCCTTGCCCTTCGACAGGCCGCCTCGGCGGCCGGTCAGTTCGGCCATGACGCCACGCGGCGACAGTTCCATCGCCAACATATGACCGTGGTCGCGGTAGGCCGTGATCATCTGGTCACCGTCGATCAGCGCCATCTTCATACCGGTGACGACCGCTTCCTGGCCGATGTAGAGATGGCAGAAGCCGCCGATGAAGCCCATCCCGTAAAGCTGGCCGGCCTTTTCCTCGAAACGGCGAATAAGCAGCATGTGCCGGTAGGCGGCAAGCTCCTCGTCCTTGGTGAATTCCACTGGTTTGGGCGCGGAAAGGCCCGATTTGCCGTCGGATTTCGATTTGGCAGGCGCTTTCCTGGCTGCGGTTGCCATGCATCACTCCCTGTTGGCGTCTCTTCGCGGACATTTCGAGCAAGATGAAATCTGCTCGAGCAAGATGAAATCTGCTCAGGGGAGATCAGCTCTCCCCACTGATTTTGGGGAGGCTAACACGTGAGAACGTGTTCCGCCATGTCGAAATTGCATAGCTGGCATGCGACTAAGCAATTAGAATCATTGAAAATATTGGTGATTAACCTGATATTGGTTACTTTGCCGAGACCGGCAACATGATGGTGATTTCGTCGGCCTGGGACAAATTCAGCGCCTTACGCGCCTGCTCGTCGAGCATGTCCTTCTCCAGCGTGCCGTCGTGCATCAGCTTGACGCGCCGTTCCAGCTCCATCCTGCGCGCCTTGATCGCATCGAGCTGGGCCTGCAGGGCAACAGTCTCGGCCTCCAGCTGGTATTTCGAATTGATGCCGAACTCGCCGTGATAGGCATGAAAGCCGAAATAGGCCAGGAACACCGCGCAGAGCGAGGGGATAATCAGCCGGCCGGTGTTTCTCTGTTTGTGCTGACGCGTCCACATCGTCCGTTCCCTCGCAGTCGCGAACTCGGGCGACCACGGTCTTTTTCGCTCCATTGTGCTTAACGGACGGTTACGGATGACACGTCCACAGGCGCTCCAACGAAAAAGGGCGGGAATTCCCGCCCCTCACCGCCATCCCTGTGTCAGATGCTCCGGCTCAGCCCTTCAACATCGACTTGCCGGCGTAGCGCGCCTGCTTGCCGAGTTCTTCCTCGATGCGGATGAGCTGGTTGTATTTGGCCATGCGGTCGGAACGCGACAGCGATCCGGTCTTGATCTGCCCGCAATTGGTGGCGACGGCGAGGTCGGCGATGGTCGAATCCTCGGTCTCGCCCGAGCGATGCGACATGACGGCGGTGTAGCCGGCCTTGTGCGCGGTCTCGACGGCATCGAGCGTCTCGGTCAGCGATCCGATCTGGTTGACCTTGACCAGGATCGAATTGGCGACCCCCATGCGGATGCCATCGCGCAGGCGCGCCGTATTGGTGACGAAGAGATCATCGCCGACGAGCTGCGTCTTCTTGCCGATCAGGTCGGTCAGATATTTCCAGCCTTCCCAGTCATCCTCGGCAAGGCCGTCCTCGATCGAAATGATCGGATAATCGGCGGCGAGCTTGGCCAGGTATTTCGCCTGCGCCTTCGGATCGCGTGTCTTCTTCTCGCCTTCATAGACGTAGTTGCCGTCCTTGAAGAATTCCGTCGCAGCGCAATCGAGGCCGAGCGCAATCTCCTCGCCCGGCTTGAAGCCGGCCTGCTCGATCGACTCCATGATGAAATCGAGCGCCACCGGCGCGCTCTTCAGGTTCGGGGCAAAGCCGCCTTCGTCGCCGACATTGGTGTTGTGGCCGGCGTCCTTCAGCTTCTTCCTCAGCGTGTGGAAGACCTCAGAACCCCAGCGCACGCCTTCGCGCAGCGTTGGCGCACCGACCGGCAGGATCATGAATTCCTGGAAATCGATCGGGTTGTCGGCATGGGCGCCGCCATTGATGATGTTCATCATCGGTACCGGCAGCAGATGCGCCTTGGTGCCGCCGACGTAACGATAGAGCGGCAGGCCGGCGGCTTCGGCCGCGGCCTTGGCCACCGCCAGCGACACGCCGA
This sequence comes from Mesorhizobium sp. B1-1-6, assembly GCF_006443035.1. NCBI lineage: Bacteria > Pseudomonadati > Pseudomonadota > Alphaproteobacteria > Hyphomicrobiales > Phyllobacteriaceae > Mesorhizobium > Mesorhizobium sp. B1-1-6. The sequence continues at coordinate 157,426 of NZ_VFWR01000014.1, read as the reverse complement.
GAATAGCGTTGGCGCCGAGCCGGCTCTTGTTGGGCGTGCCGTCGAGTTCGATTATGGTCTGGTCGATGTGGATCTGGTTTTCGGCTTCCATGCCGCCGATTGCCTCGAACAGTTCGCCGTTGACCGCCTCGACGGCCCGCAGCACGCCCTTGCCGAGATAGCGGGCGCCGCCGTCGCGCAGTTCGACGGCTTCATGCGCGCCGGTGGAAGCTCCAGACGGCACGGCCGCGCGGCCCATCGAACCGTCTTCGAGCACGACATCGACCTCGACGGTCGGATTTCCACGGCTGTCCAGGATTTCACGCCCGACAATGTCGATGATGGCGGTCATTGCGATGTCCCCGATTGATCTGACGAAACGTCGCGCCCGTCTTAGCCAAAGCGGCGCAAAAGGCAATCGGGCCACCGCCAATTATTGCCGCCGGCGCGATTCACGAAGCGCAAATTCCTGTCATCATAAGTCATGCGCCATAGGATGGCCGCCGGTCTATGATGGCGGCTGCGCGGGGCGAAACAGGAGGAGTTTCGCCATGTCCGAGTTAAGCGGTATCGTGAGTTTGTTCCTGATCGCGGCGGCGTTCCTGACGTCCTGCGACAACCAGCAGCCTCCACAGGGCGCGGTGCAACTGTCGACCCTCCGCAGCGCGGAGTAAGCACGGCAGGCGATCATGTAAAAGGCCCCCGCTGGTTTGCGGGGGCCTTTTCACGTCAGGCTGGCCGGTCAATGCCAGTAAGGCTCGACCTTGTAGTAATTGTAGGAGGCGTCACGTGCGGCCTCGCCATCGGCGCCCGTCAGCTCGTTGATCGAATAGGCGGGAGCGGCTTTCAGCTGGTCCTTCGAGAATGGCACGACATAGCCGCCCCTATCCTCATCGTAATCCAAACTCGCCCACGGGATGGCGTGATATTTTTCACCCATGCCGAGAAAGCCGCCAAAACCGATCACAGCGAACATGATGCCGTTGGACAGCTTGTCGAGCATGACGTCCTCGATGCTGCCGATCTTCGTGCCTTCGGTGTTATAGACGGATGTGCCGATGACCCGCGAAGCAGCGATAGCCTCTGTGTGTCCTGCCTGGGTTGTCATGATGTGCTCCTCATTGTCGTTGCTCTGGACTTTCACAATGAGGGGCGAGATCGAAGGTTCCCGACTTTTCCGCCGGTCTGTTCGACTTTTTCCACCTGTATAAAGGTGACTTCTTACTGACGTGGCAGGCCGATATATGCCCTCCGCGGCGACGACCTTCAGCTGCGCCGGGTCAGCGGGCCTTCGCTACCCGATCGAACGCCATCAACCTTTCCAGAAGTGCCGGCATGTCCTTCAGCGGCACCATGTTCGGTCCGTCGGACGAGGTCGAATTATCCGGATCCTGGTGGGTCTCGATGAAGACGCCGGCAACGCCGACGGCGACAGCCGCGCGGGCCAAGGTCTCGACAAAGCGGCGTTCGCCGCCGGACGAACCGCCCTGCCCGCCCGGCTGCTGGACCGAATGGGTGGCGTCGAAAATCACAGGCGCGCCGATGTCGGCCATAATGGGCAGGGCCCGCATGTCGGAGACGAGCGTGTTGTAGCCGAACGAGGCGCCGCGCTCGGTGGTCAAGACATTGGCGTTGCCGGAGCCAGTGACCTTGGCCACCACGTTCTTCATGTCCCAGGGCGCGAGGAACTGTCCCTTCTTGACGTTGATCACCTTGCCCGTCCTTGCGGCGGCAACCAGCATGTCGGTCTGGCGCGACAGGAAGGCCGGGATCTGCAGCACGTCGACATGCGGCGCAACGATGGCGCACTGTTCCTCGGTGTGGACGTCGGTCAGTACCGGCAAGGAGAATTCCTTGCGCAACTCGTCGAAGACCGGGAGCGCCGCCTCCATGCCGGCACCGCGCGTTGCCGACAGGGAGGTGCGGTTGGCTTTGTCGTAGCTGGTCTTATAGACGAGGCCGATGCCCAACCTGCCTGTCAATTCCTTCAGCGCGCCGGCCATGTCGAAGGCATGCTGCCGTGATTCGAACTGGCAAGGGCCGGCGATCAGCGACAGCGGCGCTGCGTTGTCGAAGACGACATTGCCGACGGTTACCGATGAATTGGGCGCCAAGGCGTTGCTCATTGTATCTCCCGAAAGATGAAGGCCGCGCCCTGCCCGGATGTCGGCTGCACGACGATATCACTGCCCGACATATCGTATCTGATGGAATTGGCTGCAAGCAGACCTGCCGCGACGGCGGCACGCCGAACCGAAAAGACGACTGCCGCGAAGCGGAGTTGCGTCGGCTTACCGGCGGGCACGCCAAAGCGTGCCGTGAAAGAGGCCGGGTCGAGTACAGTCAAGATAGCGTTAGGTAGACGAAAAATGGAGGCGCGCGCGTCAGCCGTTGGATCGTTTACTGCCACGGAAATCAGCCGGCGCTGCTCGGCGGGCTCGTCGCTGATCGCCACGATCTCGACAATTCCCGTGGCACCGTTGGCGTGAGCCTGCAGCGCCGTGCGGTCCACTTCCGGCGCGTTGACACGCTGGCAGGCGAACAGGAACGCATCGGTTGAACCCCCGGTCGACGCGAAGGCCAGTTTGAATGACGCCATGTCGCTTTTACCGGCACCGTCGGTGAACGCCCGCGAAAAGCCTAGCATGTCCCCGCCCGACAGGCTCGCATCGACAAAGCGTGCATGGTCCGCATCGGCGTCGTCCGTGGTCAGGACCACGGCGGAAAAACCTTCATTGCCATTGCGGTCACGATAGAGCCGGTCGCGCGCGACGAAGACATTGCCCTGGCCGGCGGCTTTCATCGCGGCCTGGTCATCGCCGACAGCCAGCGGTTCCAGATAGGTGCCGTCCGCGAGGAAGACGCAGCAATTTTCCGTGCCGAATGGATGGATGCCTGTCGGCGCGACGATGAAGCCGAGGGCCGTTAGCCGCGCCCGCGCCACATCCAGGCTCGAGGTCGGCAGCACGAGGTGATCGAGCGGATGAGTGCCTGTGGGTGGTGTTTGGATCATGCCAGCGCGGTGTGCATCATTGCGCAAAAGGGTTCAAGGGCGCCCGAATCAGCTTCCGGCCACCACATCGGCGGAATAACGCAGTTCGCGCAATGGCTTGACCCTGCTGGTGGTCTGCGCATAGAGCGGATGCGCCTTGTAGGCGGCCAATGCGGCGGCATCGGTGAACTCGGCGTAGACGACCACGTCGATCTCATCCGACAGCGGATCGACCTTGGTGTTCAGCGTCACCTCGAACAGGCTGGAATGGGGAATGCCGCCGAGCGCCAGCAGCCCAGAGCGCACTGCCTCCACATCCTCGCCACGCCGCGCGCTGAAGAAAACGATATGCCGGATCAACCCCGCCTCCTCGATCAAAAATCCGGGGTCTTTTGTGACGACGAAACCGTCAGGTCAACCGTTCAGGGTGCCGCGCGTCCTTGCGACGCGCCCGGGATGCACGAGACCTGAACGGGAACTAGGCCTTGCCGGTGACGTAACGCACCACGTGAGAGACATTCCTCACCGTCATATCGAGGTACCGGCCCTGGTTGTAGAGACCGTCCCAGATCAGGAAAAACGCAACGGCGGCGATGACGATGACATAACGCATGGCTAATCTATCGCATAAGCCCGGCTGTGCTCATAGACGTTTCCGCCAGGCAAAGACGGGATCCGTGTCGACCCTCGTCCGGTATATGAACTCTCGGCACCTGGAACTGCCAAATCAATGCCGGCGCGCCTTCGATCTCGTCGCCGGGCGACTGGCCGGGCATGATCCAGAAATGGCCCGCGGCGCAATTGCGAATGGCGGTCAGAGAAGGATGCGGTATTTCGCAAATCCTGCCTCGCCGGCGCCCGCCGGCTCGATTTTCAATGACTTCACTTCGGCGATGAGGTCCTTCGCCTTGGGCCCTGTCTCGAACACGACGCTGGTTCCGGGCAGCGGCGCGAACGACCAGTTGCCGTCCGCCGACGGGTTGATGGTGCCCTGCTTGACGATGTAGCGAACGATGACGTCGCGGTTGGTGTCTGGCGCTTCGTAGATAATTTTGGAAGCGTCGATGTCAGGAAAATTGCCGCCGCCTCCGGCCCGGTAGTTGTTCGTTGCAACGACAAATTTCTGATTGGGATCAATCGGTTTGCCGTCGAACATCAGGCCGACGATGCGATTGGCACTAGCATTGGCCAGCCCACCCTTGGGATCGTATTTCGGCGGCTGCGACAGATCTATTCTGTAGGTGACGCCGTCGATAACGTCGAAATTGTAGGACGGAAAGTCGGTGTTGATGAGCGCCTGGTCGGCCTTGCCAGGTTCGATCCGGTTGAAGATGCCGGCCGACATTTCCAGCCATTCCTTGACCTGCGCTCCGGTGATCTCAACGGCCCGCACGGTGTTGGGATAAAGGTAGAGGTCGGCGACGTTCTTGATGGCGATGTCGCCTGCCGGCACATCGGTGTAGTAGTCGGCGCCGTTGCGCCCGCCGGCCTTGAAGGGGGCTGCCGCCGACAGCAGCGGCACGTCCTTCCATTGTGTGTTTTTCAGGATGTCCTGGAGGTACCAGGTCTGCGCCTGGCTGACGACCTGAACCGACGGATCGTCGGCGACCAGCGCGAAATAGGAATAGAGCGGCGCTGCGGTCTTGCCGACGGGACGACGCACATAGGCGAGCGTTGCCTGGTGGTCCTGCTCAAGCGCGGCGATGATGCGGTTGTCGTCCGCGACAGTCGGCTTGTTCTTGTTGTCGACACGTTCGAAGATCGGCCGCGCTTCCGAGGTGGCGGACACGATCTTCCATTTCGAGCCGTCGCGCTCCAGCATCAGGTCGATCAGGCCCATATGCGAGCCCCAGAAGCCGCCCATGACGGCCGGCTTGCCCTGCAGCGTACCCTTTTGCGCATCGACGCCTTCGAGCGCCTGAAAATCCTTCTTGCCAGGGAACACCAGATGCTGGTGACCCGTGAACACCGCGTCGATGCCTTCGACGCCGGCGACAAAGAACGATGCGTTCTCCATCATATCGCCCTGCTTGACGTCGATGCCAGAATGCGAGAGCGCGATGATAATGTCGGCGCCCTCTTCCTTCATCTGCGGCACCCAGGCCTTGGCGGCCTCGACAATGTCGCGCGTTCTGACATTACCTTCGAGGTTCTTGAGATCCCAGACCATGATCTGCGGCGGCACGAAGCCGATGATGCCAATCCTGATCGGTTGCTCGGTGCCTGAACCGTCGCTGATCTTCTTGTGGAGGATGACGTAGGGCTTGAGGTAGAGCTTGTCGTCGCGCGGGTTCGCGGCAAGCTCGGTGCCGCGGATCAGGTTGGCGCAGACGAAGGGGAAATTGGCGCCGGCCAGAACCTTGTCCATGAAGGACAGGCCGTAGTTGAATTCGTGGTTGCCCAACGTCGAGCACTCGTAGCCGAGCAGGTTCATGCCTTTCATGATCGGATGCAGGTCACCGTCCTTCATGGCCTTTTCATAGGCGATGTAGTCGCCCATCGGATTGCCCTGCAGCAGGTCGCCATTGTCGATCAGCATCGAATTAACGGCTTGCTTGCGCACCGCGTCGATCAGGGAGGCCGTGCGCGACAGTCCCATCGTGTCATTCGCTTTGTCGGCGTAATAGTCATAGGGCAGCACATTCACATGGATGTCGGTGGTCTCCATGATCCGGAGATGCGCCTGGTTGGTCTGGGCGCGGGCGGAGAAAGGGTGAAGCGCAATTAGCGCGCCCGTGGCGGCGGCGCCCGCGAGGAGACCGCGGCGGGAGACGGAATGGAGCGGCTGCGACATGTTTTCTCCTTTTCGACGACACGAAAGACCCTGCCCGAAGCGAACTTCGCGCTGAAACCTATTCGAGTCCATTCAAGAAGTTGCGCGCGTCGGAGCTGTCAGTCGATCAGCAACAGATGACGCGCGGATGAACGGTCGCAAGCGCGGAAGATCAGCCCTTGTCGTCGTCGCCCTGCGTGATCAGGCGGGCGCTGCGTTGGCCCGTGACGTAGATCCATAGCCAGCTCAGCGACACCGCGAGCCGGTTGCGGAAGCCGATCAGGAAATAGATGTGCGCCAGTCCCCACAGCCACCAGGCCGGCCAGCCGGTCAGCCTGATCCAGCCGAAATCGATCGCCGCGGCGCGCTTGCCGATCGTGGCCAGGTCCCCGGCATGCTTGTAGTGGAACGGCCGTACGCTCGTATCGCCGGCAAGCCTGGCCTTGATGGTCGCGGCAACATGGCGGCCCTCCTGCTTGGCGGAAGGCGCCACGCCGGGAACGGGCCGTCCATCGGGCCGCAGCACGAGAGCGGCGTCGCCGATGACGAAAATCTCGGGGCTGCCCGGCACGGTGAGATCGGGTTCAACCAGCACCCTTCCCGCCCGGTCGGCGGCGGCGCCCAGCCATTCGGCTGCCGGCGAAGCGGCAACGCCCGCCGCCCACAATATGGTCCTCGCCGGCAGATGCGTGTCGCCGAAGACGACGCCCTCGGCGTCGCAGCGCGTGACCGCCCGGCCGAGTTCGATCGTCACGCCGAGCCGCTTCAACGCCTTTCCGGCATAATCGGACAGTTTCGGCGCAAAATTGGCCAGTATGCGGTCGCCAGCCTCGATCAGCACCACACGCGTCTCGCGCGTGTCGATGTTGCGGAATTCGCCGCGCAGTGTGTCGTGCGCCAGTTCGGCAATGGTGCCGGCAAGTTCGACACCGGTCGGACCACCGCCGACGATCGCAATCGTCAGCAGCGCCTGGCGCCTGGCAGGATCGGTTTCCCGCTCGGCCTGCTCGAAGGCGAGCAGAATGCGCCGTCGAATGGTGGTGGCGTCCTCCAGCGTCTTCAGCCCTGGCGCGAACGGCTCCCATTCGTCGTGGCCGAAATAGGCGTGTCGGGCGCCGGTGGCGAGCACCAGCGTGTCGTAGGCGACGGTGCTGCCGTCATCGAGCAGCACGCGTTTTCCGGCTCGGTCGATGCCGGTGACATTGGCGAGCAGCGTCGTCACGTCCTTGCGCTTGCGCAGCAGGTGGCGGATCGGCCAGGCGACCTCCGAGGTCGCCAGCGCTGTCGTTGCGACCTGGTAGAGCAGCGGCTGGAAAAGATGGTGATTGCGTTTGTCGATCATGGTGATGCGCACGGGCGCACCGGCGAGAGCGCGGGTGAATTCGAGGCCGCCGAACCCCGCCCCTACGACGACGACATGGTGATTGGCTTGATCCATCGCATTCACCCTGACCAGCAATATCGCATGCCTTTGATGTAGGAGCTTTTGTGCAATGCAACAACACGAAGGCCGTGCCCGAGACTCGTCGTTCCATGTCGTGAATGCACATGTCGCATCCCCCCGCCGGGTATAGCGTTATGGAAAACAGCGATGAGGTGAGCATGGCCAACGATCACGACGACCAGGGTCCGGCGCAATATTCCTCGCCGCCATGCTTCATGCACGAACTCGATCCCGCGTTTCACGCGCCGATATCCGATTGGACCGACGTCAGACGATGGCGCAAGGCCGAACGGGAACGCCTGATCGCGGCGCGTCTCGCGGTTTCCGCCGATGCGCGAACGGCGATGTCGCAGAGCATCGCCGGAGCCCTCGACGCGGCGATCGGCGATATCGCCGGCCGCATGGTCAGCCTCTATTGGCCGTTTCGCGGCGAGCCGGACCTGCGGCCATGGATGGCCGCCATCAATGAACGAGGCGGGCGCACCGCGCTGCCCGTCGTCATCGAAAAGGCACAGCCGCTGATCTTCCGGGCCTATGTTCCGGGCGACCGGCTGGAGAAGGGCGTGTGGAACATTCCGATTCCGGCCGAGGGCGAACCGGTCTTGCCCGACATCGTCATCTCACCGATCGTCGGCATCGATTCCGGCAATTATCGCCTGGGCTATGGCGGCGGGTTCTACGACCGAACGCTGGCGGCGATGCCGTTCAAGCCGCTGGTCATCGGCGTCGGCTACGAATTGCAGCGAATCGCCACCATCTACCCGCAGCCGCACGATATCCCGATGGACCGGATCGTGACGGATGCTGCCAAGGCGTAGACGGCTGAAGGCGTGGAAGGCTGAGAATGCTCAGGCCATTTCGGGCTTCAGGCCCATCGCCGTCCGGTCGATGATTTCGCGCAGGGCAAAAGACGAATTGATCTTCGTCACATGCGGCATCGCCGACAGCCACTCCTTGTGGATGCGTTCGTAGTCGGCAAGGTCCTTGGCCGCGATCCTGAGGATGTAGTCGTACTCGCCCGACATCAGGTGGCAGGACAGCACGTTCGGGCAGCGCTTGATCGCAGCCTCGAAATCCGACAGCGTCTTCTCGAACTGGCCCGACAGCGATATGTGCACGATCGCCGTCATCTGGTGACCAAGTGCTGCATTGGAAAGCCGGGCATGATAGCCGCGGATGGTTCCGGATTTCTCCAGATTGTCGAGCCGGCGCGAACAGGCCGACTGGGACAGGCCGACCCTTTCGGCAAGGGCGGCGTTCGGCATCCGGCCATCCTTCTGCAATGTCTCCAGAATGGCGATATCAATCCTGTCGAGCGGCATTCTTCGTGATTCCTGCGAATTTCTATGCATTTTACGCAACAATTATCGAATAGCGAGCCCTCCTGCAAGTGCATTCGCAAACACTTACGCAACGATTCGTGGTTGACTACGTCAATACAGGGAACGAGCCCCGAAGGGCCGTGTCAGGAGAAAAGAAAATGCGCGTCGGCTGCCCCCGGGAAATCAAGAACCATGAATATCGCGTCGGACTTACGCCCGGCTCGGTCCGCGAATATGTCGCCCACGGACATGAGGTGCTGGTCGAGACCGGCGCCGGGGCTGGCATTGGCGCCGACGACAACGCCTATCGCGCCGCCGGCGCCACCATCGCCAAGACGGCGGCCGACGTGTTCGCCAAGTCGGATATGATCGTCAAGGTCAAGGAGCCGCAGCCTAACGAATGGGCCCAACTGCGCGATGGCCAGATCCTCTACACCTATCTTCATCTCGCTCCGGATCCGGAACAGACCAAGGGCCTGCTCGCTTCGGGCGTTACCGCCATCGCCTATGAAACGGTGACCGATGACCGGGGCGGCCTGCCGTTGCTGGCGCCGATGTCGGAAGTCGCCGGCCGCCTGTCGATCCAGGCCGGCGCCACGGCGCTGCAGAAGGCCAATGGCGGCCGCGGCGTGCTGCTCGGCGGCGTGCCCGGCGTGCTGCCCGGCAAGGTCACCGTGCTCGGCGGCGGCGTCGTCGGCCTGCACGCAGCCAGGATGGCGGCTGGCCTGGGCGCCGACGTCACCATCATCGACCGCTCGATCCCGCGCCTGCGCCAGCTCGATGACCTCTTTGCCGGCCGCGTCCATACCCGCTACTCGACCGTGGAGGCTCTGGAAGAAGAGTGCTTTTCCGCCGACATCGTTGTCGGCGCCGTGCTGATCCCGGGTGCTGCGGCGCCGAAGCTGGTCTCGCGCGAAATGCTTTCGGGCATGAAGAAGGGGTCGGTGCTGGTCGACGTTGCCATCGACCAGGGCGGCTGCTTCGAGACCTCGCACGCGACCACGCATGCCGAGCCGACCTACGAGGTCGACGGCGTCATCCACTACTGCGTCGCCAACATGCCGGGCGCCGTGCCGGTCACCTCAGCACATGCACTCAACAACGCGACGCTGCACTATGGCCTTCAGCTCGCCGATAAGGGGCTAAAGGCGCTGGTCGACGACCATCATCTGCGCAATGGACTCAACGTCCACAGAGGCAAGATCACCAACCGTGCGGTCGCCGAAGCGCTCGGCTACGAACTGGTCGAGCCGAAGGCGGTTCTCGCGGCCTGATTCTCCTGAGAGGATACCTGCCTCCCGTCAGCCCGCCGGTCATTCCCGGCGGGTTTTTTCTTTCCGGATTGGCGGCTGTCAGGCCTGCACCCGGCTCGGACTTAAAACATGGTGCCGCAACCTGCGTCTCGGCGCCAATTGCAAGTTTAACTGAGCCCTCCAGGCAAATAGTCGAAGCCCATATGCTTCTTTGCGCAGAAAATTTCTGTGGAAGGTTCAGGCAAACAAAAAAGCGGAGCCAAGGCCCCGCTTCCTCGATGTCGAGATTTGCCGCCGGTTCATCCGCGGTCGACAAATCGATCGACGGCTACCCGTGTACCGCAATGGTATGACAGGAGTACGACAGCGCTCCGCTATCGCACCGCCACATGCGCCCGTCAGACACGTTCGATCCGGCACTGGAAGCAATTGTTGCGCGCCGAGCGGACATGCACGTAGGCAATCTCGTCGCGTTCCAAGAGAGCCTCGGCGCGCGCGGCGATCGCATCGGTCGCAATGACGCCACCGCTGCCATAGACGATGCGGTCATCCCTGCCGTAGCCGCGCACGATATAGTCCGGGCTTTCGAGAATTTCGGGAAGTGCCTGAGATTCCGCGGCGCGCTCGCATTCCTGCGCGTGAAGGAAGATCGGTCCGGTCTCGGCATAGGGCTGAAGTTTGGGGAATGGCCGGTAGGCCAGGATGAGATAGTCGTCTCCGCCGGCGATGTTCTTCAGGCAATGCCGGCATGGCATGCCGTCGCCGTCGGAGACCTTACGCTCGGGCGTGTTTCCATAGGCATCGGGCCCGCCGCGCTGAAGCGCTCGTACATCTTGTGTCGGCAAGGCTTTGAACTGGATGGTCATGGCGAAAATCTCCGATGTCATTGATCGGAAATTATGCGCATCAGCCCCCGCCTCCCACCCGATTCCTGACAATCATTGGCCCTTGGTCGGCTTGTTCCAGCCGACCAAGGCAAGGCGAACTTCACCGGATTGTCGGAACTCCCTCAGCGAATGAAGTCGTCAAAGCGACGGAGGGTGACCCGCCGGTTCCGCCAGTTTTCGTTCTGCGTCTGCACCAGCAGGAATTCCTCGCCATAACCGACCGTCTCCAAAGCATAGGCCGGCACGCCGAACTCGCGCACCAGCGTGCGCTTCAGCGAGGCGGCGCGCTGTTCCGACAGGATCCGGTTCGATTGGAAGGAGCCGACGGCGTCGGTATGGCCCTCGATGAGGACGCGCGCCCCGGGGTTGCGGCGCAGGATACGCTGCAACGCATCGGCGATAGTGTCGATCTTGTCGTATTGCGAGCTGGAGATCGCGGCCGAGCCGAAAGCGAAATTGATCGACTGGATATCGATCGACCGGGCCATGCGGCGCAGGTCCGGCCGGCGCTTGAACTCACGGATGGTGACGCGCTCGTTCGGGCGCAGCTTCACGCGGGGTGCCGCCTCGAGCTTTCGTTCGATGGTTGCGGCCGAAGGCGTTGTCGCCTGCGCGGCGGCGAGACCGGGCATTGCGATTGCTGCGATCAGCGCGGCGGCAAGGGTACGGCGGGTCAGCATGTCTTTTCTCCTTCGGCCCGTATTATGTGCGGGCAAGATGGCAGAGACAGGCTGAAGCGCGGATGAACGAGAGGTTCAGCTTTTGTGAGGGCGTCGCTATGGCCGCATGACGCTGGCCGAGCGCTCGGCGAAGGGCAGAGGGTGAACGGTCTCCTTCTTCTGCGCCACCGGCGCGAAGCCGAGCTTCTGGTAGAGCGGCAAGGCAGCAGGATGGTCGAGCGTGCAGGTCTGCACCGTCACCCGCTTCGGTCCATACGACCAAGCCGCGGCGATCGCCGATCCCAGGAACCAGCGGCCGATGCCTTGCCCGGTGGCGTGTTCCATCATGCCGAAATAGGCAAGCTCGACTTCTTCCGGCAGATGCGGCTTGAGGTCGAAAAAACCGGCGGGTGCGCCATCGAGATAGAGCACCCTGATGTCGCGATCCTCGCGGTGGACGCCGGCCGAAAGCTCGTCGTCATCCAGCCTCAGCACATTGACCCAGTGCCATTTACGCCCCACCCGATCCATCAGGTACCGGTAGAAATGCAGCGGAATGTCCTTAGTTTTCAGGAGTGCGACCTGGCGGTTGTAGGGCATGGGCGGCGACACGGCCGGTGGCGCATGCATCTCGAGGAACGTCACCGTGACTTCGATGTCCTTCAGCTCGCCGTTTTCCATCGTCATTCCTTGCCTGTCACGACTGGTGTGTCGGAGAGACCGCCCCATTCGGTCCATGAGCCGTCGTAAAGCCTGTTGTCGGTATGGCCAAGCGTTTCCAACGCAAGCGTGATCACCGCCGCCGTAACGCCGGAGCCGCAGGAAGTGACGATAGGCTTCGACAGATCGAGGCCGGCGTCCTCGACCACCTTGCGCAACCGCTCCTTCGGCAGAAGCACGCCGTTTTCCGACAGCGCCGAATAAGGCAAGTTGCGCGCGCCCGGCATATGGCCGGAACGGACGCCCGCGCGCGGCTCCGGCTCCGCGCCGGTGAAGCGTCCTGCCCCGCGTGCATCGGCAATCTGGCTTTCCCGGGTTTCGACGATGCGGCGCATCTCGGCAAGGCTGGCGACCCGGCCGGCGTCGAAATCGGCGTGGAACACGCTTGGCGCGATTTTGGTCGGTTCGGCCGTCACCGGCCGACCTGCCGCTTTCCAGCCATCGAAACCGCCGTCAAGGATATAGGTCTGGAAGACGCCCATCACCCGGAACATCCACCAAGCCCGAGGTGCCGAGAAAAAGCCCGGGCCGTCATAGACGATGATCGTGTCATCTGCCGAAACGCCCATCGCGCCGACATACTGCGCGAAATGCTGCGGCGACGGCAGCGTATGCGGCAGCGCGGCGTCCGGATCGGAGACCGCGTCCTGATCCAGGAAGCGGGCGCCCGGAATGTGCCCGGCGTCATACTCGGCGCGCGCGTCGCGGTTTTGCGCCGGAAGATACCAGGATGCATCGACAATCGTCAGGCCAGGCTGGCCCAAACGCTCCTGCAACCAGTCCGCGTCGACGGTGAAAGGACTGTCTTCAGCCATTGTGGTTCTCCTGCCGCCATTGACCAGACGTTGTCTTGCCTTGCCGCATGATCTTGTCCGAAAACATCGTAGCTTTCGAGATCATGTTTGGGGCATCGGTCCAAACCGGATGCGGAAGCGCCGGTTTTCACGCCCCTTCTTCTCAATCTTGCCGATATGGATTTCGCCGATCTCGCCGGTGCTTTTGACATGGGTGCCACCACAGGGCTGACTGTCCACCGAAGCATTCTCGCCGATGCAGACCAGCCGGATTTTGCCGGTACCTAGCGGCGGACGGACATTCTTGGACTTCACCAGACCCGGATTGGCGGCCAGTTCCTCGTCGCTGATCAGCCTGGTAAAGATCGGATGATCGGCCCGCACCAGGCCCATCAGGCCAGCCGTCACGTCTTCCTTGCTGAAGCTGGCGTCGGGAATGTCGAAATCGACACGGCTGTCGTCTTCCGAAACCGCCGCGCCGGTGATCGGAAACGGGCAGACGACGGTGAGCAAATGGCAAGCGGCATGCATGCGCATCAAGAGATGACGTCGCTCCCAGTCGATTGCGAGCTTCAGGCGCTCGCCGACCGCAGGCGCGGCTTGTTCCGGCGCCGGCACGTGGATGATCTCGTCCTTTGTTTCCCCGGTGATGGTGGCGGCCAGGACGATGCGGCTGCCATCGGCGCGCTGGAGATGGCCGCTATCGCCCGGCTGCCCGCCCGAGGTGGCATAGAAGATGGTGCGGTCCAGAACGATGCCGCCGCGCTCGTTGACGGCGACCACCACGGCATCGGCCGTCCTGAGATAGGCGTCGTCGCGAAACAGCGCTTCGGTCTTGTGCGCCATCACACGACCTTTTCAAACGGCACGGAAATATCTGATTTCTCTTCCATCCAGCCGGGCACCGGCAGCTTCTTTTCGCGCAGGAATTCGGGATTGAACAGTTTCGATTGGTAGCGTGTGCCGTAGTCGCAAAGAATGGTCACGATGGTATGGCCGGGGCCGAGTTCACGCGCCAGTCGGATCGCGCCCGCTATGTTGATGCCGGTCGAACCGCCGACGCAAAGGCCTTCCTCCTGGACCAGGTCGAAGACGATCGGCAACGCATCCTCATCACGAATCTGGAACGAAAAGTCGGGCGTGAACCCATCGAGGTTGGCTGTGATGCGCCCCTGCCCGATGCCTTCGGTGATCGAACTGCCTTCCGACTTCAGCTCACCGCTGGTGTAGAAACTGTAGAGCGCGGCGCCCAGCGGATCTGCGAGAGCAATCTTGACGTCCCTGTTTTTCGCCTTCAGTCCGAAAGCGACGCCGGCCAGCGTTCCGCCCGAGCCGACCGCCGAGACGAAGCCGTCGACCTTGCCGCCGGTCTGGCTCCAGATCTCCTGCGCCGTGGTGCGGATGTGCCCGTCGCGGTTGGCGACATTGTCGAACTGGTTGGCCCAGATAGCGCCGTTCGGCTCCGAACGCGCCATTTGCTCAGCCAGCCGCCCCGACAATTTCACGTAATTGTTGGGGTTCTTGTACGGCACGGCCGGAACCTCGATCAGCTCGGCGCCGAGCAGCTTGATCGTGTCCTTCTTCTCCTGGCTCTGCGTTTCGGGAATGACGATGACGGTGCGGTAGCCGAGCGCCTTGGCGACCAGCGTCAGCCCGATGCCCGTATTGCCGGCCGTGCCCTCGACAATGACGCCGCCCGGCCTGAGCAGCCCACGCTCTTCGGCATCGCGGATGATGAACAGGCCGGCGCGGTCCTTGACCGACTGTCCGGGATTCATGAATTCGGCCTTGCCCAGGATCTCGCAGCCGGTTTCTTCCGAAGCCCTGTTGAGGCGGATCAATGGCGTGTTGCCGATAGCGTCGATCACGGAGCGGGGCATTCGGGAGTCCTTGTGTAGCTGCGGCGAAACCCTAGAAACCCGAAGCTTCGGTTTCAAGGCAAGAATTTGCCTGGTCCAGTCGCATTTTCTGCACTGCATTTGCGCCGGCCTCTCCCTGGTGCCGGGCGTATCCGCGCGGTTCATTTGGGACCGGCATCGAAAACCGCTCTTTTCATTCGATTTCTTCGCGGTTAGAGCAAAAGCCAAGAACAATTCGACGGGGGCGCAGCATGACACTTTATCGGGCCGACCCGAAGCATGGCGTCGCCTGGGTCACGGGAGGCAGCAGCGGCATCGGCCGTTCGCTGGCCAGGGATCTTGCGTCCCAGGGCTATGCGGTGGCCGTAACCGCACCCGATGGCGATCCGATCGACACGCTCATTGTCGAGACCGCGCAGATGCCAGGCAAGGTCAAGGCTTTTCCCTGCGATGTGACCGACGAGCCGCGCATGGCGAGAACCGTCGCTGCGATCGAAAACGAGCTTGGCCCCATCGTGCTCGCCGTCTTAAACGCGGGCAATTACATTTCCACGCCTGGCGAGGCTCTCGTCGTCAGCGATTTTCGCCGGTCTTTCGAGGTCAACTATTTCGGCATCATCAACGGGCTGGTGCCGGTCGTCGAACGCATGCGGGTGCGGGCGCGCGGCCATATCGTGCTGGTCGGCTCGGTCACCGCTTATTTCGGCTGGCCGACGACGGCCGCTTATGGCGGCACCAAAGCGGCGATCAACATCCTGGCCGAATCGCTGAAATACGATTTCGACAAGATGAACGTGCGCGTCCAGGTCATGAATCCGGGCTTCATAGACACACCGCTGACCGAGAAGAACATGCTGCCCATGCCGGGGCTGATGCCGGTCAGCCGAGCGACGCGGCGCATGGTGCGGGGTATCAAATCCGGCGGCTTCGAGGTCACATTCCCGCGCCGGACGAGCTGGCCCCTGAAGCTGCTCAGCCTGTTGCCGAGACCGGTGTACCGAGGCGTGATCAGCCTCATGACGAGCTGGAAGGCACGGCCGCTGAATTACGACCGCAAGCCGCCGAGCGAATAGAAGCCAGCGGATCGGCGGCTTCATCGCCGGGCCGGTCGTTGCCTGTTCCCCGCCGCCGCCGTAGGTTTGTTGTTGTTGCGTTTGGAGTCTGCGATGGGGCGACGAATCGTGCTTGCTGTGCTGGGGTTAGTCGCCATCCTCGCACTGGCCTTCGTGCTCGGCCCGCGGGTTCCCGTCGACACCACGATCCGCTTCGATCCAGCCGCAATCGGCGACGATCCGCAGGCCTATGTGGCCAGGACGGAAGCGGCGATATCCGGCATCCGTGACGGGCTGGAGAAAGAGATCATCTGGGCCAATCCGATGGTGCATGCCAGGACACGGCTGTCGATCGTCTATATCCACGGCTTTTCGGCGTCGAAAGGCGAGCTCCGCCCGCTGCCCGACGAGGTTGCCGACCAGCTCGACGCCAATCTGTTCTTTACCCGCCTCACCGGCCACGGGCAGGATGGCGCGGCCATGACGCAAGGCAGCGTCGATGCCTGGATCAACGACTATGAGGAGGCGCTCGCGATCGGCCGGGCCATCGGCGACAAGGTGATCGTCATCTCCACCTCGACCGGCGGCTCGCTGGCGGCCTGGGCGGCAACACAACCGGGTGCTTCGGACGGCGTGGCGGCGATCGCGTTCATCTCGCCGAATTTCGGCGTCAAGGCGTCGGGCGCCGGGATCCTGACCATGCGATGGGGCAAACAAATAGCCGAACTCGTCGCCGGCAAGGAGCGCAGCTTCATGCCGCGCAACGCGCTGCACGAGAAATTCTGGACCACCAGATATCCCCTTGCCGCGACGCTGCCGATGCAGGCGCTGACGGAACTTGCCTATGGCGCGCCGGTGGAGAAAGCGGTGGTCCCTGCCCTCTTCATCTTTTCGGATTCGGACAGCGTGGTGCGGCCTGACCGCACGCGTGAAATCGCCGGGCGTTGGGGCGCGCCGCACGAGCTGGTTCCGGTCGACGATACCGGCGATCCCGACAACCACGTCATCGCCGGCGACGCCCTGTCGCCATCGACCACGACCTTCCTTGCACAAAGAATTGCCGTCTGGATCGAGGCGGTCGCGAAGTAGCCCGAGCTTCCATACGGAAAGGGCGACCGCAGCCTCACCGCGGTCGCCCTTTATCTCACTGGTGACCAGCCGGGCACGCAAATGCCCGGCCAATACGAAGCGGCCTGCCTACGCGGCCCGCGCCGCGGGCCGCTTGCCGCCGAAGCGGCGTTTATTGTTGCCCTTGAAGGGCTTGGCGCCTTCCGGTTTGCGGTCGCCAGCGAAGGCCGGCTTGTCACCGAAGCGCTTCTTGCCGGAGCCGTTGTTCTGGCCGCCCGGCCGCCTGCCGTCGCGACGGCCATTGCGGTCGTTTCGGTCATTGGCAGGCTCGAAGCGCTCGTTCTTCTCAGCCGGGTTGCGCTGCGGATCGGGGCTGCCGAGATGGTCGGCGACAACAGGCAGCTTGGCGCGGATGATGCGTTCGACCTGGCGCAGCTTGCTGTTCTCGGACGGATCGCAGAGCGTAATCGCAATGCCGTCCCGGCCGTTGCGGCCGGTGCGGCCGATGCGGTGGACATAGCTCTCCGCCTCATCAGGCAGGTCGAAATTCACGACATGACTGATGCCGGGCACGTCGATGCCGCGCGCGGCGATATCGGTGGCCACCAGAATGCGCACCGAACCCTCGCGGAAATCGTTCAGTGCCTTCTGCCGCGCATTCTGCGACTTGTTGCCGTGGATGACAGCGGCCTTGAAGCCGTCGCGCTCGAGGTCCTTGGTTACCCGGTCGGCGCCGTGCTTGGTGCGCGAAAAGATGATGACGGACTTCATCGTCTCGTCGGCGAGCATCGTCGACAGCACTTGGCGCTTCTGCTTGGTGCGGGCAAGGACGACGCTCTGCGCGATCTCGGCCGCCGCCGTGCTTTGCGGCGCGACTTCGACACGGATTGGGTTCTTCAGCAGGCCTTTCGCCAGTTCGGCGATTTCATTGGGCATAGTCGCGGAGAACAGCACCGTCTGACGGTCCGGCGCGGTCGCCTTGGCGATGCGCTTGACGTCATTGATGAAGCCCATGTCGAGCATGCGGTCGCCCTCGTCGAGCACCAGCCATTTGGTGTCGGCAAGCATGAGGTCGCCTTCGCGCACCAGATCGGTCAACCGGCCAGGCGTGGCGATCAGGATGTCGACACCAGGCGCAACCTTCTTCACCTGGCTGAAGCGCGAGACGCCGCCCAGCACGAGCGCGGTCGAGACATGCGCGCCCTTGGCGAGGATCTTGATGGTGTCCTCGATCTGCACGGCGAGCTCACGAGTCGGCGCCAGGATCAGCGCGCGTGCCGTCTTCGGCCGGCGCTTGGTGCCGAGCGCAATGATCTTCGACAGGATCGGCAGCGCGAAGGCCGCAGTTTTGCCGGAGCCGGTCTGGGCGATGCCGAAAATGTCACGGCCTTCCATCTGCGGCGGGATCGCCTGAGCCTGGATCGGCTTCGGATCGGTGAAGCCGGCGGCATGGGTGGCCTTGAGCAGCGCACCCGTGATTCCCAGTGCTGCGAAACCGGAGAGTTCTCCAGTGTCGTTGCCGGGCAAAGTGTTTTCGTTGGTCAAAATATTCTTCTTTCACGCGGCCTCTGGCCGCAAACATCAATGGCGGCAGGGCGCAACCTGCCGTCGAATCAATTGTCATGGAACGACAAGGCGGCGGACGTGTTCGTCCGCGCGGCTGCGCTGTCGTGCCCGCAGGCATCATGCCACGGGGCTTTTTCGCCACCTTGCTAACCAATCGGGGTCGATCAGCAGGAAAGAGGGAAAACAGACGCAACCAGTCTCATTCGAGGAGAAGGCCGGATCGGTCCGGCCCAAGCGCCTATGCCGTGCATATGGCTGAGTTCGCTCTGAAATGCAAGGGCATCATGTTGCAGCGCAACAAAACGCCTCGAAAAAGCGACGCTTGCGCTCACCTGCGGGCATCATTACCACAAAGCAGCCCGCGCAGGAGATCGAGAATGAAGGACGTGCTGAAGGAACTCGAGCGTCGTCGCGAGATCGCCCGCATGGGCGGCGGTCAGGCTCGCATCGACGCGCAGCACAAGAAGGGCAAGCTCACCGCCCGCGAACGCATCGAGGTGTTTCTCGACGAGGGTTCGTTCGAGGAGTTCGACATGTATGTCGAGCACCGTTCGACCGACTTCGGCATGGAAAAGACCAAGATCGCCGGCGATGGCGTTGTCACCGGCTGGGGCACCGTCAACGGCCGTCCCGTCTACCTTTTCGCCAAGGATTTTACCGTGTTCGGCGGCTCGCTGTCGGAAGCGCATGCCGAAAAGGTCATCAAGGTGCAGGAGATGGCGCTGCGCAACCGCGCGCCGATCATCGGCCTCTACGATGCCGGCGGTGCCCGCATCCAGGAAGGCGTGGCTGCACTCGGCGGCTACGCCGAGATCTTTCAGCGCAATGTGCTGGCGTCGGGCGTCATTCCGCAGATTTCCGTGATCATGGGGCCTTGCGCTGGCGGCGACGTCTATTCGCCGGCCATGACCGACTTCATCTTCATGGTGCGCGACACCTCCTACATGTTCGTTACTGGACCGGACGTGGTGAAGACCGTCACCAACGAGACGGTGACCGCCGAGAGCCTCGGCGGCGCTTCCGTTCACACGACGAAATCCTCGATCGCCGACGGCGCCTATGACAACGACGTCGAAGCACTGCTGCAGATGCGCCGGCTGGTCGATTTGCTGCCGGCCTCGAACACATCGGAGATTCCCGAGATCGAATGCTACCAGTCGGTCACCGATCACGATCTGTCGCTCGACCGGCTGATCCCCGACAACGCGAACAAGCCTTACGATATCAAGGAGCTGATCCTGAAAGTCGCCGACGAGGGTGATTTCTTCGAGATCCAGCAAAGTTTCGCCAAGAACATCGTCACCGGCTTCGGACGTATTGAAGGCCGCACGGTCGGCTTCGTCGCCAACCAGCCCATGGTGCTGGCCGGCGTGCTCGATTCTGACGCCAGCCGCAAGGCGGCGCGCTTCGTGCGCTTCTGCGACTGTTTTTCGATCCCGATCGTCACCTTCGTCGACGTTCCGGGCTTCCTGCCGGGCACGGCGCAGGAATATGGCGGGCTGATCAAGCACGGCGCCAAACTGCTCTTCGCCTATGCCGAGGCGACCGTGCCGAAGATCACCGTCATCACCAGGAAGGCCTATGGCGGCGCCTATGACGTGATGGCTTCGAAACACCTGCGTGGCGATATGAACTATGCCTGGCCGACGGCGCAGATCGCCGTGATGGGCGCCAGGGGCGCGGTCGAGATCATCTATCGCAAGGACATCGGAGACGCCGAAAAGATCGCAGCTCATACAAAGGCTTACGAAGACCGCTTCCTGTCGCCCTTCGTCGCCGCCGAGCGCGGCTATGTCGACGAGGTGATCATGCCGCATTCGACCCGCCGCCGCATCGCCCGCGCGCTGCGAATGCTGCGCAACAAGGAAATGCAGAACCCCTGGAAAAAGCACGACAACATTCCGCTGTAAGCTGAATGTCGCGGCAAATCAGCGCGCGCCGCGAGCCGCCACCAGTTCACGCAGCACAGGCACCAGCGCCAGCGGGAAATCCTCGGCGATCAGCCCCGGCCCGAACCGGCTGCCGGCCTCGGCATGGATCCATACCGCCGCGCACGCCGCCTCGAAGGCCGGCATGCCTTGCGCCAGGAAGCCGGCCACCAGCCCCGAGAGCACGTCGCCCGAACCGGCGGTTGCCAACCACGGCGCGCCATTGGAGTTTATCGCGGCCTTGCCATCGGGAGCAGCGATTACGGTGTCGGCGCCCTTATAGACGATCACGGCATTGGCACGGGTGGCGGCCATACGAGCCCTGCCCAACTTGGACGAAACGGCGCCACCCGCGATGTCAGCAAACAGCCTGGCGAACTCGCCTTCATGCGGCGTCATCACCAGCGACGGCGCGCTCGGCTGGCGCGAGGCTTCGAACAGGACATCCGGCTTCTCGCGAAACGAGGTGATCGCGTCGGCGTCGAACACCAGACCATCGACCGAGGCGGAAACGTTCCGCTGCTGGCCAGCGGCAAGCAGCGTGAGAGCAAAATTCCGCGTTCTTTCACCGACACCGAAGCCAGGGCCCAGTACAAAAGCGGAGGGCCGGCGTTCGCCGATGAAGGCGTCGATGTCGGCGCTGTCATTTGCTTTGCGCAGCATGATCGAGGTCAGATGCGCGGCATTGACCTGCATGGCTTTCGCCGGGGACAGGACGGTGACCGCCCCTGCCCCGCTTCGCGCCGCGGCAAGCGCCGCAAGCCGCGCCGCGCCAGTGGCGCTCGGGCCGCCGGAAAAGACGCCGACATGGCCGCGCTTGTACTTGTGCGTATCGACGCCCGGAATCGGAAAGGCGCTGAGCCAAAGCGCCGGCGAGTTCTCGAACGCCTGGGGCCGAATCCGGGCAATGAGACCATCGGCGATACCGATATCGGCGAGCACGATCTCCCCGCACAGCTCGCGCCCGGGCAGCAAAAGATGACCAGGTTTTTTGCGGGCGAAGGTGACGGTGACCCCAGCCCGAAAAGCATGGCCGAGCACTTGGCCGCTGTCCCCGGAAACGCCTGATGGCAGATCGACCGCGACGACCGGCAAGGCCAGGCTTGTCACCACGCCAACCGTTCTCGCCGCTTCACCGGACAGCGGTTTGGACAGCCCTGCTCCGTAAAGAGCGTCGACGACGACAGCGCCGGCTTCGGCCGCGAAATTCGCCAGCGGCCGAGGTTTGACCGGGCATTCGCCGGCGGCAAGCGCGGCATCGCTGCCCGGCTTCGGCGTGCCCGTCGCCCAGACCACCGTGTCGACGCCAGCGGTTGCCAGGCAGCGGGCCACGACATAGCCATCGCCGCCATTGTTGCCGGGACCGCAAAGCACATGGACCCGCTTCGCTGCCGGATCGCGCCTGAAAATTTCGGCCGCGACGGCTTCGCCTGCACGGCGCATCAGGCCGATGCCGTCGATTGCGCCGGCGGCAATCGTCAACCGATCCGCCTCGCTCATCTCCTCGGGAGAAAGAAGTTCGTTGCTCATGGATTGCCGATCCGCATTCGATAAAGCATTGTCCAGTTTTCGGCTCGACGCAAACGCAGAGGAGTTGGCGCGGTCCCAGCCAAGCTGAGCAATGCCCACCAAATAAGCAATACGCCTAAATATCGGGCAGACATAAACACCGACGCCGCGTAGGCTGCAGCCATCCGTCGCGCGCTGGATGCAGTGAACGATGCGAATTTGCATCTTCGTGCGGCATGTTCTGGAATCGAATGACACCGCTTGAAATCCCGCCAATTGGCACAATTCGTGCTTGATGGAGGCGCAAGCGGGGGCTCACAACCCGTTTTTTTGGCAGTGGAGGCCACTTTTTACATGAAAAAGATCGAAGCGATCATCAAGCCATTCAAGCTGGACGAAGTGAAGGAAGCGCTTCAGGAGGCCGGACTGCAAGGCATCACCGTGACCGAGGCCAAGGGTTTTGGACGCCAGAAGGGCCACACCGAGCTTTATCGCGGCGCCGAATATGTCGTCGACTTCCTGCCCAAGGTGAAGATCGAGGTCGTGCTCGGCGACGATGCGGTCGAAGGCGCCATCGAAGCCATCCGCAAGGCGGCCCAGACTGGGCGCATCGGCGACGGCAAGATCTTCGTCTCGAACATCGAGGAAGTTGTGCGCATCCGCACCGGCGAAACCGGCATGGATGCGGTCTGACACCTCGCCCATCTTCCGAAACGTCATTATTAAAAAACGTCACCACAGGGATACATGACATGACGACAGCCAAAGACATCATGAAGCAGATCAAGGACAACGATGTGAAGTTCGTTGACCTGCGCTTCACCGACCCGAAGGGCAAGCTGCAGCACGTGACGATGGATGTCATCGAGGTCGAGGAAGACATGTTCGCCGATGGCGTGATGTTCGATGGTTCTTCGATCGCCGGCTGGAAGGCGATCAACGAGTCCGACATGGTGCTGATGCCCGATCCTGAAACGGTCCACATGGATCCGTTTTTCGCGCAGTCGACCATGGTCATCCTATGCGACATCCTCGATCCGGTTTCGGGCGAATCCTACAACCGCGACCCGCGCGGCACTGCCAAGAAGGCGGAGGCCTACATGAAGTCGGAAGGGATCGGCGACACCATCTATGTCGGCCCGGAAGCCGAGTTCTTCGTCTTCGACGACGTCAAGTACAAAGCCGATCCCTATAACACCGGCTTCAGGCTCGATTCCACCGAACTGCCGTCCAATGACGACACCGACTACGAAACCGGCAATCTCGGCCACCGTCCGCGCATCAAAGGGGGTTATTTCCCGGTGCCGCCGATCGATTCGGCGCAGGACATGCGCTCCGAGATGCTGACCGTGCTCGCCGAGATGGGCGTGCGGGTCGAGAAGCATCACCACGAGGTGGCTGCGGCCCAGCACGAACTCGGCATCAAGTTCGACACGCTGGTCCGCAACGCCGACAAGATGCTGATCTACAAATATGTCGTGCATCAGGTCGCCAATGCCTATGGCAAGACCGCCACCTTCATGCCGAAGCCGATCTTCGGCGACAACGGCTCGGGCATGCATGTCCACCAGTCGATCTGGAAAGGAGGCAAGCCGACCTTCGCCGGCAACGAGTATGCCGGCCTCTCGGAAAGCTGCCTGTTCTATATCGGAGGCATCATCAAGCACGCCAAGGCCATCAACGCCTTCACCAACCCGCTGACCAATTCCTACAAGCGCCTGGTGCCGGGCTACGAGGCGCCGGTGCTGCTCGCCTATTCGGCGCGCAACCGCTCGGCATCCTGCCGCATCCCGTTCGGCTCGTCGCCAAAGTCGAAGCGCGTCGAGGTCCGCTTCCCCGATCCGGGCGCGAACCCCTATCTCGCCTTTGCCGCCATGCTGATGGCCGGCCTCGACGGGATCAAGAACAAGATTCATCCCGGCCAGCCGATGGACAAGGATCTCTACGATTTGCCGCCGAAGGAGCTGAAGAAGATCCCGACCGTCTGCGGCTCGCTGCGTGAGGCGCTCCAGAGCCTCGACAAGGACCGCGGCTTCCTGAAGGCCGGCGGCGTCTTCGACGACGACCAGATCGACAGCTACATCGAGTTGAAGATGGCCGAGGTGATGCGCTTCGAAATGACACCGCATCCCGTCGAATACGACATGTACTATTCGGTCTGATTTTTGATCTCCCTGGACCCGGCATAACCCGGATCCAGCGGCTTCAATTCAGCCTGCAAATGCGAGGCCGGAAGATGAACCTCTTCCGGCCTCTTTGTTTGCTCATATCGAGGCTTCCATTCAGCCAAATCCGCGGACACTGACGCGTTCGATCGGATGCTGCCCCGATCCAGCGACTGGAAAGGCGCACCGGCTGCTGAGGTTCCGTCGGCTGGTCACGTCACACGTGCCGATTGCGCTGAGGCACAGGCCGGCTTGAGCCAGCCAAGCTGGGCTGCCAGGCGATCCGGCATGCGCTTTTTGCGAGTAAAGGGATAAGCCAGGAGCGAGCGGCACACTGCCTCAGGCTGCAATGCCCGCTCGTCCGGCGCCCCCGCCAATGCTGTCGTTCAAGAAACCCCGCCCCTTCGAACAGCACCGCTTGGCGTATCCCCCAATGCCTGCGAATACGCATGTTGCGCCGCAGCCTGTCAATGTCGCCTGCCGGGCGTCGAGACGGTCGATTTTGGTGTATGAACAGGGGCTTATGAAAGGATCGGTCGACAGGCATTCTTGCCGGAATGGCCGGATTTCCGGGCTTTTTCGAGGATTTCGAAGCCTGCGGCCCGGCGCCAAGGTATGCTTTCGTCAGCCCAAAGCCGCCTTGTCGGGATGGGTTTGAGCCGCCCTTTTTAACCTGACTTTTTTTGGGGGAATTTGCTTTGCCAGGCCAGGAGCCAGGAAGACGAGGAGCGGCGAACGGAAACAGCGGCATGCGATAGTGCTCGCCATCGTCACACGAAAAAGCCCCGGCAACTCCCGCCGGGGCTCGCGTCATGGTTGTCGGGGATCTTGAGGCCCGACGTGAAATATCAAGCAGCGGCCGAAACCGATGCGCCGGTCGAAACCTGCGAGATCGTCTTCAGGACCTGGGAAGCGATCTGGTAGGGGTCGCCCTGCGAGTTCGGGCGGCGGTCTTCCAGATAACCCTTGTAGTCATTCTTGACGAACGAATGCGGCACGCGGATCGAGGCGCCGCGGTCGGCGATACCATAGCTGAACTTGTTCCAGGGGGCCGTCTCGTGCTTGCCGGTCAGACGCTTGTCGTTGTCCGGGCCGTACACGGCGATATGGTCCATCAGGTTCTTTTCGAACTGCGCCATCAGGGCCTCGAAATAACCCTTGCCGCCGACTTCGCGCATATATTTGGTCGAGAAGTTGCAATGCATGCCCGAGCCGTTCCAATCGGTGTCGCCGAGCGGCTTGCAGTGGAACTCAATATCTATGCCGTACTTTTCGGTGAGGCGCTGGAGCAGGTAGCGGGCCATCCACATCTGATCGGCGGCCTTCTTGGAGCCCTTGCCGAAAATCTGGAATTCCCACTGGCCTTTGGCCACTTCGGCGTTGATGCCTTCATGGTTGATACCCGCGGCAAGGCAGAGGTCGAGATGCTCTTCGACGATCTGGCGCGCGATGCTGCCGACGTTCGAATAGCCGACGCCGGTGTAGTACGGGCCCTGCGGGGCGGGATAACCGCTCTCGGGGAAACCGAGCGGACGGCCATCCTTGTAGAAGAAGTACTCCTGCTCGAAACCGAACCAGGCATCCTCGTCGTCGAGAATGGTCGCGCGGCTGTTGGACACGTGCGGCGTGACGCCATCGGGCATCATGACTTCGCACATGACGAGAACGCCGTTGGTGCGGGCCGGATCGGGATAAAGCGCGACCGGCTTCAACACGCAATCGGAGCTTCGGCCCTCGGCCTGCATGGTGGACGAGCCGTCGAAGCCCCACAGCGGCAGCTGGTCGAGCTTCGGGAACTCGGCATAATCCTTGATCTGGGTCTTGCCGCGAAGATTGGGGGCCGGGGTGTATCCGTCGAGCCAGATATACTCGAGCTTGTATTTGGTCATTCTAGAGCCTCTCGTTGTGCTTGACCACCGCACGCGGTGTCGACGCATGGCCGGAGCAAGCCGACCTGCCGACTGGTAAAAAGCAATTCATATGCCACTCTGGCATCGACCGGTGCGACAAAATGGTCGTAAGATTCCCGTGAATTCACTGCACCGCCCCAGCAATGCGCCGGGATCGATCAGACGCAGAGATTGCGCAAATAATAGGCAATAACTGATCTTTTCATAAGCATATTGCCTAAATGAATCGCAGAACCTATTTTGAGGAAAAGCTGAATCAACTGACCCTCGGAGAAGAAAGGAGACCGCCAATGGAAGTCACCCTCGCCCGTCCGTCGGCAAAGATCCTGATGTTCCCGCTTGCAGGCTGCGTATCTGCCTCAAATTTAGGCGCGAAGGCCAAGTTCGCGGCAGAGCTTGCCTCGCTGCGTAACACGCATGCCGATTTCGATGGCTGGTATCACGAGGCCGCTGTCGAGGAAGAAAACCAGCAGCCGAAGAGCTGAACGCATCTTCAGCCTCGATATGAAAACCCGGCGCGATCGCTCGCGCCGGGTTTTCTCATGCATGTGGATCCGACCCGTTACTGCTTGGTCTCCAAGTTCGTGCCCAGCGTGTCCTTGACGAAGATCATGCCGATGACGAGCGACATCGCCGCGATTATCACGGGATACCAGAGGCCATAATAGATGTCGCCCCTGTAGGCACTGAGCGCGAACACCGTCGCCGGCAGCAACCCGCCGAACCAGCCATTGCCGATATGGTAGGGCAGCGACATGCCGGTGTAGCGGATGCGGGTCGGGAACATCTCGACCAGGATGGCCGCGATCGGACCGTAGACCATGGTCACGAACAGGACGAGGACGAACAGGATGGCGATCGTCATAGGCCAGTTCACGGCCGCAGGGTCGGCGAACATGGCGAAGGCACCGCCGCCGGGTATGTTGTAGACGGTGACCTCAGGCGCACCGGCAGCCTCGTCGGCGGTCAAAAGCTTGTCCTTGATAGCCTGATCGGTAGGAACCGTCGCCTTCTCGCCGGCGCGGATGGCGGCGGCGTCGAGCTTCAGTTCGGGATTGGCAGCGACAAACGCGTCGAGCTTCTGGTCCGGTATCTTGATCGCAGCACGCTTCAGCGGATATCCGCCGTCCTGCAGCGACATGTTGACGGCCTTGACGAAGGCGGCCTCCTTGGCCTTGGCCTGGTCGCCCGCGGCGACAGCATCGTAGGATGCCACCGTTTCATTGCCGATCTTGACCGAAGCAGCCGTACCGGGTGCCGCCGTGGAAACGACGTCATAGGGCACCGAGTTCTTGGTCAGGAACGAGGTCGCGATGTCGCAAGACGTCGTGAACTTGGCGGTGCCCACCGGATTGAACTGGAACCTGCAGTCGCCGGGTGCCGCGGTCACCGTCGCGCGGGTGCTCTGCTGTGCCTCGGCAAGGGCCGGATTGGCGGCCCAGGTCAATGCCTTGAACAGCGGGAAGGTGCAGACGATCGCCAGTGCGAGCCCGGCCATGATGATCGGTTTGCGGCCGATCTTGTCGGAGAGCCAGCCGAACACGACGAAGAAGATGGAGCCCAGCGCAAGCGCGATGGCGATCATGATGTTGACCGACTGTGCGTCCAGCTTCAACACGTTCTGGAGGAAGAACAGGGCGTAGAACTGGCCGTTATACCAGACCACGGCCTGGCCAGCCGTAAGGCCGAGCAGTGCCAGCAGCGCGATCTTGGCGTTCTTCCACTGGCCGAAGGCTTCCGAGAGCGGTGCCTTGGAACCCTTGCCCTCTTCCTTCATGCGCTGGAAGGTGGGGGATTCGGAAAGCGACAGCCGGATCCAGATGGAAATGCCGAGCAACAGGAACGACACGATGAAAGGAACGCGCCAGCCCCAGGCGGCATAGGTTTCCTTGCTCATGGAGCCCTGGACGATCAGGATGACGATCAGCGACAGGAACAGGCCGAGTGTGGCGGTCGTCTGGATCCACGACGTATAGTAGCCGCGCCGGTCGTCCGGCGCATGCTCGGCGACATAGGTGGCCGCGCCGCCATATTCGCCGCCCAGTGCCAAGCCCTGGAGCATGCGCAGGATGATCAGGATCACCGGAGCCGCGATGCCGAGGCTCGCATAACCAGGCAGCAAGCCCACCAGGAAGGTCGACAGGCCCATGATCGTCATGGTGACGAGGAAGGTATATTTGCGGCCGACAAGGTCGCCGATGCGGCCGAACAGCAAAGCGCCGAACGGACGGACGAGGAAGCCGGCGGCGAAAGCCAGCAGCGCGAAAATATTGCGCGTCGCTTCCGGAATGGTCGGGCTGAAAAAGGTCGAACCAATAAAAGCCGCCAGCGACCCGTAGAGATAAAAATCGTACCACTCGAAAACGGTGCCGAGCGAAGAAGCGAAGATGACCTTCTTCTCCTCTCGCGTCATGCCGCGGCTCTTTCCGCTGGCGGTCGATGCGATAGCCATTGAGATGCTCCTCCCGTGAGACCCTTGTGCTCGATGCAGCGCCCTTGCGTTCGCATTCTCTTCCGAGCGCAGACTCGCGGCAGCAATCACGGGAAAAATGACAGAAAGCGCCTGCCAACGGCAGATGACTTTGGGATTATGACTTTGGTATTAGGTGCGGTGCGGTGGCCGGTCAGCCTTCGAGCGCCTCGATCAGACCGACGGCAGCCATCATGTCGCGCTTGCGGGCGGAGCGGCGCGCGACAGCTTCCGCATCCTGTCCCCAATGCTCGATCTGCCAATCCTCGTCGACATGGCCGGCAGTCCAGGCCGCCTCACCGCCGAGTTCGCCGAACTCCACGGCCAACGCCAGCAGCGCCGAACCGGTCAGCGAGGTCATGACGTGGATCGCTGCCAGGCGCAGCGGCTCGGCGCGCTGGGCAAGATGCGCACCCAGCACAGCAATGGTTTCGCGCGGTTGATCGACGTGAATGATGCCCTCGGCAAGGTTGAAGCGAGCGCCGAGTGCTGCCTGCGCCCAGTCGAGGACAGGATCCCACAGCTCGTTCTGCCGCTCGACCAAGCCTTGTGGTGCGTCGGCGCGATAACAGAGCAGATCCGACGAGGCAAAGCGCAGTATGTCCTCCAGCACCGCCTGCGGATCGCTGGCGACGCCGTCGAGCGCGGTGTTGACGAGACGCATCACCGGCATCGACACCGGATCGATGGTCTCGCCCTGGGCGGCGAATTCATCGGCGACCAGCGATGCCGCCTTCTCGGTCGGCAGCGTCAGCAGCGCCTTGCCCGGCGTGCGCACCGGTTTGCCGTCGAGATGGACGGCAAAGCCATCATCGGCCGGCGCGACCGAAACGATCTTGTAAAAACGCTTCGGCAGCGGCTTCTTCATCTGGATCTGGGCGCGGCGCACCGGATCGGGGTCGGAGAGCAGTTTCCCCGCCTCGAGATCGCTGAGGATATCGCGCATGTCAGCCTCCTTCGGCCGTCTGCTGGCGCGGCGGCCTGTTGACGATGACCAGACCGGCGGCAATGAGACCAAGTGCCAGAAAAATGCGTATGGTCAGCGGCTCGTTCAAGAACAGGGCGCCGCACAGCACGCCGAAGACCGGCGACAGGAACGTGAAACTCGACAGGCTGGAGGCGGGATAGCGCCGCAGCAGCCAGAACCACAACACATAGGTGAAGGCGACGATATAGAGCGCCTGGAAAAGCAGGGCCAACGTCGGCAACAGCGCGGGATCGCGCACGGAGGGGCCGGCCAGAGGCAACACCAGGACGCCGACGATCGCAGCGCCGGAGAGTTGATAGAGCAGCAGCTTTTCGGCGCTCGTGTTACCCAGCTTCGAGCGCTTGATCAGGATATTGGTCAAGGCCCAGACGAATCCGGAGCCAAGGCTCAGCAGATCGCCGAACAGCATGTCCCCGCCGCCGCCGAGCTTGTCGGAAAAGACCGCGGCGAGGCCGGCAAAGGCAAGCAGAAGGCCAAAGGATTTGCGCAGGCTGATCGGCTCGCCGAGCAGGAAATGCCCTCCCAGCAGCATCCAGAACGGCATGGTGTTGACCAGCAGCGTGTTGCGGGCGACCGTGGTGTGCTCCAGCCCGACATAAAGGCAGAGGAACTCGATGCCGAAGAGCACGCCCACTGCAATGCCCGCGAGCAATGTCCCGTCCCTCTTGAAAAGCGCAATGCCGCGCCAGCGGCACCAGAGGAAGACGCAGAGCCCGCCGATAACCGAGCGCGCGATCGACAGGAAAACCGGATCATAGCCGGCATAGGAGATCTTGGCGGCGACGTAATTCAGGCCCCAGGAGAACGTCAGGCCGACCATTATGGCGGCGGCCGCCATGTCGACCGTATCGCGACGGTCGAGCGCATCGGCAGCGCCGCTCATGGTCAATCCTCCGCACTGGCGTCGTCGAAGCCGATCAGGTTCCAGCTCTGGCGCATATGCGGCGGCATAGGTGCGGTGACGTCGATGAAACCCTGGTCCGGATGCGGGATGACGATGCGGCGCGCGTGCAGATGCAGGCGGTTCTGCATCCCGCCCGGAAAATCCCAATTGGTGTCGGCCTCGAAATATTTGGGATCGCCGATGATGGGACAACCGATATGGGCGGCATGAACGCGCAACTGATGGGTGCGGCCGGTATAGGGCTCCATCTCCAGCCAGGTCAGCGCCTGCGCCGCCTGCTCGATGATGCGATAGTAGGATACGGCATGGTCGGCGCCCTTTTCGCCGTGCTTGGCAATGCGCACCCGATCGCCATCCGGCGTGGCTTCCTTGATCAGCCAGGTCGATATCTTATCCTCGCGCTTGGGCGGCACGCCCTTGACCAAAGCCCAGTAGGTCTTCTTGGTCTCGCGGGCGCGAAACGCCTCGGAGAGCTTCATCGCCGCCAGCCTGGTGCGGGCGACGACCAGCACGCCAGACGTGTCGCGATCGAGCCGGTGCACCAGCCGCGGCTTCTCGCCCTTCTGGTTGCGCCAGGCTTCCAACATGTCGTCGACGTTACGGGTGACGCCCGAGCCGCCCTGCACCGCAAGGCCAGCCGGCTTGTTGAAGACGAAAACCTTCGGATCCTCATGGATCAGCATCTTTGCCAGGACTTCGGCATCGCCCTGGTTGCGGATCGAATGGCCGGTCAGCGGGCTGTCGCCCTTCTTGTCCACTTCCAGCGGTGGAATGCGCACCGTCTGGCCAGGCTCGACACGGGTGTCGGCCTTGACGCGGCCGCCGTCGACGCGGATCTGCCCGGACCGAAGCAGCTTCTGCAGATGACCAAAGCCAAGGCCCGGGAAATGGGTCTTGAACCAGCGGTCGAGCCGCATGCCCGCCTCGCCGGCCTCCACCGTGATCTGTTCAACGCCTGCCATATTGTTTTCGCTTACCCGTTTCCTGGCAGGCCCAGGCCTGCTCTCGGCGCGGCAATAGCATTAAGGCAGGCTTCTTGCGAGCCAAAGACCCAAAAACAGGGCAATGATGGCGCCAATCACGCTGGCCAGCGCATATCCAAACGCCGGCAAGGTGGCTCCCCGCTCCCACAAGGTCGCGAAATCGAGCGAAAAGGCGGAAAAGGTCGTGAAGCCGCCTAAGATGCCGGTGGCAACAAACAGCCTGACTTCGTTAGACCCGCCGCGGCGCGCCAAGGCGGCGATGAACAGGCCCATCGCGAACGAACCGACGATGTTGATCGCCATCGTGCCCCAGGGATAGTTGGGGCCGACAAGGCGCAGCGAGCCCATATTGGTCAGATGGCGAACGCCGGCGCCAATGCCGCCGCCGGCGGCCACGAGAAGCAGATTGAACATCGCCGTATACTGTCCCCGACTATTCATACCTATCCGGCGCGCCGGCTACGTTCGAAAACTTGCCAGCTCAGGTCGTTTCTGCTTTTTTCGGCTTGGTCGAGCCGATCATCTTCCAGTTCTTGTAGAACATCGAATTGATCCTCTCGACGCTCACCGAGACGATGGCGAGAAGGCCGGCGATAAGCCTGGGGACCGGGGACGGCCTGATAATGTCCATGAATACGCAGTAGCGACGACCGTCATACTCGTTGACCGAGCGATGCAGCAGCGTGTCGTCGAAAATGAACAGCGGATTGTCGTACCAGTAGTTCTTGACGTTGCCGCACTCGACGAAGATCTCTGACTTCACCGGAATGAGGTTGTAGAGGATGCGGAGGCTGAGCCGCAGCGGTCCGAAGTGCCAGGAGGTCGATTCGCGCTTGCTGAAGACGGAGACGGCAATCGTCTTGATGTATTTGAAATTCTTGTTGAACTCGGCGACGTTGTCTATTCTGTGCTTGCCATACCATTGGTAGACATACATGCCGCGCCGGCCGGCGCCGAAATTGGCGTCGATGTCGGCGATGATTTCGGCCTTGCGCGCCTTGAAGACATCCAAGACCTCGTTGACTTCGCGCTGATAATCCTGCGGGAACTGCTCCAGCTTCCACACGCCCGGATTTCTGTAGCACAGGAGGTCGACCAGCAGGTTGAATGGCGAAAGCAGCCAGGTGAAGAGGCCATTGCCCAGGAAATAGCCGCTGAACAGGGACAGATTCTTGCGGTCGTTGCGCAGCACGTCGATCAGGCCACAAACGACGAAAATCGTCGTTAGGATCGGAATGAAATAGAAGCCAAGGGCAAGGAGCGGGATGGCAATGGCGAATTTGCGAAGGGTCTTGCGAAGGGTTTTTGTCATTTTTCCACGCGCCGAGCGCGATCCTGTTGCGAATGAATAGTGCCAAAATCACGACAACGACCACCGCCCGGCCGTGCGCCTTGATAAGGTCTTTTGGGTTGCCGCACAACGGCCACGGCATCGTCGCCGGCTGACTGCCTTGTCGAGACCTCGAACTGTCGCGGGGTCAGGATAACCCGTTCTTCCTCCGGCCGGCTCGGAAGCTTCGGCATCGGCATCGATATAATCGTGGCCGCGAGCAGCGCGTGCAGAAGAACCGACGTGGAAATGCCCCAAGGCGAAGCTTCGTTTCGGACCGCAACCGCCACCGGCCGTCGCAAGCCTGCTATTCCCGCTCTTTGCGCAGCTTTGCCCAGTAGTCGAGCCGTTTCCTGATATCGCGCTCGAAACCGCGTTCGGGTGGGTCGTAGAAGGTCTGGCGGCCCATCTTTTCCGGAAAATAGTCCTGGCCGGAAAACGCGTCCGGTTCGTCATGATCATAGCGGTAGCCGGCCCCGTAATCTTCGTCCTTCATCAACTTTGTCGGCGCGTTGAGGATGTGCTTGGGCGGCAGCAGCGAACCGTGCTCCTTGGCAGCGCGCGTGGCCGCTTTGAAGGCGGTGTAGACCGCGTTGGATTTGGGCGCCGTGGCGAGATAGACGGTGGCCTCGGCGAAGGCGAGTTCGCCCTCGGGCGAACCCAGATAATCGTAGGCGTCCTTGGCCGCATTGGCGACGACCAGCGCCTGCGGATCGGCCAGCCCGATGTCCTCCATCGCCATGCGCACCAGCCGGCGGCCGAGATAGAGCGGATCCTCGCCGGCGTCGAACATGCGCGCGAGGTAGTAGAGCGCGGCATCGGGATCGGAGCCGCGCACGGATTTGTGCAGCGCCGAGATCAAATTGTAGTGACCGTCCTGGCCCTTGTCGTAGATCGGCGCCCGACGCTGGATGATGCGCTGCAAGCCTTCGGGGCCGAACACTTCGCCTGGTTTGGCGGCGCGCCACACTTCTTCCGCCAGCGTTAGCGAGGCCCGGCCATCGCCGTCGCTCATGCGGATGAGCATCGCTCGCGCCTCATCATCGAGCGGCAGCGCCCTGCCCTCCGTCTCTTCGGCCCTGGCCAGAAGCTTTGCGATGCTTTCCTCGCCAAGCGAATGGAAAACCAGCACGCGCGCACGCGACAGCAGAGCTGCATTGAGCTCGAAGGACGGATTTTCGGTGGTAGCGCCGACGAGCACGACGGTGCCGTCTTCCATGACTGGAAGGAAGCCGTCCTGCTGGGCGCGGTTGAAGCGGTGGATCTCGTCGACGAACAGCAGGGTCTGGCGGCCATTGGCGCGGCGCAGCTTGGCCGCCTCGAACACTTTCTTCAGGTCGGCTACGCCGGAGAAAACCGCCGAAATCTGCTCGAAGGCAAGGCTGGTTTCACCGGCAAGCAGGCGCGCCACCGTGGTCTTGCCGGTGCCGGGCGGCCCCCAGAAAATCATGGAGCCGAGCGAACCGGAATTAATCAGCCGGGTCAGCGCACCATCGGGGCCGGTCAGATGCTCCTGGCCGACGACCTCGCCAAGGTTTTTCGGGCGCAGCCTGTCTGCCAGCGGCCGGCCTGGCGGCGCCTTTTCCGGTTCATCGACACTGAACAGATCGGCCATGCACTTCTTTTTGGGTTTGGAGCGCGATCTCTTCAGCGATCGAGCTCAGTAACGCAACACCTGGCGCAGTATCTGCCCGCCGCGCTCGACGGTAAAGCGCCACCAGCGCGTATCCTGCTGGGAAGCCTGCGCCAGCGTCGCCGCCGTATCGATTGTCGTGCCGTTGACCTCGCGCACGATGTCGCCCGGCTGGAAGCCGAAATCGGCGGCCGGCGAATCGCGATTGATGTCGACCACGGTGACGCCCTTGATGTCGGTGCGCAGGCCGAGCTTCTGAGCCAGCCGCGGCGATAATTCCGCAACCTTGGCGCCCGAGAAGGGGCTGCGGCCATGCAGCGTCACCTCCGAGGGTTTTGCACCCTCGGGCGCGCGTTCCAGCGCGATGTCCATCGCCGCCTGCTGGCCTTTGGTCAGCACCGCGAAATTGGCCTTTGTACCGATCGACAGCGTCGCCATGCGATAGTCCAGTGCCTCGATGCTCTCGACCGGCCTGCCGTTGATCTGCAGGACGACATCGCCAGGCTTCAATCCGGCCTTGCCGGCCGGTCCGGACGCGTCAACGGACGAGACCAGCGCGCCGGCAGGCTTTTCCATGCCGAGCGATTCAGCGATCTGCGGCGTCACCGCTTCGAACTCGGCCCCGATGTAAGGCCGCTCGAAGAAATCGAGACCGGCCTTGGCGGCATCGGCGAAAGCGCGCACCATATTGGCAGGAATGGCAAAGCCGATGCCGATCGAGCCGCCGCTGCGGCTGAAGATGGCGGTGTTGATGCCGACCAGCTGGCCGCCCATGTTGATCAGCGCGCCGCCGGAATTGCCGGGATTGATGGCAGCGTCCGTCTGGATGAAATAACCCGAATCCGAAACGCCTATATGGCTGCGGGCAAGTGCGGAAACGATGCCGCTCGTGGTGGTCTGCCCGACACCGAAAGGATTGCCGATGGCCAGCACCAGGTCACCGACTTCGAGCGCATCGGAATCGCCGATGGCGATGACCGGGAATGGCTTGTCGGATTCGATCTTGAGCACGGCAAGATCGAGCGTCTCGTCCTTGAGCATCACCTTGCTGGTGAATTCGCGCCCGTCGGCGGTCGCGACCTTCACCTCGTCGGCATTCTTGATGACGTGGAAATTGGTGACGATGACGCCGCTCGGATCGACAAGCACGCCCGAGCCCAGGGAGGACTGCGCGCGCGGCTGCGCGCGACCGAAGAATTCTTCGAAGAACGGATCGCCTTCGAAGGGCGAAACGACCTTGGCCGTTTGCGAGGCATAGACATTGACCACGGCTGGCGCCGTCTGCTTGACCAATGGCGCGAACGACAACTGCACCTCCTCACGGCCGAACGGCACGCGCTTGTCGGGGCCCGAGGTGGCGTTTTCGCCCTCGACGCCGTGCAGCAGGTCGGTGAGCACGTCGGAGAGGCCCGGATCGGCTTTGGGGGCATCCTCGGCCAATGCCTGCCGGACTGTCGGCGTGGTTGCGAACGCCATAAAGGCGCAGAGCAGAACCAGGGACAGTCTTTTAGCGCGCATTGCGAATCCTCCGTGCGAGTTGGGGCGCATTGTCCCGACGAATGTGCAAAATGAAAGGCTAAGGCGATTAAATCGAATTATTTTGACGCAGGAGCAGCCGAGGCGGCCAGAATATGAAAAAGGGGCCCGCAGGCCCCTTTAAATCATTTGAAAAGCGAAGCCTTAAGCGGCTGCGGCTTCCGCATCGGTGCCTTCGGCTTCGAGGCGGGCGCGGTCGCCGGCGCCCTTGGCCTCCGTGTCGCGGTCTACGAATTCGATGACCGCCATCGCGGCATTGTCACCGTGGCGGAAGCCCGCCTTCATGATGCGCAGATAGCCGCCGTTGCGGGTGGCGTAGCGCGGCGCGATGGTGTCGAACAGGCGCTTGACGACGCCTTCATTGCCGATCTGCGCGATCACCTGGCGGCGGGCGTGCAGGTCGCCGCGCTTGCCGAGCGTCACCAGCTTCTCGACGATCGGACGCAGGTCCTTCGCCTTGGGCAAGGTGGTGACGATCTGCTCGTGTTCGAGCAGCGACACGGCAAGGTTGGCAAACATCGACTTGCGATGGCTTATGCTGCGGGCGAACCGGCGGCCTTTAAATCCATGGCGCATGGCTCTTCTCCTTCATTCCGGGTTCGAGAAGCTCCTCGGAGCCTCAATATTGATCTTCGTAACGCTTGGCGAGGTCTTCGATGTTTTCCGGCGGCCAGTCCGGCACTTCCATACCGAGGTGCAGGCCCATCGCCGCCAGGACTTCCTTGATCTCGTTCAGCGACTTGCGGCCGAAGTTCGGGGTGCGCAGCATCTCGGCTTCGGTCTTCTGGATGAGATCGCCGATGTAGACGATGTTGTCGTTCTTCAGGCAGTTGGCCGAACGCACCGAAAGCTCGAGTTCGTCGACCTTCTTGAGCAGCGCCGGGTTGAAGGCAAGCTCGGTGACGGCTTCGGTGGCGACTTCCTTCTGCGGCTCGTCGAAATTGACGAACAGGCCAAGCTGGTCCTGCAGGATGCGGGCGGCGAAAGCCACCGCGTCCTCGCCCGAGATCGAACCGTCGGTCTCGATGGTCATGGTCAGCTTGTCGTAGTCGAGAACCTGGCCCTCACGGGTGTTCTCGACCTTGTAGGAGACCTTCTTGACCGGCGAATAGAGGCTGTCGACCGGGATCAGGCCGATCGGCGCATCCTCGGCGCGGTTGCGGTCGGCCGGCACGTAACCCTTGCCGGTATCGACAGTGAATTCCATACGGATTTCAGCGCCCTCGTCCAGCGTGCAGATGACGTGATCCGGATTGAGGATCTCGACGTCGCCCACCGTCTGGATGTCGCCGGCGAGAACCGCACCCGGGCCCTGCTTGCGCACAACCATGCGCTTGGGGCCGTCGCCTTCCATGCGGATGGCGATTTCCTTGATGTTGAGGACGATGTCGGTCACGTCCTCGCGCACGCCGGCGATGGACGAGAATTCATGCAGGACGCCGTCGATCTGTACGGCGGTGACTGCCGCGCCGCGCAGCGAGGACAGAAGCACGCGACGCAACGCGTTGCCGAGCGTGAGGCCGAAGCCGCGTTCGAGCGGCTCGGCCACCAGCGTGGTCAGCGTCTTCTTCTTCGACGAGAACTCGATCTTGTTCGGCTTGATCAGTTCCTGCCAATTTTTCTGGATCATGATGCTTTCCTTCCGTTGACCCGCCACCATCCAATCGTGGCGGGCGACCTGGAAAACCGCGGAGGAACGCTTCTGGCGTTCACGCGGCGTTCGGTAATTCCTTAGACGCGACGCTTCTTGCGCGGACGGCAGCCATTGTGCGGGATCGGGGTCACATCACGGATCGAGGTGATGGTGAAGCCAGCCGCCTGCAGGGCGCGCAGCGCCGATTCACGGCCGGAGCCGGGTCCGCAGACCTCGACCTCGAGCATGCGCATGCCGTGTTCCTGGGCCTTCTTGGCAACATCCTCGGCAGCCATCTGGGCGGCGAAGGGGGTCGACTTGCGCGAACCCTTGAAGCCCTGGGCTCCGGCCGACGACCAGGCGATCGAATTGCCCTGCGCGTCGGTAATGGTGATCATGGTGTTGTTGAAGGTCGAATTGACGTGGGCAACGCCCGACGAGATGTTCTTGCGTTCGCGACGGCGAACACGAGCGGCTTCCTTGGCCATGGTATTCCTTTCAGTTGATCTCTACACCGCCGTAATGCCAGCGGCTCCACCTTGGTAAGGGAGTGGGGAATAGGGCAGTAAGGGAGTAGGGAAAGAGCGACCCGATTGCCGGGCATTCCCTACTGCCTTACTCCCCTACTCCCTTACTGCCCTAAATTACTTCTTCTTGCCGGCGATCGACTTGGCCGGGCCCTTGCGGGTGCGTGCATTGGTGTGCGTGCGCTGGCCGCGAACCGGCAGCGAGCGACGGTGACGCAGGCCGCGGTAGCAGCCGAGGTCCATGAGCCGCTTGATGTTCATCGAGACTTCGCGGCGCAGGTCGCCCTCGACCTGATAGTCGCGGTCGATCGTCTCGCGGATCTGCAGCACTTCCGCGTCGGTCAGCTGGTTGACGCGGCGCTCGGCCGGGATGCCGACCTTGTCGACGATTTCCTGGGCGAACTTCTTGCCGATGCCGTGAATGTACTGAAGCGCGATGACAACGCGCTTGTTGGTCGGAATGTTGACGCCGGCTATACGAGCCATGTTCTTCTCATCTCCATGTGGGCCGGACGAGCCGGCGCTGTCTGCGTTGCCCCGCGTCCGGTGGAGGCCGGCCCTTGCGGGAGTTTCCTGGTCAAAAACGGCTGCCCTGCCCTTGCGGGCAAGCAAACTCCATGCCTGACAGGAAGACGGGCCGCCATACCCCAGCGGACCGCTTCAGTCAAGCACAATCGCTATTTGGCCGAGGCGGCCTCTTTCACCGTCGCCGCGAGCACGGCTTCGATCTCCGACGTCACGGCATCGATACCCGCCATGCCGTCCACGCTCTTCAGCCGGCGCTTGGCATAATAATAGCCGATCAGCGGAGCGGTCTTCTTGTAATATTCCCGCAGCCGCTCCTCGAACACCGCCGGATTGTCGTCCTTGCGCACCGGCTGACCGGCTGCCTTGGCCTCATCGGCTCGCTTGACGATGCGGCCGACCAGCGCCTTGTCGTCGACGACAAGCTCGATGACGGTGTCGAGCGCAATGCCACGTTCGTCAAGCATCGATTCAACCGCATCAGCCTGCACCAGCGTACGCGGGTAGCCGTCGAGGATGAAACCATTGGCGCAATCGGGCTGGTCAATGCGCTCGGCCACGATGGCGTTGACGATGGCATCCGAGACCAGCTCGCCGGCATCCATGACCGCCTTGGCGCGCTTGCCGACTTCGGTACCGGCCTGCACCGCGGCGCGCAGCATGTCGCCCGTGGAAAGCTGGGGGATGCCGTGTCTCTCTACCAGTCTTTGTGCTTGTGTCCCCTTGCCCGCTCCTGGCGGCCCAAGCAAAATCAACCTCATCTGGCTTTCTTCCCCCCGCGCAGCTTCGACTTCTTGATCAGGCCTTCATACTGGTGCGCGATCAGGTGGCCCTGAATCTGCGCAACCGTGTCGAGCGTGACACTGACCACGATCAGAAGCGATGTGCCACCAAGGTAGAATGGTACGCCAGTCGCCGAGATCAGGAACTCCGGCAGCAGACAGACCAGCACCAGATAGATGGCACCGACGACAGTGATGCGGGTAAGAACGTAGTCGATATAGTCGGCGGTGCGCTCGCCCGGACGATAGCCGGGGATGAAGCCGGAGTGCTTCTTGAGCTGGTCGGCGGTGTCCTTCGGGTTAAAGACGATCGCGGTGTAGAAGAAGGCGAAGAACACGATCATCGCCGCGTAGAACAACATATAGAGCGGCTGGCCATGGCCGAGCGAGGCCAGGATGGTGCTGGCCCAGGCCGGCATGTTCGTGGTCTGCGAGAAGCCGGCGACGGTGGCCGGCAGCAAGAGCAGCGACGAGGCGAAGATCGGCGGGATGACGCCCGACGTGTTGAGCTTGAGCGGCAGGTGAGAAGTGTCGCCCTGGAACATGCGATTGCCGACCTGACGCTTCGGATACTGGATCAGCAGACGCCGCTGGGCGCGCTCGAAGAAGACGATGAGCGCGATGACGACGATGGCCAGCACGATGATCGCCAGGATCAGGCCGGTCGACAGCGCTCCGGTGCGGCCGAGTTCCAGCGTGCCGGAAATGGCATGCGGCAGGCCGGCGACGATGCCGGAGAAGATGATCAGCGAAATGCCGTTGCCGATGCCGCGCGCGGTGATCTGCTCGCCGAGCCACATCAGGAACATGGTGCCGCCGACCAGCGTGACGACGGTCGAGATGCGGAAGAACATGCCGGGATCGCTGACGATGCCGTTGCCGCCTTCAAGCCCGACCGAAATACCATAGGCCTGCACCAGCGCCAGGAGCACCGTGCCGTAGCGCGTGTACTGGTTGATGACCTTGCGGCCCTGCTCGCCTTCCTTCTTCAGCGCTTCCAGCGACGGGATGACCGAGGTCATCAGCTGCATGATGATGGAAGCGGAAATGTAAGGCATGATGCCGAGCGCGAAGATCGCCATGCGTTGCACGGCGCCGCCGGCGAACATGTTGAACATGCCCAGCACGCCCTTGCTCTGCGAAGAGAAGGCCTGCGCGAAGGCATCGGGATTGATGCCGGGAAGCGGGATGTAGGTGCCGAGGCGGTAGACGAGCAGCGCGCCGACGGTGA
The DNA here is from genome assembly GCF_006443035.1 of Mesorhizobium sp. B1-1-6. Classification (NCBI taxonomy): domain Bacteria; kingdom Pseudomonadati; phylum Pseudomonadota; class Alphaproteobacteria; order Hyphomicrobiales; family Phyllobacteriaceae; genus Mesorhizobium; species Mesorhizobium sp. B1-1-6. Next base: position 117,004 of record NZ_VFWR01000014.1, on the reverse strand, counting down.
ACCAGATTCGTTTCTTCAGGTCCTCCGCTTTGGCGAAGGCTGAGAAATTCAGATTCGAGGCTAGTTGTTCAGCAGCCGAAGCCATGCCCGATTCTCCGCTTGGTCACGCTTGATGGCCCTAAGGTCAGGCGGCGCGTGTCACCGAAGCTCACGAGATAAGCTCCGGACTGTAAACATGCAAGCGGCCGCGTTGACGCGGCCGCCATATTGAACAGGTCGAAGCGCGATCGAAAGCAAAACCGGATCCGGCCTTGCCGAGCGCGCTTCAAATTGCTGTTACTCGGCGGCCGCCTCTTGCGGCAGCTTGACCGAACCGCCGGCCTTTTCGATCTTCTCGATCGCGGCCTTGGAGGCCCCGGCGACGTCAAAGGCGAGCTTCGCCTTGAGATCGCCGTCCGACAGCACGCGCACGCCGTCCTTCACGCGACGGATGACGCCGGCGGCTACCAGCGCCTCGGCCGTCACGGTCGCCTTCGCATCGAGCTTCTTGGCGTCTACAGCGGCCTGGATACGGGCCAGCGAGACGACGGTGAAGCTCTTGGCGAAGATGTTGTTGAAGCCACGCTTCGGCAGGCGCCGATAGAGCGGCATCTGGCCACCCTCGAAGCCGTTGACGGCGACGCCGGAGCGCGCCTTCTGGCCCTTGACGCCGCGACCGGCAGTCTTGCCGGAACCGGAGCCGATGCCGCGGCCGAGACGCTTCTTCGAATGCGTCGCGCCGTCCTTGTCACGCAGATCGTTGAGTTTCATCTTGCTTCTCCTGCGCCTGTGCTCAGCCCTCGTCCACGACGCGGACGAGATGCTGGACGGCAGCGATCATGCCGCGCACGGAAGGCGTATCTTCCAGCGTGCGCTGCTTGTGCATCTTGTTGAGGCCGAGGCCGACCAGCGTCGCGCGCTGTTCCTTCGGGCGACGGATCGGCGAGCCGATCTGCTCAACGGTGATGGTCTTGGTTGCTTTCTTGGCCATGGTCAAAATCCCTGGTCAGATCGACTATTCTTCAGCCGCGACGGCGGTGCCGCGGCGGGCCTGAAGGGTCGAATACTTGATGCCGCGCGCGGCAGCCACATCCTTGGGATGCATCTGGCTCTTCAGCGCGTCGAAAGTGGCGCGAACCATGTTGTAAGGGTTCGACGAACCCATCGACTTGGCGACCACGTCATGCATGCCGAGCGTCTCGAAGACGGCACGCATCGGGCCGCCGGCGATGATGCCGGTACCTTGCTTGGCGGCGCGCAGGAGAACACGGCCGGCGCCCCAGCGTCCCTCGACATCGTGGTGCAGCGTGCGGCCCGAGCGCAGCGGCACGAAGATCATGTCGCGCTTGGCCGATTCGGTTGCCTTGCGGATGGCTTCCGGCACTTCGCGCGCCTTGCCGTGACCGAAGCCGACGCGGCCCTTCTGGTCGCCGACGACGACGAGTGCTGCAAAACCGAAGCGGCGGCCGCCCTTGACGACCTTGGCGACACGGTTGATGTGGACGAGCTTGTCGACCATGCCGTCATCGCGTTCTTCACGATCGCGGCCGCGGCCGCCATCCCTACGTTCCTGTGCCATATCCTGTTCCTTGTTCTTTTCCGGAAGCACGGGTTGCTGAATGCCGACGCCTCATTGCGGGTCGCCGACGGTGAAAATCATCACTCCCTTGCATGATCCGTTTCGAAAAGTCTGCAACTTTCTGCCGACTTTCGGTCCGGATCAGGCTTAGAAGCTCAAGCCGCCTTCACGAGCCGCCTCGGCCAGCGCCTTGACGCGGCCGTGATAGATGTACGGGCCGCGGTCGAAGACGACTTCCTTGACTCCCGCCTTGGCGGCACGCTCGGCGATCAGCTTGCCAATCGCGGCAGCGGCAGCGGTATCTGCACCGGTCTTGAGCGAACCCTTGAGGTCCTTCTCGAGGGTCGAGGCGGCAGCGATGGTGTGGCCCTTGGCGTCGTCGATGACCTGGACGTAGATGTTCTTCGACGTGCGGTGAACCGACAGGCGCGGACGCTCGCCGGCGACCTTCTTGATCTGGCGGCGGACGCGCTGCGCGCGGCGCTGAGTGGCTTCCTTGGTACCCATGATGGTCTTCCTTGCCTTCAGAAAACGGGGGCCGCCCTGTGCGGTAGGCGAAAGCGCCTCCCGCGACCGCTCCCCGCGGCGTTACACTTCCTGGCTTGGCCCCTTCCGAAAAGTCTGCACCTTCCCGGGGCCAAACCCACTACTTCTTCTTGCCTTCCTTGCGGACGATCTTCTCGCCTGCATAGCGGACGCCCTTGCCCTTGTAGGGCTCGGGGCCACGGTATTCGCGGATTTCCGCGGCCACCTGGCCGACCTGCTGCTTGTCGATACCGGCAACGGTGATTTCGGTCGGCTTCGGCACGGTGATGGTGATGCCTTGCGGCGTCTCGTAGACGACGTCGTGGCTGAAGCCGAGCGCCAGCTGCAGGTTCTTGCCCTGCAAGGCCGCGCGATAGCCGACGCCGGTGATCTCGAGCTTCTTCTCGAAGCCGTCCTTGACGCCCTGCAGGATGTTGACGATCTGCGTGCGCGACATGCCCCACTTGGAGCGGGCAGTCTTGGACTGGTCGCGCGGCTCGACAGCGATCTCGCTGCCTTCCATCTTGACCAGCACTTCGTCGTTGACCACGAACTTCAGCTCGCCCTTGGGGCCCTTCGCCGTCACGGTCTGGCCGTTGACGGTCGCGGTCACGCCCTGCGGCAGCGAAACGGGTTTCTTTCCAATACGAGACATTTTGTTGTCCTCGTCACTTCTCTTGTTTCAGGTCTCTGTCTTCGGGACGATCCGAAGACCGGATTCCATTTTTTTCGGGATCACGCTGCCGGATCAGAAGATCTGGCAGAGGATCTCGCCACCGACGTTCTGTTCGCGCGCTTCGTGGTCGGCCATCACGCCCTTCGGCGTCGAAAGGATGGCGATACCGAGGCCGTTGGCGACATGCGGGATCGACTTGGCCGAAACGTAAACGCGGCGGCCCGGCTTCGAGACGCGGGCGATTTCGCGCACCACCGGCGCTCCATCGAAATACTTCAGCTCGATCTCGATTTCGGACTTGCCGTTGTCGAAGTCGGTCTGGCTGTAGTCGCGGATATAGCCTTCAGCCTTCAGCACGTCGAGGACGCGGGTGCGCAGACGCGAGGCCGGCGTCGACACGCTCGACTTCTTGCGGCCATAGGCGTTGCGGATGCGGGTCAGCATATCGCCGAGAGGATCGCTCAATGACATGTTATGTCCTCCTTACCAGCTCGACTTGACCAGGCCCGGGATCTGGCCGTTATTGCCGAGATCACGAAGCGCGATGCGCGATACTTTGAGCTTGCGATAATAGGCACGCGGGCGGCCGGTGACTTCGCAGCGGTTGCGGATGCGGATCTTGGCCGAGTTGCGCGGCATGGCGGCAAGCTTGAGCTGTGCGCGGAAGCGCTCTTCCATCGGCTTGGACTGGTCCATGATGATCGCCTTCAGGGCAGCGCGCTTGGGACCGTACTGGTCGGCAAGCTTGCGGCGCCTGTTGTTCTTCTCGACTGAGCTGGTCTTTGCCATTTCAGATTTTTCCTTTTCTCGCTGCCGTTACTGGCGGAAGGGGAAGTTGAAGGCCTTGAGCAGTGCCCTGGCTTCGTCGTCCGTCTTCGCAGTCGTACAAACGATGACGTCCATGCCCCAGATCTGATCAACCTTGTCGTAGTTGATCTCCGGGAACACGATGTGTTCCTTGATGCCCATGGCGTAGTTGCCACGGCCATCGAAGCTCTTCGGATTCAGTCCGCGGAAGTCGCGGACGCGCGGCAGCGCGATGTTCACGAGGCGGTCAAGGAACTCGTACATGCGTTCCTTGCGCAGCGTGACCTTGGCGCCGATCGGCATCTTCTCGCGGACCTTGAAGCCCGCGATCGAATTGCGGGCGCGGGTGACGACGGCCTTCTGGCCGGCGATCATCGCCAGATCCTCGGCCGCGATCGAAGGCTTCTTCGAATCGCCGGTCGCTTCGCCAACGCCCATGTTCAGCACGATCTTGTCGATGCGCGGAACCTGCATCTCGTTGTCGTAGCCGAACTGCTCCTGCAAGGCCTTGCGGATGGTCTCGTTGTAGACCTGCTTGAGGCGCGGCGTGTTCTGGGCAGTCGCCTGCTTGGTTTGAGCCTTAGCCATTGATGACTTCTCCCGAGCGCTTGGCGACGCGCACCTTCTTGCCGTCCTTCTGGAAGATGAAGCCGACGCGGGTCGGCTTGCCATCCTTGGGGTCGGCCAGCGCGATGTTCGACAGCTGGATCGGCGCTTCCTTGGTGATGATCCCGCCCTCTTGGGACTGGGACTGCTTCTGGTGACGACGGATCATGTTGACGCCGCGCACCAGCGCGGTGTCGTCCTTCGGCTGAACCGACAGGACTTCGCCCGAACGGCCCTTGTCCTTGCCAGCCAGCACGACGACCTTGTCGCCTTTTCTAATCTTCTGCATTGGTCCGGCTCCTTACAGCACTTCAGGCGCGAGCGAGATGATCTTCATGTGGTTCTTGGCGCGGAGTTCGCGCGGAACCGGTCCGAAGATACGCGTGCCGATCGGCTCTTTCTTGTTGTCGACAAGAACGGCCGCGTTCTTGTCGAAACGGATCACGCTGCCGTCCGGGCGGCGGATGTCCTTGGCCGTGCGAACCACGACCGCCTTCATCACATCGCCCTTCTTCACGCGGCCGCGCGGGATGGCTTCCTTGATCGACACCACGATGATGTCGCCTACGGAAGCGTATTTCCGCTTCGAGCCGCCCAGCACCTTGATGCACATGACACGACGGGCGCCGGAATTATCCGCGACGTCGAGGTTTGTTTGCATCTGAATCATGACTGGCCGCCTTCTTCTTTTCTAACGGGACGGGTTCTTCACCCCTCCCCGGTCTGTCCAAAATTCGTTTGTTTACGCCCAGAGATCAGGCTTGGTCCGAAGACACGACGATCCAGCGCTTGTCCTTGGAAATCGGCTTCGATTCCTGGATGAACACCTGATCGCCAACCTTGTGGGCGTTGTTCTCGTCGTGCGCCTTGTACTTCTTGGTCATGCGCACGGTCTTCTTCATCACGGGATGCGTGAAGCGCCGTTCGACCTTGACGACAACCGTCTTCTCGTTCTTGTCGCTGACGACGGTGCCCTGCAGAATGCGCTTTGGCATGGTTTTCGTCCTTAAGCCTTCTTAGCCGCGGACTTTTCCGCAGCGATGGTCTTGATACGCGCAATGTCCTTGCGGACCTGCCTCACGCGCGCGGTCTTTTCGAGCTGGCCGGTCGCCTTCTGGAAGCGCAGGTTGAACTGCTCCTTCTTCAGGCTGGCCAGGTCGTCGGTCAGCTGGTCCTGGGTCTTGGTCCGGATGTCTTCGGCTTTCATGATCAGCCCGTCCTTATTCTGCGATGCGCTGTACGAAGCGCGTCCTGACCGAGAGCTTGGCCGCGCCGAGACGCAGTGCCTCACGGGCGGTTTCTTCATTGACGCCGTCGATCTCGAACATGATCCGGCCCGGCTTGACGCGCGCCGCCCAGTAGTCGACCGCGCCCTTGCCCTTGCCCATGCGGACTTCGGTCGGCTTCGAGGTGACCGGCAGATCCGGGAAAATACGGATCCAGACACGGCCGGCGCGCTTCATCTCGCGGGTGATCGCGCGGCGAGCCGCCTCGATCTCGCGCGCGGTGACGCGGTTCGGCTCAAGCGCCTTCAGCCCGAAACCACCGAAATCCAGATTGGTGCCGCCCTTGGCGGTACCGTGGATGCGGCCCTTGAACTGCTTGCGGAACTTTGTGCGCTTTGGCTGCAGCATCGTTCTAACTCCAAATTCCTAAATGTCTCAGGCGTTTTCGCGACGACGACCGCGTTCGCGATCACCACCACCACCGCCATGCGCATGATCGCCCTCGGTCGCGCGGCGCTCCGAAGCCATCGGGTCGTGCTCGAGGATCTCGCCCTTGAACACCCACACCTTGACGCCGCAGATGCCGTACGCCGTATTCGCCTCGGCCGTGCCGTAGTCGACATCGGCACGCAGCGTGTGCAGCGGCACGCGGCCTTCACGGTACCATTCCATGCGCGCGATTTCAGCGCCGCCGAGACGGCCCGAGCAGTTGATGCGGATGCCTTCGGCACCGAGGCGCATCGCCGACTGCACGGCACGCTTCATGGCGCGGCGGAACGCGATGCGGCGCTCGAGCTGCTGGGCGATCGACTGGGCGACCAGGGTCGCGTCGATTTCCGGCTTGCGCACTTCGACGATGTTGAGGTGCGTCTCGGACTTGGTCATCTCCATCAGCTTCTTGCGAAGCTTCTCGATGTCGGCGCCCTTCTTGCCGATGATCAGACCCGGGCGCGCGGCATGGATGGTGACGCGGCACTTTTTGTGCGGACGCTCGATCACGACCTTCGAGATGGCAGCCTGCTTGAGCTCCTTCTCGAGGTACTTGCGGATCTTGATGTCCTCATGCAGCAGCTTGCCGTACTCGCCGGTGTTCGCGAACCAGCGCGAATCCCAGGTGCGGTTGATGCCGAGGCGAAGACCGATCGGATTGACTTTCTGGCCCATTATGCGGCCTCCCCTTTTTCTTCGACTTCACGAACGACGATCGTGAGGTGCGAGAACGGCTTCTCGATACGGCTGGCGCGACCACGGCCCCGGGCATGAAACCGCTTCATGACGATCGACTTGCCGACATAGGCTTCCGCCACGATCAGCGCATCGACGTCGAGGTCGTGGTTATTTTCCGCGTTGGCGATTGCCGATTCCAGCGTCTTCTTGACCGTGCCGGAAATCCGCTTGGCCGAGAATTCCAGGTCGGAAAGCGCTGTCGCGACCTTCTTGCCGCGGATCAGCGCGGCAACCAGGTTCAGCTTCTGCGGGCTGATACGGATCGTGCGCAGTACGGCGCGCGCTTCGTTGTCAGCAAGCCTGCGCGGAGCTTTGGCCTTGCCCATGATTATTTCCTCTTCGCCTTCTTATCCGCGCCGTGACCGTAGTAGGTCCGCGTCGGAGCGAATTCACCGAACTTGTGACCGACCATGTCCTCGTTCACCGAGACGGGAACATGCTTCTGGCCGTTGTAGACACCGAAGGTGAAGCCGACGAACTGCGGCAGGATGGTGGAGCGACGGCTCCACATCTTGATCACCTCATTGCGACCACCTTCACGAACCTTGTCCACCTTCTTGAGAAGGTAGCCGTCGATGAAGGGGCCTTTCCAAATAGAACGAGTCACTTGGCGTTACCTCTTCTTAGCTCTTGCGCTGATGGCGCGAGCGCAGGATGAACTTGTCGGTCGCCTTGTTGGACCGCGTCTTCTTGCCCTTGGTCGGCTTGCCCCACGGCGAGACCGGATGACGGCCACCGGAGGTGCGGCCTTCACCACCGCCATGCGGGTGGTCGACCGGGTTCATGGTCACGCCGCGATTGTGCGGGCGCTTGCCACGCCAAACCGTGCGGCCGGCCTTGCCGTCGTTGATGTTGCCGTGGTCCGGGTTGGACACGGCACCGACGGTGGCCATGCAGGAGCCGTGAACGACACGCTGCTCGCCCGAGTTGAGGCGCAGGATCGCCATGCCCTGGTCGCGACCGACGAGCTGGGCGTAACCGCCAGCCGAACGGGCGACCTGGGCGCCCTTGCCCGGCTTCAGCTCGATGTTGTGGACGATCGTGCCGACCGGCATCGAGGCCAGCGGCATCGCATTGCCCGGCTTCACGTCGACCGCTTCGCCAGCCACGATCTTGTCGCCGGCGGCAAGGCGCTGCGGAGCGATGATGTAGGACAGCTCGCCATCGTCATACTTGATCAGCGCGATGAAGGCGGTGCGGTTCGGATCGTATTCAATGCGCTCGACCGTGCCGACGACGTCGAACTTGCGGCGCTTGAAATCGATGATGCGGTACGAACGCTTGTGACCGCCGCCGATGAAGCGTGCAGTGATGCGGCCGTAATTGTTACGGCCGCCCGACTTGGTCAGGCCCTCGGTCAGACCCTTGACGGGCTTGCCCTTGTAGAGGCCCGAGCGGTCGACGATGACCAGCTGACGGGTGCTCGGCGTTATCGGGTTGAATTTTTTAAGTGCCATTGTCCTGTCCTCGCGGCCTTGCTCAGAGACCCGTCGCGACGTCGATCGACTGGCCGTCGGCCAGCGTCACTACCGCCTTCTTGACGTCGCTCTGGCGGCCGATCGTGCCGCGGAAGCGCTTGATCTTGCCCTTGCGGACAAGCGTGTTCACGGCCATCACCTTGACGCCGAACAGCGCTTCGACGGCGGCCTTGATTTCCGGCTTCGACGCCTTCTTGGCGACGTTGAAGACGACCTGGTTCTGCTCGGAAGCCATGGTCGACTTTTCGGTGATCGCCGGGCTGACGATTACGTCGTAGTGACGAAGGTCGGTCATTTAAAGCGCTCCTCGAGAGCCTCGACGGCGGCCTTCGAAAGGACCAGCGTGCCGCGGCGCAAAATGTCGTAGACGTTGATGCCCTGGATGGGCAGCACGTCGATGTTCGGGATGTTGGTCGCGGCCAGCTTGAAGTTCCGGTCGAGCTCGGCGCCACCGATCACCAGGGCGTTCGTCAGGCCCAGCGTCGCGAAATTCGCGATCAGCGCCTTGGTCTTTGCCTCGGTCAGCTTCAGCTCGTCGATGACGATGATCGACGCGCTCTTGGCCTTGGCCGAGAGAGCATGCTTGAGGCCGAGCGCGCGGACCTTCTTCGGCAGCTCGTGCTCGTGGCTGCGAACGACCGGGCCGTGAGCCTTGCCGCCGCCGCGGAACTGCGGAGCGCGTGCCGAATGGTGACGGGCGCGGCCCGTACCCTTCTGTTTGTACATCTTGGCGCCGGTGCGCGCGATCTCGGCGCGGCCCTTGGCCTTGTGCGTGCCCTGCTGCTTCTTGGCGAGCTGCCAGCGCACGACGCGCTGCAAAATGTCCTCGCGCGGATCAAGGCCGAAAATCTCCTCGGAGAGTTTCACCTTGCCGGCGTCCTTGCCGCCCAGCGTTGTGATCTTGAGATCCATTATTCCGCTCCCTCTGTGGCCGGAGCCTCATTCTTCGTGCCCATACCGGCAGCAACTGGGCGGATCGCGGCGGGCTTCGGCGCATTGGCCGGAAGCGCCACCTTGGCGGCGTCGCGAACCAGGATCCACGCACCCTTCGACCCGGGAACCGCGCCGCGGATCAGGATCAGGCCGCGGTCGGCATCGGTCGAGACGATCTCGACGTTCTGCGTGGTGACGCGCGTGTCGCCCATGTGGCCGGCCATCTTCTTGCCCTTGAACACCTTGCCGGGGTCCTGGCGCTGGCCGGTCGAGCCGTGCGTGCGGTGCGAGACCGAGTTACCGTGGGTCGCGCGGCCACCACCCATGTGGTGGCGCTTGATGACGCCCTGGAAACCCTTGCCGATCGTCGTGCCGGTGACGTCGACCTTCTGGCCGGCGACGAAATGCTCGACAGTGATCTCGGCGCCGACATCGATCATGTTGTCGGCGGAGACGCGGAACTCGGCAAGCTTGGCCTTCGGCTCGACGGAAGCGGTCGCGAAATGGCCGCGCATCGCCTTCGACGTGTTCTTCACCTTGGCAAGGCCAACGCCGAGCTGAACGGCGGTGTAGCCATTCTTCTCCTGCGTGCGCTGCGCCACGACCTGGCAGTTCTCCATCTGGAGAACGGTGACGGGAACATGTTCCCCGGCATCGTTGTAGATGCGGGTCATTCCCACCTTCTTTGCAATCACACCTGAACGCATCGGTTCAATTCCTTTAGAGTTCCGGGCCAGGGGCACCGCCCCTTACCGCGCTCTCATTCCCTTAGAGCTTGATCTCGACGTCGACACCGGCGGCCAGATCGAGCTTCATCAAAGCATCGACGGTCTGCGGGGTCGGATCGACGATATCGAGCAGACGCTTGTGCGTGCGCATCTCGAACTGCTCGCGGCTCTTCTTGTCGACGTGAGGCGACCGGTTGACCGTGAACTTTTCGATCCGCGTCGGCAGCGGAATGGGGCCGCGGACGTTGGCACCGGTGCGCTTGGCCGTCGACACGATTTCGCGCGTCGAGGCGTCGAGCACCCGGTGATCAAACGCCTTCAGGCGGATGCGGATATTCTGTCCGTTCATGCGTCACTTCCTTGTTCTGGCGCGGCGCGGGCACCCGCGCCCGCGACAGATCGGTTTAAGTCCAAATTACTCTTTGATGGTGACGACGATGCCGGCACCGACGGTGCGGCCGCCTTCACGGATGGCGAAGCGCAGCTTCTCTTCCATGGCGATCGGCACGATCAGCTCGACATCGACCGTGATGTTGTCGCCAGGCATCACCATCTCGGTGCCGGCCGGCAGCGACACGATGCCGGTCACGTCGGTGGTGCGGAAGTAGAACTGCGGACGGTAGTTGGTGAAGAACGGCGTGTGACGGCCGCCCTCGTCCTTGGTCAGGATGTAGGCTTCGGCCACGAACTTCTTGTGCGGCTTCACCGTGCCCGGCTTGGCCAGGACCTGGCCGCGCTCGACACCTTCACGGTCGACGCCGCGCAGCAGCGCGCCGATGTTGTCGCCGGCCTGGCCCTGGTCGAGCAGCTTGCGGAACATCTCGACGCCCGTGCAGGTCGTCTTGGTGGTCGGACGAATGCCGATGATCTCCAGCTCCTCGCCGACCTTGACCACGCCGCGCTCGACGCGACCGGTCACGACCGTGCCGCGGCCCGAGATCGAGAACACGTCCTCGATCGGCATCAGGAACGGCTTGTCGAGCGGACGAACCGGCGTCGGGATGTAGGCGTCGACCTGAGCCATCAGCTCGCGGATCGCGTCCTCGCCGATCTTCTTGTCCGAATCTTCCAGAGCCGCCAGCGCCGAACCCTTGACGATCGGAATGTCGTCGCCGGGGAACTCGTTCTTGGTCAGCAATTCGCGAACCTCGAGCTCGACCAGCTCAAGCAGCTCGGCATCGTCGACCTGGTCGACCTTGTTCAAGAACACCACGATCGACGGCACGCCGACCTGGCGGGCCAAAAGGATGTGCTCGCGGGTCTGCGGCATCGGGCCGTCGGCGGCCGACACAACCAGGATCGCGCCGTCCATCTGCGCGGCACCGGTGATCATGTTCTTCACATAGTCGGCGTGGCCGGGGCAGTCGACGTGGGCGTAGTGGCGGTTCTCCGTCTCGTACTCGACGTGAGCCGTCGAGATCGTGATGCCGCGCGCCTTCTCTTCCGGCGCCGCGTCAATCTGGTCATAGCGCTTGTATTCGCCAAAATACTTGGTGATCGCTGCCGTCAAAGACGTCTTGCCATGATCAACGTGGCCAATCGTGCCGATGTTCACATGCGGCTTGGTGCGCTCGAATTTACCTTTTGCCATGTGATGTCTCCATTCCTGCTCGCCCGTACGGGCTCTTAATTAAGTTGCCGCAGCACCCTGCCGGGTTACGCGTATTTCTTCTGGACTTCCTGGGCGACCGCGGTCGGGACCGGCTCGTAATGGTCGAACTGCATCGTGTAGGCCGCACGGCCCTGGCTCATCGAGCGCAGATTGTCGACGTACTTGAACATGTTGGCGAGCGGCACCATCGCGTTGATGACGACTGCCACGCCGCGGGCTTCCTGGCCCTGGATCTGGCCACGACGGCCGTTGAGGTCGCCGATGACACCGCCGACATAATCTTCCGGCGTCACGACCTCGACCTTCATGATCGGCTCGAGCAGCTGCACGCCGAGCTTCGGCGAAGCTTCCATAAAGCAAGCGCGGGAAGCGATTTCGAATGCGAGCACCGAAGAGTCGACGTCGTGGAAAGCGCCGTCGATCAAGGTAGCCTTGACGCCGATCATCGGGAACCCGGCAAACGGGCCGGAACCCATCTTGCTCAGCAGGCCCTTCTCGACACCCGGGATGTATTCCTTCGGCACAGCGCCGCCGACGATCTTGGATTCGAACACGAAATCCTCGCCATCGGGGTTCGGCTCGAACACGATCTTCACGCGGGCGAACTGCCCGGTACCACCGGTCTGCTTCTTGTGCGTGTAGTCCTGCTCGTGCCTGCGGGTGATCGTCTCGCGATAAGCCACCTGCGGTGCACCGACATTGGCCTCGACCTTGAACTCGCGGCGCATGCGATCGACGATGATGTCGAGGTGCAGCTCGCCCATGCCGGAAATGATGGTCTGGCCGCTTTCCTCGTCGGTCTTGACGCGGAAGGACGGATCCTCGGCAGCCAGGCGATGCAGCGCGAGGCCCATCTTTTCCTGGTCGTTCTTGGTCTTCGGCTCGATAGCGATCTGGATGACCGGATCGGGGAATTCCATACGCTCGAGGATGACCGGATGCAGCGGATCGCACAGCGTATCGCCGGTGGTCGTGTCCTTGAGACCTGCGAGAGCGACGATGTCGCCGGCATAGGCCTCTTCAACGTCGGCACGGGAATTCGCATGCATCTGCAGCATGCGGCCGATGCGCTCTTTCTTGCCCTTCACGGTGTTGTCGACCGAGATGCCCTTGGTGAGCTTGCCCGAATAGATGCGGGCAAAGGTCAGCGAACCGACGAACGGGTCGTTCATGATCTTGAACGCCAGCATCGACAGCGGCTCGTTGTCGTCGGCGTGACGCTCGATCTCGGCGTCGGTCTTGGCATCGACACCCTTGATCGCGGGCACATCGGCCGGCGACGGCAGGTATTCCACGACGGCGTCGAGCAGAGGCTGCACGCCCTTGTTCTTGAATGCCGAGCCGCAGAACATCGGGAAGAACTTGACCGCGATGGTGCCCTTGCGGATCAGCGCGCGGATCTCGTCATTCGACGGCATCCTGCCTTCGAGGTAGTTCTCAAGAGCCGTCTCGTCCATCTCGACGGCGGCCTCGATCATCTTCTCGCGGTATTCCTCGGCGCGAGCCTTGAGGTCGGCCGGGATCTCGACGACGTCCCAGGCAGCGCCCAGCGTCTCGTCGCGCCAGACCAGCGCGTTCATCTCGACCAGGTCGACGACGCCCTTGAATTCGGTCTCGGCGCCGATCGGCAGCTGCATGACGACAGCCTGCGCACCGAGGCGCGAGCCGATCATCTCGACCGAGCGGTAGAAGTCGGCGCCGGTCTTGTCCATCTTGTTGCAGAAGATCATGCGCGGCACGCGGTACTTGTCGGCCTGGCGCCAGACGGTTTCCGTCTGCGGCTCCACACCGGCATTGGCGTCGAGCAGCGCGATGGCGCCGTCAAGCACGCGCAGCGAACGCTCGACCTCGATGGTGAAGTCGACGTGTCCGGGCGTGTCGATGATGTTGAAGCGGTGCATCTTGCCGTCACGACCCTTCCAGAAGGTCGTGGTCGCGGCCGACGTGATCGTGATGCCGCGCTCCTGCTCCTGCTCCATCCAGTCCATGGTCGCGGCGCCGTCGTGCACTTCGCCGATCTTGTGCGACTTGCCCGTGTAATAGAGGACGCGCTCGGTGGTCGTCGTCTTGCCGGCGTCGATATGCGCCATGATACCGAAATTGCGGTAGTCTTCGATTTTATATTCGCGGGCCATCGTAACTGCCTCTCAGTCTCTTTCGCGCTTTACCAGCGGTAGTGCGCGAAGGCGCGGTTGGCTTCAGCCATCTTGTGGGTGTCTTCACGCTTCTTCACGGCGGTGCCGCGGTTGTTGGCCGCGTCCATCAGCTCGCCGGAAAGGCGGTCGACCATGGTGGTCTCGTTGCGGTTGCGGGCCGCGGCGATCAGCCAACGAATGGCCAGCGCCTGACGGCGCTCGGGGCGCACGTCGACCGGAACCTGGTAGGTGGCGCCGCCGACGCGACGCGAACGCACTTCCACATGCGGCGCGACATTGTCGAGCGCCTGATGGAAGACGGTGACCGGCTCCTGCTTGGTCTTCGACTGGACCTGGTCGAGCGCGCCGTAGACGATGGTCTCGGCAACCGACTTCTTGCCGTCATACATGACGGCGTTCATGAACTTGGTGACGATCAGATCGCCGAACTTGGGGTCCGGATTGATCTCACGCTTTTCTGCACTGTGACGACGGGACATGGCTTTTGTCTCTCAATCTCTCATAGCCCGGCGCAGTCAAAAAAGCGCCGAAGCCGGAAAACCTTACTTCGGACGCTTGGCACCGTATTTCGAACGGCGCTGCTTGCGGTTCTTCACACCCTGCGTGTCGAGCACGCCGCGGATGATGTGGTAACGGACACCCGGAAGGTCCTTGACGCGGCCGCCGCGGATCATGACCACGGAGTGCTCCTGAAGGTTGTGACCTTCGCCGGGGATGTAACCGATCACCTCGAAACCATTGGTCAGGCGGATCTTGGCCACCTTGCGCAGCGCCGAGTTCGGCTTCTTCGGCGTCGTTGTGTAGACGCGCGTGCAGACGCCCCGCTTCTGCGGGTTCTGCTGCATGGCCGGGACCTTGTTGCGCTTCACCGGCGCAATGCGCGGCTTGCGGATCAGCTGGTTGACGGTAGGCATTAAACCCTCTTGTCTCTCAATTCCGTGTCTCGTGCCGGTCAAGGCTCGCTCAAAGCGTCATTTCCATACGCAAATTCGGGCCACAAACCGCGCCTTGCGGTCTTGCCCGAACAAATCGCAGAGGAAGCGGATACCGCTTCGTGCACGCCGGAAATGTCTTTTCGCTCGTAAAACGAACCCTGTTTGAGGCAAACTCCAAAGCGTGTCGCTTCGGAAGGGAGAGCCTCACATCGGTTCTGACTGGGCGGCTTCTACTCGCAAGCCCGCGTACCGTCAACCCCGGAGCGGCAAATATTGCATTGAAGCCGGGGCTTGGCAGCCATGCGTAAACCGCATGTAATTTTCTTTCGTCATTTTGCAAGGGCGAGGAAGAAAGTGACCGGGTTTTGGCTGTTACGCGGCGCGGCTTCATGCGAAAAAGCCGCATGAACAGTCAAAGCCCCTCGCCGCGAAGGAATCGGCCCGTGAACGACAACGAGGAACGCCCGGTCACCATCATCACCGGCCGGGTGTGGAAGAGAAAAGGCGGCAAGCCGGAAGGCGTGCACGTCATGCTGGTTGCGCCTGATGACGATTCGGCGGTGCGCCGTGCGCTCGAATCGCTGGCGGCGGAGGGTTACGCCGAAGCCGAGCTCGACCAGATCGGCGACATGGAGGGCGAGCCCGACGAGGAGCCGCATCTTTCGGCCTTCCAGGGCGCGCTCGAAGGCGAAGTGTCGATCGTGACCTTTGACGTGCCGATCTGAAAGCGTGCCGGCCCTTGCCGTTCGAATCGCCGCTGAAGCCTTCCAACGAGTGAAAGGCCCACGCTGCAGCTCCGGCAAAGACGGAGTTGACCTTTCGGCTTCGGCTTGTCCGGGGCAAGTGTTCTGATAAGAAGCGCTCACCATCATCCACAGACGGAGCGGCCGTGTCCCAGCCCATCAAGATAGGTATTGTCGGTGTCGGCAAGATCGTCCGCGACCAGCACCTTCCGGCGCTCGCCAAGGACCGGGACTACCGGCTGCTCGCCGCTGCCAGCCGGCATGGCAAGGTTGAAGACATCCAGAATTTTCCCGATATCGAGACGATGCTTGGCGCCGTTCCCGAACTCGACGCCGTCTCACTCTGCATGCCGCCGCAATTCCGCTACGCTGCGGCGCGCACCGCGCTCGAGGCGAAGAAGCACGTGTTCCTGGAAAAGCCGCCCGGCGCCACGGTCAGCGAGGTCGAGGACCTGAAGGCGCTGGCGACGAAACAGGGCGTGTCGCTGTTCGCCAGTTGGCATTCGCGCTATGCGCCGGCGGTTGAAGCGGCACGGACTTTTTTGGCCGCGACGCAAATCAAATCAGCGGCAATCGTCTGGAAGGAAGACGTGCGCCGCTGGCACCCGAACCAGGACTGGATCTGGCAGCCAGGCGGCTTCGGCGTCTTCGATCCAGGCATCAACGCGCTGTCGATCGCGACCTACATCCTGCCCGCCATGTACATCACCTCGGCCGCGCTCGACTTCCCGGAGAACCGCGACGCACCGATCGCCGCCCAGGTCGCCTTCCGCGCGGCGAACGGGTCGGCGGTGACGATGGATCTGGATTGGCTCCAGACCGGACCGCAGAGCTGGGACATTCTCGCCGATACCGATGCCGGCAAGATGGTGCTCTCGGGCGGTGGCTCGAAACTCGCCATCGACGGCCGCGTCGACCATGAAGAACCGGAAGCGGAATATCCTGACCTCTACAGGCGTTTCGCCGAAATCGTGCGCGCCGGCACTTCCGATGTCGATCTCGCGCCCCTCCAGCATGTCGCCGACGCCTTCATGCTCGGCAAGCGCAATGTGGTCGAGGCGTTTTTCGACTGACCAGCGACTGTCGCCCGGATCGCGGATCCGGTCCGCCTATCGCAACAACTCAATCGACAATCGCTATGGCGAACCCGTCATAGCCCTTGGCGCCGACAGTCTGGATCGCGGTGCCGTCCAGGCGCTTGTCGCCGCCGATGAAGGAGAACGCCGCGCGTGCACCTTCGACGTTGGCGTCGCGACCATCCTCGTCGAGCACCGTGCCGTCGCGGATGACGTTGTCGCAGACGATGACCGTTCCCGAGCGCGAGAGCCGCATGGCCCAGGAGAGATAGTTGGGGTTGTTAGGCTTGTCGGCGTCGATGAAAACGAGGTCGAACGGCCCGGCGTCTTCGGCCCCCAGCGCAGCGAGCGACTGCAACGCCGGCCCGACCCGCAGATCGACCTGTTCGGAAACCCCTGCCCGCTCGAAATTCGAACGCGCGACCTTGGCGTGGTGCGGATCGAGTTCGAGCGTCACGATTTTTCCGCCGGCCGGCAATCCCCGCGCCATCCAGATGGTGGAATAACCGCCCAGCGTACCAATCTCGAGCACCTTTTTCGCGCCGCGAATGCGCACCAGCAGCGAGAGCAGCTTTCCTTGCGCCGCCGAGACGTCGATCGCCGGCAAGCCACCGTCGCGGTTGGCCGCCAGGACCGCGTCGAGAACGGGATCCGCCTCCAAGAGCGAGGAAACGATGTAGTTATCGACAGCCGTCCAGGTTTTCGTGCTCATCTGCCTTCCTCGATTGTTCGTTGAAACGAAAAAGCCGCCGGGTTGCCCCGGCGGCCTTGTTGCCTGAGATCTCTTGCCGCCGCGCTTATTGCGCGGCGGTTGTCATGTCGGCCAGCATCGGCTCGGCGACTTCGACACCGGAGGCCTTGCGGCGCTCGTCGATGATCAGTTCGTCGCGCGAGGTGGCGATGCGGCGGATCTGGCTCATCGTGCCGCCGGTACCGGCCGGGATCAGCCGGCCGACGATGACGTTTTCCTTCAAGCCCTGCAGCATGTCGGTCTTGCCGGCAACCGCGGCTTCCGTCAGCACCCTGGTCGTCTCCTGGAAGGAGGCGGCCGAGATGAAGGACGGCGTCTGCAGCGAGGCCTTGGTGATGCCGAGCAGCACCGGCTGGCCTTCGGCCGGCTTCTTGCCGTCCTCGACCAGGCGCTCGTTGACCTCTTCCAGTTCGATCACGTCGACGTGGTCGCCCGGAATATAGGTCGAGTCGCCCTGCGTGGTGATCTCGACCTTCTGCAGCATCTGCCGAACGATCACCTCGATGTGCTTGTCGTTGATCGACACGCCCTGCAGACGGTAGACCTCCTGGATCTCGTTGACGAGGTAGGACGCAAGCGCCTCCACGCCCTTGATCGCCAGGATGTCGTGCGGCGCCGGATTGCCGTCGAGGATGTAGTCGCCCTTCTCGATGACGTCGCCGTCCTGGAGATGGAACGGCTTGCCCTTCGGGATCAGGTATTCGACAGGCTCAAGCGTCGAGTCATGCGGCTCGATGATGATGCGGCGCTTGTTCTTGTAGTCGCGGCCAAAGCGGATCGTACCATCGATCTCTGCGATGATGGCGTGATCCTTCGGACGACGGGCCTCGAACAGCTCGGCAACACGCGGCAGACCGCCGGTGATGTCCTTGGTCTTGGCGCTTTCCATCGGGATACGCGCCAGGACGTCGCCGGGGCGAACCTGAGCACCCGGCTCGACCGAGAGAATGGCCTCGACCGAGAGCAGGAAGCGGGCATCGCCGCCCTTCGACAGCTTGCCGACCTTGCCCTTGGCGTCCTGAACCACGATCGCCGGCTTCAGGTCGTTGCCGCGCGGCGTCGAACGCCAGTCGATGACCTCGCGCTTGGTGATGCCGGTCGACTCGTCGGCCGTTTCCTGGACGGAAATGCCGTCGACCAGATCCTCGAACGCCACCTTGCCCTCGATTTCGGTGAGGATGGGGCGGGTGTAAGGATCCCACTCGGCGATGCGCTGGCCGCGCTTCACCTTGTCGCCATCGTCCACGAAGATGCGCGAACCATAGGTGACACGGTGCGTGGCGCGCTCCTTGCCGGCCTCGTCGAGGATCAGCACCGCCATGTTGCGGCCCATGACCATCTGCTGGCCGTCCGAGTTGCGCACCACGTTGCGGTTGCGGATCTCGACCTTGCCCTCATAGGAGGCTTCAAGGAACGAGCTATCCACCACCTGCGCCGTACCGCCCATGTGGAAGGTACGCATGGTGAGCTGGGTGCCCGGCTCGCCGATCGACTGCGCCGCGATAACGCCGACGGCCTCGCCCTGGTTGACCGGGGTGCCCCGGGCCAGATCGCGTCCGTAGCAGACCGCGCAGACGCCGACCCTGACTTCGCAAGTCAGCGCCGAGCGGATGCGGACCGACTGCACGCCGGCCTTCTCGATCTGCTCCACGTCGCGCTCGTCCATCAGCGTTCCGGCCTTGACCAGCAATTCGCCGGTCACCGGATGGTTGATGTCGTCGAGCGCGGTGCGGCCCAGCACGCGCTGGCCGACCGAAGCGACGACCTGACCGGCATCGACGATCGGCTGCATGGTGAGGCCCTTGTCGGTGCCGCAATCCACGGAGTTGACGATGCAGTCCTGCGCCACGTCGACCAGACGACGGGTGAGATAGCCCGAGTTCGCCGTCTTCAAGGCGGTGTCTGCCAGACCCTTGCGGGCGCCGTGGGTCGAGTTGAAGTACTCGAGCACGGTCAGGCCTTCCTTGAAGTTGGAGATGATCGGCGTCTCGATGATTTCACCCGACGGCTTGGCCATCAGGCCGCGCATGCCGGCGAGCTGGCGCATCTGGGTGGGCGAGCCGCGCGCACCGGAGTGCGACATCATGTAGATCGAGTTCATCGGCTTCTGACGACCATTGTCCTCGAACTCGACCGCCTTGATGCGGGCCATCATTTCGTCGGCGACCTTTTCCGAGCACTTGGCCCAGGCGTCGACGACCTTATTGTACTTCTCGCCCTGCGTGATCAGGCCGTCATTGTACTGCTGCTCGTATTCCTTGGCCAAGGCCTCGGTGTCCGACACCAGCTTGATCTTGGTATCCGGAATCAGCATGTCGTCCTTGCCGAACGAAATGCCGGCACGGCAGGCATGGGCGAAACCGAGCGCCATGATGCGATCGCAGAAAATGACCGTCTCCTTCTGACCGCAATGGCGGTAGACGGTGTCGATCATCTTGGAGATGTTCTTCTTGGTCATCTCCTGGTTGGCGGTCTCGTAAGGCACGTTGACGTTCTTCGGCAGAAGCTCGCCGATGATCATGCGGCCAGGCGTGGTGTCGTAGATCTTCGACACGACCTTGCCCTCGGCGTCGACCGAGCGGAAGCGGCCCTTGATCTTGGCGTGCAGGGTCACCGCCTTGGTCTCGAGCGCGTGCTGGAGTTCGCCCATGTCGGCAAACACCATGCCCTCGCCCGGCTCGTTCTGGTTGACGATCGAGAGGTAGTAGAGACCCAGAACCATGTCCTGCGACGGCACGATGATCG
Source organism: Mesorhizobium sp. B1-1-6 (assembly GCF_006443035.1). Classification (NCBI taxonomy): domain Bacteria; kingdom Pseudomonadati; phylum Pseudomonadota; class Alphaproteobacteria; order Hyphomicrobiales; family Phyllobacteriaceae; genus Mesorhizobium; species Mesorhizobium sp. B1-1-6. The sequence continues at coordinate 97,222 of NZ_VFWR01000014.1, read as the reverse complement.
GCGCGCCGGAAGCCGGGTGCAGGATGTTGTTGGTTGACATCATCAGCACGCGGGCTTCCAACTGCGCTTCCAGCGACAGCGGCACGTGGACCGCCATCTGGTCGCCGTCGAAGTCGGCGTTGAAGGCCGTGCAGACCAGCGGATGCAGCTGGATCGCCTTGCCTTCGATCAGGATCGGCTCGAACGCCTGGATGCCGAGGCGGTGCAGCGTCGGCGCGCGGTTCAAGAGCACCGGATGCTCGCGGATGACCTCGTCGAGGATATCCCAGACTTCCGGACGCTCCTTCTCGACCAGCTTCTTGGCCTGCTTGACGGTCGAGGAGTAACCCTTGGCGTCGAGGCGGGCGTAGATGAAGGGCTTGAACAGTTCGAGCGCCATCTTCTTGGGCAGGCCGCACTGGTGCAGCTTGAGCTCCGGACCGGTGACGATGACCGAACGGCCGGAATAGTCGACGCGCTTGCCGAGCAGGTTCTGGCGGAACCGGCCCTGCTTGCCCTTGAGCATATCCGACAGCGACTTCAGCGGACGCTTGTTGGCGCCGGTGATGACGCGGCCACGGCGGCCGTTGTCGAACAGCGCGTCGACGGCTTCCTGCAGCATGCGCTTTTCATTGCGCACGATGATGCCGGGGGCACGCAGCTCGATCAGCCGCTTCAGACGGTTGTTGCGGTTGATGACGCGTCGATAGAGATCGTTGAGGTCCGACGTCGCGAAACGTCCGCCGTCCAGGGGGACGAGCGGGCGCAGGTCCGGCGGGATCACCGGAACCACCTTCATGATCATCCATTCCGGACGGTTGCCGGACTCCATGAAGTTCTCGACGACCTTGAGCCGCTTCAGATACTTCTTCTGCTTCAGCTCGGACGTGGTCGAAGCCAGCTCCGAACGCAGGTCGCCGGCGATCTTCTCCAGGTCCATGCCGGCCAGAAGGTCATGAATGGCCTCGGCGCCGATCATGGCGGTGAAGCTATCCTCGCCATATTCGTCGACGGCGATCATGTACTCTTCCTCGCTGAGCAGCTGGTGCTCCTTCAGCGCGGTGAGGCCGGGTTCGGTGACGATGTAGTTCTCGAAGTAGAGGACGCGCTCGATGTCCTTCAGGGTCATGTCGAGCAGCGTGCCGATGCGCGAGGGCAGCGACTTCAGGAACCAGATATGGGCGACGGGTGCCGCCAGCTCGATATGGCCCATGCGCTCGCGGCGAACGCGCGACAGCGTGACTTCGACACCGCACTTTTCGCAGATGACGCCCTTGTACTTCATGCGCTTGTACTTGCCGCACAGGCACTCGTAGTCCTTGATCGGGCCAAAAATGCGCGCGCAGAACAGACCGTCACGCTCCGGCTTGAAGGTGCGGTAGTTGATGGTCTCCGGCTTCTTGATCTCGCCGAACGACCAGGACAGAATCTTCTCAGGGCTGGCGAGCGATATCCGGATGGAATCGAACACCTGCGCCGGCGCCTGGGGATTGAAGAGATTCATGACCTCTTGGTTCATGCCGTTCTCCTTTCGGGGTCCTCGAAAACCCCTTGCATCTGATGCGGGGCAAATGCCCGCTGAGTGGTCGGCCCACCGGCCGAAGAATTTGGTGCACCCGGTCGCGGGAGCCTCTCCCGCGACCGGGTGTCTTGTTTATTCCGCTGCGTCGGGCAGCCGAACCGGGGCTTCGTCGAGCTTGGTGTTCTCCAATTCGACGTTGAGGCCGAGCGACCGCATCTCCTTGACGAGAACGTTGAAGCTCTCGGGAATGCCGGCCTCGAAGGTGTCGTCGCCGCGGACGATCGCCTCGTAGACCTTGGTGCGGCCGGCGACGTCGTCCGACTTCACCGTCAGCATTTCCTGCAGCGTGTAGGCGGCGCCGTACGCTTCCAGCGCCCAGACCTCCATTTCACCGAAGCGCTGGCCGCCGAACTGCGCCTTGCCGCCCAGCGGCTGCTGGGTGACGAGCGAGTACGGACCGATCGAACGCGCGTGGATCTTGTCGTCCACGAGGTGGTGAAGCTTGAGCATGTAGATGTAGCCCATCGTCACCTTGCGATCGAACGGCTCGCCGGTGCGTCCGTCATAGAGCTGCGACTGACCGCTGGTGTGCAGGCCCGCCTGCTCCAGCATGACGTTGATGTCGGCCTCGTGCGCGCCGTCGAACACCGGGGTCGCGATCGAGACGCCGCGGCGCATCTGCTCGCTCAGGCGAACGATGCTCTCGTCGTCATACTCGCGGACCGGCTCATTGCGGTCGTTGGCGGGCATGAAGCTCTCCAGCGTCTTGCGCAGCGGCTTGATGTCGCCGGCAGACTTGTAGGCGTCGATCATCTCGCCGATCTTCCTGCCCATTCCGGCGCAAGCCCAGCCCAGATGCGTTTCCAGGATCTGGCCGACATTCATGCGGCTCGGCACACCCAGCGGGTTGAGCACGATATCGGCATGCGTGCCGTCCTCGAGGAAAGGCATGTCCTCGACCGGAACGATGCGCGACACGACACCCTTGTTGCCGTGACGGCCGGCCATCTTGTCACCCGGCTGCATCTTGCGCTTCACCGCCACGAAGACCTTGACCATCTTCATGACGCCCGGAGGCATTTCGTCGCCGCGCTGCACCTTCTCGACCTTGTCCATGAAGCGCTGTTCGAGTGCCTTCTTGGAATCGTCGTACTGGCCGCGCAGGGCTTCCAGTTCGCTCTGGAGCTTTTCGTTCTCCACGGCGAACTGCCACCACTGCGAACGCGGATACTCGTCGAGCGTGTCCTTCGATAGCGTCGAGCCCTTCTTGAAGCCCTTCGGTCCGGCGATCGCTTCCTTGCCGACGAGCACGTCGGAAAGGCGCGCGTAGACGTTGCGATCCAGGATCGCCTGCTCGTCGTCACGGTCCTTGGCGAGGCGTTCGATCTCCTCGCGCTCGATCGCCATGGCGCGCTCGTCCTTCTCCACACCGTGGCGATTGAACACGCGCACCTCGACGACGGTGCCGAAGGTGCCCGGAGGCATGCGCATCGAGGTGTCGCGCACATCGGATGCCTTTTCGCCGAAGATGGCGCGCAGAAGCTTTTCTTCCGGCGTCATCGGGCTTTCGCCCTTCGGCGTGATCTTGCCGACCAGGATATCGCCCGGCTGCACTTCGGCACCGATATAGACGATGCCGGCTTCATCGAGGTTCTTCAGCGCTTCTTCCGAGACGTTCGGAATGTCGCGCGTGATTTCCTCCGGTCCGAGCTTGGTGTCGCGCGCCATGACCTCGAACTCCTCGATGTGGATCGAGGTGAAGACGTCGTCGGCGACGATGCGCTCGGACAGGAGGATCGAGTCCTCGTAGTTGTAGCCGTTCCACGGCATGAACGCGACCAGCACGTTGCGGCCGAGAGCCAGATCGCCGAGCTCGGTCGAAGGACCGTCCGCGATGATGTCGCCCTTGTTGACCCGGTCGCCCATGCGCACCAGCGGACGCTGGTTGATGCAGGTGTTCTGGTTCGAACGCTGGAACTTCATCAGCCGGTAGATGTCGACGCCGGACTTGCCCGGATCGAGGTCTTCCGTGGCGCGGATGACGATACGCGTCGCGTCCACCTGGTCGACGATGCCGCCGCGGCGGGCGCCGATGGCGGCGCCCGAATCGCGGGCGACGATCGGCTCCATGCCGGTGCCGACGAACGGCGCTTCGGCGCGCACCAGCGGCACGGCCTGGCGCTGCATGTTCGAGCCCATCAGCGCGCGGTTGGCGTCGTCGTTCTCAAGGAACGGGATCAGGGCCGCGGCCACCGACACCATCTGCTTGGGCGAAACGTCCATCAGGTCGACGTTTTCGCGCGGCGCCATCATCACTTCGCCGGCACTGCGGCAAATGACGAATTCGTCGACAAAGCGACCATCCTTGTCGAGCTCGGCATTGGCCTGCGCGACATGGTGCTTGGCCTCTTCCATCGCCGACAGATAGACGACGTCATTGGTCAGCTTGCCGTCGACGATCTTGCGGTACGGGCTCTCGATGAAGCCGTACTTGTTGACGCGCGCGAAGGTGGCGAGCGAGTTGATCAGGCCGATATTCGGGCCTTCCGGCGTCTCGATCGGGCAGATGCGGCCGTAATGCGTCGGGTGCACGTCGCGCACCTCGAAGCCGGCGCGCTCGCGGGTCAGACCACCCGGTCCAAGCGCGGAGAGACGGCGCTTGTGGGTGATCTCCGACAGCGGATTGGTCTGGTCCATGAACTGCGACAGCTGCGAGGAACCGAAGAACTCGCGCACGGCGGCAGCCGCCGGCTTGGCGTTGATCAGGTCCTGCGGCATGACCGTGTCGATCTCGATCGAGGACATACGCTCCTTGATCGCGCGCTCCATGCGCAGCAGGCCGACGCGGTACTGGTTTTCCATCAGCTCGCCGACCGAACGCACGCGGCGATTGCCGAGATTGTCGATGTCGTCGATCTCGCCCTTGCCGTCACGCAGTTCGACCAGCGTCTTGACCACGGCCAGGATGTCGTCCTTGCGCAGCACGCGCACGGTGTCCTCGGCCTTGAGTTCGAGGCGCATGTTCATCTTGACGCGGCCGACGGCGGACAGGTCGTAGCGCTCGCTGTCGAAGAACAGCGAGTTGAACATGGCTTCGGCGGTTTCGAGCGTCGGCGGCTCGCCGGGGCGCATGACACGATAGATGTCGAACAGCGCGTCCTGGCGGCTCTCGTTCTTGTCGACGGCGAGCGTGTTGCGGATGTAGGCGCCGACATTGACGTGATCGATGTCGAGGATCTGGATCTCGTCCTCGCCGGTGCCAAGCAGCACCTTCAGCGTCTTGTCATCGATCTCGTCGCCGGCCTCGAGGAAGATCTCGCCGGTGGCGTAATTGACGATGTCCTCGGCGAGATAGTTGCCGAGCAGGTCCTCGTCGGTCGCCTTGATCGCCTTCAGGCCCTTTTCGCCGAGCTGGCGGGCCTGGCGGGCGGTGATCTTCTTGCCGGCCTCGACAACGACCTCACCCGTGTCGGCGTCGACCAGGTCGCCGACGGCCTTGAGGCCGCGGAAACGATCCACGTTGAACGGAATGCGCCAGTGATCGCCGGCGCGCTTGTAGGTGATCTTGTTGTAGAAGGTCGACAGGATCTCTTCGCCGTCCATGCCGAGCGCCATCAGCAGCGACGTCACCGGAATCTTGCGGCGACGGTCGATGCGGGCGTGCACGACGTCCTTGGAATCGAACTCGATGTCGAGCCACGAACCGCGATAGGGGATGACGCGCGCGGCAAACAGGAGCTTGCCCGACGAGTGCGACTTGCCCTTGTCATGGTCGAAGAAGACGCCCGGCGAGCGGTGCATCTGCGAGACGATGACGCGCTCGGTGCCGTTGACGATGAAGGTGCCGTTCGAGGTCATGAGCGGCATGTCGCCCATGTAGACGTCCTGCTCCTTGATGTCCTTGATCGACTTCGCGCCGGTATCCTCGTCGATATCGAACACGATCAGGCGCAGCGTCACCTTCAGCGGTGCGGCATAGGTGAGGTCGCGCTGACGGCATTCGTCAACGTCGAATTTCGGTCCTTCGAACTCGTACTTCACGAACTCCAGCATCGAGGAGCCGGAAAAATCGGAGATCGGGAAGACCGACTTGAAAACAGCCTGCAGTCCCTCGTCCGGACGTCCGCCCTTGGGCTCGTCCACCATCAGGAACTGGTCATAGGACGCCTTCTGAACCTCGATGAGGTTCGGCATCTCCGCAACTTCCGGGATCTTTCCGAAGAACTTGCGTACGCGTCTGCGGCCATTGAAAGTCTGGGTCTGGGCCATCGTCGCTCCTTAGCTCTAAACTCGGGGCGAGCCTCGCCGCGGCTCGCCTTGCATCCGAACCGCCTGGGCAGCGGCTCTCTGTCTGTTCTCCGGCCCCATTACCAAACTACTTGGCGGCGGCCGGCTAAAACGGGAGAAAACCCGTTTCCTGAGAGCCGGTTTTCGGCCCTCAGGAAAGAGGTTTTCGTGCATCTCGCGCTACGCAGCCTCCCCAGGTCACCCGAGGGAGTGGCGGACGGCGCGAGGCCGTCCGCCGATTGTTACGCTTACTTCAGCTCGACCTTGGCGCCGGCTGCTTCCAGCTGGGCCTTGAACTTGTCGGCGTCGGCCTTGGAAACGGCTTCCTTGACCGGCTTCGGAGCCGCTTCGACCAGGTCCTTGGCTTCCTTGAGGCCAAGGCCGGTGATGGCGCGGACTTCCTTGATGACGTTGATCTTCTGAGCGCCGGCATCGGTGAGGACGACGTCGAATTCCGTCTTTTCCTCGACCGGAGCAGCGGCAGCGGCAGCGCCGCCGGCAGCGGCAACAGCCACGGGAGCAGCAGCCGAAACGCCCCACTTTTCTTCCAGAAGCTTCGACAGCTCAGCCGCCTCAAGGACGGTCAGCTTCGAAAGGTCGTCTACGATCTTTGCGAGATCAGCCATTGTTGTATTCCTTCATAAGGTTCGAACGTGTGTTTGTGATAGCGAGGAACGGCCTCATGCCGCCTCGTCCTTCCGGGCGTAAGCGCCGATGACACGCGCGACCGAAGCCGCGGGCGCATTGACGATCTGGGCGATCCGGGTTGCCGGCGTGGCGATCATGCCAACCAGCCTGGCGCGCAGCTCGTCGAGCGACGGAAGTGTGGCGAGTGCCTTCACACCGTCGGCGTTGAGCGAGGTGGTGCCCATTGCGCCGCCGAGAATGACGAGCTTGTCATTCCCCTTGGCGAAATCGGACGCGACCTTCGGCGCCGCAATCGGATCCTCCGAATAGGCGACCAGCGTCTGTCCCTTGAACAGATCGATGATCGATGCGGAGTCCGTGCCCTGAAGAGCGATTTTGGCGAGACGGTTCTTCGCGACTTTAACGGTGCCACCGGCAGCGCGCATTTTCGACCGGAGGTCGTTCATTTGCGCGACGGTGATACCGGCATAGTGGGCCACGACCACTGAACCCGCGTTCGAGAACGCATCGTTCAGGCCCGTGACGAGTTCGCGTTTTTCCGCTCTGTCCACTGCCTATCTCCAGTTGACCCCCATCCTGCTAACGGGAACATTCCCATTCACGAGGACAGGCGTCGGGTTGCCTTTTGCCGGCCGGGCCATCCAGTAACGGATCTCCCGAACAGCGCTCGAGGATCCTGCCCCCTTTCGCCACATCGCCGGCAAGCCGGACGATGCGCAGACAAAAGGCAAACACGGTTCGAACCTTTCATTGGAGCGCTTGCTCCGTTGTCAGGTCTTCACCCGTCTCATGCAGGCCCACATGAATTAAGGCCCCCCTTTTCAATCAAGGCCGGGCCGCCTGCAATCTCGGACAGGATGTCCGGAAACCTTTCGGCTCCCGGTACCGGGCCCAGAACGATCCAGGCCCGGAATTCACTTACGGATCGGCCCGTTCAGCGGCCGATCCAAACGGTTAATCAGGACGCCGCGAGCGTCGAGACGTCGAGCTTGAGGCCCGGGCCCATCGTCGAGGTGACGGACACCTTCTTGACGTAGTTGCCCTTGGCGCCAGCCGGCTTTGCCTTGGTCACCGCATCGGCGAAGGCGCGGACGTTTTCTTCCAGCGCCTTGACGTCGAACGAGACCTTGCCGACGCCGGCGTGAACGATGCCGGCCTTCTCGACGCGGAACTCCACAGCGCCGCCCTTCGATGCCTTGACGGCGGCCGCGACGTCGGTGGTGACGGTACCGACCTTCGGGTTCGGCATCATGCCGCGCGGGCCGAGCACTTTGCCCAGACGGCCGACGAGCGGCATCATGTCCGGCGTGGCGATGCAGCGATCGAAATCGATCGTGCCCTTCTGGACGATGTCGACCAGGTCCTCCGCGCCGACGATGTCGGCGCCGGCGGCCTTGGCTTCCTCGGCCTTGTCGCCACGGGCGAACACGGCGACGCGGACCGAGCGGCCGGTGCCGTTCGGCAGGTTGACCACGCCGCGGACCATCTGGTCGGCATGGCGAGGATCAACGCCGAGATTCATCGCGACTTCGATCGTCTCGTCAAACTTAACCGTCGAGCGATCCTTGAGCAGCTTCAGCGCGTCACCCAAGGTATAAGCCTTGTTGGGATCGATGCCTTCGCGGGTCTTCGATACACGCTTTGCAATCTTTGCCATGATCTCAGCCCACCACTTCCAGACCCATCGAGCGGGCGGAGCCCTCGACCATGCGCATGGCCGCCTCGACGTCGTTTGCGTTTAGATCCTTCATCTTCTGCTCGGCGATGGCGCGGACCTTGTCGCGGCCGATCGTGCCGGCCTTGACCTTGCCCGGCTCCTTGGAGCCCGACTTCAGGTTAGCGGCCTTCTTCAGGAAGTAGCTCACCGGCGGCGTCTTCATGACGAAGGTGAACGACTTGTCCTGATAGTAGGTGATGACGACCGGAATCGGCGATCCCTTTTCCATTTCCTGGGTCTGCGCGTTGAACGCCTTGCAGAACTCCATGATGTTGATGCCGCGCTGACCAAGCGCCGGGCCGATCGGGGGCGACGGCGTAGCCGAGCCCGCGGCAACCTGGAGCTTGAGCTGGCCTGCAATTTTCTTAGCCATCTCTATTCCTGCCTTTGTCTATGCCGGCCCCTCGATCTGGGAAAACACCGGCTGTTGCAGTCTGGTGGTGCGGTTCCTGCGGCCGGCTAAAGCCGCATTCGCCTCCCACCGTTCTCAGGCCGCGCGTTGCCGCGCCGCCTCCCCTGACCACCGGAACGGCGCCAGGGATTTCGGATCAGCCTTTTTCGACTTGTCCGAATTCCAGATCGACAGGCACGGCGCGCCCGAAGATCGAAACTTCCACCTTGAGCCGCGCCCGCTCCTCGTCCACTTCCTGGACGAAGCCGTTGAAGGACGCGAAGGGGCCATCCGAGACGCGGATCGCCTCGCCGATCTCGAAAGTAACCGAGGGCTTCGGCCGCTCGACGCCTTCCTGCACCTGGTTCAGGATGCGCTGCGCCTCGGCCTCGGTGATCGGCACCGGCTTGGAGTCGCCCAAAAACCCGGTGACCTTCGGCGTGTTCTTGACCAGAGAGAACACGGCGTCGGTCAAGTTGGCCTTCAGGAGCACATAGCCCGGAAAGAACTTGCGCTCGGCGTCGACCTTGCGGCCGCGACGAACCTCGACGACCTTCTCGGTCGGCACGACGATCTGCTCGATATCGGCGGACAGGCCCTTCTGCTTGGCCTTGTTCTCGATGTCCTCGGCGACCTTCTTCTCAAAGTTCGAATAGGCGTGGACGATGTACCAGCGCGTAGTCATTTCACGACTTCTCCGTAATCGCCGGACTTAGCGTCCAATGCCCAGAATCTGTTCGACCGCGAGGCCCATGAGCTGATCGGCGGTGAAGAAAAAGATCATCGCGATCACAGCGAAAGCCAGAACCATCACCGTCGAGATCATCGTTTCGCGTCGCGACGGCCAAGTCACCTTGGCGGTCTCCGCGCGAACCTGCTGGAGAAAGACGAAAGGATTTGTGGTTTTCGAAGCCATATGCCGCTCTGTCTTCAAGACCCGTTGGCCGGGTCTCCTGGATGATCCCGCTGGCCGGGACGTGCCGCCTGGGTCCATTTTCGCGCCGAATCAGCGCAATCATTTCGCCCATGCAAATCAGACGCGTAAAGCCGGCTTCCCAGCTCCACGCGTCGCGTGTCTGTTTCGTCTACATAAAACCGATTCTTGATCCACGCAAGTGGCAAGTGTCCGCTTTATGACCAAACGCCGCCTCGGAACCATCCAGTCGTTCCGTCCCGGCTATGGCGCCCTTATGCCTCAATCAGCCTCATATGGCAAGCCGGTCGCCGATTTTCAAAGGGCAGCCCGCAGAAATATCGTTTCTGATGGCCATTTAGGAAATGGCTGAGTTTTTGTTTTGGCGTGCCATTTCTCGAAATGGCACGGGCAGCAGGGCTCGAACCTACGACCTGCGGTTTTGGAGACCGCCGCTCTACCAACTGAGCTATGCCCGTACACGTGCGCCTCGGCGCAGCAGGGGCTTCCTAAAAGCTTCCGCGCGCTCTGTAAAGAGCGGTTTGCAAGCAAACGCGCCTTCATCCCCTTTCCCGGAAATCGGGATGGTCGACGACCAGCCCGCCGCCATCGATCTCCGGTTTCATGCTCGAGTGCGCCGGCATGCTGTTCGCGGAGATCTTGCCTGCCGGCCCGTGTATCCGTTGGACGCTATTTGGTGTCCGGGACCCGGTAAGGCCCGCCGGGCACGCCCCAGCCCCAGGCCGGCATCGGCTCGGTCTCCGGGTCGCACGTTTCGCCGAGATTGGAATTCATCTTGGCGAGCCGCGATCCCCACTCGACATAGCCCATGAAGGCGGAACGGAACTCCGGATCGTCAGGCAGCCCGACGGCATCCGCGGCATCGGCCAGCAGGTTGATCCAGCGGCGGCGCTGCTCTTCCGTCAAATGCCTGCCGAGATGATGCATGACCATCTCGCGGTGGCCGCCGAATTTTTCGCTGTAGGTTTTCGGCCCGCCGAAAACCTCGCCGATAAAGGCCGCGACATGAGCGGGGTGGTCGGGCGACATATGCTTGAACACCGGCCCGACGACCGGATCCTGCGCCACCTTGTCATAGAAGGTCTGCGTCAGCCGGTTGAGCGCTTCGCTGCCGCCGGCCCATTCGTAGAGTGTGGGAACATCCTGGCTCATACTTGACCTCCGCCCAGCGCCGCCTGCAGCGACGATAGCGGAAAAATCGAGCAAGCCTCAACCTGCCTCGATGGCCAGTTCGATGAACGCGGCTACCGTTCGACCGCGTGTCGGCCCCGGCATGCCAACGCTGACCTTCGGTCGCCGACAAAAAGGGCGGCCCGAGGACCGCCCTTCCTTCTCGATCCGGCTGATGCCGGTGTCGATTACTCTTTGATGGTGACGACGATGCCGGCACCGACGGTGCGGCCGCCTTCACGGATGGCGAAGCGCAGCTTCTCTTCCATGGCGATCGGCACGATCAGCTCGACGTCGACCGTGATGTTGTCGCCGGGCATCACCATCTCGGTGCCGGCCGGCAGCGACACGATGCCGGTCACGTCAGTGGTGCGGAAGTAGAACTGCGGACGGTAGTTGGTGAAGAACGGCGTGTGACGGCCGCCCTCGTCCTTGGTCAGGATGTAGGCTTCGGCCACGAACTTCTTGTGCGGCTTCACCGAACCGGGCTTGGCCAGAACCTGGCCGCGCTCGACACCTTCACGGTCGACACCGCGCAGCAGCGCGCCGATGTTGTCGCCCGCCTGGCCCTGGTCGAGCAGCTTGCGGAACATCTCGACGCCCGTGCAGGTCGTCTTGGTGGTCGGACGGATGCCGATGATCTCCAGCTCCTCGCCGACCTTGACCACGCCGCGCTCGACGCGACCGGTCACGACCGTGCCGCGGCCCGAGATCGAGAACACGTCCTCGATCGGCATCAGGAACGGCTTGTCCAGCGGACGAACAGGCGTCGGGATGTAGGCGTCGACCTGAGCCATCAGCTCGCGGATCGCGTCCTCGCCGATCTTCTTGTCCGAATCTTCCAGAGCCGCCAGCGCCGAACCCTTGACGATCGGAATGTCGTCGCCGGGGAACTCGTTCTTGGTCAGCAATTCGCGAACCTCGAGCTCGACCAGCTCAAGCAGCTCGGCGTCGTCGACCTGGTCGACCTTGTTCAAGAACACCACGATCGACGGCACGCCGACCTGCCGGGCCAAAAGGATGTGCTCGCGCGTCTGCGGCATCGGGCCGTCGGCGGCCGACACAACCAGGATCGCGCCGTCCATCTGCGCCGCACCCGTGATCATGTTCTTCACATAGTCGGCGTGGCCGGGGCAGTCGACATGGGCGTAGTGGCGGTTCTCCGTCTCGTACTCAACGTGAGCCGTCGAAATCGTGATGCCGCGCGCCTTCTCTTCCGGCGCCGCGTCAATCTGGTCATAGCGCTTGTATTCGCCAAAATACTTGGTGATCGCTGCCGTCAAAGACGTCTTGCCATGATCAACGTGGCCAATCGTGCCGATGTTCACATGCGGCTTGGTGCGCTCGAATTTACCTTTTGCCATAGTCTCTTTCCTTGGACGGCCTGGACCTTCAGTTCAGTCGAATGCGGGGCGATTAGCGACAAAGGCCAAAAAACACAAGCGTCTTTTGCCCGGGCGCCTTCTCACTCGGTCCGAACCCGTGATCCGATTGCGGGGATATGGCGCTGATATAGGAACGTGCCGCATGAAATGGAATGGCCTAAACCCCTGCGCAATCGCGCCGGCCTCCCGCGCCCCGCTCGTCGGTCGCTGTCGGATTTGTCGGCGCTTCATGGCCCATTGCGGCGGTGTTCCCGCTCTGATTTCCTGCACCGATGCATTTCATCCCGACAGCCGTTCGCGGCCCCCTGTTCATGATCGTCTCGACCGGGTCGTATCTCATCAACGATACGATGATGAAGCTCGCCACGGCGGGCCTGCCGTCCTATGAAGTGCTGTTCCTGCGCGGCGCAGCGGCAGCGCTCTGGGGCTTTCCGCTGCTGCTTGCGCTTGGTTATGGCAAACAGATCCCGCTGATCTTCGACAAGCGCGTGCTGCACCGCAACCTGCTCGAACTGGCCGCCATCCTTTGTTACGTCGTGGCGCTCGCCAACATGCAGATCGCCGATTCCACCGCCCTCGGACAGGTCACGCCGCTCTTGATGCTGGTCGGCTCCTCCATCCTGTTCGGCGAGCGGATCGGCGGCCAGCGCATGGCGCTGATCGGTCTCGGCTTCATCGGCGCGCTGATGGTGGCGCAACCGACCATGCAGGGCATCTCGGTCTACGCCTTGCTGGCGCTTGGCAATGCGGCATTGTCGGCCGCGCGCGATCTCACCGGCAGGCGGGTTCCGGCCGAGGTGCCGGGAATGATCGTGGCGATCTCCGCCGTCGTCGTGGTGCTGATCGGCGCCGGTGCGGCACACCTGGTTTCAGAGCGCTGGATCATGCCCGGAGCACATCATTTGCTGCTCATGGCCGGAGCCGGGTTTTTCCTGATCTTCGGCCATTTCTTCATCTTCATGGCCTATCGCGTCGGGCCGACCAGCGCGGTGGCGCCGTTCTACTACTGCTTCACCGTCTGGGCGATGATTTCGGGCCTGCTGGTGTTCGGACAATTCCCGAACGCGCTGGCGATCTGCGGCATCCTTCTGGTTGTCGGCAGCGGACTGGCCATCGTCTCGCTCGACCAGCGCAGGCGCCGGCTGACTGTCGTCGCCTAAGTCGGCTCCAGTTGCGGCCGATTATCGCCGGGGGTCTCGCCGCAAGCTCAACACGCTGTCCGCGATATCCTCAAGAGGGTCAGATAAGACGCGCCAGACGGCGCTCCGCGGTGGCAAACACCGCCGATGAAGGACAGGACGGGCGCATGACCCGAGTGCGGGATCCGGTTTCGGGGAAGCTCATGCACGAGCGGACAGGTAGAAATCCCATCCCGAACTATCGGAATGGGACTGGTGCTAAATCGGCCGCTTGCCGGCGAACTGGTGGTAGGCCCACAACACGACCACGGCGCCCACCACCGCGACGATCAGGCTGTATATGTTGAGACCGGTCACGCCCGACGCGCCGAAAGCGCTGAAGATCAGGCCGCCGACAATGGCGCCGACAATGCCGAGCACGATATCCATGATCATGCCCTGGCCGCTCTTGTTGACGATCTTGCTGCCAAGAAAGCCGGCGATGACTCCCAGAATAATCCAGCTGATGATTGACATTTTTCCTCTCCAATCCCCTGCCGCGTCCATCATTTTCATATGATTGTCAAAAGCTCAAGCCAGCTTGAAATTCCGCCCGTTTGCGTCATTGTGAGGATGGGACGGGCTTGGTTGACAAGGAGATCCACGATGGGACTGTTTGACAATGCCGTTCCGGGCGGCAACATCACCAAACCCCTGATGATCGCGCTTGGCGCGCTGCTGGTCGGAAAGATGCTCAGCGGCAGGAGTGCCGAACAGCCGGAGCAACCCCAAGCTCCCGTACCGGCCGAGCCCGGTGAAACCACGGCCGGCGATGGCGGCCTGCTTGGCGGACTGGGCGGCCTGCTCGACAAATTGAAGAACTCCGGCCACGGCAACGTCGCTGATTCCTGGGTCGGCACCGGCCAGAACCAGCCGATCAACGCCAACGACCTGGGCAACGCGATCGGACCGCAGGTCATCCGCGAGATCGCGCAACGGACGGGACTCGACGAGCAGGAACTGCTCAAGCAATTGAGCACGGCCTTGCCTGGCATCGTCGACAAGCTGACGCCGAACGGCCAGGTGCCGCAGCAACACCAGGTCGCGTCGGCCTTCAACAGCTGAAGCGAGCGGACTGCCATCCTCTGCAGCGCTGCGCGACCTGGCCGTGCAGCGTTTCAGCTTACCGATGGCATGGGGTTGGAAATCTGGAGCGGGTAGCGGGAATCGAACCCGCATATTCAGCTTGGAAGGCTGCTGCTCTACCACTGAGCTATACCCGCGCCGTGCACTGAAGTACCGGATTCCACGGAAAAGCGCCATGCGCTTTTCGCCTCCGATGCTTTCACGTTTCAGGGCTTCCGGGCCGGCAGTGGTGGAGAGGGTTGGATTCGAACCAACGTAGGCTAAGCCAACGGATTTACAGTCCGTCCCCTTTAACCACTCGGGCACCTCTCCAGTCTGCCGCCGGAGCCATGCAACGAGGCATTCTTGCCGATCCGGACCCGAGTATCACTTCTCCGAAATCAGCGAAGCGCCTTATGGCGGCAAGGCCAGTGGGTGTCAACCGCGTGGGAAGGGTTTTTCGATGTTGTTCGCCGGCTGCGGCGACGGGCCATATCCCTGGCCGCCGGAGACCGCTATAGAAGCCGGCCATGAGCAACAAGACCGGCACCCCGAAAGACACCCACTACGCCAAGCTGCGTCGTGCACACCGCGACGAAAAGAGCGGCGGCGCGCCGGCATTCCGGCCGCGCCAGCCCATGCCGCCGGGCGAGAACGCAGCCGACGGGCTGGTGCGGCTCTATGGCCTGCATACGGTGCGCGCGGCGCTCGACAATCCGCGCCGCAAGATCCGGAAAATGCTGGTGACGCGCAATGCCGCCGAGCGGCTGGGACTGGCCGACCTCGCGGCCCTGCCCTTCAAGGCGGAGTTGGTCGAACCCAGGGACATCGACAAGATCACGGGTTCGGATGCCGTGCACCAAGGCGCGTTGATCGAGGCCGAGCCGCTGAAGCCCAAGCGCCTCGACGCTCTCGGCAATACAAAGCTGGTGCTGGTGCTCGACCAGATCACCGATCCGCACAATGTCGGCGCCATCCTACGCTCGGCGGTCGCCTTCGATGCCGGCGCGCTGATCACCACGGCGCGCCACAGCCCGCAGGAATCGGGCGTGCTGGCGAAATCAGCCTCGGGCGCGCTCGAACATATCGACCAGATCGAGGTGAAGAACCTGGCCGACGCGCTCGCGCAACTGCACGAGGCCGGCTTCCAGACAATCGGTCTCGATTCGGACGGCCCGGCCGAACTCGAAACGAGCTTTGCCGGCGACAAGCTTGCCCTGGTGCTGGGCGCGGAAGGCAAGGGCCTGCGCCAGAAGACGCGCGAGACGGTGACGACACTGGCTCGCCTCGACATGCCCGGCGCCATCCGCTCGCTCAACGTGTCGAACGCGGCGGCGGTAAGCCTTTATGCGGCACGGAAATTCTTGAGGCAGTAGGGCAGTACGGCAGTAGGGTTTCCAAATCGGCCG
Organism: Mesorhizobium sp. B1-1-6; assembly: GCF_006443035.1. Classification (NCBI taxonomy): domain Bacteria; kingdom Pseudomonadati; phylum Pseudomonadota; class Alphaproteobacteria; order Hyphomicrobiales; family Phyllobacteriaceae; genus Mesorhizobium; species Mesorhizobium sp. B1-1-6. Next base: position 81,537 of record NZ_VFWR01000014.1, on the reverse strand, counting down.
GAACGGGCGGCTCCTACTGCCCTACTGCCCTACCTCATGCCCGGCCATCCGCTCCAGCGCCCTGACCAGGGCCGAGTGATCCTCCCTGGCGCCGCCATTGGCGGTGCAGGAATTGAACAGTTGCTGGGTGGTCGACGTGTTGGGCAGGGGGACGCCGAGCGCCCTTGCGCCTTCCAGGGCGAGGTTGAGATCCTTCTGGTGCAGTTCGATGCGGAAACCCGGCGCGAAGGTGCGCCTGACCATGCGTTCGCCATGCACTTCGAGGATGCGCGAGGCGGCCAACCCGCCCATCAGCGCCTGCCTGACCTTGGCGGGGTCGGCGCCGGCTTTTGAAGCAAAAACAAGCGCTTCGGCGACGGCTTCAATGGTCAGCGCGACGACGATCTGGTTGGCGACCTTGGTGGTCTGGCCGACGCCGTTCGGTCCGACCAGGGTGATGTTCTTGCCCATCTTCTCGAAAACGGGCCTGGCGCGCTCGAAGGCCTTCTCCTCGCCGCCGACCATGATGGTCAGCGATGCGGCCTTGGCTCCCACCTCGCCGCCCGAGACCGGCGCATCGAGATAGTCGCAGCCCAGTTCGTTGATTTTTTTGGCGAAGGCCTTGGTCTCGATCGGCGAGATCGAGCTCATGTCGATGACCAATTTGCCTTTGGAAAGACCTGATGCGACGCCGTTGTCGCCGAACAGCACCTCGGCCACCTGCGGTGTGTCGGGCACCATGATGATGATGATATCGGCGGCCTTCGCCACGGCGGCGTGGCCGGTGACCGACTTCAGGCCCCTGGCGACGAGATCGGCCCGCGGTTTGGAGCGATGGTCGCTGGCGATCACCGTGTAGCCGGCGTCCAGCAAATGTCCCGCCATCGGCGCGCCCATGATGCCAAGGCCGATGAAGCCGATGGTTTCCATTGTGGTTCTCCGTCTTGTTGAGGTTGCGTTCCTTCACGCCCCCCTCTGGCCTGCCGGCCATCTCCCCCACAGGTGGGGAGATTGGCAGTTTCGGCGCTGGCCCCAACTTTCCCGGTTCAAAATTTAGCGAAGCCGCCGGTGACATCCAACCTCCGCCCTTGGTGGGGGAGATGGCCGACAGGCCAGAGGGGGGCGTGAAGGAACGCGAGTTCGATTTCGACGGCTAAGCCGCGGCACTTCCCTGCCCGGCCAGCTCCCTTAACCAACCCAGCCCTTGCTCGGTCCCCGCCTTCGGCTTGTATTCCGCCCCGACCCAGCCGGAATAACCAATGCGGTCGATGTGCTCGTAGAGGAAGGGATAGTTGATCTCGCCTGTCCCCGGCTCGTGACGGCCGGGATTGTCCGCAAGCTGGATATGCGCGATGCGGCCGAGGTTTGCCTCCATGGTACGGGCGAGATCCCCCTCCATGATCTGTATGTGGTAGATGTCGTATTGCAGGAACAGGTTCTTCGAGCCGACGCGGTCGATCAGCGCCAGCGCCTGGTCGGAATAATTGAGGAAGAAGCCTGGAATGTCGCGCGTGTTGATCGGCTCGATCAGCAATTTGATACCGGCCTGCTCCAGTTTCTCCGCCGCGAAGGCGAGGTTCTCGGCAAAGACATCCTCGAGCACCTTGCGGTCGACACCGGCGGGCGCGATGCCGGCCAGGCAATTGACCTGTGAGCAGCCGAGCGCCTGCGCATAGGTGATCGCCTTGGCGATGCCCTGGCGGAATTCCGGCACTCGGTCCGGCAAAACGGCGATACCGCGCTCGCCCTTGCCCCAATCGCCCGCCGGCAGGTTGAACAGCACCTGTGTCAGGCCGTTCTTCTTCAGCCGCGCGGCCACCACCTCGGGGGCATGGTCGTAGGGGCCTATATATTCGACGCCTTTGAAGCCCGCGCGGGCAGCTGCGTCAAAACGTTCGAGGAAGTCATGCTCGCCAAAGAGCATCGAAAGATTGGCTGAAAAACGCGGCATTCTTTTTGTCCTTCTTCCGTCCTAGTCGAGCATCACGATCGCTGTCGGGGCATCCTCTTGGTGTTCGGCAAGGTCTTCGAATTCGGTGATCTTGTCGATCTCGGTGCCCATCGAGATATTGGTGACGCGTTCGAGGATGAATTCGAGCACTACGGGAACCTGATGCTCCTTCATCAGCCGCTGCGCCTCCTTGAAGGCACCGGCGAATTCTTCCGGTTTGCGCACCCTGACCGCCTTGCAGCCCATCGCCTCGGCAACAGCGACGTGGTCGACGCCGTAGCCGGCCTCGGGATCGTCCGATCGGTTGATATTCTCGAAAGCAAGGCTGACCTCGTAATCCATCGAGAAGCCGCGCTGCGCCTGGCGGATCAGGCCGAGATAGGCATTGTTCACGACGACGTGGATGTAGGGCAGCCTGTGCTGCGCGCCGACCGCCAGTTCTTCGATCATGAACTGGAAGTCATAGTCGCCCGACAGCGCCACGATGGTGCGGTCGGGATCGGCGGCGCGCACGCCAAGGGCTGCCGGCAGTGTCCAGCCGAGCGGGCCGGCCTGGCCGCAATTGATCCAGTTGCGCGGCTTGTAGACATGCAGGAACTGCGCGCCGGCGATCTGCGACAGGCCGATCGTGGTGACGTAGGTGACGTCGCGCCCGAACGCCTTGTTCATCTCCTCATAGACGCGCTGCGGCTTGAGCGGCACCTGGTCGAAATGCGTCTTGCGCTTCATGGTCTTCTTGCGGCCTTGGCATTCCTTCGCCCAGCCCGACCAGTCGCGCAGTCTTCCGGCCGTTTTCCATTCGGTAGCGACGTCGAGCAGTATCTTCAGTGCGGCACCCGCATCCGAGACGACGCCGAGATCTGGTGCGAACACGCGGCCGATCTGCGTCGGCTCGATGTCGACATGGATGAACTTTTTTCCCTTGGTGTAGACATCGACCGAACCGGTGTGGCGGTTTGCCCAGCGGTTGCCGATGCCGAACACGAAGTCGGCCTCGAGCATCGTTGCGTTCCCGTAGCGGTGCGATGTCTGCAGCCCACACATGCCCGCCATCAGCCGATGGTCGTCGGGGATCGCGCCCCAGCCCATTAGCGTCGGGATGACCGGCACGCCCGTGATTTCGGCGAACTCGATCAACAGGTCCGACGCATCGGCATTGATGATGCCGCCGCCGGCGACGATCAGCGGCTTTTCGGCGGCGTTGAGCATCGCCAGAGCCTTTTCGGCCTGGGCGCGCGTCATCGCCGGCTTGAACGGCGCGAGCGGCTCATAGGCGTCGATGTCGAACTCGATCTCGGCCAATTGGACGTCGACCGGCAGGTCGATCAGCACCGGTCCCGGGCGCGAAGACCTCATCAGGTGGAATGCCTTCTGCAGCGCCATCGGCACGAGATAAGGCTCCATGACGGTGACCGCCCATTTGGCGACGGGCGACGCGATAGCGGCGATGTCGACGGCCTGGAAATCCTCCTTGTTCAGCCGCGCCCGCGGCGCCTGGCCGGTGATGCAGAGGATCGGGATGGAATCGGCTGCGGCCGAGTAGAGCCCGGTGATCATGTCGGTGCCTGCCGGGCCTGACGTGCCGATGCAGAGCCCGATATTGCCTGCCTTGGCCCTGGTGAAGCCTTCGGCCATGTGCGAGGCGCCCTCGACATGACGGGCCAGCACATGGCGGATGGTGCCCCTCGCCTTCAGGGCCGAGTAGAGCGGATTGATCGCCGCTCCCGGCACGCCGAAGGCGCAGGCGATGCCTTCCTTTTCGAAAACGAGAACCGCAGCATCGACAGCGCGCATCCTGGCCATTGTTCCGGCCTCCACAGGGTTGTGATTGTTGGATGACTGAGAATGTCAGCAAGCCGGCTATTTTTCAATTTTTTCAGAATATTTTTTCATTTCTGGGAAGCTGCCGTTGCCAATTGATTTCCTTTCTCTTTTTGTTTTCCAAAAAGTGGCAATGCAGAACGCGTGAAAAACTTTTTCATTCTCCGTTCGGGAAAATCGGGCATGATGGCGTAAATGGAAACCGCTGAAAAACGCCAGCGCGGCCGGCCGCGCGCCTTCAACGGCCCCTCGGAAGCGGCTTCGGTGCAGTCGTTGGACCGGGCCTTGCGCATCCTGGCCATCGTTGCCGAAGGCAGCGGCCTATCGCTGAGCGAGATATCCGCGCAAAGCGGTCTGGCCGCCTCTACCGCCTACCGCATGCTGACGACGCTCGAAAACCACGGCATGGTCGAGTTCGACAGCTCGGACCAGCTTTGGTCGATCGGTGTCGAGACCTACCGGATGGGCGCGGCGTTCCTGCGCCGCCGCAAGCTGGTCGACCGCGCGCGCATCGTCATGCAGGAGCTGATGGAGAAAACCGGCGAGACCGCCAATCTCGGCGTCGCCGAGGACGACTGCGTGGTGTTCGTCAGCCAGGTCGAGACGCACCAGGCAATCCGCGCCTTCTTCCGACCGGGGACGCGCAGCCCTTTTCATGCCTCCGGCATCGGCAAGGCGGTGCTGGCCCATCTCGAGCCGGAGCGCGTCGGAGCCATATTGCGCAAGGCCGGCCTGCAGCGCTTTACCGACAGGACGCTGTCCGACATCCCCGCCCTCGCGCATGATCTCGCGACGATCAAGCTGCGCGGCTGGTCGGTCGACGACGAGGAGCGGCACCCAGGCATGCGCTGCGTGGCATCAGCCATCTTCAACGAATTCGGCGAGCCGATCGGCGGTGTCTCCGTGTCGGGCCCGACGGTCCGAGTGACGCCTGAGCGGCTGGCCGAGATCGGCCCGCTGGTGCACAGCGCCGCGGCCGAGGTAACCAAGATGATCGGCGGCGTGCAAACCGGATGATCAACCTGCCCCGGGCAGCGCGCTTTTGCTCGCAAGATCGAAGAAATCGAGCAGGATCGCCATGCCGACACCGCAGGCGGTGAAGACAAGGCCGGTGATGAAGATGCGGTTGGCGCGTTCATAGGCGCTCAGCCGCAGGCACTTTGTGTCGAGCAGAAGCGACAGTGCCCGCATTTGCAAGGCGATGCCGGCCAGGATGGGCAGCACGGCGACGAGATGATAGGTCTGCCACGGGATCGGATTGGCGGCCCAATGCGTGATGAAGCCCAGGGAAAACGCCAGCAGGATGCCGACGGCCGTGACCGTGCCGTTGCGGAAAATGATTTCGACCTGTTCCTCTTTCGGGTCCTGCTCGTCCAAGGATCACCCTCCCCATATCGCCCGCAGATCATCGCCAAAGCAGATTAGGCCTTCGGGAAATGCCTGTACATTGCCGATCGCATCGACAAAACCGAGGACTTTCAGGCATCTCATTGAAAGTCGGCGATCCAACAGGCGTGCCGCTGTCCAAGCAATAGAAAAGAGGCTCGCCTGAGCCCCTCTTCTGGTGCTGAACGGTGCTCCCTCCTCTCAGAGACGGCAGTAATGGCGATAGCCGTCGTAACCGATGTAGGTGTCGGAGTCCGGATCGTAGCTCGAATAGCGATCGAAGCAGCGGCGGACGTGCCACGAGCCGCCGTCCTCATCCACATAGACGGCGCGGGGCTGGGCAAGCAGGCTGCCCAGGACAAAACCGCCGACGCCGGCGGCGATGCCGATGCCGATGCCATGGTGGTGGTGATGCGAATGAGCCGCCGAGGGCTGGACGGTGCCGACCAGTGCGGTGGCGGCGACAGCGGTGGCGATGAGGCCGGAAACGAGTGCGCGCTTGAACATGACGATCTCCTTGCTTCGTTTGGAGAGGCGACCCATCCGCCTCTTGATCATCTGTCGTTCGGCACAAGAAAAAGGTTCAAATCTTTTTTGAACGTGAACCAAGGAGGTCATGCTGACGGCGGCCTGCAAGGGCCTGGCTAGACATTGATGACCGTCCCATTTCGCCCAACGAAAAAGGGCGGCCGAAGCCGCCCTTTCGGGAGAATTGGGTCCCTCCATCAAAGAAAGATGATCACCTTGCCGTGCTTGTGGTGATGATGGTTGTGGTGCTTCCACCAGAACTTCTTGAAGTGCTTCTTGTGATGGTTGTGGTGGTGATGATGATGGCCGTGCATGCCGTGGGCTGACGACGTGCCGACGGTGCCGGCGAGCGCGCCGGTGGCGACGAAAATGGCAACGAGGCCTGAAACGAGAGTGCGCTGGAACATGATGATCTCCTGGATCTTTGATCGAGGCGACCCATTCGCCTCTGACCATCAGTCGGCGCGGCGCGGGAAAAGGTTCGAAAGGTGGAGGAGATTTTTTTCGGCAAGGCCGGAGATGGGATGAATCGTGAGTGGTGAGTAGTGAGTACTACTGACTACTGACTACTGACTACTGACTACTGACTACTGACTACTGACTACTGACTACTGACTGCTGACTACTATTCACCACCCCATGCCCGTGACATGGCGCAGCCAGAAGGCGAGCGCGATGAAGCCGATGATGGTGGTGACGCCGGTCCAGTCGATATTGGCGTTCTTGACGCTCCTGATAAGCTTCACCAGAAGCATCCAGGCTATGACGACGATCGGCAGGATGATGACAAATCTGATCATGCGGCAGCCTCGCCCAAGCGATTGCACCTGCCGTAGATATAGGAAGCGAATTGGCCGTTTTCAGGATGCCGTGCCTGTTGCCCGGCAGCGTTCATGAGCGCCTCAAAACCGACATTTGTCTTTACTGGCGCCGCAAATATGGCTAACCGGTGCCGCATGCCCTTGTAGCTCAGCTGGTAGAGCAGCGGTTTTGTAAACCGAAGGTCGCGGGTTCGATTCCTGCCGGGGGCACCACCCTTCGTTCTTCGAGCTTCGGGTGGCAGGCCACCTTAGAGCTCCCTTGAGTCCAGTATGGCCCTTGTAAGTTTCCCCTTCCGGGACAATTTTCTTACCCGGTCACGACAGGCAGAACGATATAGTTGCCGTAGAGAGACACAATGAGAAGGAATGAGGCCATGATCGGCCGCGCATAGGCGGCGCTGGTCTTATCTTTCAGCCTTTGCTCTCGGCCGGGCCAGCTGACATAGACAAGCCAGATCGAGAAAAGGGTCAGAGCAATCGAGAACCCGAATATGACAAGCTCGAAGGCGTGAAAACTGTAGTGCCGAAGAAGTACGCCACCAACAACGAGAGGCATACCGATTAGCAGCCTCATCCTGATCCGATGGCATACATCCAAACTGGCCATGATGTGCCTTGCGATCCATCCTGCTTGCCAGGTGATCATAGGCAAACGAAATTACCCAACCCTTGATCTGGCGAAAACATACTGCACTGCGGATAAGTTCGGGCGCGGCGCTGCAGGCGATTTAGCCCAGCGCAACCGGCGCGCGGCCCGCCCGGATGGTAGGCCAACCAGCGCCCACTAGACTGAGGAGTCCTCCGAAGCCTTCGACGAAAGAGGACTGCTCATGGGAAGAGAGCCTGGCGGACTCTCGCTAGGAGGCCGTCGCGACCTGGCCGGCTGCCACTTCGCCGCCGAACGTGTTCTTCACCCTGACAGACTTGTGGACGTAGGCGACCCAGGCTCCGGTGAAAACGAACGACAGAATGGGTGTCATCAGCGCATCTCCAGCAAGGATCTGGCTCACCGGGACGCCTAGAGTTGATGAGATCAAGATCGTGTCCAGGACGAACACAACCGGTATCGCAATCCACTGAACCAGAAACAATTGTGGAAAGCGTCGGCTTCGCCGCAGCATCGAAATGAGCACAACCAGTTGAAGCGCCAGAAATGCCAGATTGAGGGCAACCTCGCTATAAACCGCAACCAGTCCATTTGGCAGGGGCATGAGTTGCCGGTAACCCTCGGCCGAATTGGCCAAGTCGGCGAGCGTGCGCAGCGGCGACAACACCTGGCCGATCGCCAATAGCATAAGCCAGCCACCGAATCCTACAAGAGCCGCCGGGCCCTGTGACGGCTTCACGGCTGAGCGAACCGCAAAGAAAACAGGCACGCCGATGATCAGCAGTACGATCGCCCAATGCCAGATTGAAAACGTCCCCATTTACCATCTCTCCCCTTCGTCTGCCCCTATAAGTTGTAACAGATTTCAAATTCAACTCAAGAGGCGACTTCGCGTGCAATGAGGTCGGTGCCGAAGCGGCGACTTTCTCCTGCTGTCCTGAGTCTCGAGCCCCAACCCGGAACCAAACCCGGCCGGAGACGGTTAACGACCGAAGGGACCGCAAACTCTGTAGCGGAACAATGATCGAACTCTTGGATATGGAACTGGCCCAAGCCAGGCAGCGAATTGGCCGAGCGGAACTCGCCCTCAAGCGGGCGGAAGAAATGCTGGACGGAGACTGTGGCGTCGGCATCAATCTCGCGCTTTGCAGCAGGATAAGGTCCGCGCAGCGGCGCGTCACCGAAGCGCGAGAGCGCCTGACGAAGATCGATCCGACCGATCACTGATTTTTACCTGCGACACTGCGGCCGCGTCTTTCCTTTCGGTCGATGCTTCGAAGGAATCGCTGATTAGGCCCAGCGGCTACGCTGCCCTGTGCGCGGGGCCCGGCGGTGTAGACGGGCGCCGCCGTTGGCACTCATCGTCAGTCACACTGGCAGCGGAAGCTGGTTCATGCCGCGGTCGCTTCCATCCTCACATCCCGATCGCCGCCACCAAGATCCGGTTCTGCCGTCGGATCGCCGCGCGCAGTTCCGCTATCCTTGCCTCGTCGCGTTTCACGAACTCGATGAACATCATGTTCATGTTGTTGAAGACCAGCTCACCCACCGCCTGCCCGTCGATGTCGCGCCGCACCAGGCCGATCTCCTGCAGCCTTGCGATCAGGGCGCGGATCTGTTGCGTCAGAGCGCGGTCGAGCGCCGTGTAGGCCTGGCCGAACGGGCTGTCGGGCAGTTGCGTCGAGATCGCCATCGCCTGGCGCCACATTTCCTTGCTGAGATAGTGCAAGGAGTGCTCGATATAGATGCCGATCAGCGTGTCCAGCGCATCGCCGACATTGGCCGGTGGGCTGTCGACCACGCCTCGCCCGGCATTCAGCACCTCGTTGACCTCCATGGAGACGATGGCGCCGAGGATGTCGCCCTTATTCTGGTAGTAATTGTAAATCGTCCCGATCGACACTTCGGCCTGGGCCGCGATCGTTTCGATCTTGGCGCCTTCATAGCCTGCCTCGCGGAAAAGCTCGGCGGCCGCCTCGATGATGCGGCGGTGCCGGTCGGCCTTTTGCCTTGCCCTCAATCCACTCATGCCGGCTGTCTGCCACAGAAACAGAATTGACTCAATTTTAGAATTGGTTCAATTTTTTGCAAGAAGCCACAAAGGCAAGGGAGAACACTCGATGTCCGCACGATCCACAGCCAACAATCCGCTTTCAATCCTGAAGAGACATCTGGGCGCCGCTTGCGGCGCCACGGCGCTGGTGCTCTCAGCAGCCGGCGCCAGCCAGGCCGCCGATCTCAACGCCCTGATCTGGTGCGATCATGCCGACCCGGCGCTGCTGCAGCCCTTCGAAGAGGCCAACAACGTCAAGGTCAACGTCAAGGAATTCGAGGGCACCGGCGCGGGGCTCGCCATCGTCGAACAGTCGCAACCCGGCGACTGGGACGTGATGGTGATCGACAGCATCGACGTGCCGCGCGGCGTGGAAAAAGGCCTGTTCGAGCCGCTGCCGGAGGACAAGCTGCCGTTGGGCGACCTCTTTCCGCAGGTGAAGATGGACAACTCCACCGTGGTCGGCGGCAAGCGCTACGGCATCACCGAAAAGTTCGGCTACAACACGATCGGCTTCAACAAGACCAAGGTCGACCCGGCCGACATGCAATCCTTGGCGTCGCTGACAAGCGACAAGTACAAGGGCAAGGTCGCCATCTACGATTATTACCTGCCGGTCATCGGCATGGCAGCACTCGCCATCGGCAAGAAAACGGCTGAACTCACCGAGGCCGATCTTCCCGCCCTCAAGGCCGAACTGCTCAAGATGAAGGCCAACGCCAAGCTGGTCGGCGAGGTGACCGCCAGCCAGACAGCGCTCGCCACCGGTGAAGTCGATATTCTGGTCGGCGGCGGCGAATGGGTGACGGCGGGCCTGGCCAAGGAGAACCCGGCGCTGGACTTCTCGATCCCCAAGGAGGGAGCGGTGCTGTGGTCGCAGTCGCTCGCCATGTTCAAGGACTCCAAGAACAAGGACGTGGCGCTGAAATTCATCCAGTACATCATGAGCCCGGAAGGCCAGGCCCGTCTTGCCACATCCTCCTGCTATTGGGGCATGCCGGCGAACAGCAAGGCGGCACTCACCGACGACCAGAAGAAGATCCTGCGCTTCGACGAGCAGCCCGAATTCCTTGCCCGCGCCCAGGCCTATCCGGCGCCGAACGCCGACCTCGACAAGAAGATGCAGGACATGTGGACCGAGATGCTGCAGGCGCAGTAGACGGGCGTCGTGAGCAGCACCGCAAACAAGGCCCTGCCCTGGGCGCTGGTTACGCCGGCGCTCGGCTGGACCTTGCTGTTCTTCGTGTTGCCTTTCATTGCCATGGGGCTTTCCAGCCTGACGTCGCATGAGGGCGGCGGCTTCACATCAGCCAATTACAGCCAGTTCTTCACCAATCCTGCCTATTGGCAAGCGATGGTGAATTCGCTGGAGGTGACGGCGATCGTCACCGTGGTCTCGGTGCTGCTCGCCTATCCTTTCGCGTGGATCCTGGCCGAACAGGTGCCGGAACGCTGGCAGCGGCAGGCGCTGATGCTGGCCGTGCTGCCGTTCTGGACGTCCTACGTCGTGCGCTCCTATTCCTGGCTTCTGGTGCTGGCGCAGAACGGCGTCATCAACCGGACGCTGACCGGCATCGGCTTGATCAGCGAACCGCTGCAGCTCGCCAATACGCGCTTCGCCACCGTGACCGGCTTCGTGCATTTCTTCGTCATGCTTTTGACGCTGACGATCTTCGCCAATTTGAAGCAGCTCAGTCCGAGCTACCGCAAGGCCGCCGCTGATCTCGGCGCCGGGCCGGTGCGCACCTTCCTGCATGTCATCCTGCCGCTGACCTTGCCCGGCATCATGGTCGGCGCTTTCCTGACCTTCGTGCTGTGCATCGGCGATTACATCACGCCGCAGATCCTGGGCGGCAACAACGAGCTGGTCATGCCGCAACTGGTGATGATGCAGATCGGCCGGCGCGGCGATTTTCCGCTAGCCTCGGCGCTCTCGATCATCCTGATGGCGGTCGTGACCATCGCCTATCTCGCCTGCGCCCGCTGGCTGAAGATCGAGCGGGCCTGAGATGCGCCTGATCGTCCGAACCGCTTCCTGTCTCTACGCGATCGCCATCTATGCCTTCATTTTCCTGCCGGTGGTCGTGCTCGTGCTGTTCTCGCTGCAGGCAACCTCCTTTCCCATCCCGCCCTTCACCGGCCCGTCGCTGCGCTGGTACCAGGCCGTCCTGTCCGATGCGCGGCTGACCTCGGCGCTGGTGAACTCGCTGCTGGTGGCCGTCCTTTCGTCGCTCGCGGCCGTCACGCTCGGCTTCCTCAGCGCCTGGGCGTTCGCGCGCTTCGTGCTGCCGGGTTCGGCCCTGCTGCGGGGATTGATCACACTACCGCTTACCGTCAGCTATCTCATCATCGGCATGGGGCTGCTGGTGCTGTTCAACTGGGCCGGCGTGCCGAAATCGTTGCTCGCCGCCGGCATCGGCCATGTCGTGATCAACCTGCCGCTCTGCTTCGCCATCGTGTACAGCCAAATGGGCGACCACCAGATCAACATCGAACGCGCCGCGCGCGATCTCGGCGCACCGGAATGGAAGGTGCTGCTCTTGATTACCGTGCCTGTCATGGCGCCGGCCATCTTCGCCGGCTTCTTCCTGTCGATGACCTTTTCCTGGGACGAATTCGTGATCTCCTTCCTGCTGACGCGCTTCGAAACCACGCTGCCGGTCGAAATCTGGAACCTCTTGCGCTCCGGCCTCAACCCCAAGACCAACGCGGCCGGCTCGCTGGTGTTCGCCGTCTCCATCGTGCTGGTGGTGCTGTTCGAACTGACGTTGCTGCGGAGAAAGCCGGCATGAGCGCGCCCCTGGTCGACATCCGCGGGATCTCGCACCGTTTCGGCCAGCTGGCGGTGCTGAAAGACGTATCGCTGCGGATAGAGCCTGGTAGCTACACCATCCTGCTCGGACCGTCGGGCTCCGGCAAGACGACGCTTTTGTCGATTTTGGGCGGCTTCGTCACACCGAGCGAAGGCAACGTGTTCATCCGAGGCGAGGACTGCACCGCCGTTCCGCCGGCAAAGCGCCCGACTACGACGGTGTTCCAGGATTATGCGCTGTTTCCGCATATGAGCGTCGGCGGCAATGTCGGTTTTGGCCTGCGCATGCAAGGCGTCGATGGCGCGACACGCGCCGCGCGGGCGCATGAGACGCTGGCGCTGGTCGGGCTGGATGCCGCCTTCGACAAGAAGCCGCACCAGCTCTCCGGCGGCCAGCGGCAGCGCGTAGCGCTGGCGCGCGCACTGGTGATCGAGCCCGCCGTGCTGCTGCTCGACGAGCCGCTCGGCGCGCTCGACCTCAAACTGCGCCGGCAGATGCAGGACGAATTGAAAGCGATCCAGAAGCGCGTCGGCACCGCCTTCATCCATGTCACCCACGACCAGGAAGAAGCGATGGCGCTGGCCGACCACTGCGTGGTGATGAGTGACGGCCGCATCGAGGACGAAGGGCCGCCCGAACGCGTCTATGCGCGCCCAAAGACACGCTTTTCGGCGACCTTCATGGGCGAGAGCACTATTCTTCGCGGAACGGTGGCGGAGATGATGGACAGGACAAGCACTGTCGCGACACAGGTCGGGCCGGTCTCGGCGTCCGGAGCGTTGCCGGTGGGATCGGCGGTTGCCTTGGCCATCCGGCCGGAGCACCTTGCCCTGGGCGCGACCTCAGGCGCCACAAAGCTGGGCAAGGCGCAGGTCAGCGATGTCGTTTTCCAGGGCAGCTTCAAACGCGTGCTCGCGGTCTCCACTGAAGACGCCAAGCTGCAATTCATCGCCAAACTGCCCGCAACGTCCGTCGTGCAGCCGGGCGACACGGTCTCGGTTTCCTGCGATACAGACAAGATCATCCTGCTGACGGATTGAACATGGGCATGCTTGCGGTCGTCGACGCACCTGACTGGTACGAAACCATCCGCATGGGCGACGGTGTCACGCTGATCCACGAGCCATGGATCAAACCGTTCTTCCGCTGTAATATGTGGCATGTGCGCGGCCGCGACCGCGACCTGCTGTTCGATACCGGGCTTGGCCATTTCAGCCTCAGGCGCCATGTGCCGCTGGTCAGCGAGCGCAAGCTCACCTGCGTCGCCAGCCACACGCATTTCGATCATATAGGCTGCCACCATGAATTTCCCGACCGCTGCGTGCACCGCGCCGAGGCGGAGATTCTGACCGATCCGCGCAACGAATGGACGGTGGCTGACCGCTACGCCAATGAAGAGATGTTCGATCGCCAGCCACAAGGTTGGGATACGGCGCGCTATCGCATCATGCCCGCCCCGGCGGACCGCCTGCTCGAACATGGCGATATCGTCGACCTCGGCGATCGCGCCTTCGAGGTGATCCACACGCCCGGCCATTCGCCAGGCGGTATCGCTCTGTACGAGAAGAAGACCCGCATCCTGCTTTCCGGCGACATCATCTATGACGGCCCGCTGATCGACGACGTCTACCATTCCGATATCGATGATTATTTGCAGACGCTGCTTGCCATGCGCGACCTCGACGTCTCGGTCGTGCATGGCGGCCATTTCCCGAGTTTCGGCAAGGTGCGCTATCGGCAGCTGATCGACGAGTATCTGGCACAGAAACGCCAGGCCGGCTGCCATCTGCAACCACGCTCCTAGCAATCAGCTTGTTTTGATCTACAGCGCCCTTTGCGGACAAGGCATACCGGCGGCGTCGCCGCAGCGCGAGGCAGTGGGCAAGGGCCTGAGGCTTGTTTCTTCCGAGTGGCGCACCAGTTCGGCGAAGACAAGCGCGAAGCTTCCCAGCACGACGGAGATGATGATCAGGCGTGTTACCAGCAATATGTTGGTCCCGGCTGGCGCGTGTCCCCGGAATCGGGCTCGACTCTCGAAGGATTCACGCACGATCAAAAGTGCCACAGCGTCTTTCGTATCCTGAAAGGCATAAGATCGCTGTGGGCGCCCCCACGCCACCCATGCCGGCTAACATGATCCATGGGGCTTTACGAGAGTTTAAGCCCGGCCTTAACCATCACATTGGCTCGTTCCCTGATATGATTCGCGACTGCCGGTTCGAACCGCACGTCTGCGGGCTCTCTTTGCACACAGGCCCGCCCATGCTACCCCGGCCCAGCCGCCAACCGGTCACCGTCGGGGAGCCATGAGCAAAGCCGCCAACAGCATCGCCTTCGTCTCGTCCGGCACGCCTGACGCCAAAGCGGCGCTGGAAAGCCTGTCGGCGCGCTATGGCCAGCATTCGGTCGCGGAAGCCGATGTCGTCGTGGCCCTGGGCGGCGACGGTTTCCTGCTGCAAACTTTGCGCGATACAATGGGAACCGGCAAAAAGGTCTACGGCATGAACCGTGGCACCATCGGCTTCCTGATGAACGAATATCGTTCCGGAGGTCTCGCCGAGCGCATCGCGGCCGCGGTCGCCGAAACGATCCGTCCGCTGGAGATGCAGGCCGTTACCTCGGATGGCGAAACCGTCTCGGCGCTGGCCATCAACGAAGTGGCGTTATGGCGCCAGTCCTATCAGACGGCCAAGATCCGCATCACCATAGATGACCAGGTACGGCTCGAGGAACTGAATTGCGACGGCGTGATGATCGCCACGCCGGCTGGCTCCACCGCCTACAATCTTTCGGCGCATGGGCCCATCCTGCCGCTCGACGCGCCGCTGCTGGCGCTTACCCCCGTCAGCCCGTTTCGCCCGCGCCGCTGGCGCGGCGCTTTGCTTTCCAACAAGGCAACCGTGCGCTTCGATATACTAGAGGCGGAAAAGCGGCCGGTGAACGCCGCCGCCGACCATACGGAGGTCAAGGCCGTAGCTTCCGTGACGGTGAGGGAATCTGCGACGGCGACCGCAACTTTGCTGTTCGATCCCAATCACTCGTGGAACGAACGCATACTGGCGGAACAGTTCCGTTATTGACCCGATATTGAGCCGGCGCTCGGATAAGCGGCCGGATCACACATAGTAATTAAGGTTACGACTTCACAATCGAGCCATTGCCGGCCGTTTGTGTTGACAAATCGCGGGCTTGCGCCTAGTTGCAGTGATGATCTTGCGGGCGCGCGGCGCCTGCCGCGACGGATGCCGTTGCGCTTCCCCGAACAGCCAAAGACAGCCAGAACTTGTCCTCAGACACCCAGACCGCTCAAGAAGCGTTGACTTTCGCGGACCTCGGCCTATCGCCGAAGGTCCTTTCCGCAGTCACCGACGCCGGCTACCTCAAGCCGACGCCGATCCAGGCCGGCGCCATTCCGCACGCGCTTCTGGGCAAGGATGTGCTTGGCATAGCACAGACCGGTACCGGCAAGACGGCCTCCTTCGTGCTGCCGATGCTGACACGACTGGAAAAGGGCCGCGCCCGCGCCCGCATGCCCCGCACGCTGATCCTGGAGCCGACCCGCGAGCTTGCGGCGCAGGTCGAGGAAAACTTCATCAAATACGGCAAGAACCACAAGCTCAACATCGCACTGCTGATCGGCGGCGTGTCGTTCGACGAACAGGACAAGAAACTGGAGCGTGGCGCCGACGTGCTCATCGCGACGCCCGGCCGCATGCTCGACCACCGCGAGCGCGGCAAGCTCTTGCTCAACGGCGTCGAGATCCTCGTCATCGACGAAGCCGATCGCATGCTCGACATGGGCTTCATTCCCGATATCGAGCGTATCTGCGAGATGATCCCCTTCACCCGGCAGACGCTGTTCTTCTCGGCGACGATGCCGCCCGAGATCACCAAGCTGACCGAAAAGTTCCTGCACGCGCCGGTGCGCGTCGAGGTTTCAAAGGCCGCCTCCGCCGCGACCAACATCATCCAGCGGCTGGTGAAGTCAGGTTCCAAACCCTGGGACAAGCGCGAGACGCTGCGCAACCTGATCAAAGCCGAGGATGCGGAGCTGAAGAACGCCATCATCTTCTGCAATCGCAAGATCGAGGTGTCGGAGCTGTTCCGCTCGCTGCTGAAATATGATTTCGACGCCGGCGCGCTGCATGGCGACATGGACCAGCGCGCGCGCATGCAGATGCTGGCCAATTTCCGCGACGGCAAGCTGCGGTATCTGGTCGCCTCCGACGTGGCCGCGCGCGGCCTCGACATTCCCGATGTCAGCCACGTCTTCAACTATGACGTCCCGATCCATGCCGAGGATTACGTCCACCGAATCGGCCGTACCGGCCGCGCCGGGCGCTCCGGAAAATCCTTCACCATCGCGACCAAGTCCGACACCAAGTATATCGACGCCATCGAACGGCTGATCGGCACCAAGATCGAGTGGCATGACGGTGACCTGTCGACGGTGGTGGCCAGCGAAGGCGAGGACGAAGCTCCGCGCCGTGGCCGCGGTGCACCGCGTCGTGCCGGCCGCAAGGACGACGACCGCAAGGACAGGGGCGAGCGCAAGAGAGGCGGACGCCAGGCCAAGCATGGCGAAGACGCGGCACCGGAAACCGTGCGCGAGGAACAGCCGGTCGCGGCCGAGGAAACGGTCGCCGACACTGGTGAGCGGCGCACGCGCAAGGACGCTATCCGCTCGGAAAATTCCGAGCGCAAGAGCTCCGCGGCGCGCAGCGAGCGACGTGCACCGGAACGTGGCGACACCAGGCCCCAGCGCGATGACCGTCGCCCTGCCCGCAACCGAGAAGACGAAAACGACGCCACCGTTGGCTTCGGCGACGACATGCCCGCCTTCATGCGCATCGTCGCCAAGGGCTGACCGACGAGTGGTTCCAAGACAAGACGGCCATCCGGCTTGCCCTCCCGGCAAGCTCCTGGCTGGGGTCGCCGTTACATCGGCCCGGGCATCATCTTGGTCGGTTTCTCCAACATCGGAAACTCGGCCTTGTTGCATTTCACGTTCGGGTTCGTCGGACTGAACATGCCGTTGGGATTATCACCCAGCCAGGCGTGAAGATCGTAGTGGACGAACTCCCTCGGGATGAGCGGATAGTGTCCCTCCATCGGACCCATGAAGGTTTGGCCAAACAGCTTCGGCGGCTCTTTGAGGTCCGGCGTCAGCGGCACCAGCCATTCCGCCCCGACCAGGCGCAGACCGTTTTTCGTCGGCTCGTAGATCAGCACATTGGGGCGCATCGGGTCGAGTTTTTGGCCGACACTTGGGACGTTGACGAAATGGATGCCCATGGCGCCTTTCGGGTAGTACATCGCTCCGGATATCTTTTCTCCGCTATAGTAGACGCAGCCGACCGTCGACAGATAAAGGTCGCGGACGGCGGCGGTGTAGTCCTCATATTTGGCGAGCGACTTTTTCAAGGCCTCGATGTCAGCTTTGTTGGCATCCTCGGCTCGAGCCGCAGCGACGCCCAACCATGCGCTTACAAGACCTGTTAAAGCGAAGACGCCGCAGCGCCCGAGGCTGGCTGTTCTTGTCATGCATTCCTCCCAGATTTTTTTGATCTGGCCGTGCAAGACCGAGGCTGAAAAAGAAAATGCTTATTGCGCGGCCAAGTGTACCGCCTCATCCCCTCCGGAACAGCGACGATGCTATTCCTTTCCATGGCTGCGGGAAAGCGCTTATTTAGGACTGGCTAATTCTCTGGCGCGCCAATCTCAATCTGAGCGCGGCCGGTCGCGGCCGGTGAAGCTGTTGCCGTCATCGCCAAGCGACGCCACCGTTGGCTTCGGCTACGACACACCGGCCTTCATACGCATTGTCGCCAAGGTCTGATATCGTCGTGTGTTGCAAGGACGCACGGCCTCGCCGAAGATGGCGTGATGAAGCGTCTGGTGGAAGATTGGGTCTATGGTGGCGTGCTCGCCGGCCTCACCCTGTGCGTGGTGGCGATCGGGCTGGCCGCTCGATTGGAGACAGCCGAGTTCGCCGTCTTCCTGCTGATTCCGATTTACATGCTCCACCAATACGAGGAGCATGCCGAGGACCGGTTCCGGCTTTTCGGCAACAAGATGCTCGGCGGTGGGGCGCCGCTGCTTACCCGCTTCGATGTCTTTGTGATCAACGTACCGGGTGTATGGGGCATCTATTCCCTGGTTTTCACCCTCGCTGTCACGGTCAATGCCGGGATAGGGCTGATCGCCGCCTACACCACCCTGATCAACGCTTTGGTTCACATCGCGCAGGCCATCAGGATGCGCAGCTATAACCCCGGGCTCATCACCGCAATTGTCTTGTTCGTACCCGCATCCAGCTGGTCGATCCTGACGCTTTCCGGTTCGGGAACGGGCTTCCATATCCTTGGACTTACGGTCGGGCTGCTCATTCATGGGCTGATCGTTGCCCATGTCGTCCGGCGGCAGCGCCTGACCCAACGAGCGACGGTCGATAAGCCGACCTCACCGTAACATCATGGAAGAACCCCGGGGGCCGCAGGCCTGGCCGTCGGTCGCATTTTGCAAACAAAAACGGCCCCTTGCGAGGCCGTTTTTGCATTCTGATCGATGCTGCTCAGGTGAGCGGCGAAAGCTGGATCTCGACGCGACGGTTTTGAGCGCGACCCTCGGCGGTGGCATTGGACGCTACCGGACGGGTCTTGCCGAATCCCGTGACG
Source organism: Mesorhizobium sp. B1-1-6 (assembly GCF_006443035.1). Lineage (NCBI taxonomy): Bacteria > Pseudomonadati > Pseudomonadota > Alphaproteobacteria > Hyphomicrobiales > Phyllobacteriaceae > Mesorhizobium > Mesorhizobium sp. B1-1-6. Next base: position 62,901 of record NZ_VFWR01000014.1, on the reverse strand, counting down.
GCGAAGCGGCGCGAATCGACGCCCTGGCCAGCCAGGTAGTTGGCGACCGCCAGCGCGCGGCGCTGCGACAGATCGAAATTATGCTGGTCGCCGCCGGTCGAATCGGTATGGCCGAACACGTCGACCGTGGTCTGCTTGAACTTCTTCAGCACCAGCGCGACCGAATTCAGCACCTGGTAGAAGCCGGGCTTCACCGCATCCTGATCGACGTTGAAGGTGATATCGGACGGCATATTGAGGATGATCTGGTCGCCGGAGCGGGTGACGCTGACGCCTGTGCCCTCCAACTGCCGGCGCAGTTCGGCTTCGTTCTGGTCCATGGTGGCGCCGATGGCGCCGCCGGCCAGCGCCCCGATGCCGGCGCCGATCAGCGCGTTGCGACGATCATTGCCGCCCGCAAGCAGGCCAAGGCTGGCGCCGGCCAAGGCGCCGAGGCCGGCACCGGCCGCCGTGTTGGAAATTTTCTGGTCGCCGGTATACGGATCGGTGGTGGTGCAGGCGCTCACCAGCACAGCCGTCGCCACGACGACGAGCACGGTCTTCTTCATAGGATTGTCCCTCTCCAAGTCACGCCTTGCGGTGGCGCCAAATCAGCCCTTCGCGCGACTTGTACCATGAAATGCGGCGAAAAGCGGAACGGGAAAAACACCGGCAACGGCTTTTCCCCGGGGCACGATTTCCCGATTGGGCGTCCAGGAATCTACCAGAGATTCCGGCCGTCGATGGCCACCACTTCGACCTTGTCCAGATCGAAATCGTCGAACAACCGCGAGTTGACGCTGATCTTGGGATTGTCGAAATCCGGCTCTCCGCTCGACCAGTCCGGTGTTTCGGTGAAGGTCCCGCAGCCGCAGGTGTCGCAAAAACCGTGCTTAACGGTCTTCGATCCCCACTGATAGAAGGAAACATTCTTCTGCGGCGTGAGGAGCTTGAACTGCGCAGGAGTGTAGTAGGCCCAAAGCGAGCCGCGTTTCGAGCAGAACGAACAAGTGCACTGCGTCAGCGTCTGCGGTGCTTGCGAAACCTCGAATATCGTCGCCTTGCAGTGGCAGCTTCCCTTGATGGTCATGGACGTCACCTCTCCCTTGTCCGCCGCCCGCAGGCAACGCAACACAAAGGAGCGGTCCTGGCAACCGTCCGTCAGCAGGCCCCCGCCCATCGCGGTCCGGGCCGGTCGCCGCTGCGCCTCCCGGGCTTAGTAGGAGCGCGGCGGCACGAACAGGCAGATCGTCTTACCGGCGTCTAGACCCGCTTGATGCGCGCACCAGTGGAATTCGCCGTCCGGGCTGTCCTTCACACGCTTGTCGGTCATCGGGACAACTTCCCCCGTGCCGGCGATCACATAACCCTCGGGTTTTTCCAAAACCTCGCCCGTATGGGCCGTGCGGCAATCGTAGTTAGCGCAGCATGCGAATGGATAGCTCCAACCCAGCGGCTTCGCCGCTGTAGGCTTGGCGTCGTGGGCGAAGGCAGGCGCCATCGGCAACGCAATCGCTGCGATTGCAAGCAGGCAGAGCATGAGTCGGCCCACCGCGGCCCGAGCCGATTTTGATGGGGCAGCAGACATGGAAGCGCTCCTTTCGACGAGCATCAAGCGTTTCGCTTGCCCGTTCCTGAAACGTGTCTTCCCAGCGGCCGGATCGTCAGCAGGCATTTCTGCCGCGCCCGGCCATAGATGCTTTTGTCTCCCCTCGACCATGGATGGTGGGCCGATTTGTGAGTCGGCGCAAGAAACCACTGCATGCCGATGTCGCAGGCTGAATGCCGCGCATCGGCAACAGAAAACAGGCGCCGTCTCTCGATTGGATAGGCAGGCACAACCATGCCCAGCAGACGGGATCGCAGATAACGAGATTCAGCGAGAGAAGTTCCGGCCTATTCGCCAGCAGGTCCTGTGATCACGTGTTCGTCATACTGCGGCAGGCCGTCGCTGATCGTGTACCACGGCGCCTTGGAACCGACGAAGATATGCTCGGTCGGGCGGATGCTCGGGTTGTCGACGAGCGTTCCCATCGCGACATGGACGAAGGCGCCCTGGCGCACGACCGAATAGAGCAGCGAACCGCACCGCTTGCAGTGCGCGTCATGGCCGTTGTCGTCGCCGAAGACCAGCAACATGTCGTGGCCCTTGATCAGGACAAACTTGGCGCGTTCGATGCCCGCGAAGGGCTTGAAAGCCGAACCTGTCGTGCGCCGGCAGTTCGAGCAATGGCAATTCGCCGCGTACAGGAACTCGTCAGCGACCGCATAGTGCACCGCGCCGCAGAAGCACTTTCCAACAAGCTTGCGAGCCATCATCCAATCCAAATGTGTGGCACTGTAGGCGCCGACCCTAATCCAGGTCCGCCACCGCTTCCCCAGCACCACCCTCGATGCGTTGCGACAGCGAGGCTTCCATGAAGTCATCGAGGTCGCCATCGAGCACGCTCGACGGGCTGGTGCTTTCGACGCCAGTACGCAGATCCTTCACCAGCTGATAGGGCTGCAGCACGTAGGAGCGGATCTGGTGACCCCAGCCAATGTCGCTCTTCGATGCTTCGGTGGCGTTGGCGACGGCTTCGCGCTTCTTCAGCTCTTCCTCGTAAAGCCGCGAGCGCAGCATCTCCCAGGCCTTTGCCCGATTTTTGTGCTGCGAACGTTCGGCCTGGCAGGCGACCGCTATACCGGTGGCGAGATGGGTAATGCGCACCGCCGAATCGGTGGTGTTGACGTGCTGGCCGCCTGAACCGGACGAACGATAGGTGTCGATGCGCACGTCGGATTCGGAAACGTCGATCTCGATCGTATCGTCGATGACGGGATAGACCCAGACGCTGGCGAAGGACGTGTGCCGGCGCGCGTTGCTGTCATAAGGTGAAATGCGCACCAGCCGGTGGACGCCGGACTCCGTCTTCAGCCAGCCATAGGCATTGTGGCCCTTGATCAGCAGCGTCGCAGACTTGATGCCGGCCTCTTCGCCGTCATGCACTTCCAGCACCTCGACCTTGAAGCGGCGGCGCTCGGCCCAGCGCGTGTACATGCGCAGCAACATCGAGGCCCAGTCCTGGCTTTCGGTGCCGCCGGCGCCTGCGTGGATTTCGAGATAGGTGTCGTTGGCGTCGGCTTCGCCCGACAGCAGCGTCTCGACCTGGCGGGCCTTCGCCTCGCCTTGCATCGAACGGATCGCTGCCTCAGCCTCGGCAACGACGCTCTCGTCGCCCTCTTCCTCGCCGAGTTCGATCAGGCCGATATTGTCTTCCAGCGCCTGGGTCAGGCCCCTGACCGCCGCGATGCCTTCCTCGAGGCCCTGGCGCTCGCGCATCAGCTTCTGCGCTTCCAGCGGTTCGTTCCAGAGGCTGGCGTCCTCGGCGCGGACGTTGAGATATTCAAGCCGCTTTATGGCCTGATCCCAGTCAAAGATGCCTCCTCAGCAGGGTAATTGCCTGCCTGATCTCGTCGACAATATTCTGCGTTTCCGCGCGCATGGCCTGATGTTTTATCCTGTTGCTGAAAGTGACGCCTGGTCGGCGCGATACATAGGGACGGCGCCGCCGCCTGTAAAGCAAATTGGACCGGCCCAGGGCCGGCCCAATCCTGCATGCATACCCGTCAGTAGAGGCCGCCGCCGCCCGACTGGATGGCCTGGTTGGCCTGAGGCGACAGCGCGCCGCCGGAGGCATTGGACCCGTCGGCGCCCATGCCGATCACCCAATAGCTGTCGGCTGGCCCGGTGCCCGGCTTGAAGGCCTCGATGATGGTGCCGGGATCGCCCGAATTGGCCCGCATGCCGGTCTTGCGGTTGATGGCGACCAGATTCATGCCTTCGGGAACCTTGAAGTCGACATTGGGCGTGCCATCCAGCGCCACGCGCATGAAATCCTTGAAGATAGGAGCGGCGAGGCCGCCGCCGGTGGCGCCATGGCCAAGGCCGCGCGGCGTGTCGTAGCCCATATAGAGGCCGACGACGAGGTTCGGCGTGTAACCGATGAACCAGGCGTCCTTTTCGTCGTTGGTGGTGCCGGTCTTGCCGGCGATGTGGCGTCCGAGCTCGGCGATGGTGGCGCCGGTGCCGCGCTGGACGACGCCTTCCATCATCGAGGTGATCTGGTAGGCGGTCATCGGATCGAGAACCTGTTCGGAATTATCGACAAGCTCAGGTTCGGGCTGGTTCTGCCATTCGGCCGCGTTGCAGCCTTCGCAGCCGCGTTCGTCCTGCTTGAAGACGGTCTTGCCGTAGCGGTCCTGGATACGGTCGATCAATGTCGGCTTGATCGACTTGCCGCCATTGGCCATGATCGAATAGGCCGAAACCATGCGCATCACCGTCGTCTCGCCGGAGCCCAGCGCCATCGGCAAATACGGCGCCAGATGGTCATAGACGCCGAAACGCTCGGCATATTCGACGACCAGCTTCATGCCCATGTCGTTGGCGAGGCGCACAGTCATCAGGTTGCGCGACTTTTCGATGCCGGAGCGCAGGGTTGCCGGACCAGCGACCGTGCCGTCGTAGTTCTTCGGCGTCCAGGTCGTGTTGCCGCTCTGGATGGTAATCGGTCCGTCCATGATCACCGACGCCGGCGTATAGCCATTGTCGAGCGCCGCGGAATAGACGATCGGCTTGAACGAAGAGCCGGGCTGGCGCATGGCCTGGGTGGCGCGGTTGAACTCCGACTGCGCGTAGGAGAAGCCGCCGACCATGGCCAGCACGCGGCCGGTGTGTGGATCCATGGCGATCAGGCCGCCTTCCACTTCGGGGACCTGGCGCAGGCTGTAGGCGTCGTCGGAGCCTTCGTTCTTCTGGACGAAGACGACGTCGCCCGGCTTCAGCACATCGGCCGGCGACTTGGCCCTGACCGTCTTGCCGCCGACCACATGGCGCATGGCAAAGCCCATGTCTTCCTTGCTGACGGTGCCTTCGACGCGCTCCTTGACGATGTCGCCCGACGCCTGGCGTGCCGGCTGCAAGCCAATCGACAGGCCGGATGCCGAACTGTCGAGCACGACTGCGAGCTTCCATTCGGGAACGTCTTCCAGTCCCTTCACATTGCCCAGCGGCACACCCCAGTCGCCGGACACGTCGATCGTCTTCAGCGGCCCGCGGTAGCCGCGCAGCGTGTCGTATTTGATCAAGCCGTTCTGCATCGCCTTGCGGGCGATGAGCTGGATCTTCGGGTCGAGCGTGGTGCGGACGGACAGGCCGCCTTCATAGAGCGCGTTCTCGCCGTAGCGGGCGATGATCTGGCGGCGCACCTCCTCGGTGAAGTATTCGCCGGCGAACAGATAGGTGCCGTTGCGGCGCGGTGTGACGCCGAGGGGCTCCGCCTTGGCCTTGTCGCCTTCCTCGCGCGTGACGTAGCCGTTCTCCACCATCTGGTCGATGACCCAGTTGCGGCGCTCAAGCGCGCGGTCGGCATGCTTGAAGGGATGATAGTTGTTCGGCCCCTTGGGCAGCGAGGCCAGATAGGCGGCCTCGGCCACGGTCAGCTCATTCACCGACTTGTCGAAATAAGTGAGCGCCGCACCCGCCACGCCATAGGCGCCGAAACCGAAGAAGATTTCGTTGAGGTAGAGTTCGAGAATGCGGTCCTTGGAATAGGCCTGCTCGATGCGGAAGGCGAGGATCATCTCCTTGATCTTGCGCTCGTAGGTCTGGTCCGAGGTCAGCAGAAAATTCTTCGCCACCTGCTGCGTGATCGTCGAGGCGCCAACCTGACGCCTGCCCGAGCCGAAATTCTGCAGGTTGACGATGATAGCGCGGCCCAGGCCGGTCACGTCAATGCCGGGGTGGTTGTAGAAATTCTTGTCCTCGGCCGACAGGAAGGCCGCCTTGACGCGGTCGGGGATGGCCTGGATCGGCAAATACAGGCGCCGTTCGCGCGCGTACTCGGCCATCAGCGCGCCGTCCGAGGCATGGATTCGGGTGGTCACCGGCGGCTCGTACTTGGCCAGCACCTCATAGTCGGGCAGATCCTTGGACAAATGCCCGATATAGATGGCAACCCCCGCCGCGACCAGCAGGGCCAGCGTCGTGCCGATACCGAAGAAATAGCCAATGAGACGAATCATGCCCGCTCCAGTCCTTGGTTCGGGAATTTCCTAAACGAAGCCGCCTTCCGCGCAAGCATTCGAGCCGGTCCCAACCCGTAATCGAAAACCCATGTCGCTACCATGTGGGCAAAATACGGCAAGGCCGGATTTCGCGGCCGTGAGTCGGAAATAAAAGCGTCGGGTGTTGTCGCCGCGCAACGCTGCCTGTGGTTGCAGGCGTCGTCAGGCATTTCAGCCCCCGGTTCCCGTTCCGGCACGCGCGGAAGCGAACAGCGCGACGGCGTTGGTGATGCTTTGCGCCGCCTTGCCGCGCCAGTCGGCGTCGAGCAGTTGCGCCTCGTCCTTGGCATTCGAGAGATAGCCTAGTTCGACCAGCACGGAGGGGACGTCAGGCGCTTTCAGCACCTTGAATCCCGCGGAACGCTGCGGATTGTTGATGAGGCCGACGCTGGTCGACAACTGGCCGACCAGCGTGTGGGCGAAACTCATCGAAAAGGTGTGGGTCTCGCGGCGGATCAGGTCGATCAGGATATCGGTGACTTCCTTGTTGTCGTCCTTGATCACCATGCCGGCGAACTGGTCCGAGAGATTTTCACGGTCGGCAAGCGCCTGCGCTTCCGGATCCGAAGCCTTGTCGGAAACGGTATAGACGGTCGCGCCACGGATGCCCTTGAGGCTGATGGTGTCGGCATGAATGGAGATGAGCAGGTCGGCCTCATGCTGGCGAGCGATGCGCACGCGGTCGTCCAGCCGCAAATATTCGTCGGTGTCGCGCGTCATGAAGACATCGTATCTGCCGACGGCGGCGAGCTTGTCGCGCAGTTCCGTGGCGAAAGCCAGCGTGACGTTTTTTTCGACGGTGCCGTTCAGGCCCTCGGCACCGCCATCGACGCCGCCATGGCCCGGATCGATGACGACGGTGAAGCGATGGCCCGGATTGGAGACCGGCCCGGTGCCGACCCGCCCGCCCTTGTCGGTCGAAACCGTGGAACCGGTGGTCAGCGCCTGATTGGCAAGGGCAGTGTCGAACTCGCGTTCGGAGGCCGCCGACATGTCGATGGCGATGCGGTAGCCCGCGCCGTCCTCGTTCTTGAGAACATCGAGCTTGTCGACCGCGAACGGCCCCTTCCCGGTGAGAACCAGCCGCGACACGCCTGCCTCCAACTCACCCAGGCGCACGCCCTTGACCAGCCCGCGAGGCTTCAAATCCTTGGCATCGATGGCTAACTTCGTATTCGCCAGATCGATGACCAGACGATTGGGCCCGCGCAAAAGGAACCATTTGACGTCGGGCTCGCGGTCGAAATCCATGACGATGCGCATCTTGGTGGCATCGCCCGCCATCTTGTAACCGGTTGCCGTGAGCGGGGCATCGGCGGCGTTGGCGACCAACGAAATGGTCATCGACAGCAGGAGGCAGAAGATCGCGAGCAAACGGCCGCCGGCACGACTGCCCTTGTCTGTGAAGCCTGCCAGTCCCATCTCTTTGCAGTCGCTCCCGGTTTGGCGCCAAGGCGCCCGGTCATGTAGTCGAAGTGCCGGTTAGGCCGCGAACTCGATTAACGATTGGTATCCAGAGAAGGTTAACCAAGCCTTTTCACGCGAGGCCCGGACCCGTGCTTACGTGGCGGAACCGCTTTTGCCGGCGTCGGAAAACGGGGTTGCCTTCCAACCCGCCAAATCATAAAAGCGATAGTGGATCACTGCAATCCTGGAACCGCCCTCCTCCGCAGCTTCCCGCTACAGGTGAGACGAAAGGCGGCTCCTTTCGCTCCATGCGAGAAGGGTTCAGGTGATCGCGACGAATTTCGCAGGTGTGCGCCCGTGGCGGGGGAATCGCCTGCGTGAGGAAAACGGCCGGGTTTGTCCCGCGCCGGCTCTGTATGAGCAAACAAGCTGGTCCGGTTTCCGGGCTTTGGTTCAAAAGGTTCTGCTGGTGACGATGGCTTCAAGCGCAATCATGGAAAGGTCCGCATCAAACCGCGCCAATATGGCTGCGGGCGGCACCGCCATGGCGCGCAGGCACCGTCCGGCGGACATTCAGACATCCGGCACCCACATTCATCCAGACACACAGCAGCGGCCCTTGCGCCGCAAGCTGCGGCTGACGGCTGCCGGGGGGAAACGAAATAATGCCCAACAAAATGCTGATAGACGCCTCCCACCCGGAGGAAACACGCGTTGTCGTCGTACGCGGTAATCGTATCGAAGAATTCGACTTTGAATCACAGGACAAGAAGCAGCTCAAAGGAAACATCTATCTCGCCCGCGTAACGCGCGTCGAACCCTCCCTTCAGGCAGCCTTTGTCGAATATGGCGGCAACCGTCACGGTTTCCTCGCCTTCAGTGAAATACACCCCGACTACTACCAGATCCCCGTCGCCGACCGTCAGGCGCTGCTGCGCGCCGAAGCGCAGGAAGCCGAGGACGAGGACGATGAGGACGGCGAAGGCGACGACCGCCAGAGCCGCGATCGCGGCCGGCGCGGGCGCCGGCGCGGCGGCAAGGGCCGCGACCGCGCAGAACACAAGCGCGATGCGAGCGGGGCCGATGCCGACGAGGCAACCGAAACGGCCGGCGAGGCAGGCGACGCCGACAATGGCAATGACGCCGTCTCGGAGAACACTTCCCACGGTTCGGAAACCATCGAACATGCGGCCGATATCCCGGAACAGGCCGCGGATGCATCCAATCATGGCGAAGCCTCCCCCGAGCAGAGCGACGAATCGTCCGGACAGGACGAAGGCGAGACCCGCGAGGGCGGCCCGACGTCGATCGCCGCCTCCGTCGACGCCGACGTGATTTCCGAACCCGTCCCGCTGACGGAACAGGGCAGTGAATCCAGCGACGATGATCGCGGCATGCTGGAAGAGGTTCAGTCTTCGCATCCGGACGATCACGAGGTCGAATCGGTCGGCGCCGAGGATGCCCTGGAGGAAGCGCGCAACCGCCGTAAGCCGATGCGCCGCCAGTACAAGATCCAGGAAGTGATCAAGCGCCGCCAGATCCTGCTGGTGCAGGTTGTCAAGGAAGAGCGCGGCAACAAGGGCGCAGCGCTCACCACCTATCTGTCGCTTGCCGGCCGCTATTCCGTGCTGATGCCGAACACGGCGCGCGGCGGCGGAATTTCGCGCAAGATCACCAGTGCTGTGGACCGCAAGCGCCTCAAGGAAGTGGTCGCCGATCTCGAAGTGCCGCAAGGCATGGGCGTCATCCTGCGCACCGCAGGCGAGAGCCGCACCAAGGCCGAGATCAAGCGCGATTACGAATATCTGATGCGGCTTTGGGAGAACGTGCGCAATCTCACGCTCCAGTCCACGGCCCCTGCCCTCGTCTACGAGGAAGGCAGCCTGATCAAGCGTTCGGTGCGCGACCTCTATAACAAGGACATCGACGAGATCCTCGTCTCCGGCGAAGAGGGCTACCGCGAGGCCAAGGACTTCATGCGCATGCTGATGCCGAGCCACGCGAAGGTGGTTCAGCCGTTCCGCGATACGACGCCGATCTTCGTGCGCAATGGCATCGAGGCGCAGCTTGACCGCATGCTGCAGCCGCAAGTGACGCTGAAGAGCGGCGGCTACATCATCATCAACCAGACCGAGGCGCTGGTCGCCATCGACGTCAATTCGGGCCGCTCGACCAAGGAGCACTCGATCGAGGACACCGCGCTCCACACCAATCTGGAAGCGGCGGAGGAAGTCGCCCGCCAGCTCAGGCTGCGCGACCTTGCCGGCCTGATCGTCATCGACTTCATCGACATGGAGGAGAACCGCAACAACCGTGCCGTCGAGAAGCGGTTGAAGGATCATCTCAAGAACGACCGCGCGCGCATCCAGGTCGGCCGCATCTCGCATTTCGGCCTGATGGAGATGTCGCGCCAGCGCATCCGCGCCAGCGTGCTGGAATCGACCATGAAGCCTTGCCCGCATTGCGGCGGCACCGGCCATGTGCGCTCCGATTCGTCTGTCGCGCTGATGGTGGTCAGGGCGATCGAGGAGTTCCTGCTCAAGGATTCGCGCAGCCACATCACGGTTCGCACGCCCGCGGCGACCGCGCTCTATGTGCTCAACCACAAGCGCGGCACGCTGGTGGAACTGGAAAGCCGCTTCGGCCTGACCATCACGCTCGAGGCCGACGACACGGTCGGTTCGCAGCATTATGCGATCTTCCGCGGCGCGCTGGCCGAAAAGCCTGAAGGCTTCGTCGAGGCACGCACCCTGCCGGCCTATGTCGAACCGGAAGAGCCCGAGGATGAGACCATCGTCGAGGAGGAAGACGAAGCACCGGCCCAGGCCGAACAGCCGCGTCAGCCGCAGCAAGGTCAGCACCAGCAGAGGCCCGGCGAAGAGGGCGAAGGCCGCGACCGCAAGCGCCGCAAGCGTCGCAGACGCCGCGGCGGCAAGGATCGCGATCGAGAACATGGCCACACCGACGGTGCTTCCGTGTCGGCGCAGGCCGACGAGTTGTCCACATCGGAAAGCCCGGTGAGCCGTGACGAGGCGGAAGCCGGCGACGAGGCTCCGGTCCCCGCGGCCGGAACTGCCGAAACGGCGGAAGCATCCGACGAGGGCCAGGGCAAGAAGCGTCGCCGCGGCAAGCGCGGCGGCAAACGCAACCGGCGCGAGGACGGCGAAGGCGAGGCCGAGGCAAGCGCCGATGAAGCGACCGAACCTTCCGGGGTCGATGCTTCCGAAAGCGAGCCTGCGATCGAGCCGGTAACCGTCGTGGCTGCGGAAGAGCCGGTGGCTCCAGTGAGCGACGAGGCGACGACCGCCGAGAAGCCCAAGAAGCCGCGGCGCGCAGCCAAGCCGAAGAAGGCAGCCGCCGAGGCTGTCGCCGAGGAGCCGATCGCTGAACTGGCCGTTCCGGCACCCGCCGAGACGCCAGCCACGGCATCGGACGAGGCGGCGGCAGCGACCGCCGAGGAAACACCGAAGGCCCGTCCGTCACGACGCAAGCCGGCGGCCATCGATGCGCCGATCGTGCCGGTGGTTTCCTCGACCGTCGCCGAAGAGCCGGAAACCAAGACCGAAGAGAAGCCGAAGCGCGCCGGCTGGTGGCAGCGGAAAGGTTTCTTCTGAGATTTCAGCCCTTTGAACTGACTTCCTGAATAAAAAAAATCCCGCGCCGGTCGAAAGACGGCGCGGGATTTTCATATCCGGTTTGCCGGAACGTTACGGCGCGAAGATCGACCAGTTCATCATCCTGGCAAGCTTTTCCAGGGCGATCGAGCCCAGCTTGGAATTGCCGTTGGCGTTGAGGCCGGGCGACCAGACGGCGAGCGAGGCGACGCCGGGCACGATGCCCAATATGCCGCCGCCGACGCCGCTCTTGCCCGGAATGCCGACGCGGAAGGCAAAATCACCGGAGCCGTCATAGTGGCCGCAGGTCAGCATCATGGCGCCGATGCGGCGTGCCCGCTCGACCGACACCACGGAATGTCCGGTCGCCGGATTTTTGCCGCCATTGGCGAGGAACCGGCCGGCCATCGCCAGCTGCCGGCAGCTCATGGCGATGGCGCAATGGTGGAAATAGACGCCGAGCGCCAGCTCCGGCGCATGATGAAGATTCCCGAAGGATTTCATGTAGTTGGCGAGCGCGAAGTTGCGATAGCCGGTGGCGCGCTCCGACGCTGCCACCTCGCGGTCGATGATGATGGTCTCGTCGTCGGCGAGGAACTGGATGAAGCGCAGGATCTCGCCGATCGCCTCGCGCGGCTGGTGGCCGGCAAGCAGGATGTCGGAGATGACAATGGCGCCGGCATTGATGAAGGGATTGCGCGGAATGCCGTTCTCATGCTCGAGCTGCACGATCGAGTTGAACGGATTGCCCGAAGGCTCGCGCCCTACCCGCTTCCACAGCGCGTCGCCGACATTGCCCAGCGCCAGCGTCAAGGTGAACACTTTCGAGATGCTCTGGATCGAAAAGGGCTGGTCGGCGTCGCCCGCCATCAGCACACGGCCGTCATTGGTGACGGCTGCGATGCCGAATTTCTTGGGATCAACCTTGCCGAGTTGCGGGATATAGGTGGCGACCTCGCCGCGATCGGTGCGTTCGGCCATTTCGACCGCGACTTCGGCCAGGGCCTGCTCGAGTTCCGGCATGGATCTACCTCAGCCAGCGTTCGATGCGCGCCAATGCCTCGACCATGTCGTCATGGCTGCAGGCATAGGAGAAACGCATAGTGCGGTGCCCGGCCTGGGTGTCGAAATCACGGCCGGGCGTGGCCGCGACATGCGCCTCGGCCAGCATCTTGCGGGCGAAAGCCATGCTGTCGTTGCTGTGCCTGGTGACGTCGCAAAAGGCATAGAAGGCGCCATCCATCGGTGCTGCGAGCGGAAAACCGAGCTCCGGCAGACGCTTCATCAGGAGCTCGCGGTTCCAGGCATAGCGACCCTTGACCGCTTCTAGCTCCTCGGTAGCGGCAAAGGCCTCGATTGCGGCGACCTGCGACAGTTCCGGCGGCGAGATGTAGAGGCTCTGCGCAATGCGCTCGATGGGCCGCACCACCGCTTCCGGCAGCACCATCCAGCCGATGCGCCAGCCGGTCATGCAATAGTATTTCGAGAAGGAGTTGATCGCCGTGACACCGGCTCCAAAGGCGAGTGCCGTGGTGTCGGGCGCCGCATAGGCCAGCCGGTGGTAGATCTCGTCGGAGATGACGGCAATGCCGAGCGCCTCCGCCGTCCGGACCAGGTCCGCGAGATCATCGGCCGGAATGACCGCGCCGGTCGGGTTGGCGGGACTTGCGAACAGCACGCCCTTCAGCGGTTTTTCGCGATGCGCGGTCTCCAGGTGAGCGGCATGAAGATAGGCCGCGTCGCCGAGCTCGATCTCGATCACTTCGATGCCCAGCGCCGCCATGATGTTGCGATAGGCGGGGTAGCCGGGCGCTGCGATGGCGACGCGGTCACCGGGATCGAACATTGCCAGGAAGGCGAGATTGAAGGCGGCCGAGGATCCCGTGGTGACCGCGATCCGGTCGGGCGCGACATCAAGCCCGTAGTGATCCCCATAGTGTTCCGCGATCGCCTTGCGCAATCCAGCCAGGCCCAGCGCATCGGTATAGCCAATACGCCCGTCCTGCAAAGCCCTGGCCGCCGCGGCACGAACGCGGGCCGGAGCCGGATCGGACGGCTGGCCGACGGCCATGGAAATGACCGGCGCGCCCGTCGCTCTCAGCCGGTTCGCCTCGGCCAGCACATCCATGGCGTGGAAGGGTTCGACATTGCCACGGCGTGAGAGCGAAACGACCATTTTGACCTCGATCCGACGATTGAGCGCACCACGTCCTGGCGCATGCGCCGCACAAATGCCCGATTGGTGTGAGGATCACAAGTTGAGGAAGTTTTTCCGGTGCCGACTTTTCATCTTTCGCCCGCTCGTCTACCAGTGGACACGTCATGTTGAGCCGACCCAAATCGATGGTTGCCCGGGCAGCGCGCGTCGTTGCGACGCTTTCGCTTGGCGTCGCCGTCGCGGTGTCTGGTTCCATCAGCGCCTTCGCCCAGAACGTGCCGGTGGTGCGCGATGCCGAGATCGAGGCGCTGGTGCGCGACTACGCCCGCCCGATCTTCAAGGCCGCCGGTCTGGCGAATGACGGCATCGACATCGTCCTGGTCAACGACCAGAGCTTCAACGCGTTCGTCACCGGACGCCGGCTGTTCATCAACACGGGCGCCTTGATGGAAGCCGAAACGCCCAACGAGATCATCGGCGTCATCGCCCACGAGGCCGGCCACATCGCCGGCGGCCACCAGCAGAAACTGCGTGACCAGCTCGAGCGCGCCAAGACGATGGCCATCATCGCAACCTTGCTGGGCGCTGGCGCCATGGTCGCCGGGGCGACCACCAACAGCCGCGGACTTGCCGGCGCCGGCGTGGGCGTGGCGGCTGGCGGCGGCGAGATGGCGCAGCGCAGCATTCTCGCCTATCAGCGCACCGAGGAGATGACGGCCGACCGCTCGGCGATCACCTATCTCAACGCCACCGGCCAGTCCGGCATGGGCATGCTGAAGACGTTTCAGCGTTTCCAGACGGCCTTGTCGCTGTCGGGCGCGCAGGTCGATCCCTACCGGATCAGCCATCCAATGCCGCGCGATCGAATCTCCAACCTCGAAGTGCTGGTCAAGCAGAGCCCCTATCTCGACAAGGTCGATGCGCCGGCACTGCAATTGCGCCACGACATGATGCGGGTGAAGATCGCTGTCTACATGGAAGGCCAGGCCGCCGCGTCGCGGCTGATGCGAAAGATGCAGGGCAGCCTTGCCGCGCAGTATGGCGAGGCCCAATCGGCCTATCTTTTCGGCAACATCGCCACCGCACTCGCCAAGACCAACGCCTTGATCAAAGCCCAGCCCGGCAACGCCTATTTCCAGGAATTGCGCGGCGATATATTGATGAAGGCGAACAAGCCCAAGGAAGCTGCCGATGCCTACGCCAAGGCAGTCAGCCTCGACAAGGCGCGATCTGGATTGCTGCCGGTTTCGCTCGGCCAGGCGTTGATGGCGACGGGCACCCCAGACGCTCTGAAAAAGGCCGTGGTGCAGATCAACAACGGCTTGCGACGCGACAAGGAAAATTCCGTGGGATACCGCTATCTGGCGCAGGCCTATGGCGAATTGGGAGACATACCGGGCGCCGAGCTCGCCACGGCCGAGGGTCATTTCTATTCCGGTAACTACAAGGATGCGAAGATCTTCGCCATGCGAGCGCAGCAGCAACTCAAACGCGGCGAGCCGCGATGGATACGCGCCCAGGACATCATAAACTACAAGCCGTCGGGCAAGGTATAGTGAACCTTCCGGCCGTGCGCTGCGACGCAGCCAGGCCGGAAAACAGGCAAAGGAACGGAACGATGAAAAAGGCACTGCTGCTGGGCACCACGGGAGTTGCGATAGCCCTTGCCATGCTGGCGTTCGGTTTCGTGGCCGGCAGCCCGCAAATCGCGGAAGCCGGTGCGGCGCAACCGCTTCAGACGGCAGCGGACGATACCAAGATCGACCGCACCGAGGTCGAAGGCATCATCCGCGATTATCTCCTGAAGAATCCGGAAGTGCTGCTGGAAGTCCAGGATGCGCTCGAGGCCAAGCAGAAGGAAGAGCAGCGCATTGCCCATCTCGGCGTCATCAAGGGCGCCAAGGAGCAGATCTTCAACTCCTCCTTCGACGGCGTGGTCGGGAACCCGAACGGCAAGGTCACGATCGTCGAGTTCTACGACTACAATTGCGGCTTCTGCAAACGCGCCATCGAAGACATGCAGGCGCTGACCAAGGCCGATCCGGACCTGCGTTTCGTGCTCAAGGAGTTCCCGATCCTCGGCCCGGATTCGCAGAAGGCCAGCGTCGTTTCGATGGCCTTCCACCTGATGATGCCGCAGAAGTACGGCGAGTTCCACAATGCGCTGCTCGGCGGCCAGGGTCGCGCCACCGAGGCGGCGGCGATCAAGGTCGCGCTTTCGCTCGGCGCCGATGAAGCGACGCTGCGTGAAAAGATGAAGGACCCGTCCATCACCGAAGCCTTCTCCAAGACCTACGATCTCGCCAACAAGCTGGCGATCACCGGAACGCCGTCCTATGTCGTCGGCAACGAGGTCGTGTTCGGGGCGCTCGGACAGGAAGTCCTGGCGGAGAAGATCGAGGCGGCGAAAGCCGCGCTTTGATCGGCCGCGGGTTTTCTTCACGGGCGCATTTCCGCCTGTTGTGGACAGTGAAAGAACGCACTTGCGCTCTTTCCGCGGGCGTCTATGCCCATTATAGAGGGCCCAGCGCCGGTTTGACGCCGGTGCCGGAAAAGGTCGGCATTTTTTGAAAACGGTTTTCGTCCTGAACGGTCCCAATCTCAACGCGCTCGGCAAGCGCGAGCCAGGCATCTATGGCGGCAAGACGCTTGCCGCCATCGCGGAGGACTGCAGAGAGGCGGGCGCGGCGCTCGGGCTCGAAATCGATTTCCGCCAGTCGAACCACGAGGGCGACCTCGTCGACTGGATCCAGGAAGCCGGCGACAAGGCCGTCGGCATCGTCATCAATCCCGGCGCCTATAGCCACACCTCGATCGCGATTCACGACGCCATCCGTTCCGTGGCGCCGCTGCCGGTCGCCGAGGTCCATCTTTCCAATATCCATGCGCGGGAACCATTCCGCCACGTCTCCATGGTCGCGCCGGTCGCTGTCGGCATGATCTGTGGCTTTGGGCCGCTCGGCTACACGCTGGCGCTGCAGGCGCTGGCCGCACGCCTATGACCGGCCAACAAACAGAAGGCTCGAAAATGTCGATAAAGAAGACCGGTGTTGACCAGCAGCTGATCCGCGACCTCGCGGGCATACTGAACGACACCAATCTCACGGAGATCGAAGTCGAGCTGGGTGACCTGAAGGTGCGCGTATCGCGGCAGGCGCCGGCGGTTCACGCGATAGCCGCGCCGCAGCCGGCCTTTGCGCCGGCGCCGGCGGCCCAACCTGCCACCGCAGCCGTTCCGGCCGCGGCCGACGTGTCGAAAAACGCCGTGGCCTCCCCCATGGTCGGCACCGCCTACCTGGCGCCCTCGCCGGATGCCAAGCCGTTCATCGAGATCGGCCAGAACGTCAAGGAAGGGCAGACGCTGCTGATCATCGAAGCGATGAAGACGATGAACCAGATCCCCTCGCCACGCGCCGGCACGGTGACGGCGATCCTGTTCGAGGACGCACAGCCGGTCGAATACGGCATGCCGCTCGTCGTGATCGAGTAGAGCGGCCCTAATGTTCCAGAAGATTCTCATCGCCAATCGCGGCGAAATCGCGCTTCGGGTGCTGCGTGCCTGCAAGGAGCTTGGCATCCAGACGGTGGTGGTGCACTCGACCGCCGACGCCGACGCCATGCATGTTCGGCTCGCCGACGAGAGCGTATGCATCGGGCCACCGCCATCGCGCGACAGCTACCTCAATATCCACCAGATCGTCGCCGCCTGCGAGATCACCGGCGCCGACGCCGTGCATCCCGGCTACGGTTTCCTGTCGGAGAACGCCAAGTTTTCCGACATATTGGCCGCGCATAACATTACCTTTATCGGTCCGACCGGCGACCATATCCGCATCATGGGCGACAAGATCGAAGCCAAGCGCACCGCCAAGCGACTCGGCATCCCGGTGGTTCCCGGCTCCGACGGTGCGGTGACCGAGGAAAAGGAGGCCAAGCGCATCGCCGCAGAGATCGGCTATCCCGTGATCATCAAGGCGTCGGCCGGCGGCGGCGGACGCGGCATGAAAGTGGCGCATACCGAGGCCGACCTCGAAGTCGCCTTGCAGACGGCCCGCTCGGAAGCGGGCGCGGCCTTCGGCGATGACGCCGTCTATATTGAAAAGTACCTGCAAAAACCGCGTCATATCGAGGTTCAGGTGTTCGGCGACGGCTTTGGCCGGGGCGTGCATTTCGGCGAGCGCGACTGCTCCTTGCAGCGTCGCCACCAGAAAGTCTGGGAAGAGGCCAACTCACCCGCCCTCAACGCCGAGGAACGCTCGCGCATCGGCGATATCTGCGCCAACGCCATCGCCGACCTCGGCTATTCCGGCGCCGGCACGATCGAGTTCCTCTACGAGAATGGCGAGTTCTATTTCATCGAGATGAACACGCGCCTGCAAGTCGAGCATCCGGTGACGGAGGCTATCACTGGCATCGATCTGGTGCATGAGCAGATCCGTGTCGCCTCGGGCGGCGGTCTTTCGGTCAAGCAGGAAGACATCCGCTTCCAGGGCCATGCCATCGAGTGCCGCATCAATGCAGAGGATCCGCGCACCTTCACGCCCTCGCCCGGCACGATCACCCATTTCCACACGCCAGGCGGCCTTGGCATCCGTGTCGATTCCGGCGTCTATTCAGGGTACAAGATCCCGCCTTACTACGACAGCCTGATCGGCAAGCTGATCGTGCACGGGCGCAACCGCGTCGAATGCATGATGCGGCTGCGCCGGGCGCTGGACGAATTCGTCGTCGACGGAATCAAGACGACGTTGCCGCTGTTTCGCGACCTCGTCGGCAACGCCGACATCGCCAATGGCGACTATGACATCCACTGGCTGGAAAAATATCTGGCCAAAGGCGAATAGCCCCGGACTTGCCGCTATAATGAAGCGATGACTCGCCCCTACGCGCCAGGCTATCGTATCCCGACCGACCTTCTGCTCAAGGCCTACGCCTCGGGCGTCTTCCCGATGGCCGAAAGCGCCGCCGATCCGGAAGTGTTCTGGGTGCGGCCGGAGACGCGCGGCATCATTCCGCTCGACCGCTTCCACACGCCGAAAAGTCTGAAGAAGGCGCTTCGGCGAAACCTCTTCGACATCCGTTTCGACTTCGATTTCGAGGCGACGATCGATGGCTGCGCCGAAAGGCGCGAGGAGCGCCGTTCCACCTGGATCAACGCGCCGATCCGGGAGGCCTATGTGCAGTTGCATCGCATCGGCCATTGCCATTCTGTCGAGGCCTGGCGCGAGGAGCGGCTGGTCGGCGGCCTCTACGGAGTCTCCCTGGGGAGGGTGTTCTTCGGCGAAAGCATGTTTTCCCGGGAAACGGATGCTTCGAAGATCTGCCTTGTGCATCTCGTCGAACGCCTGCAGGCGCGCGGTTTCGCACTGCTCGACACGCAGTTCACCACCGAACACCTCAAGCGCTTCGGCGCAATCGACGTGCCGCGCGGCAAATACGAGAAGATGCTGGCCGACGCGCTGAAGGGTGAAGCGGTGTTTTTCCCCTGATGATCCAGCCCGTCAGCGGACCTTCGTTTCCAGCGGAGCCTGCGAATGGAACATCATCTTCCAGCCGTTGACGCGATGGACATAGCCGGTGCTGACCAGCGCCGCGTAGGCTTCGCCATTGCCCTTCACGGCATGCGCCTCATAGGCCAGGATGACGATGTCGCTGCCTGGTTCGACTACGCCCTTGAGATCGATCTCGAGATCACGCCATCGCTTGGGATCGGCGGCGGTTTCGGCGAGATCGGCATTGCTCATGGTCTGGGCCATCTGCGGAAATGCCACGAGGCACTCGGTGTCGGCATTGGCCGCGAAAAATGCCGAATCGCCTGTCCAGAAGCCCTTTTCGAGCTCAAGCAGTTCCTTGATGCTGGCGGTGATCCGCTTTCTGGCAGACATCGGAAAATCCTCCCGGCGCGCATCGTATGGCCGTCAGGGCCCCAACGCGTTGTCGTCAGGGCGGTTCCGAAGGATCAGTTGGCGTTGGTCGTAGGCGGTTCCGTGGCTTCCGGCTCGGTCGCAGCCGGAGCGGTCGTGGCATTCGGCTGGGCGGTATCGGACTTGGCCGCCTCGGTCTTGGCCGCATCGGGCGCTGGCACATCCGACTTCTGCTTGCAGGCCTTCAGCCAGACGTCATAGACGGCATGCTCGACGGCATTGAGACCAGGGCTTTCGGCAAACATCCAGCCGGTGAAGATGCGGCGGATCTTGCGGTCGAGCGTGATCTCGTCGACTTCGACAAAGGAATCGGTCTTCGGCTCCTCGTTCTGCGGCCGAGAGTAGCAGACGCGCGGCGTCACCTGCAAAGCACCGAACTGCACCGTCTCGTCGATATAGACGTCGAAGGTGATGATGCGGCCGGTGATCTTGTCGATGCCGGCGAATTCGGCGACCGGGTTGGTGATTCGATCCGACCCCGGCGCTGGCGCGGGTGCGGCCGGCGTTGGCGAAGCGGCAAGTGCCGCTGTGCCAACGCTGAGCCCGGCGGCTACCATCAGTGCGCCCATCGATGTCAGGCTGGAAATGCTCATGCAGGGATACCGGTGGTTAGCGCCCGGGTGATTCTCTATCACAAAGGCTAGTCGCCGTTTTCTGATCAGCAAGCAGCTAAACACCAATTGTGGCGATAAAGGATCGACGCCCGCTTATGATCCGGGCGTCCAGGCGTCGTAGTCGCCGGTGACCTGCGGGCGGTGCTGGTTGGTCAGCACCGAGCCCTTCGGACGATAGGCTGAGGGCGAGCCGGTCAGGTTCGGTTGATGCGGTTTCTGCCAGTCGCGCGGCTTGTAATCGTCGCTCGGCGGCGCGACGTCGACGCGGTGATGAATCCAGCCGTGCCAGCCGGGCGGGATAGAAGAAGCCTCGGAATAATCGCGATAGATGACCCAGCGGCGCGTGCGTCCTTCGGAATCGACACCGCCTTCGTAGTAGACGTTGCCCACCTCGTCCTGCCCGACCTTCCTGCCGTGCCGCCAGGTGTGCAGGCGCGTGCCAAGCGTCTGGCCGTTCCACCAGGTGAAAAACTGCTTAAGGAAAGTCTTCATCTTCAAACCCTCGCGCCGATGGCGTCCGTTTCCTGCTTATGGCGTCAGCCCTTCGTGAAGGCAAGGGGCTTGCCGCCAAGAGGGCGCAAATGGCGCGCCGGTAAGGCGACACAAGCCGGTGATGCATTGCCGGCGCCGTATGGTGCTTGCCAACCACCCTCAGCCTTTCTAAAGCTCTGCGCGCGCGCCCCGTGCGGGTATCCGGCCGACCCTTGGCCGAAGGAGGTGACGATTGGCCAGGGAATCGCCGACCGCCGACATTCGCATCGGCGCCGATGCCATTCGCCGCCGCAAGCGTGGCGTGCCAATCGTCTGTCTCACCGCCTATACCTACCCCATCGCCCGCCTGCTCGACGAGCATGTCGATCTGCTCCTCGTCGGCGACAGCGTCGCAATGGTCCTGCATGGCCACAAAACGACGCTGGGCGCCTCGCTGGAGATGATGATCGCGCATGGGCAAGCGGTGATGCGCGGCTCGGCCAGGGCTTGCGTGGTCGTCGACATGCCAGCCGGCAGCTATGAGGATTCGGCTGCCCAAGCGGTTGCCTCGGCGCGGCGTATCGTTGGCGAAACCGGCTGCCAGGCTGTGAAACTCGAGGGCGGCGTCGGTATGGCCCGGCAGATCGCCGCGGTCGTCGATGCCGGCATCGCGGTCATGGGCCATATCGGCCTGCTGCCGCAATCCGTCGAGAAGGATGGCGGCTACAGGATCAAGGGCCGGACCGACGAGAATGCGGCAGCGCTGTTTGCCGATGCGCGCGCCGTCGAAGAAGCCGGCGCCTTTTCGATGGTCATCGAGGGCACGGTCGAAGCGGTCGCGGCCGAAATCACCCGCCGCATCGCCATTCCGACTATCGGCATCGGCGCGAGTGGCGTTTGCGACGGCCAGATCCTGGTCATAGACGACATGGTCGGGCTCACCGTCGACCGCGTGCCGAAATTCGTCAAGGAGTACGCCGATTTGCGCAGCGTGGTCTCGCAGGCGGCCGCACGTTACGCCAGCGAGGTACGAGACCGGACATTCCCCGGTTCCGAAAATGTGTTTTCGGCCACCTTGGGCAAGGACAACCGATGAGCCGGCCCCTCGTCGTCGACACGGTCGCCGGCCTTCGCGCGCGGATCCGCGACTGGCGGCGCGACGGCCTTCGCGTCGCCATGGTGCCGACAATGGGCGCCTTGCACGAAGGGCACCTATCGCTGGTCAGGATCGCGCTTGAAAGAGCCGAGCGCTGCATCGTCTCGATCTTTGTCAACCCGACGCAGTTCGCGCCGAGCGAGGATCTCGACAAATATCCACGTCAGCTCGCCCGCGATCTCGACCAGCTGGCTTTGGCCGGAGCCGATCTTGCCTACACGCCTGGGGTTGGTGAGATGTATCCTGCCGGCTTTGCCACCAAAATCTCGGTCGGCGGTCCCTCCGCCGGGCTCGAATCGGATTTTCGACCGACTTTTTTCGAAGGCGTCGCCACCGTCGTGGCGAAGCTGCTCCTGCAGGCGTCGCCCGACGTCGCGGTCTTTGGCGAAAAGGATTATCAGCAATTGTGCGTCGTCAGGCAGCTCTGCCGCGACCTCGACCTGCCCGTCGAAATCATCGGCGCGCCGACGATCCGCGACGCGCATGGCCTCGCCATGTCATCGCGTAACGCCTATCTCGGTGAGGCCGAACTCCAGATCGCCCGCCGGCTCAACGTGATCCTGCGCAAGGCAGCCGCGGCGCTGGCGGCCGGCGCCGACCAGAACGGCGCGACAGGCGAAGCCAGCCGCGCCCTACTCGCGGCCGGCTTCCACAAGATCGATTATGTCGAAGCTCGCGAGAGCCGGACGCTGACGCCGTGGCGCCGCGGGCACGAGGGCCGCCTGCTCGCCGCCGCCTGGCTGGGCAAGACCAGGCTGATCGACAATGTGGACGTCTCCACCAGTTAGACTGCGGCTCGATCGCTGAATTCGACCGCCGGATTGCGCACCCGAAAGGTCCGCCGCTATGCGGCAAGCGGCCTTTCATAGACGAGCGCCGGGATAGCGGATTGGGCCGAACCGCAATTGTCGGTGCGGCCGGTCTGGACGAAGCCGTTCGCCTGGTAGAAGGCAATTGCGCGCGTGTTCTTCTCTTCCACTTCCAGCCGGATGGCGCGGGCCTCAGGGAAGCTTTCGATGATCTCGTCGAGAAGCATGCCGCCGATGCCCCGGCCCTGCAGGCCGGGCTGCACGTAAAGCTGCTTCAGCATGACCACGCCGCCGCCATCGAGCGCTTCGGCAAATGCCATGCCGCCAATGCGCTGGCCATCGTCGGCGACGAGGAACT
Source organism: Mesorhizobium sp. B1-1-6 (assembly GCF_006443035.1). NCBI lineage: Bacteria > Pseudomonadati > Pseudomonadota > Alphaproteobacteria > Hyphomicrobiales > Phyllobacteriaceae > Mesorhizobium > Mesorhizobium sp. B1-1-6. The sequence goes on along the minus strand of NZ_VFWR01000014.1, from coordinate 40,303 downwards.
CGCTGTTTGGCTTCGCCAGCCGCGCCTTGAGCGAGGCGATCGAATGCCACGCATCGGTGATCTCTGTCACCCGTTCGGCGCCATAGATGGCGTCGTAAGTCGCATGCCAAGTCTCGACCAGCAGCGCCCGGATGGCGGCGAGGTCGCGATCCCCGGCGGTGCGCACGAACATAGCCTACTCGATGCCCAGCTTGGCCTTGACCAGGTCATTGACGGCCTGTGGGTTGGCCTTGCCGCCGGTCGCCTTCATCACCTGGCCGACGAACCAGCCGGCCATGGTCGGCTTGGCGCGCGCCTGCTCGACCTTGTCCGGGTTGGCCGCGATCACCTCGTCCACCGCTTTTTCGATAGCGCCGGTGTCGGTAACCTGTTTCATGCCGCGGCTCTCGACCAGTTGGCGCGGGTCGCCGCCCTCGTTCCAGACGATCTCGAACAGGTCCTTGGCAATCTTGCCGGAGATGGTGCCATCCTTGATCAGGTCGATGATAGCGCCGAGCTGGTCTGGCGAAACCGGAGCGTTTTCAATGTCCTTGCCAGCTTTGTTCAATTGTCCGAGCAGGTCGTTGATGACCCAGTTGGCGGCGAGCTTGCCGTCGCGGCCGGCGGCCACCTTCTCGAAATAGTCGGCGATCGGCTTTTCCGACACCAGGATCGAGGCATCGTAAGTCGAGAGGCCGAGCGAGGAGATCAATCGCGCCTTCTTGTCGTCGGGCAGTTCCGGCAGTTCCTTGGCCAGCGCTTCGACATAGGCCTGGTCGAATTCCAGCGGCAACAGGTCGGGATCTGGAAAATAGCGGTAGTCGTGCGCCTCTTCCTTGGTGCGCATCGAACGGGTTTCGCCCTTGACGGCGTCGAACAGCCGCGTTTCCTGGTCAATCGTGCCGCCATCCTCGATGATAGCGATCTGCCGGCGCGCCTCGAAATCGATCGCCTGGCCTATGAAGCGGATCGAATTGACGTTCTTGATCTCGCAGCGCGTGCCGAATTCGCCGCCCGGCCGGCGCACCGAAACGTTGACGTCCGCGCGCATGGAGCCTTCGTCCATGTTGCCGTCGCAGGTGCCGAGATAGCGCACGATGGTGCGCAGCTTGGTGACATAGGCCTTGGCTTCGTCGGCCGAACGCATGTCCGGTTTCGACACGATTTCCATCAGCGCCACGCCGGAGCGGTTGAGATCGACATAGGACATGGTCGGATGCTGGTCGTGCATCGACTTGCCGGCGTCCTGCTCCAGATGCAGGCGCTCGATGCCGACCTCGATGTCCTCGAACTCGCCCTGGCGGTCCGGCCCGACGGAGACGATCACCGTGCCCTCGCCGACGATCGGCTGCTTGAACTGCGAGATCTGGTAGCCCTGCGGCAGGTCCGGGTAGAAATAGTTCTTCCGGTCGAAGACGGACTTGTGGTTGATCTGCGCCTTCAAGCCGAGGCCGGTACGGATCGCCTGCTTGACGCATTCCTCATTGATGACGGGGAGCATGCCGGGCATTGCCGCATCGACCAGGCTGACATTGGCGTTGGGGGCAGCGCCGAACGACGTCGAAGCGCCGGAAAAGAGTTTTGCTTCCGATGTCACCTGCGCGTGGACCTCGAGCCCGATGATGATTTCCCAGTCGCCGGTGGCGCCGGGGATCAGGCGTTTCGCGTCGGGCGTGCGGGTATCGATGATGCTCATGGTGGCCTGCGTAGTAGAACGATGGAAACGTGCGTTTTGCACATCCTGATTTGCAACTTCGCTAGTGCAAACCGCCTCGCGAGACAAGCGTAAAGCCGCTCGCTGGCCTTTTCCGCCGCTTTCGCCTATAGGCCATCCATCCCAATGGAGAGTGGATGTCCACTTACGCTCAGTCCCGGTAAGGCCCTGACCTCGCAGCGAGGCAGGGCAGAAAACCTGAAACCCCGTGCCGCGAAGCTTCGCGGCGGCGGCTTTTGTTGTTTTCCCGGAAACTCTCCCATGGATATTTCGCGTATTGAACAACGCGTTCTGCACCTGCTCGCGCAGGGCGGACGCATCGAGATCGAAAAAAGTGAGAAGAAGCGGATCGCGTCCGTCAAATGCCTGACCCGCGACGGCTGGCACTACCCCGGCGTCGATCTCGACCTGTTTCGGAAGCTGAAGCGCAAGAAGGCGGTTTCGTCGTCGGACGGCGGCCCCTACCGCATCACGCGGCGCGGGCTCCAACTCGTCCGCTCCGAACTCGACAACAGGTAGCCTATCGCCCGCCGGCCGTTTGCGCGGCCGGCGGTTGCTTGCCGCTCAGGCGGTAGCAATATAGGCGCGGATTTCCTCAGCCTCGCGCTCGACATCCTCGATACGACGCTTGACCACGTCGCCGATCGAAACGATGCCGTCGAGCATGCCGTCCTTTTCCACCGGAAGATGGCGGAAGCGGCCCCGGGTCATGATCTCCATCACCTCGTTGACGGTGTGATTCTCGTTGCAGATCTTTACTTTCGGCGTCATCGCGGAACGAACGGCTATGTCGAGCGCGGCAGCGCCTTCCCTGGCGACGACGCGCACGATGTCGCGCTCGGACAGGATGCCGACGATCTTGCGGTCTCCATTGGTGATGACCAACGCCCCGATCCTGTGCTCGGCAAGGATGCGGATGGCTTCGCTCAGTTTTTCGTTCGGCCCGAGCGTCAACACGTCGTGGCCTTTTTGCTCGAGAATGGCCTTAACCGTCATGGCGTCCTCCTCTACTTTGCCAACCGGTTCCTGCCCTGACCGGCTTTCACGTAAGAGTGAACATCGTGCGCCGCGATCGGTTGCATTTCAAGTGCGGTGGTCGGTCGTCTCCCAATCGAGCGGCTGCCAACGCCTGTCGAACCAGCGCAAGCCGAAGAAGCCGGCGACAAAGCCGCCAATATGAGCCTCCCAGGCGATCTGGCTGTCGACGCCGGGGGCGAAGCCGACAAGGCCGGTGACAAGATTGATCATCATCCAAACGGCAAGGAAGATCATCACGCCACGCGAGCGCAGCACCATTGCGATCGGCAGCACGGGGCCGGCGAAAGCGGCTTTGCCCGCCGAACGATCCGTACGGAAGCCAAAGCGTGCCGCCGCTCCCATCATGCCCGATATCGCACCGGAAGCCCCGACCAGCGGCGCTTCGCCATATGGATGCATGGCCCAGAAAAGCGCCACTGAAGCCAGTCCCGTCGCGGCGAAGAACAACGCGAACCAGAACGCTCCGAGCCGATTGGCCAACGGCGAGCCAAAGGCAGCGAGCCAGACCATATTGATGGCGATATGCGCAAATCCACCATGCATGAAGGCATAGGTGAAGGGCCGCGTGAACAGGAACCAGTCGAAGCCGTATTGGCCGGTGTAGAGGACAGGGATGAAGGCCCCATCGTAAAGCAGTGTCATTTGCTGAGCATCACTCAGCACGTATTGCTGCAACAGGTAGATGGCCACGCAAATGGCGATCACCGCCAGCACGATCGGCGGCAGGTTGAAGATCGGCTCGCGACGCGGCTCGGGCTCGCGATCCGCCTGTTCTATTTCCGGTGGGCTTACAGGTTCACTCATGCGCACTAGCACTCGGTCCAGGATTCGTTGTTGCGAGCATCTAGACCACTGCCCGCCGGACCACAAAGGGCGAATCGCCCAGCGCGAATCAAAAGTGCCGAATCAAAAGAAAGCCGTCCAAGGTTTCCCTTGAACGGCTGTCGAGTCCCCTGTTCCCCCGAACTCTTGACTGAAGTGCTGCCGATCGTCGCGAAACGACCGCTTCTGGAGTGGTTTTTGTGTGCCACGCGGCTCGACCGGGCGCAACGTAAACCACTTGTTAACCTTAACGGCCCCGACCCGTGAACAAGTGTTAACGACGCTGGCACGCTTCCTGCTCCGCAACGCATGTAGGTCATCGGAGGGCGCCCTTCTGTTCACCGATGGGACATCAGACGACAGAATGCGCGGAGCTGCTTAGCATGAACCAGAACGGATCGATCACGCTGTTCCAGTATTGGAACCGCTTGCGTGATGGACGCCCAGCCCCGAAGCGCTCGGAAGTGGAGCCGGCCGATATCAAGTCGCTGCTGGCCGACACCTTCATCCTGGAAAGGGACACGCGTGGGCAAGCGGTGTTCCGGCTGGCCGGCACAAGGCTCTGCGCCTCCTATGGCCGCGAACTCAAGGGGTTCTCCTTTCCCTCGCTGTGGCGCGAGAAGGACCAGCGGCTGGTCTCGAAGCTGATCCATGGCGTGTTCGACCAGAAATCCGTCGTGCTGATCATGTTCGAGGGCTTCAGCCGCAACGGCCGTTCCAACAAGTTCGAACTGCTTGCCTTGCCGCTGGATGGCGGCGTCGAAAACCCGCGTTGCCTTGGCGTGATCAGCGCTGTGGAGAAGCCGTTCTGGCTGGGCGCCGACCCGCTCACGGACGCGTTGATCGATTCGATCCGTGTCATCGATCCCGAAAAAGAGTTGCTGGCGAGCCGGCCGGCGATCGACGTTCCCTCGCTTGTTCCCGCCGAACTGGAGGCGCCCGAAACCATCTCCGCGCTCGGCCGAGCGCGCCGCATCCGCCACCTCGTCGTCTTCGATGGCGGGCGCGAGGAATAGTTGACGATCCTACAGCCCCGCCTGCCCGTTTTTCCCCTTTGTTAACCCGCTTTGCTGTAGTTCTGGGATGAAGTCCCTGGCATCGGCGCGCGGGGATGCCAAACGGGGTGTAGGCAGTCATGAGGTCAGCGGCGGTCGACTACGCGCCGTCCCAAGCTGAGAGACGTAACTTTCAGCGCGTCCGGGTCAAGATATACGGGCGCTTCATGCTGGAAGACCGCACCGAACATCCTTGTCAGGTCGTCGATATGTCGCCGGGTAACGTCGCGTTTCGCACGGACCGCATCGGCATGCCCGGTGAAAAGGTCATCGCCTATGTCGACCATATCGGCCGCATAGAAGGCGTCGTCACCCGCACCTTGCAGGACGGTTTCGCAATGACGGTGATTGCGTCGGACCGCAAGAAGGACAAGCTCGCCGCGCAATTGACGTGGCTCGCCAACAAGCACGAGCTCGATCTGCCGGAAGACCGCCGCCACGAGCGCGTCGCCCCCCGCAACCCGACCAGCATCCTGCAGCTCACCGACGGCCGTCAGTACCAGTGCCGCATCATCGACCTGTCGCTCTCCGGCGCCGCGATCGAGATCGACGTCAAGCCGGCGATCGGCGTCCAGGTCATGCTCGGCACCATGCGCGGACAGATCGTGCGTCATTTCGAGGATGGCGTCGCCATCGAATTCGCCGTCATCCAGCGGCCTGAGACGCTCGATTCGGAATTCAACACGCCGCGCGCCTGAAGGTCGAACAGCGTCCAGATCAAAACCGGCCTTCGCGGCCGGTTTTTTTGTATTTCACGACAGCGCAATTCGAGTCACTTCAGTCCCCGAAACGTTAAACGATTGACCATTCAAAAGTTTCAAATTTGATACTTATTCTAGGGGCGTTTTACTCAATGTCTACTGCGCGCTTTTGCGTCGAATAAATCCACCTGTGGCAATGTCTCCCTCGAACGGGGAGACAAAAACAATGAAGAAAACGAGAGGCAAGCTGTTGCTGATGGCAATGGCGATGCAGCTTTCCGCTTGGGGATCAGCATATGCCGCGGGACCGGCCTATATGCACACCGGCGGCCGCACGACACAGCCTGTCGGACACTATGAATTCTGCCAGCGCATACCGGGCGAATGCAGCGAGCGGACACCCAAGGGGGCGCCGGTCGAACTGACCCGCAAGCTGTGGGCGACGATCCTCAGCATCAACAACTCGGTCAATACCCGCGTCAAGCCGCGCACCGACATGGAAAACAACGGCGTCGAGGAATATTGGGCCTATCCCGACAATGGCTATGGCGATTGCGAGGACTACGCGCTGGAAAAGCGCCGCGAGCTGATGGACGCCGGCGTTCCGGCCGGCAACCTGTTGATGACGGTCGCGCGCCAGCCAAACGGTGACGGCCACGCGGTGCTGACCGTGCGCACCAGCCTCGGCGAATTCATCCTCGACAATCTGGAAACCAAGGTCCTGTCCTGGACGGACACCGACTACACCTACCTCAAGCGACAGTCGGATACCAATTCCGGCGTCTGGGTGACGATCAACGACGGCCGCGCCGACGCGGTCGCCAGCGTCCGCTGACGGCGTCGATCCGGCACGCGTGAACCAGAGACCAGGCGCTACGCATCAACGCGATGCGTCTAAGGAGAAACCCGGTCGAGTCCCCACCCTCCCCGTCCCAACGACCGGGTCTAAGGAGCCGGCCCCGTCCCCGGGCCGGCTCCGCCATTTCTGGCGGAGGCCTAGACCTTCTCCAAACCCGCCTTGAAGCGCCTGCCGTTGGCGACATAGTGCGCGGCCGAGGCCCGCAACCTTGCAATCGCAGCCTCGTCCAGGACCCTGATCGCCTTGGCCGGCGAGCCGACGATCAGCGAATTGTCCGGGAATTCCTTGCCTTCGGTGACCAGCGCGCCGGCGCCGACCAGCGAATTCTTGCCGATCCTGGCGCCGTTGAGCACGATTGCGCCCATGCCGATCAGGCTGTTATCGCCGATGGTGCAGCCATGCAGCATGGCGCGGTGGCCGATCGTGCAGCCTTCGCCAATGGTCAGCGGGAAGCCGGGATCGGTGTGCATGACCGTGTGCTCCTGCACGTTCGTGTCGGCGCCGATCACGACAGGCTCATTGTCGCCGCGAATGACGACGCCGAACCAGAAGCCGGCATTGCGGCCGATGCTGATGTCGCCGATCAGCGTCGCATCGGGCGCGATCCAGTTTGAGCCCGCATCCGCGAAGTTCGGTTCGGTGCCATCGATCGCATAAAGCGGCATTTCTGGTCTCCGATTCGTCTCAAGCCTAGAAGTCGAACGACCCTAGGTTGGCACCTCCCAACACGCAACGGCCACAAGAACGATGCCGAGCGCCAGCGTCCAGGCGACCGCCGTGCAGCCGCAGGAAATCAGCGCCACCGACGAAATACGACCGTCGCGGCGGGCGTCCAAGGCATCGTTGACCAGCATGAACGGCCCGGCGCACGCGGTGGCGGCGAGCGAACGCAGTACGTGCGCGGAGGACACATAAGGCTCGGTGAACGCGACCTTGCGCCCGACAACCAACTCCATCGCCGATCCGACCAGCCCGCAAGCCGTCAACCCGACAAGAAAAGCGAACGCAGTTAGCTCAACCGGGCCCATCTTTACCTTCCGTTTACCATGAAATCGCACAGTCGCTGGAAGGACTGCAAGAGCCGTGCCGTGCGATGCGTGCCGTCACGGGACAGGAATCCGGTGACAGAGATGAAGCAGGCAGCGATCGCCGACGACCCCCAATTCACCGTGGTCGATTCCGCGCTGATGAAGCGGGTGTTCTACGCCTTTGCAGCACTCGCCCTGCTGTCGGTCGCAATCAGCCTGGGCGGCAAATGGTTCGGCCATTCGATCGCCATGGCCGGCTACACGGATGATGCGACGATGCGCAAGGTGGTGATCGGCAACAATGTCATCGCCGTGCCTGCCAACTTTATCCGTTTCGAACAGGCGCGGCGCGACGGCATCGCCTCGCGGCTCGACCTCTATCTGCGCTATCCCCAGATGGATGGCTACAGCGAGGCCGCCCGCGGCGATTTCAACCACACGGGGCCAGCCAAAAGCATCGTCTTCCTGTCCTTCGAACCGCAAATGATGTCTCGCGACATGAGCGGACGTTTCGGGCCGATCTACAGCGCGCTGATCGTGCAGCCCGGCACGGCAGGTCCGGGCGGCACGACGATTTACGGTTTCAACGCGAAATCAGGTTACCTCAACGAGGTGCTCGTTGTCGGCAACCGGCCCGGCAAGGACCCATTCGTGGCCCGCTGCCTGAGCGGGCCGGCAGCAGAACAATCGCTGGCGCCTTGCGAGCGCGACATCCATGTCGGCGAGGATCTCAGCCTCACCTATCGCTTCCCGAAGGAATTTCTGGGGGATTGGCAGGCGCTTGACGCGGCAATCACCGCCGAGGCCGGGCGTGTCCTAAAGGCCGGACGTTGACGGGAAAGGCCGGTCGCGTTTGCGTCCGGCATCGCCATGGGATGCAAGGATCAGCCCAGATCGATGTCGAGGATCGCCATCGAGAAATTGTAGTCGCCGTCATCCTCGTCCTTGAAGACGATGCCGAGGAATTCGTCGCCGACATAGACTTCGGCCGAATCCTCCTTGCGCGGCCGTGCCTTGACCTCGAGCTTGGGGTTCTGGAAGACGCGCTTGAAATAGGCGTCCAGCTTTCTGATTTCGTCAGGCTTCAACAGTCTTCTCCGATCATCGGGCTTGCTCGTTTGAACGGCGCTTCTGACACGTCGACGATGGCCATGTAAAGGCAAGCTCGCCGTATTGCACGGCAATGGAAGCCGCCGGCGCGAGCAGTGCGAAACTCCGCGACGCCCCTCAGTAAAACTAGATGTCGAAGCTGACGACCTGGTCCATCGTCTGCGACGGCAGAAGCTGGTCCATCTGGCGCGACGGCTGGTCGCAGCCGGTCTCGCCGACGACGCGAGCCGGCACGCCTGCGACCGTCTTGTTATGCGGCACCGGCGACAGCACCACCGAACCGGCGGCGATCTTGGAGCAATGGCCGATTTCGATGTTGCCGAGAATCTTGGCGCCGGCGCCGATCAAGACGCCACGACGAATCTTGGGGTGACGGTCTCCGCCGGCCTTGCCGGTGCCGCCGAGCGTGACACCGTGCAGGATCGATACGTCATCCTCGATGACCGCTGTCTCGCCGACGACCAGGCCGGTGGCATGGTCGATGAAAATGCCTTTGCCGATGCGGGCCGCCGGATTGATATCGGTCTGGAAGACCGAGGACGAACGGCTTTGCAGATAGAGCGCGAAATCCTTGCGCCCCTGATTCCACAGCCAATGCGCCAGCCTGTGGGTCTGGATGGCGTGAAAACCCTTGAAGTAGAGCACCGGCATGATGAAGCGGTCGCAGGCCGGGTCGCGGTCGTAATAGGCTTGGATGTCGACACGCACGGTGGTCGGCCAGTCCTTGTCGTCGGCCAGCATCGACTTGAAGGTCTGGCGGATGAGATCGGAGCCTATGTCCTGGTGCGCCAACCGCTCGGCCAGCCGGTGGATGACCGCCTCCTCCAGGCTCTCCTGGTTGAGGATGGTCGAATAGAGGAAGGCGGCGAGCAGCGGGTCGCGATTGACCGCGTCCATCGCTTCGTCACGGATCGAGCGCCAGATCGGATCGACCGGCTGCAACGCGCTGTGTCGGGAAATGCTGATGCTGTTCATCGACGTCGTCCTGCCGCCTTGCCTAATATCGGGCCGCACATATAAGCCAGATCATAGCACGATTGAACTCAATTTTCCTTAGTGCTCTGTCAAATGGATTTGGTTCGCGGGAATTCAAGCCGGCATGGAAAATGAACTCTTGCTCGACAATGCCCTCAAACGCGAGCTTTCCGTCCTCTATGAGGGACGGGATCGCCACTACCACAACCTTGCCCATATCGAGGCGATGCTGGCGCTCGCCGGCGAGTACCGGAAGCTGCTCGGCGATCCCGAGGCCGTCGAGGCGGCGATCTGGTTCCACGACGCCGTCTACGACAGCCGGGCCAAGGACAATGAGGCGCAAAGCGCGGCGCTCGCGGAAAAAAAGCTCGCGGGCCGCATCGACGCCCAGCGCCTCGGCCGCATCAGCGCCATGATCCTTGCCACCGCAACACACCAGTTGCCGGGCTTCGAAGACACGGCCGCGATGCATGACGCCGCTCTTTTCCTGGACATGGACCTGTCGATCCTCGGCGCAGCGCCGGATGCATTCGATGCTTATGAGCGCGCGATCCGCGCCGAATATCAATGGGTGGAGGAGCCGATCTGGCGGGCCGGACGCGGCGCGGTGCTGAACAGCTTCCTGACACGCCCGCACATCTTCCACAGCGAGGAATTCCGTCGGCGCTTCGAGCAGCAGGCCAGGCTGAATCTCACCCGATCGCTCGAAGCGCTGCAAAAACCAGCGTGACATCTGGCTTGTGCATCAGGTTTTATCGGGCTCTTGCGCCGGGTCAAAGCGGATTTTCGGCGTAGAATTCCAGCACACGCCGCTTGAAGGTCTTGTCGCCGACGGCCAGCATATGGTCGCGGCCTTCGATGTGGAAAGCCTTGGCGTTGGGCATCAGCGTGGCAAGCTCGTCGGGCGAGCCGCCGATGTCGTCGGTGGTGCCGACGGCGATCAGCGTCGGCTGGGCGATCCGGGCAATTTCATCCTCGCTCAGCAACTCGCGGGAGGTGGCGATGCAGGCCGCGAGCGCCCGGCGGTCGCTGCGGGTCTGGTCGGCGAAGGCGCGAAACGAACGGCCGCGGGGATGTGTGGTCTTGGCCGGATCGTCGGCAAGGAGGGCTGCCGCGATCGGATCCCAATCGCCGACGCCGTCGATCATGCCGATGCCGAGACCGCCGAAGACCAGCGTCGCTACCTTGTCGGGATCCGATAGCGCCAGGAATGCCGCTATCCTCGCGCCCATCGAATAGCCCATGACATGGGCGCGCTCGATGCCGAGATGATCGAGCAAAGCAGCCGCGTCCGAGGCCATCCGGGCCGGGGTGTAATCTGCCTCTTCGTAGCTTTTCGATGACGAGCCGTGGCCGCGATTGTCCAGCGCTATAGCGCGGTAGCCGGCATCGTTCAGCGTCTTGAACCAGCCGGGCGAAACCCAGTTGACGTAATGGCTGGAGGCAAAGCCATGGATCATTAGCACAGGATCGCCCCGGCCCGATCCCGGCTGGCGATCGAGGAAGGCGATGTCGAACCCGTCATGGGAAAAAAACTGCATCGGCTATACTGCCCGCGTCCTCAACCGCCACCGCCGTTCGGCGCATCGCCATTGTCCGATGGCGGCACCTCGGGGCCTGATATGGTGCCAACGGCCGGATGCCGCACCAGGTCGCCATAATCGATACCGTTCCTGGCGGCGGTGCCCGCCTTGAGCTCAAGCACGAAGCGCACCGGCACGCCGGGCGAAATGAGCGCCTGGGATTGCGGCTCGCCGTGCTTGACCGCCCGGATCTTGCCATCCTGGCCGATAAAAACCAGGTCAAGCGGCATCGGCGTGTTCTGCATCCAGAAGTTGACCTGCTGCTGCATGTCGAAGACGAACAACATGCCGTGATCGTCCGCCATGTCCTGGCGATACATCAAGCCGGCCTCGCGTTCAGCATCGGTGTCGGCGATTTCGATGGAAAAGGAGCGATCTCCGCCTTTCGTCGCCACGACCAGCGGCGTCGGGTCCACCGGCAGGGTCATCACCCGGCTGTCGGCCGCCGTCGGTGCAGGCGAATAGAAATAGGCGCCCGCGGCGACGATGACGGCAGCCAGGACGCACATTGCGCCCGCCGTCAGCCAGTTCCTATGTGTCATGCGAAAATCCTCGGCAACCGCCCTAATGCGCGACCGGCAAGGTTCCCATATCGGGGTGGATTTCGGCAGCCATAAGGCCTTTGTCGCCGCGCCCGAAGCGGACAAGCACGACCTGCCCCGGCCGAAGCTCGGTGATGCCGTAGCGGCGCAAGGTCTCCATATGGACGAAGATGTCCTCGGTGCCCTCGCCCCGGGTCAGGAAACCAAATCCTTTGGTGCGGTTGAACCACTTCACCAAGGCACGCTCCAGCCCGCTTTCGGGCGTCACCGAGACATGGGTGCGCTGTTCCTGCATTTCCGCCGGATGGACCGCTGTGGTGACATCCATCGAGAGAACCCGGAAAGCCTGCAATCCGCGCTCGCCCTGCTTGACGAGGCAGACAACGCGCGCTCCCTCCAGAGCAGTCTGGAAACCATCCCGTCTAAGGCATGTCACATGGAGGAGGATGTCGCCTGAAACGCCGTCATCCGGGAGGATGAAGCCATAGCCCTTGGCTACATCGAACCACTTGATGGCGCCGGATATTTCGGTCAGATCGACGGCATCGCCGCCTTCGTCGCGCTTCATGGCGTCGCCAAGGGTTTCGGCCCGCCCCGTCAAAGAGGCTTTTTCCCCCATAAGAATGCCCCCTTTTTTCAAGAACACCGCAACTGATTCTTGACACCAGATTAACACTGCGGCTTCCGGTGAGTGCAAGACCTGACGTGCCTTTTTTCACGGTTCATTATGCGAATACCGGATTTGTTCTTTGGCGGCGCCGGCGGCCGCCTGGGATTTGCCCTTTGGACGGCCCACCCCTATGTTGCGCCGCAACCCAACAAGTCGAGGAAATCACATGCGCTATCTGCACACCATGGTCCGCGTCGCCGACATCGATGCTTCGCTCGATTTCTACTGCAACAAGCTCGGCCTGAAGGAAGTGCGCCGCTACGAGAACGAGCAGGGCCGCTATACGCTGATCTTCCTGGCCGCGCCGGAAGACGAGCAAAGTGGCATCGACGAGAAAGCACCGCTGGTCGAGCTCACCTACAATTGGGACCCGGAAGACTACAAGGGCGGCCGCAATTTCGGCCACCTCGCCTATGAAGTCGACGACATCTACGCCACGTGCCAGCGGCTGATGGACAACGGCGTCACCATCAACCGGCCGCCGCGCGACGGCAACATGGCTTTCGTCAAGTCGCCGGACGGAATCTCGATCGAACTTCTGCAGAAAGGTCCGGCGAAGGCAAAGGCCGAACCGTGGGCGTCGATGCCGAACACCGGAAGCTGGTGATCGATCACCTTTTCGAGCGGTCGGCAGCCGGCCTATGGCGGCGGGCGAGCTTGCGCCTATCTATGCGGCGATAGCGCCCGCCTCGAAAGCGGGCACCGTTTTGTGCGTTTCACCCTCGGAGATCCCTTCATGACGATCAGCCATGCCGATGTCACCACCGCACATGCAAGCCGTTATCTGCAGCAATTGTGCAAACATTGGGCGCACAAATTCCCCGTGGAATTCGATCCCAATCATGGCGCCATCGACCTTTCGCTCGGCCGCACCATCATGGATGCCGACGGAGCTGCGCTGCACATCACCGTGTCGAGCGACGACCCCGGCTCTATCGAGCGCCTTGAAAGCGTCGTCGCCGACCACATCAGACGCTTTGCGTTTCGCGAGGAGCTGACGTTCGACTGGAAACGCGCCGAGGCGGCGTAGGCTCTTCTCCGCGCATTACGGCAGGCATTAATCAGCCGCCGCCGGGCTTGCCGGCCATCTCCAGCAGCGCCAGCACCGAGCGCCAGTTGCGCGCAGTGCCCGGTACCTTCAGTACGCGTGGAATGAGATTGGCAAATACCGATTTGCCCAGTCCGCCGGGTGCATGCAGGTAAAGCACGTCGCCCTTGATCTCGAACCGCTCCGGACCCGCACATTTTTCGGCCAGCCGCGCCGCCTCCTCGGCGGTAGGCGCGCGCTCCAGCGCATACGCGTGCAGCTTGGTCGGCTCCTCGGCAATCTCCGGATAGGGATTTTCCCTGACCAGCCGTTCGACCCAGCCGAGATCGCGCACCATGATGCGCGAATGAAAACCCCATTTCTCCTCGAAAGCCGCTTCGATCTGTTTGGTCAGCGTGGCGGCGTCACCTTCCTTGGCCCGGAACACTGCGTTGCCGCTCTGCACGTAGGTAGCGACATCGCAAAACCCGAGATCCTCCAAGAACGCCCGCAACTCGGCCATCCTGACGATGCGGTTGCCGCCGACATTAATGCCTGAAAACAGGGCGATGAAGACGTTTCCGCTCATATGATGAACCCGGCCAATGTCTCGTTATCGGTGATATCCTGATACTGGACGCCTTCGGCCTCGAAATTCGCTTTCAGCAGGTCGAAATTGCGGCGATCCTTGGTTTCGATGCCGATCAGAACCGAGCCGAAATTGCGTGCCGACTTCTTCAGATATTCGAACCGGGCGATGTCGTCGTCCGGCCCCAGCATTTCAAGGAAGTCGCGCAGCGCGCCCGGCCGCTGCGGAAAGCGGATGATGAAGTATTTCTTCAGGCCCTCGAAGCGCAGTGCCCGTTCCTTGACGTCCGGCAGCCGTTCGAAATCGAAATTGCCGCCCGAAACCACGGCCACGATGGTCTTGCCGCGGATTTCCTTCCTGGAAAAATCCTTCAGCGCATCGATAGCCAGCGCGCCGGCCGGCTCCAGCACCACGCCCTCGACATTGAGCATCTCGATCATGGTCGCGCAGAGCCGGTTTTCCGGGATCAGCCGCACCGTGTCGGCGGCGAAGTCCTTGAGGTGCCGCAGGGGCTCACGGCCGATTTCGGCGACCGCCGCGCCGTCGACGAAATTATCGACCTTGGCGAGTTTGAGCCGTTTTCCCGCCGCAAGGCTCTCGCGCAGGCTTGGCGCCCCTGCCGGTTCGCAAAAGACGAAGCGCGCCTCACGCCCCTGATCGGCGAAGTAGTGCGTCACCCCTGCGGCCAGACCTCCGCCGCCGACCGGCAGCATGACGATGTCGGGCATGCCCGCGCCGGGCATCTGGTGGGCGATCTCATAGGCGACCGTCGCCTGTCCCTCGATGATGTCCTTGTGGTCGAAGGGCGGCACCATATGAGCGCCGGCGCTTTCGGTGAATTCGATGGCGGCGCGATAGCAATCGTCGAAGAAATCGCCGACGAGCCTGATCTCGACGAAGTCGCCGCCGAACAGCCGCGTCTTGTCGATCTTCTGCTGCGGCGTCGTTACCGGCATGAATACAACGCCCTTTTTACCGAAATGACGGCAGACGAAGGCGAAACCCTGCGCATGATTGCCGGCGGAAGCGCAGACGAACAGTTCGGCCTGATTGCCTTCGCCAAGTGCCTTGCGGAAGAAGTTGAAGGCGCCGCGGATCTTATAGGAGCGCACCGGGCTCAGGTCCTCGCGCTTCAAAAGCACCCGCGCGCCGGTCTTCTTCGACAGATAGTCGTTCTCCTGCAGCGGCGTTTCCGGAAAGATCCGGCGGATCGCGGAAGCAGCGGTGGCAACACGGGAAGAGAAGCTGGTCATCGGAAAGCCACCTTGAACGCATGTCGTTTGGGAACGTCTATCATCGATTGGCTGCGGAACGCCCTTTTGTCGCGAGCCTTGCCGCCAAGCAACCCGATTCCGTCTATTGCACAGGCGACCCCGTGAAACCATTGCCCGTCACTCATGTTCCCAAGCGGTCGGCGTTTAGTGACATATTTGCCGTTAGTTGGAGGTGATTGTTCATGTAATTCTTAAAATCCATGCGGGTGCCAAGGCCCGTCGGGGCTCGCCCTGATGCAGTCTGGCTTTCGTGCAACACTGCGGCGGCGGTCGCGAGACGCCGACCGCTTTTCGGCTGGGCACGACTTACTTCCGCCGCACTTGCGCTGTCGGGGGAGACTTGCGGAGGCGATTGGCCTTTTCGGGCCGGAGTGGAATTTCAGACGTGCCGTTGAAGACGATTTTTGCCATTGGCCTAGCCTTGCTTGTCGCGGGCTGCGCGGGACAGCAGACCCAGGAACTGCTCGGCAGCGCCATCGTGGCAGCGCCGGTGACCGAGATCGCCGGCAATCACAGCATCTTCATCGCCACCACGCGCAAGAAATCCGACGATCCGAACAAGGTCTTCGACGGCGAGCGATCGGCCACGCTGAACTACGCCCGCGTCAACGTCACCGTGCCCGGCATCCACCAGACCGGGCAGATCGAACGCCGCTCGCGCGGCAAGTCGAACGATCCGGCCAAGTATTTCATGGCCTCCGAGGTCGTCGGCTACGACACCCAGCCGAAATTCGCCAATGCGCTAAGTGCTGACATCGCGGCGCGCGGCGACCGCGTCATGGTCTTCGTCCATGGCTACAACACCGGCTTTGACGACGCCGTTTACCGCCTGACCCAGATCGTCCACGATTCCGGCTATCCCGGCACACCCGTGCTGTTTTCCTGGGCATCCGGCGCCAAGACCACCGACTATGTCTACGACAAGGAAAGCGCCAGCGCCGCGCGCGACCAGCTCGAGGTGACGTTGCGCATGCTGGCGCAGACCGGCGCGCGGCGCATCGACATCGTCGCCCATTCAATGGGAACCTGGGTGACCATGGAGACGCTGCGCCAGCTCGCCATCACCGGCGACCGTGATCTCGGCGGCAAGCTCGGCGACGTCGTGCTCGCATCGCCCGACATCGATGTCGACGTGTTCAAGAGCCAGATGCGCCGCTATGGCAAACCCAACAAGCCGTTCATCCTGTTGTTGTCCGATGATGACCGCGCGCTCCGGCTCTCCGGTCTGATTGCCGGCGCGCGGCCGCGCGTCGGCGACTACAAGGACGCCGCCGACCTTGCATCCTACGGCGTAACGGTCGTCGACCTCTCCAAGATCAAGGGAGCGGACAGTTTCAACCATACGAAATTCGCCGACAATCCCGCGCTGGTGAAGATGATCGGCCAACGGCTGCGCGAAGACGATGGATTTGCCAGCGACCGCGACGTGACCGACCGCATCAGCCTGCTCGGCCAATAGATGCATCGCCGCGGGTTCGCGTGGCCCGCTCGGCCTTGCGACAGAGTCGACCAACTTTGAACTGGACCGCGCCGGCCTCTGGCCTTATCGAAATATCCAGCGACGTCACGCGTTTGACGTCCTCCTTTGCGGGAGCCGGCGTGTGACGGTGCATTCGAAGAGTTTCGTCGTCATTGCGTTCACGCTGCTGGTCGCAGGCTGCGCCGGCCGAAACACGCACGATCTGCTGAACAGGACGACGGTTGCCGTACCCGCGTCCGACATCGCGGCCACCCACGAGATATTCGTCGCCACCACCCGCCAGAAGGCGACCAAGGACCCGCGGCAGGTGTTCGACGGCGATCGCTCCTTGACCACCAGCTTCGCCCGGGTCGACGTCACCGTGCCGAAAAGTCACAAGGTCGGCATGATCGAGCGTGTCCGGGGGTCTGCCAACAGCAATCCAGCCAAGGATTTCACCGCCAAGGATGTCGCGTTCTATGCGGATGCGCCGCAATTCGCCAAAGCGGTCGGTGCCGACATCGCCATGCGCGGCGACCGTGCGCTGGTTTTCGTGCACGGGTTCAACAATGGTTTCGACGACGGTATCTACCGGCTGACGCAGATCGCGCACGACACGAAATATCCGGGCACGCCGGTGCTGTTTTCCTGGGCTTCGAGCGGCAAGACGACGGGCTACATCTACGACAAGGAGAGCGCCAACGCGGCGCGTGACGACCTCGAGGCAACGCTCAGGATGCTGGCCAAGACGCGGGCTAAGAGCATCGACATCGTCGCCCATTCGATGGGAACATGGGTGACCATGGAGGCGCTGCGCCAGCTTGCCATCACCGGCGACCGCGATCTCGACGGCAAGCTTGGTTATGTCATCCTGGCCTCGCCCGACATCGACGTCGACGTGTTCAAGAAACAGATGATCCGCTACGGCAAGCCGGACAAACCGTTCGCCATCCTGCTTTCCGCGGACGACCGGGCGCTCAAACTGTCTTCCCTGATTTCGGGCGACAAGCCCCGCGTCGGCGACTATGGCGACGCGGCCGATCTGGCCAGCTATGGCGTGTCTGTGGTCGATCTCAGCCAGACCAAGGGTGGCGACCGGCTGAACCACGCCAAATTCGCCGACAATCCGATCCTGGTTCAGTTGCTCGGCGACCGGCTGCGGGCCCCGGCCGGCCTGGCGTCGGACGAACCTCCAGTGCAGCTCAACAATCTCGGCCAAGGCCTCGGCAAGGCCGTCGGCTCGGTTGCCGAGATCGTCATCACCACGCCGTTCAAGGTGCTGACGATCGCCACCGGCGGATGAGCGAAGCGACCGCAACTGCTCTTATACGAAGAGGTCGACCTTCTGGAAGGTCGTCACGTCGATCAGGCCGACATCGGAAATCCTGAGCTCCGGAATGACGACCAGCGCCAGCAGCGAGTGCTGCATGTAGGCGTTGTTCAGCGAGCAGCCCATCTGGCGCATGGCCTCGGTCAGTTTGTCGGCCTTGGCCGCGACGATTTCGGCCCGCTCGTCCGACATCAGCCCGGCGATCGGCATTTCGACCAGTGCCAGTTCCTTACCCTTGGAAAACAGCACGACGCCGCCACCGACCTCGCCCAGTCGGTTGACCGCCAGCGCCATATCCCGCTTGTTGGTGCCGACGACGATGATGTGGTGGGCATCATGCGCCACGCTCGACGCCATCGCGCAATCGCCGATGTAACCGAAGCCGGAGACAAAGGCATTGGTGACGCCGCCGGTACCCCTGTGGCGCTCGACCAGCGCGATCTGGCAGACGTCGTTGCGGCGATCCATGGCGACCAGCCCGTCCTCGACGGCGAGATCCGCTTCCAGCGCCCGCGTCGGTGCCTGATTTTCGATGACCCCGATGACCCGGACCCGGACTTCGTTCGCGCCGTTGGGTGCCGTGATGTCGAAATCGTGGGCCTTCAGCTTCTTGCCGAGCTTGACGGTGTTCTTCGCCGCCTTGGGATAGTCGTAGACCGGAATGTCGATGTCGAGCTTGCCGGCCTTGGCCAGCCTGACGCCACGCGCATAGACCTCGTCGATGGTCATTTCGGCGAGATCCGAGACGATTAAAAGGTCAGCCAGCCGCCCCGGCGCGATCGATCCGATCTCGCGCTCCAGCCGGAAATGCTGAGCGGTGTTGAGCGTCGCCATCTGGATCGCGGTCACCGGTTTCAAGCCCTGGCTGATGGCGTGGCGGACCACGCGGTCCATATGCCCCTGGTGAACCAAGGTGCCGGAATGGCTGTCGTCGGTGCACAGGATGAAATTGCGCGGATCGATGCCGCCCTCGGTAACCGCCTTGATCTGCGAGGCGACGTCGTACCAGGCCGAGCCCAGCCGAAGCATCGCCTTCATACCCTGGCGCACGCGGGCGATGGCATCTTCGGCGCGCGTGCCCTCATGGTCGTCCTCCGGGCCGCCGGCGACATAGCCATGGAACGGCAGGCCGAGATCGCGCGAGGCATAGTGCCCGCCGACGGTCTTGCCGGCTTTCACGGTCGCGGCGATCTCGCCCGACATCACAGGATCGTTGGCGGCTACGCCAGGGAAATTCATCACCTCGCCCAGCCCGATGATATTTTCCCAGCCCATCGCCTCGGCGACGTCGGCGACCGTCAGTTCGGCGCCGGCATGTTCGAGCCCGGGGGCCGAGGGCACGCAGGACGGCATCTGGACATGCACGTTGATCGGCATGGCGACGGCCTCGTCATGCATCAGCCGCACGCCGGGCAGGCCGAGCACATTGGCGATCTCGTGCGGATCGATAAACATCGAAGTCGTGCCATGCGGGATCACCGCGCGGCAGAATTCGGTCACCGTCACCATGCCGCTCTCGACATGCATGTGCGCGTCGCAAAGGCCGGGCACCAGATAGCGCCCGCCGGCATCGACCACCTTGGTGCCCTGCCCGATGGCATGGCCGGCGTTCGGACCGCAATAGGCGAAGCGGCCGCCGGCAATAGCGATGTCGGTGCCGGCTACGATCTCGCCGGAGTGAACATTGACCCAGCGCCCGTTGCGGATGACGAGATCGGCGGGTTTCCTGCCCATGGCGACATCGACCAGATGCGTTGCCATTTCAGTCCATGGTCTGGGTTTGCTGCCCGACGGCGTGTTCGCCATGAAGCGACTCCTGTTTGCCCGACTGTGCCAAGCCGCCACGGTTTTGACCAGCCTCACACTTTCTCCCGATTGTTCCAAGACCGACGGAGAGCGTAAATCGGCCGCACAGAAATGCGATTCCGTTTTGCCGCAAATCGGGTTACCGTGCCTGCCAGGATCTTCCAGCTCTTCGTTCGGGCAGTTCGATGCGTCGCCTAATGCTTGCAAGTGTCGGTTTTCTTGCCGCTCTGGCCGCACCGGCTTTCGCAGCCGAACCTGTGGCCGATGTGCCGATGACCGCCCCCGGTTTCGACTGGACCGGCTACTATGCCGGCCTGCAAGGCGGTTATGGCTGGGGCAGTTCCGACATCTCGGGAACCGAGGGCGAGCCGTTTGCCGCCTCGCCAGACCTCAACGGCGGTTTCGTCGGTGGCCATGTCGCCGGTCTGTGGCAATTCGACGAGGCTGTGCTCGGCGCCGAAGCAGAGCTTAACTATTCCTCGGCAAAGGGCGCCGAAGAACTGGGTGCGGGAAATCTGCTCGGCACGGATGTCAAGTGGTTCGGTTCCATCAATGCCAAGGCCGGCTATGCGATGGATCGGTTCCTGATCTACGGCATCGGCGGCGTCGCCTTTGCCGGCATCGAAACCTCCCAAGATGCCGGTACCTCGTTCGACAACACGCGAACCAGCATAGGCTGGACGGTTGGGGCCGGCGTCGACTATGCGCTGACCGACAGGTTCGTCGTCGGGGCGCAGTATCGCTACTATGATTTCAGTAAGGAGCATTTTGATGCGCCGGACGATTTTCTCGATCGCGACCAGAATGTGAAGCTGAATACGGTCGGCATCAATCTGAGCTACAAGTTCTGAGCCCCATCGCCGCGCCCGGTCACCGGGCAGGATCATGCTCGATCTCGCATGGTCCGCGACGGCAATTCTACGGCAATTCCAAGGACTGAGGGGCCGGCGTCCCCAGTGGGCGGGGGGATGGGTTGGGCCTGGTAGACGCCGGCCTCGACGGATCAGATCCGCCGCGCAGACAACGTATCATTGCCTGCGGCGCGCGGAATTGCGTGATCGCACCAGTATCACCATGCCCGCTTGTCTGAACGTCACCGGCGCAGCACTTGATGCCGCGTGCCGTTTATGATCCTGCCCTCGCACGCAGGCGCGCGTCCGCCATCGCAGTACCCGCGCCCGATCGCGCAGTGAACACTCAAAGAATTGCATCGAGAAAAGAGCCATCGAACCCGCAAGTGCGGACGAAGGTCCAAGAACATCAGCAAGACCTTGGTCCGAATACCTACAGCAGAGGTCCGATCAGCTCTCCTGCAAGGAACGTACTCGCATTCCTTTCATTTGTTGAACGGGTGCAGCAATGGTCCTTCATGTGCCCACGAGAGCAGGGTTACAATCATTTGCACCCTCAACCCCCTGCTCAGTTCGCAGGCAGAAAGCTCAAATCGAGATCTCGTGCGGCTTGAGCTGTCGTGAAACTACCCCGAGGGATCTGGAATGGAGAAACACTTATGAAAGCGATTTTTCTGACAAGTGCCATGGCGCTCGTTTTCGTTGCAATGCCGGTTGTCGCTTCGGCGGCAGAAGCCGACGTCGTCATCAAAACCCATCGCCATCATCACCGTCACGTGGCAGTGATCAACGATCAGGGCCATCGCCTCCATCATCGGCGCCATGGCACGGTGGCTTTCTATGACCAAGGTCGCCGGCATCATCGCCGCGACACCGTCGTCATAACGGGCTCAACTGAACGCCGTCACCACCGGCGTCACCCAGTGGTGATCTACGACAGCAACGACTAATATTGTGCAATCCGGCCCGGCTGATCGCCAACCCTGCCGGGCCGTGCCCGCGAGCGGCGGACCGACAACAAGGGAAGTGGAGGAAGCCAGGCGGGTCTTCCCTGTTGAAAATGAGTGCTTAATCGCAGCCCGGGTATGAGAGGCCGGTCGTGCTCTCCAGCTTGAGCTTCTGGTCCCTCAAGAGGGCGCCAGTAAAAAATAAGCGCCGGCGACCAGTGTCGATGTCAAACAAATCGCCATTGCCACGACCACCTTGGTCGCGAAGCGCTCAGCTCTCGCGCAAAGCGCTTCAGCAAAATCGTCGCTCTGGATACTTTTCAAGAGCGGCTTGGTGTCGACGCCAGCCATGTGATTGTCGTTGTCGGGGATTGTGACACGGTCACGGCCATCAGTTTTGATGGAACCAGGGGTCATGCTTTGCCTCACGAAGCGTCGGATTGACATCAGCCACCATTCGACGGAGCTGCCGGATTCGCCGATGCGGACGGCACTTTGGCTTTGGGAGCGTCAATCTTGACGCCGAATATTTTTTCCGCCTGCCAGAACAATGGCCACGGCAGCGCTGCCGCCAGAATTTACCACAGCGGGCCCGGCTGCCATGATCGGCCTCCAGTTGAAGATCATTAGCAAACGCAACGCACGCTTCCTACCGGCGGTTCCACTGCTAGGGCTTGGGTCCTATTGAACATGCGACCAAAGTCAGATCGTGGCGCGCAAAAGGCCCAAACCCACGGTTGTTTGGAACTCACGCGTCTAAGAGCGATTGCCTGACAGGCCATCGAACGATGGTTCCCCTGATCGATGGCCAGCATTGGGAGCCCTTGCCAACCCTGGCAATCCTTCGGGCGCCACCGCGCTTCGCGTCAAGCCCAACGAGAGAGAAAGGAAGCAACAATGAGAACCGATCTTACAACCGTCGTAGCGGGATTCCTGCTGCTTGCCGGCATCGGTGCCGCCGCCGCACAGGATGTGGTCATTCAGCCGCAGGACGAAACCGTCATACAAGAATACGTAAAGAAACAGCCTCTGGCCTCAGTCAAGATTCCCGGCGTCGAGCTCAACGTCGGGACCGCCCTGCCCGACACGGTCGAGCTTCATGAAATTCCCAACGTCAAATATCGCTACGTCGTCGTGGACAATCACACCGTCGTCGTGGATCCCGGCACACGCAAGATCGTAAAGATTATCCAGTGAGCGCTTGAACGCCACGATCCGTCGTTTCAGGTCGGCGGATCGTGGCAACGTTCGCCGAGGGCCCATAGCCGACGGCGCGCCTCGGCGCACGGTCGCCGAGCCGCCGCTAAGAGACCCGGGTGGCACCCGTTGGTGGCGGCTAGGCTCTGCAGAGCATTGAAGTAGAGTTAAGGTGGTGCGGACGACGGGAATCGAACCCGTACGATCAGAGATCGAGGGATTTTAAGTCCCTTGCGTCTACCAATTCCGCCACGTCCGCGCGCCTTTCGTTTCAACTACCTAGGCGATCTCGTCAATCGGGGCCCATGCAGTCCCAAAAAAGCGTTGTGCAAAACACGTTCGTTTTCATTCGCCCCGCACCGATTCTTCGTCCCGCAGGGGCGACCGGTATCGGTCAAACAGCGATCGGATGGAGCTTCAGATGCTGGATCAGGATGATGGTCTTGGCGTCGATGATGCGGCCATCGGCAATGCCGGCCAGAGCCTCGTCGAGCGGCATTTCCAGCACCTCGATGTCCTCGCCTTCGTCCGCTGCGCCGCCACCGGCCGAAATGCGGTCGGCGGGCGAATAGAGGGCGGTGAAGAACCAGAGCCGCTCGGTGACGCTGCCTGGGCTCATGTAGGGCGAAAACAGCCGCTCCACATGGTTCAGCCGATAGCCGAGCTCTTCCTCCGCCTCCTTGCGGATGCAGGTCTCCGGATCGTTTTCGTCGAGCAGTCCCGCGCAGGCCTCGACCAGCGGCTCGCGGTGGCCGGTGACATAGGCGGGATAGCGGAACTGGCGCACCAGGAGCACGGTTGAACGCTGGGGATCATAGGGCAGGATCACCGCGCCATCGCCGCGATCGTAAGTCTGGCGGATTTGTGTCTCCCATTGTCCGTCGCGGCGACGGTAGTCGAGGACGGTCTTCTTCAGAATCGCCCAGTCGTCGGATAGGATTTCTTCAGAACGGATGCGGATACGATCTTCCATCGGCTGCCTCCACGTTACCCGGGAGGCGTAGCCGCGAACCGGCGTTCACGCAATCGGGGCAGCGGTTGGTCCAGTAAGCATTTCACTCTCTCGTGTGTGGCATGGCGGCGATCGATCGCCTAAATAGCGCATCCTATTCCCGGAGTTTCGTTCATGACCACATCGCTTTTCCAGCCGATCACGCTCGATGGCTTGAGCTTTCCCAACCGCATCGCCGTCGCGCCGATGTGCCAGTATTCGGCCGAGGACGGCTCGGCGAGCGACTGGCATCTCCACCACTGGATGAACCTGGCAATGTCCGGCGCCGGCATGGTCACGGTCGAGATGACCGATGTCGAGCGGCGTGGCCGCATCAGCCATGGCTGCCTCGGCCTCTATTCCGAAGACAATGAAGCCGCTGCGCGCCGCGCCCTGGACGCAGCAAGGCGCGTGGCCGCACCCGGCACCAAATTCGGCACTCAGCTTGCCCATGCCGGCCGCAAGGCCTCGAACCGCAAGCCCTGGGAGGGGGGCGGACCGCTGCAGCCGAACGAGGATCCCTGGCAGACCGTCTCGGCCTCGGCAATCGCCTACGATACCGGCTGGAACGTGCCGCGAGCGCTGGAGGAAGAGGAGATCCTCCAGCTCATCGAGCGGTTCGCCGAGGCGGCGAGGCGGGCCGAACGCGCGGGCTTCGACTTCATCGAGCTGCACGCGGCGCACGGCTATCTGATCTTCCAGTTCCTGTCGCCGCTCTCCAACCAACGCACGGACCGCTGGGGCGGCTCGCTGGAAAACCGCATGCGTCTTGTCGTCGAGATCGCCAAGGCGGTGAAAAAGGCAGCGCCAAAACTGATGCTGGGCGCCCGGCTGTCGGTCAAGGATTGGGTCGATGGCGGTTTCGACGTCGAGGATGCGATCGAAGTGGCGAAAGCGCTGAAGGCCGAAGGCGTCGCTTATCTCTGTTGCTCGAGCGGCGGCAATTCGCCCTTGCAGAAACTGCCCTCCGGGCCCGGCTACCAGGTGCATCTGGCGGAAGCCGTGCGCAGGGGCGCCGGCATCCCTACCCGCGCGGTCGGTCTGATCGACGATCCCAAGCAGGCCGAGGCGATCATCGCCGAAGGCCGCGCCGACATGGTTGCGCTGGCGCGCGCCTTCCTCGCCGACCCGCGCTGGGGGTGGCGAGCGGCCGCCACGTTCAGCGAGACGATCCATCCCGCGCCGCAGCTCGCGCGCTCGGTGACGACGATGCAGCACTGGATGAAGGCGGCGGGCTGAGCGACCCTTCCGAGAAGGGCGGAACGCGTCGTCGAACGACCGCGCAATGGAGCTTCCAAGGAGGTCTGGGACGTTTGGGCGCAGGCTGAGGACACGGTTGCAACCAAATTGACTGCTTTGCGTTGCGGCCATGATGGACAACAAGCCTTTTGAAACACCGGTCGTGGTCGAACTCGGCCATGTCGGCAAATATCGCCACATCCGCAGTACCCAAGAGGCGGCGGAGTGCCTGATGACGGTTTGGCCGCTCAATCGCGGCCCCCGTCATCGTGATGCTCTCGACACTTGCCTCAAAGTGCTGGAAGGTTATCGTTCGACAGCGGATGCGCGCCGGGCCCTTATCGAAGCCGCCAGGGAATCGGAAGTGCTGGTGCCAGACGACAAGCTGTCCGACGACCGCCTGCATTGAGCGGACGGACCTTTAAACCGGAGGTTTTGATGGCGAAGCTGACTTACAAGATCGTCGAGCATGACGGCGGCTGGGCCTACAAGGTCGGAGCGACCTTCTCGGAGACGTTTCCCACGCATCAGGACGCGTTGCGGGCCGCCGAGATCGCTTCAGCCGAGCAGCAGGTCGCGGGGTCGACGGACGGCATCCAGTACGAGGATGCCGACGGCAAATGGCATGAGGAACTGGCTGATGGACGCGACCGGCCGCAGACCGAGGTTTCCGACTGATCTTTCAGCCCAAAGCCCGATCGCCCCAAAGGCCGGCCGCCCCGGAGCGCCGACCGCGGACGTCGGGAGAGAAAACGTCCTACGGTCAGCAGGGAGCTTACGGCTGATTATTTGCCGCAGTACTGGTCATTGACGTTGCCTTGAGCATTGGCGTCCGGACCTGGAGTGTTGTGAGCACATGGGCCCATCCCACCGGTATTGCCTTGGGTGCTCAACCCGGAGCCGTATGCGTTGATGCTCCCGGTGGTGCTCTGGTCGATGGCTGATGAATCCTCATTGCCGAACAGCGACCAATTGTTCCACCAACTGTCATGGTTGTAATACCTGCCGTCAGTCGACTGCGCCATCGCCGATGTGGCAAGACCGGCCGTCAGAACGAATGCCGCGAAAAGTTTTTTGTACATTGGATCACTCCGTTTTGTCTTCGTCGCCTTGGGTGCGACACGGGGCAAACCAGTCATCAGCCGAATGGTTCCTTGAATTCCTTGTGAAGCGTCGGTGAAGCCTAATCCCGAATGCGCGAGCCACTGTGCCCTGGACGAAGGCAGCGACCCGCATGGCGAAACTGATCTGGGGAGGTGCCAGTCCCGTTCAGGAAGACGATCGCCTCCGGCGGCCACCGACAGGTTGAAATGCGGAGATAGATGATCCTCGCCCGCCCCAGCCACGCCAGGGTACTTAGGGCGCCAATATTCGGGGAATACCGCGTATGCGGGCACAGTTTGTTCACCGGTCGGATGGCATTGCCGCTGGCCGCGTGCCGCGCTATTTCAGGCGACCCGTTTTTGCCGGAGCCATCGATGCCCGAAATCGTTACCGCCGCCATGCTCGTCATCGGCGATGAGATCCTGTCCGGCCGCACCAAGGACAGGAATATCGGCCATCTGGCTGACATCATGACGGCCATCGGCATCGACCTGAAGGAGGTGCGCATCGTTCCCGATGAGGAAGACGAGATTGTCGCCGCGGTAAATGCGGTGCGGGCTCGCTATACCTATGTGTTCACAACCGGCGGCATCGGCCCGACCCATGACGACATCACAGCCGATTCGATTGCCAAGGCCTTCGGCGTGCCGTGCGAATACGATGCCAAGGCCTATGCCCTGCTGGAAGCAAGCTATGCCGCTCGCGGCATCGAATACACCGAGGCCCGCAAGCGCATGGCCCGAATGCCGCGCGGCGCCGACCATATCGACAATCCGGTGTCGGTCGCGCCCGGATTCCGCATCGGAAATGTCCACGTGATGGCGGGCGTGCCCTCGATCTTCCAGGCCATGCTCGACAATGTCGTGCCGACGCTGAAAGCCGGCACGAAAATGCTGTCGGCAGCGGTGCATTGCCCGTTCGGCGAAGGTCTCGTCGGCGGGCCGCTGGGCGAGATCCAGAAAGCGCATCCGGACACGATCATCGGCTCCTATCCGAAATACGGCGACGGCAAGTTCTGGACCGAACTGGTGGTCCGTGCCCGCAGCCAGCAGGCCCTGGACGCTGCGCGCGCCGATGTCGAGGCGATGGTGGCCGGCTTTGCCAGCAGCGCGAGCTGATCCGGTCCAGGCCGGAACCAAGCACAACGCGGCGACGTTTCCTTGCCGCGGGCGGATCGCTCGCAAAATGAGGGGATCACCATGCGCTTCAAGACCATCGTCGCCATTCTGCAGAACGAGCAGGACGCGGAGCGCGTGCTCGACTTCGCCATTCCGCTTGCCGGCCGCTTCCAGAGCCATCTGATCGGCATCCACGCCGAAGCGCTTCCGGTGCCCTACACGTCGGCCACCGGCTTTCCCGACACCGAGTTCCTGCAGGTTTCGGCCGACATGAACCGCGAACGGGCCGAAAAGCTGCGGGCCGCGTTTCTCAGGCATATCGAGAATTCCGGCCTGTCCTTCGAATGGCACAGCCTGGAGAGTTTTTCCGGCGACAGCGCCCTGACCGGCATTTCAAGCGTGCGTGCCGCCGACCTGATCATCGCCGCGCAGCGCGAGACGGGCGGCGATGCGAGCGCCGACGTCGACACACTGGTCTACGACGCCGGACGGCCGGTGCTGGTAGTGCCGCACCTGGGTCCACTGATCACCACCTTCAAGCGTGTGCTGCTTGCCTGGAACGGCAGCAAGGAGGCCGCACGCGCCGCCTTCGATGCGCTGCCCTTCATCATCGAGGCCGACAAAACCGACATTCTGGTCATCGATCCGCCGGACACGCTCGATGAACGCCCCGAGGCCGCCGGAGCGGAAATCGCTTCCGCCTTGTCGCGTCATGGCGCCAGCGTGAGTGTCTCGGTGCAGAGATCGGGCGGCACCTCGGTCGACGAGGTGATCCAGACCAGGATCGCGGAGACCGGCGCCGATTTGCTGGTGCTTGGCGCCTACAGCCACTCGTGGCTGCGCCAGCTCCTGTTCGGCGGAGTGACGCGCTCCGTGCTGCGCACCGCGCCGGTGGCGGCTTTCCTGTCGCGGTAAGTTCACAGTGTCGTTTGCGGCCGCTCTTGCCAAGCGCGAGGTTTTCCAGTTACTTCCGCGCGCATTCCCCTGTTTTCTGCGCGCGACCGCGCGTGCTGCGGAGTGCGCGAAAGATGTCCCTTCCCGAAAAAGCCTTTCCCGTCTCCTGGGACCAGTTCCACCGCGATGCGCGCGCGCTCGCCTGGCGGCTTGCCGGCACCAACAAGGCGCAATGGAAAGCGATCGTCTGCATCACGCGCGGCGGCCTCGTGCCGGCGGCGATCATCTCGCGGGAGCTTGGCATACGCGTTATCGAGACGGTCTGCGTCGCCTCCTATCATGACTACAGCAGCCAGGGTCAGCTGCAGGTGCTGAAGGAGGTCACGCCGGCCCTGCTTGCCGACGACGGCGCGGGCGTGCTGATTATCGACGACCTGACCGACACCGGCAAGACGGCTGGCATCGTGCGCGCCATGATGCCGAAGGCGCATTTCGCCACCGTCTACGCCAAACCGAAGGGGCGGCCGCTGGTCGATACTTTCGTCACCGAGGTCAGTCAGGATACCTGGATCTATTTTCCCTGGGACATGGGCTTCACCTACCAGAAGCCGATCGCCGACGATCACGCCGGCTGATTCGCGGCAAGCAACCTGCTGCAAATCGAGCCGCAGGGAAGTCTCATCCACTAGGCAAAGGGTCTCGCGAGGCTGGCTGGCGCGCGGAAATCGGCGTCTATTGGCGAAAATTGGCCATCCTGATGAAAGTTTTTACTTTTATTGCCGACAATTGGCCGTAAGATTCGTGAGACGGCAAACGATTCTGGAGGCTGGGGCTAGCTTCTCCGATGCTGACGAGGCCAACGACGCACAACCATCTGGCCGAAAGGGTCCGGCGACTCTTCGGCACCGCGCCGTGCCGTCTGCAGGTAGCCGCCCTGCCCTGGCGCGAAACCGGAAACAGCGTCGAGATCATGCTGATTACCAGCCGCGATACCGGCCGCTGGGTGCTTCCGAAGGGCTGGCCTGAAGCCAGGGAGCCGCTTTGCGAAGCCGCGGCGCGCGAGGCTGTCGAGGAAGCCGGACTGCGCGGGACGATCTCGCATCTCGAGGCCGGCCGCTACTTCTACGCCAAGGCCCTGGCCTCCGGCGAGGAAGTGCCATGCGAGGTATTGGTGTTCCCGCTGCATGTCGACAAGGTCGCCGACCATTGGAAGGAAAAACGCTCCCGCACCCGCAAATGGGTCAGTTCGAGCGAAGCGGTGCGCATGGTCAACGAACCGGATCTTTGCCAGATCATCGCCTATTTCTGCGCCGACCCGCGTCGGTTTGCCTGAACCGGGACCGGCCGCGCCACCAAGCAGCTCGGACGGGGGCGCCTGCGGCGTGAATGCTTTTCTAATGAAGACGTAATAGGATCTGATCCGATCCTGGCGTTTTACCGATGACAAATCCCGCAAATCCCAATCCAGAGAGATCCGACGAGCACAAGCGCGAGCATCGCCAGCGCGTGCTCAAGGGCGGCACGATCATCACGGGCATCTCGAATTCGGAAGTTGGCTGCACGCTGCGCAATCAAAATGAAGGTGGCGCCGAACTCAAGGTTCCGCCCGAAGCAACGATTCCGGATCATTTCCTTCTCTATGTGCCCGTCGACGGCATCGGCTATCGATGCGAGGTCCGCTGGCGCCGCAACGGCCGGATCGGGGTGCACTTCACCGGAACCGAGCCGAAGCCCAGGACGCATTACGGCTGATCCGCGACGTCGGATGGGCCAGATGGTCTGTGCCTGGATCACGCCCCGGAGCCGTCGCGAAGCCTGACAAGCGCGTCTTTGTCCCCTCGGCCGGGGGCTACCGCGGCAGCTCCATTCTATCCCCGTTATCCACATGTGTGACACACAAGATGTTGAGGTCACAAAAGCTACGCAAACGAATCCTTGACGGCGCAAAACGAGTCGCCTTTTATAGGCCATGCGCTCCTGTTGAGAGCGCGACCGGAAAGTTCTGAGCCCGGTCTTTTTCCCGGATTATGTGCGTTTTTCCCCACATTTCCGCCTGTTTACGAGGCTGGCGGAAGCGTTGGGATTGTGGGGCGTGGGCGATAAAAGGGAGAATTGTCGGACTGGAATAAATTGTCTGTTAACACTATATTTAGTGTTTGCAGGCAGGTTCGACGCTAGATAATGTGAATTTCCCTCGAGTGAGGGAATCGGAAAAAATCAGTTTTGAGGGACCCGCGGGTTCGTCGGTGAGTTGGATAGGCGCTTCGCAAGAAGTTTGACCAGCAAGGCGGACGAAGACCGCGAAAATGGAGAGCCGGCCGTTTTCGAACGCCGGCAGACGGCGGACATGCGCGTTTCGCATTGGGAGCAGAAATCTCCTGACGAAAGCGCTATATATAGACAAAAGGGACCGGACCAATGCGCATCGAGCGTCGTTTCACCAGACAGGGACAATCGGCTTACGCGGAGATCGAATTCCGCAAGGCGCTCTCCGAGATCAAGAATCCGGATGGCTCGGTGGTGTTCCGCTTGGACAATATCGACGTGCCGGCGCAATTCTCCCAGGTCGCCGCCGACATCCTGGCGCAGAAATATTTCCGCAAGGCCGGCGTCCCCGCGCGGCTGAAGAAGGTCGAGGAGAACGATGTTCCCTCCTTCCTGTGGCGCTCAGTCGCCGACGAGGCCGAACTTGCCAAGTTGCCGGAAGCCGAGCGCTACGGGTCCGAGATCGACGCCCGCCAGGTCTTCGACCGGTTGGCCGGCACCTGGACCTATTGGGGCTGGAAGGGCGGCTATTTCAAGTCGGAGGAAGACGCGCGCGCCTTCCGCGACGAGCTTGCCTACATGCTGGCCACCCAGCGCGTGGCGCCGAACTCGCCGCAATGGTTCAACACCGGCCTGCACTGGGCCTATGGCATAGACGGCCCGAGCCAGGGCCACTTCTATGTCGACCCGTTCACCGGCAAGCTGACGAAGTCGAAATCCTCCTACGAGCACCCGCAGCCGCATGCCTGCTTCATCCAGGGCGTGCAGGACGACCTCGTCAATGAGGGCGGCATCATGGATCTGTGGGTGCGCGAGGCGCGCCTGTTCAAATACGGCTCGGGCACCGGCTCCAATTTCTCGCTGCTGCGCGGCGAGGGCGAAAAGCTGTCCGGCGGCGGCCGTTCGTCCGGCCTGATGAGCTTCCTCAAGATCGGCGACCGCGCCGCGGGCGCCATCAAGTCGGGCGGCACGACGCGCCGCGCCGCCAAGATGGTCATCGTCGACGCCGATCACCCCGACATCGAGGAATTCATCGACTGGAAGGTCAATGAAGAGCAGAAGGTCGCCTCGCTGGTGACCGGCTCCAAGATCGTCAAGAAGCATCTCGAAGCGATCATGAAGGCCTGCGTCAACTGCGAAGGCCATGACGACGACTGCTTCGACCCCGCCATCAACACGGCGCTGAAGCGCGAGATCAAGGCGGCCAAGAAGGACGCGGTGCCGGAGAACTACATCTACCGCGTCATCCAGTTCGCCAAGCAGGGCTACACCTCGATGTCGTTCAAGACCTACGACACCGACTGGGATTCCGACGCCTACCTCACCGTCTCCGGCCAGAACTCCAACAATTCGGTGTCGCTGAAGGACAATTTCCTGCGCGCCGTCGAGGATGATGCCGACTGGCATCTCACCGCCCGCAAGGACGGCAAGGTGCTGAAGACGCTGAAGGCCAGGGATCTCTGGGAAAAGATCGGCTACGCCGCCTGGGCATCCGCCGATCCGGGCCTGCACTTCAACACGACGATGAACGACTGGCACACCTGCGCCTCCGCCGGTGCGATCCGGGCCTCCAACCCATGCTCGGAATACATGTTCCTCGACGACACGGCCTGCAATCTCGCCTCGATCAATCTGCTCCCCTACCGCAATGCCGACGGCACGATCGACATCGCTGCCTATGAGCATACGGTCAGGCTGTGGACCATCGTGCTGGAAATCTCGGTCATGATGGCGCAGTTCCCGTCAAAGGAGATCGCCAAGCTCTCCTACGACTACCGCACGCTGGGCCTCGGCTATGCCAACATCGGCGGCCTGTTGATGACCTCGGGCATTCCCTACGATTCCGATGAGGGCCGCGCCATCTGCGCCGCGCTCACCGCCGTCATGACCGGCACCGCCTACGCCACCTCGGCCGAGATGGCGTCCGAGCTCGGCGCCTTCCCCGATTACGACCGCAATGCGCAGAACATGCTGCGCGTCATGCGCAATCATCGCCGCGCCGCCTATGGCGACAAGGACGGCTACGAGAAGCTGGCCGTCAACCCGGTGCCGCTGGTCGCTTCCGACCTCAAGCAGCAGGAGCTGGCGACGCACGCCAAGGCTGCCTGGGACCGTGCCATCGAACTCGGCGAGGAGCATGGCTATCGCAACGCGCAGGCGACCGTGATCGCGCCGACCGGCACGATCGGTCTGGTTATGGATTGCGACACAACCGGCATCGAGCCCGACTTCGCGCTGGTGAAGTTCAAGAAGCTCGCCGGCGGCGGCTATTTCAAGATCATCAACCGCGCCGTGCCGGAAGCGCTGCGCACGCTGGGCTATTCGGAAAGCCAGATCGCCGAGATCGAGGCCTACGCCGTCGGCCACGGCAATCTCAACCAGGCGCCCGGCATCAACCCCGGCTCGCTCAAGGCCAAGGGCTTCACCGACGACAAGATCGCGGCGCTCAACGCGGCGCTGAAGTCGGCCTTCGACATCAAGTTCGTCTTCAACCAGTGGACGCTCGGCGCCGACTGGGTGAAGGAGACCTTTGGCTTCACCGACGAGCAGCTCAACGACTTCTCGTTCGAGATGCTGCCGGCACTGGGCTTCTCCAGGAAGGACATCGAAGCCGCCAACATCCATGTCTGCGGTGCGATGACGCTTGAGGGAGCGCCCTTCCTCAAGGCCGAACACCTCCCCGTGTTCGATTGCGCCAGCCCCTGCGGCAAGATCGGCAAGCGCTCGCTGTCGATCAACAGCCACATCCAGATGATGGCGGCGGCACAGCCCTTCATTTCCGGCGCCATCTCCAAGACCATCAACATGCCGAACGACGCCACGGTGGAGGACGCCAAGAACGCCTACATGCTGTCGTGGAAGCTGGCGCTGAAGGCCAACGCGCTCTACCGCGACGGCTCGAAGCTCTCGCAGCCGCTCAATGCCTCGCTGCTCGCCGATGGCGAGGAGGACGAGGACGAGGCGATCGAACAGCTGGTCGCCGCGCCCGCCGCGCAGCGTGCGGTGCAGGTTACCGAAAAGATCGTCGAGCGCGTCGTGGAGCGTCTCTACCGCGACCGCGAAAAGCTGCCGAACCGCCGCAAGGGTTACACGCAGAAGGCAGTCGTCGGCGGCCACAAGGTCTATCTGCGTACCGGCGAGTTCGACGACGGGCGTCTCGGCGAGATTTTTATCGACATGCACAAGGAAGGCGCGGCCTTCCGGGCGATGATGAACAATTTTGCCATCGCCATCTCGCTCGGCCTGCAATATGGCGTGCCGCTGGAGGAATTTGTCGAAGCCTTCACCTTCACCAAGTTCGAGCCGGCCGGCATGGTGCAGGGCAATGACGCGATCAAGAACGCGACGTCGATCCTCGACTACGTGTTCCGCGAACTTGCGGTCTCTTATCTCAACCGCCACGACCTCGCCCATGTCGACCAGTCGGATTTCGACAAGACGGCACTTGGCCGCGGCATCACCGAAGGCAAGGCCACGCCGTTCTCCAAGGGGCTTTACCGCGGTGCCTCGCCGGTCAAGCTGGTGTCGGGCGCCGAGCCTAAGGGATTCGGCGGTTCTGGCCCGGCCACGGCCCCTGCCCGCGTGGCGCCGACGGCTTTCTCCGGCTCCAACGTGCTGGCGCTGAAGCCGGCGAGCGACGAGGCCATCGCCTACAAGCGGGACTATGAGGAACGCGCCAGGGAGCTGGTCGAGGACATCGCCGAGGAGGAAGCCGGGGCTTCGGGTGCCGAAGGGCTGTTCTCCGACGCCGCCGCGCACGAGGCCGCGGAAGCCAAGGCGCTTGCCGCCACCCGACGCCAGCAATCGCTGATGCAGGGCTACACGGGCAACGAATGCTCGGAATGCCACAACTTCACCATGGTGCGGAACGGCACCTGTGAGAAGTGCGATACGTGTGGAAGCACGAGCGGGTGCAGCTGAGAATCTGAAGCGCTAATAAATATCGGTGCGCGCATAGTTTGGTAACATTTCCAGCTAAACCGCCTCGAAAGACACAACAGTACGCCTCAACATGCTTTCCGCCGTTCCGAGGGGCGAGCGATCAATAAGGAGGGCAAAGAGGATTGTCCTTCTGCAGCCGAGAATGTCTGCAAACGCAGCAAGGTGTGCCGTCCCAATCAGTAGGGGATCCGGGCGGGTAGTGCCCATCCGAACTCCTAGGCCCTTACCCTGACGAGGAAATAAAGATTCCGGGCGCCTCGGCGCCCGGCAAATGATTCTTGGGAGCGAAACGAAATTCAAAGGGGGCCGGATTGGCTTTTCTGACCGAGGACCAAGTTAGGCGCCGCGCCCAGAGCCGGGCGCAACGCCAGGGCATGACCGTGGAGAAAGCCTTGAACTCCGTCGCGAGGGCCGACAAGAGCAGCTACGACGTGTTCTTGTCGCAGACCATCAGGGATCGAGAACTTGTGTTGGGGGTCTACGCAATTCTGACGGAAGACCTCGGTCTGACTGTTTTCTGTGATTGGATCGACTCACCTGACACTGATCGCGCAAACGTCACACCCGAGAATGCGCACTACGTTCGCGAGAAAATGAAGCACAGCGATTCACTCCTTTTTCTGGACACCCAGAACGCTGACCAGTCGAAATGGATGTGCTGGGAACTGGGATGGTTCGATGCCGCCAAGGGCAAGGTGGGCGTCCTTCCCGTTGTTCGGAGCGTGAATGATCCCTACCGCGGTCGCGAGTTCCTTGGTCTTTACCCGGTAGTAGAGATCGACGCGATGCAGAAGCTGAAGGTCTCGGCGACACCAGAACTCTTGCGGCGGATCATGACACCCGGGCAGGTCTACGGGCTCGCAACTTCATTTCCGCTCAAATTCTGGGCCACCGCGTCGCGCGATCCTTTGTCCTACCTACGATAGGAGCACCAATGGCATACCGTACATTTTTCAGCTTCCACTATCAGCGCGACATTTGGCGAGTGAACATCGTTCGCAATAGCAACATCATCGACGGCGCGGCCGCCGCCGGGTGGCACGATGCCTCCCTCTGGGAAGAGGCCAAACGTCAAGGCGATACCGCGATCAAGCGCCTGATCGACAAGGGTTTGGAACGAACCAGCGTTACGGTTGTGTGCATTGGGGCCCAGACGGCATCCCGGAAATATGTTGCCTATGAGATCGAGCAGTCCGCACTTCGTCGCAATCTGCTTTTGGGTGTTCGCATTCACCATCTCCGTGACCAGTTCGGCTCGGTAGACAGTCCCGGTTTCGTCCCTGCACTGCTCACCAGCTACCGCGCCCCTGTCATTGATTTCACGACATCCGATGAACTTGGGCGGCGAATCGAACGGCTGATGACGGCGCGCGTCTAGTCAGGAAGAAGTCTCGCCTGATGCGCCACGAGAAATTCATCGAGGAATACGTTCAGGCCCTGCACCATGAAAACGCGGGGCTGTTTGTCGGAGCCGGCCTATCGACAGGTGCGGGCTATCCGAGCTGGAAAGACCTCGTGCAAGAGTTGGCGGAGGAGATCGGCCTTGACGTGAACCAGGAAACCGATCTTCCGGGAGTGGTGCAATATTTTCTGAACAGCGCGGGGAGAAAGCGCACCCGGCTTGCTAGCCTGATCTCAAAGGAGATCGGCATTGACAAGCCAATCCCCGAAATCCTTCACACGCTAGCCCGTCTCCCATTGAAACACATCTGGACCACGAATTACGACGAGCTTCTCGAACGAGCGTGGCGGGAGCAACGGCTTTTCCTCGAGGTGAATACGGCGAAGCAGAATCTCGTTATCAACAACCCTGCCGCACACGCGCAGCTGTACAAAATGCACGGTACGGTGGGAAATCCGTCTGATGTCGTGATTGCCAAAGGGGACTATGAAGGCTACCGCCGTGAGCGCGGCGAGTTCCTGAACCTGCTGCACAGCCACCTTGTTTCCCGGCGCATGCTGTTCCTTGGCTTTTCGTTCACGGACCCGAATCTCTCCCAGTTGTTCACTCTTATCCGGGACTCATTCGGCGATATGCCACCTGAGCACTATGCGGTCGTCAGGCGTCCGCAACAGGGAGACTTCGAAGGTCGCGGTGCCAAGGCGCGTTTCGCGTATGCAGATCGCCGACACAAGCTGTGGGTCAAGGACCTGGAAAACTACGGTATCCAATGCATCGAAGTCGATGCTTGGGCAGAGTTGGATGAGCTAATGAAAGCTGTCGAGCAGAGGCTCGCCGCGGCAAGCGTGATGGTATCCGGCAGCTACCCTGAGGTACTTCCCGAAGGAGAACCCGACTGTCGGAGAAAGATCGAGGCGGTGGCTCAAGGCGTGGGCAAATTTCTGATCCACGAGAACTACCGCATTGTGTCGGGATTCGGCCTCGTTGTCGGCAGTGCGACCCTGTCAGGCGCGCTCGATGAACTCTATCGTGATGTCGCTCCGAATCTTGAGCGTCGGCTTTTCCTCCGGCCCTTCCCGCAGCTCATTCCGCCCGGACAGGATCGGCAAGAATTCTACCGTCGCTACCGGGAAGATCTCGTCCGCCAAGCGGGAGCTTGCGTCTTCATATGCGGCGCCAAAATTGACGGTGACTCCGTTGTCGTTGCCGACGGGGTGGTCGCCGAGTACGACATACTGAAAGCGTTGGGACGAACGCCCATCCCAATCGGCGCTACAGGCGGTGCGGCCCGGAAAATATGGGAAGTCGTCAACACCGACTTTGCTGGTGTCTTCGGCACCATGCCAAGGCGTTCATTCGACATTCTCAATGATGCAAACGCGACACCCGAGCAGCTTATTAAAGCGGTTGGGGACATATTGAAATGGACCAAGAAAAACGGAAGTGTGATCTGAAAAATCTGAACAGACACGACGTTTCGTATCCAGCGTCAGATTGTCAGCGATCAACAACTCGACGGAACATTTTCCCGGTGCCGAGGTCGAGCAGGTGGTAATGACCGAGGATGAGAACGGAGACGAAGTCCCCCTCTGGACGAGGCTGTCTATTCAGCTGCCTTCTCCGGCTCCGCGATCGGCTTATCCAAGGGGGCCTCTTCGATATCGATGAGGCCCTCTGCGTGCAGTGTAGCGATGGCCAGAACCATCATCTTCTCCTCGTCTTCCGAGGCCCTGCCAAGGCCGATGGCATCATGGATCTCACTCGTAAGACGACCCATCAGCACGATGTAGCAGACATGCAGTGAATAGAGGTTTCGGGCCAGGTCTCGGTGATAGATCGGGAATGCCGACGGCCCCCGAAGTTCTCCGCGCTCCATCTCGACGATGTCGTGGAGCAACTGAGACTGGGATACGTGCGCCGCCCCGCTGAGATCGCCGTAGACCTTGCCCATGTTCTTCAGAACGCCGATCGTGGCGTGCGGCGTCTTCCCTTCTTTACGGCGACCTATCCCCAGCTCCTGGACAGCTGAAATGATCTCGTGCTCCTGCCGCAGCAGGGTAGCCGCTTGGACATAGAGACCTTCGGCGATCGCTTCCTCGCAGAGATGTATGCCCTGCATAAAATGCGACAGCAGGTTGATCTGCTGGCTCGCGTTCGGATCTTCATCAATCTTTTTACCGGAGCTTCGCGAAACGAGATTCATGAACGCACTGCAGGCGAATGCGTGCGCTTCCGTCAACTTAATGTCGTTTTCCTTGAAAGTTCCTCTGTTGACGTTTCTCCTCTCCATGTGCCGGCCGCCCACGATCGACACTGGAATGAGAGCTTTCTCACCCCAATTGCTGAGAGCTCCGACCATGTCGTCGCCAAATTTCAGCTCACGCTTCTTTTCCATGCCACTGTACTTTCGCCTTCGCCTGTTGAGCCAACACGGTGGGGAGATCCTTCCCGCTGGTGTAGAGAGCCGACCTTGTGTGGATCTGGAACTCGCCGTCACGGGCATAGAGCTGCTTCGTGGCATTCTTTGCGATGCTCGTATTCATGTCGGCCACCTGGTCGCAGCCGAAATTCCGGTTCGGCGGCTGTTTGACGAATAAACCAATGAGCGCGAGCTCTGGCGCGATCGGAAATATGACAATCGTGCCAGGCACTCCAAACCCGGGAGAGTATGGCCCCCTATCCTGTCCATCAGCCCAAGCCAGGACGACAGGGTCGTCGCAGGTCATGAAGGTGGTTCCTGGCGGCGCCGAAGCGAATGACCAGCTTCTGCGAGCCAGTTGTTCGACGACCGTCGGAACCGAGTCGAGCTCCAAGCCTATGAGGTAGGTCCGATCGATCGCGATGTTGTATTCGCCGCGCTCGATGAATTCCTTCATGTCCTCGTAGCTGATGTCATCTCGGATTGGTGCGCCCTTTTCCCGAGCATCTCTGATTGAGTCGTGATAGCGATCCTTGTCCCTAATCGTCATCCGCATCATGCCATTCGCAACCTTCACATGAAGGTCTTCGATCATCGAACGGAAACGAGGATTGCGGACGGCCATATTCCCCATCAGCATCATGACCGACGAAAAATGAGCTTCGGAGGGAAAGCTCTTCGTGGCGATCACTTCCTCGAGAAGCGGTGCGATCTCGCTCTCGATCTCGGCCATGCCGTCTTCGACGTGATTGGGGTCAAAACCCTCGACGTCGATCCGGAAAAAGTTCCGTCGTGCTCCGATGTTTCTGACCAGCGTTCGGAACGACTTCTTCGTCGACTGGTCGAAGACGAAAACCTGGGACTTCCGTCGGTCTACCGCATCGCTGAAGCCCCTTAGATAGAACTGCGGAATGAAGTGGTGATTGACGGTGTCTGACATTACTTTCCGCAGTGTTTGCAGACCTTCGAAGGTCTTACTTGGTCGATAACGGTCGATATCGCGCCGAGAACCTGCACGACGAAGGGCTCTGGTTCTTTATGGCTGGTGACGTCCATCGCAGCCCAGATGAGGCCGAGCGTCAGGAGTGTGTGCTCACGAAGTCCGTCGTCCAGTTGCTGGCGCGACAGAGCGGGTCCGCCGTCATCACCAGCATAAAGTGCTTTATCCCGAAAGCTCGCTCTTTCGCGAACGCGTTCAACCATGGCTGCTCGGTCCGGAAACCAACTTCTAAAGGCATCGAAAGCAGCCTCTGAGGACGGGTCCTCACCATCTTCATTGAACGAGAAAAGCCGGAGCCGCAGCGGATAGACCGTCTCTTCGCCTCCGATCCTGATCCTTGCCAGGACGTCATCCGCAGCAGGGTTGTGAGCTACCACCAGCTTCAACTCTTCCGCATGACCCGAAATGATCTGAGCGTAAGCTGATACCACCGCCTTCTGCGCATGGTCATGGATATTCACTTTCCCGGCCAGCTTCCGGTAGCCATGCATTTTCGCGGAAGCGATGAACGCCGCGACCGCCTCTTCGGTGGCGTGTGTCGCGCAGAAGTAGGCGATGGTACTCGAAATTTCGGCGTCAGCGATCTTTTGCGCCCGAACCAGGTGGTTCCGAGCGTTCACCGCACACGACAAGGCCCGGCCTGAGAGTTGCTCATTGGCCCGCCTGTAAACCCAATCCGCTACCGGATGGTCGATTAACGCCTTAACGACCATCAATTCTCTCCCGGTTTGGAGGGCCCGATTTGCGGTCCGTCATCATTCTCACGAGTATGCAGAAGAAGCTGATGCCGAACGATATTCGCAAGATAGAAAAGCATGGGGAGTGGTTGCTTTTTAGGAGGCGGCCGAAATGCCTAGAACTTCCGAAATGGTCGACACCGGAGCGGCAGCTAACCGCAAAACGCCGACTGAAACCGGACAGGTCGCTCCCGGCCCAACAATGGTCGGGGGTAGGCCGGGGCAGCCCGCAAAGCCTGAATAGCAATCAGCCTGCCCGCAGCGCGCGGTCTCTTCCTTGAGCGAGCCGACAGGTAAAGGCCGAAGGAGTTCGCCTTCGGCCTTGGTTAGATGGATCCACTCTGGCCAATCCTGCGGCTTCAGGACCACTATCTGACGACCTTGAGACGGCCCGATGTCCGGATCCCGTTCCGTCGCCAGCATAGTGAAGTCGGGCGGCTCACCGTCCGCACCGTCCCGCCAGATTCCGGCGATGCACATGAGGGTTGGTCGGTCAGCAGCGTCTTAGATGCCGCCCAGACTGGCGGAAACGGATTCGTGTTCAGCGCCCTCGTGCTGTGGTCGTGTCCCCACAGGTGGTGTAGCTCGGCGGTTACGAAGCCGCTCGCGAGCGCGCCGTTAGTCGCGCCGTAGCGA
>NZ_VFWR01000013.1:135000-218245 GCF_006443035.1 Mesorhizobium sp. B1-1-6 | reverse complement strand
CAATCGAGGCAGCCGAATGCAGGAACTACTTCGAAAACGCAGGCTACGCTTCCGTCAAGATATGAAACGCTCTAGCGCCAGCCGACATCACCTGAATATCAACACATTTCAGGCAGCTTGCGCCCGGCACTTGGCACAGGTCCCGCGGAACTCGATCACCGCCTTCTTGGCGGCAAAGCCGGTGGAGCGCACCCATTCGTCCAGCCGGTGACCGACATCATGGTCGGACATTTCGCTCACCTGGCCACATGTGTCGCAGATGGCGAAAGCGGTCATGGAATGGCTGTGATCGTGCGGTTCGACGCAGGCGACGAAGGAATTGAGGCTTTCCAGCCGATGCACGAAGCCGGACTTCACCAGCGTGTCGAGCGCGCGATAGACCTGCAGCGGCGCGCGGAAACCCCGCTCGCGCAGCTGGTCAAGCAAGGTGTAGGCGCTGAGCGGCCCGCTGGCGGCCTCGAGTTTCTCGAGCACGCACAGCTGGTTCTTCGTCAGCACATCCCTTGCCGCCATGATCCTGTTTCCGACCTGCCTTGTGTCACATACAGGCCGTTTCCATATGCAAACGGCCCGTCCCATTCAGATAGCGACGAACCGCTGTCTTTGCTACTCCTCTGTTGAAACGCGCTGGCGCGGCATTCCGCAAACGACAACGGCGGGAGGGCTCCCACCGTTGTCGTTTGCCGGCTCCGATGCCTACTTCCTCGGCGGGCCGTTGCGCTCGGCCGAGGCTGCCCACAGATTGATGTCGGACTCGCGCGCATAATTGTCGATCTCGGCAAGCTCGGCGTCGCTGAAGTCGGGCGCCTCCAGCGCGCCGACACAGTCCTCCACCTGCTCCGGCCGGCTGGCGCCGATCAGCGCCGATGTCACCTTGCCCTTGCGCAGCACCCACGCCAGCGCCATCTGCGCCAACGTCTGGCCACGGCGGCCCGCGATCGCGTTCAATGCCTGTATGTTGGCGATGGTCTTGTCGTTGATGAAGGCCGGCCGCAGCGACTTGCCCTGGGAGGCACGGCTGCCCTCGGGGATGCCGCCGAGATATTTGTCGGTCAGCATGCCCTGTGCCAGCGGCGAGAACACGATCGAGCCGACGCCCAGCCCATCGAGCGTATCGAGCAGGCCATCGTCCTCGACCCAGCGGTTCAGCATCGAATAACTCGGCTGATGGATTACGCAAGGCGTGCCGAGCCGCTTCAGTATATCGGCCGCCTCGCGCGTGCGCTGCGAATTGTAGGACGAGATGCCGACATAGAGCGCCTTGCCCGCGCGCACCG
Source organism: Mesorhizobium sp. B1-1-6 (assembly GCF_006443035.1). Classification (NCBI taxonomy): domain Bacteria; kingdom Pseudomonadati; phylum Pseudomonadota; class Alphaproteobacteria; order Hyphomicrobiales; family Phyllobacteriaceae; genus Mesorhizobium; species Mesorhizobium sp. B1-1-6. The sequence goes on along the minus strand of NZ_VFWR01000013.1, from coordinate 216,968 downwards.
CATGGTCGAGCGCGCCCATCGTTTCCTCCAGCGGCGTATCCGGATCGAAGCGGTGCGAATAGAAGATGTCGACATAGTCGAGCCCCATCCGCTTCAGGCTCTGGTCGAGGCTGGCCAGCAAATATTTGCGTCCGCCCCATTGGCCGTAGGGGCCCGCCCACATCTCGTAGCCGGCCTTGGTCGAGATGATGAGTTCGTCGCGGTAGGCGGCGAAGTCGGTGCGCAATATCTCGCCGAAAGCAATCTCGGCCGAGCCGGGCGGCGGCCCGTAATTGTTGGCGAGGTCGAAATGCGTGATGCCGAGGTCGAAGGCCTTGCGCACGATCGCCTGCTTGGTCGTGTGCGGCGTGTCGTTGCCGAAATTGTGCCACAGCCCCAGCGAGATCGCCGGCAGCTTCAGGCCGGACCGCCCGCAGCGGTTATAGACCATTTTTTCGTAGCGGTTTTCGGCGGCGACATAGGGCATGGGGAAATCCTCGAAGCTGGATGGACTGGGCACTGTCATCGCGAACGCGACGCGCAGGCCCTGCGCCCCAACCCTTACCCTCTCCCCGCGAAAACGGGGAGAGGGTTCATCAAAATTATCGATAATCCGCGATCTAGCTCTTCTTCGCCATCAGCGCCTTGGCTTCCTTGATGCCGAGCGCGGCTGGACGTTCGCAGGTGGTCTGCATGGCGACGAACTTGCCGGTTTCGCCCGAGCGCAGGATTCCCGTCATGACGTCGACGGCGTGCAGCGCCAGCTCCATCGAGCAGCGGTGCGGCCTGCCCTCGGAGATCGCAATCGCCATGTCGGCGAGGCCGGCGGTGCGATAATTGGCCATCATGCCCTGCGAATGCATCTCGTTGGGTACGCCGAACGGATGCTGCCATTTCGGCAGCTTCTTGACCGGCTTGGCCGCTTCGGTGAAGCGCACGTCGCCGCCGAAGAAGTTCGGATCCGGCACGAACACGCTCCCCATCTCGCCATAGAGCTCCATCGGCGCATGGCCGTGGCTCCAGACGTCCCAGCTGGTGTTGAGCGTGATCACGGCTCCGTTCTCGAACTCCAGCAGGCCGTGGATGGTGGTCGGCGTGTTGACCGGGATCCTTTCGCCCGCGCGCGGCTTCGAACTGATCGTGCGTTCCTTGGCCGGGGTTGTGGCGAAGGCCGCCACCTGCTTCACCGGTCCGATCAGCTGGATCAGATTGGTGATGTAATACGGCCCGATGTCGAGCACGGGGCCGGCGCCCGGCTGGAAGAAGAAGTCCGGATTGGGGTGCCAGTGCTCCATGCCGTGCCCCATGACATGGCAGGTGCCGCTGGTGATCCTGCCGAGCTTGCCGGTATCGATCAGATTGCGCACCAGCTGATGCGCGCCGCCGAAGAAGGTGTCGGGTGCCGAGCCGATGCGAAGTCCCTTCTTCTCCGCCCGCTTCTTCAGGTCGAGCCCCTCCTTGACCGAAAGCACGAACGGCTTTTCCGAATAGACATGCTTGCCCGCGTCGAGCACCTGTTTCGACACTTCATAGTGCACGGCCGGAATGGTCAGGTTGACGATGATCTCGATGTCGTCGGCCTTGAGCAGGTCCTCGACCGTCTCGGCGCGCAGCTTGAACTCCTTCGCCCGCGCTTTCGCGGCGTCCATGTTGATATCGGCGCAAGCCCGCATCTTGATGCCGCGAAACAGCGGCGCCAGCGAGAAATATGCCTTCGAGATGTTGCCGCAGCCGATGACGCCGACGCCAAGTTTGTTTGCCATGATGCTTGTTCCTAATAGGCCTTTACGGTTGCGATCGAACGGCGGGCGAAGCGCTCGATGTCATTGGGATTGTCCTGCTCCATGACGAAGTATTTGGCCGCGCTCTTGGCCCGCAGCGCCTTGATCAGGCCGGCCCAGTCGATCGTGCCGTGACCGACATCCGACCAGCCGTCCTCGTCCAGCCCCTCGCCCCGCCTTGCCATGTCCTTGACGTGAACGGCAACGATGCGCTTGCCGTGCTTTTCGATCCAGGGCAGCGGATCGGCGCCGCCGCGCACCACCCAGGCGACGTCCATTTCCCAGCCGATGTCGGGCGCTGAAGCCAGGATGTGATCCTGCGGCAGCGAGCCGTCTGCGAGTTTCTTGAACTCGAAATCATGATTGTGCCAGGCAAAGCCGTAGCCGGCCTTCTTCGCCGTCTCGCCGACCTTGGCAAGGCGTTCGCCGAAGCCGCGCCAGCCGGCAGCGTCCGACGGCCTGGACTCAGGCATGAGATAGGGGCAGATCAAAAGCTTGATGCCGAGCGCTTCAGCTATCCTGCGCACGCCGTCGAAATCCTTCTCCAGCGCATCGATGGAGAAATGCCCGGTCGGCATGGCAAGGCCGTTTTTGTCGAGTTCGGCCCGGAAGGCCTTGGGATCGTCATAGACGCCGCCGAAGCCTTCGACCTCTGTGTAGCCGAGCTTGCCGAGCATCTCGAGCACGCCTTCCCAGGGCTGAAAATTGCGCGCGCTGTAAAGTTGGAATGACCAGTTCATCGTCTTTGTCCGTTCTGCTTGGGGGATGGTTATCGGGCTTTAGATGCGGCTGCCGGTTTGGGCATCGAAGAGCGAGGCGCGCATCGGGTCGAAGCCCACCGTCACCGCCTCATCGTTTTTGGGGGTCCGTTCCGAGGTGACCCGGACGCTGAAATTCTGCTTTGCAAGCTTCAGCCACACCAGCGTGTCGGACCCCATCGGTTCGACCACCTCGACATTGGCCGCCGTCGAGAATGGCCAGCCCGTGCCGCTGTTCAGGCTGACATGCTCGGGCCTGATGCCGAACACGGCAGGGCCGGCTTCCGGTTGCTTGTCGAAATGATAGGTGCCGAGTGGAACCTTGAGATTGTCGGCCACGAAAAACCAGTTGCCAGCGTCTTTCTCGAGCCTGCCGTCAATGAAGTTCATCGCCGGCGAACCGAGGAAGCCGGCGACGAAGCGGTTGACCGGTTTGTTATAGATGGTCTGCGGCGCGTCGAGTTGTTGGATGATGCCGCCGCGCATGACCGCGATACGGTCGGCCAGCGTCATCGCCTCGATCTGGTCATGCGTGACGTAGATCATGGTATTCTGCAATTTGCGGTGCAAAAGCTTGATCTCGACGCGCAGTTCGGAGCGCAGCTTGGCGTCCAGGTTCGACAGTGGCTCGTCGAATAGGAACACGTCGACGTCGCGCACCAGCGCGCGCCCGATCGCCACGCGTTGACGCTGGCCGCCGGAGAGCGCCGCGGGCTTGCGCTGCAACAACGGCTCGATCTGCAGGATCTCGGCGGCGCGCGCTATGCGCTTCGCGATCTCGTCCTTGGGCACGCCCGCGACGCGCAGCCCGAAGGACAAGTTCTTCTCCACCGTCATCTGCGGATAGAGTGCGTAGGACTGGAACACCATGCCGATGCCGCGGTCCTTGGGCTCTTCCCAGGTGACGTTCTTGCCCTTGATAAAGATCCGGCCGTCCGAAATGTCGAGCAGTCCGGCGATGCAGTTGAGCAAGGTCGACTTGCCGCAACCCGAGGGTCCGAGCAGCACTATGAACTCGCCCTCGGCGACGTCGAGGTTGAGCGTCTGCAGCACCGAGACCAAGCCGAAGTTCAGCGACAGGTCCTGGATCGAAACGCTGGTGCCGTTTGCCGCCATCGACATCACCCTTTCACCGCGCCGGCGGCAATGCCGCGCACGAACAATTTGCCGGAAATAAAGTAGACGACCAGCGGCACCAGCCCGGTCAGGATGGTGGCGGCCATGTTGACATTGTATTCCTTCACCCCCTGCACCGAGTTGACGATGTTGTTGAGCTGCACCGTCATCGGATAGGTGTCGGGGCGCGTATAGACGACGCCGAACAGGAAGTCGTTCCAGATGCCGGTCACCTGCAGGATGACGGCGACGACGAAGATCGGCAGCGACATCGGCAACATGATGCGCAGATAAATGCCCCAGAAGCCGGCGCCATCGACGCGCGCAGCCCTGAACAGTTCCTCCGGCATGGAGGTGAAATAGTTGCGGAACAAGAGCGTCAGGATTGGCATGCCGAAAATGGAATGCACGATCACCAGGCCGCTCAGGCTGCCATAGAGGCCGATCTCGCGCAGGATGATGACGATCGGATAGATCATCACCTGATAGGGGATGAAGGCCCCGACGATCAGGATGACGAAGAACGTGTCGGCGCCTTTGAAGCGCCAATTGGCCAGCGCGTAGCCGTTCACCGAGGCGATTGCGATCGACAGGATCACCGAGGGGACGGTGATGCGCACCGAGTTCCAGAAGCCGCGAGAGAGACCGTCGCAGTTAAGACCGGTGCAGGCCTGCGACCATGCCTTGACCCACGGCTCGAACGTGATCTCGACCGGCGGCGAGAAGATGTTGCCGAGACGAATTTCCGGCATGCCCTTGAGCGAGGTGACAACCATCACATAGAGCGGCAGCAGGTAGTAGAGCGCCACCACGATGAGCGTGCCGTACAGGAAGATGTTGCGGCTCGACAACATGTGCCGGGGCTTCGGTCCGCTCGGCCCCGAGGCATCGGCGCGAATGGCGGCGGGGGACGCGGCCAGGGAGACGGCATGATCAGACACGCTTGCGGCCCCCGAATTCGAGATAGGCCCACGGCACGATGACGATCATCACCGACAAGAGCATCATGGTCGAGGCGGCAAAACCCTGGCCGAGGTTCTGGGCGAAGAACATGTAGTCGTAGACATATTTGGCTGGCACTTCAGAGGAAATGCCGGGACCGCCGCTGGTCTGCGCGACGACGAGGTCGTAGACCTTGACGATGCCCGACGCGATGATCACCAGCGTGGTTATGAAGACCGGTCGCATCATCGGGATGATGATGAAGAGATAGGTCTTCCAGGTGGGGATGCCGTCCACCCGCGCGGCCTTCCAGATGTCCTCGTCGATGCCGCGCAGGCCGGCCAGCATCAGGCACATGATCAGCCCGGTGCCTTGCCACAGCGCGGCGATCAATATGCCGTAGATGACGATGCTCGAATTGTAGAGCGGATCGAAATTGAAGCTTGTCCAGCCGAGGTCGCGAACCACTCCCTGAATGCCGAAATCGGGATTGAGCAGCCATTGCCAGACGAGGCCGGTGACGATGAAGGAAAGCGCGAAGGGATAGAGAAAGATGGTGCGGAACGTGTCCTCGAAACGGATCTTCTGGTCGAGCAGGGCGGCGAGCAGGAAGCCGATTACCAGCGAGAAGACGAGCGACAGCACGCCGTAGATCAAGAGATTCTCGATCGAGACGAGCCAGCGCGGCGTCGCCCACAGTCGGTAGTACTGGTCGAGCCCGACGAAATGCAGCCGCGGCAGAAGCTTCGAATTGGTGAAGGAATAAAGCACCGTCCAGGCCGTGCCGCCGACAAACACCACCAGCGCGGTGAGGATCATCGGGATCGAGGCGACCTTCGCGTTGAGATTGCGGAAGAGTTGGCTCGGGCGTTCGCTCTTGCTCATCGGTGCAGCCATGCTGGATCGGGTAAGGGCGGCAAGGTCGGCACGCCTCGCTCCCGGCCCTGCGGTGGCCGGGTCGGGAGCCAGGCGGCTCGTCGGCGGTCAATCGGCCGAGGCGATGATGTCGGCGAAGCGCTTCTGCGCCTCTTCAAGCGTCATGTCGGGCTTGGCGAAGAACTCCGAGAACAGGTCCTCCTTCTGCTTCTGGCTGTCCTGCGAGAGCAGTTGGTCCGTCCAGGGCATGACAGCGCCCTTGGCCAGGATGTCGAGCCCCTTCTTCATGCAATCATTGGCAGCGTTGAGGTCGACGTCGCCGCGCACCGGCAGCGAGCCTTTCTTGAGATTGAAGGCGACCTGGGTCTTGGGATCGAGCAAGGTCTCGGCCAGCACTTCCTGCGCCTTGGACTTGTCGGCGTCCTTGAGCAGCGGGAAGTAGAAGGCGTCGCCGCCGGTGGCGATGACCTCGTTCAGGCCAAGCCCGGGAAGGCAGGTATAATCCTTGCCGGCGGTCTTGCCGGCGACCTGGAATTCGCCTTGCGCCCAGTCGCCCATGATCTGGCCGCCGGCCTTGCCGGTGATGACCATGTTGGTCGCCTGGTTCCAGTCCTGGACATTGGTGTTCTTGGCCATCTTGCGCGCATCGTCGGCGGCCTTGAAGACCTTGGCGACTTCAGGACCGGCGGCGAACGTCGCATCCTTGTCCTTGTAGACCTTGAGGAAGGTGTCGGTGCCGCCCACCGCGGCGAGCAGCACGTCGAAGGCGCCCGACGCCTGCCAGGCCTGCCCGCCGACCGCGAGCGGGACGATGCCGGCCTTTTCCAGCGCCGGGGCGGCGGCGACATATTCGTTCCAGTTCTTCGGCACCGGCACGCCCGCCTTCTCGAAGGCCGCGTTCGACAGCCACAGCCACTGCCAGGAGTGAATATTGACCGGCACGCAATAGATCTTGCCGTCGATGGTGCAACCGTCGAGCAGGCTCTTCGGCCGCACGACCTCGGTCCACTTGCCCTTGGTGGCGACATCGGTGAGGTCGCGCATCAGGCCTGCCTGCACCAGCTCTTCCGCTTGCCGGCCGTGATTGAACTGGGTGGCGCCCATCGGGTCGCCGCCGGTGATGCGGCTGATCATGATCGGCCGCGCCGTGCCGCCGGACCCGGCGATGGCGCCGTCGACCCAGTGGTTGCCGGTTGCGTCGAAGGCCTTGGCGAGTTCGGCGACCGCCGCCGCCTCGCCGCCGGATGTCCACCAATGGGTGACTTCCAGATCGGTTGCGGCCGCCGGCCCGGCAAATGCCGCCGTCGCCGCAAACGCGGCGGTCAGGAATTTGTATCGCATTTCGGTTTCCTCCCAGAATCTGAAACGTTACAGATTTTCGATACGGCAATTGCAAGACATGCGCAACCCTTCCCTTGAAAGTCAGTTCGATATTTTTCGAGCTGCGAACAAAATCCTTTCGCGGCGGTACCCATTGTGCAGCGCAATACACAAATTGCCATGACAAGGCAGAACGCTCGCAAGAAGCTTGCTCAAAAGGCCCTACCTAATGATTCCCAACGCTTTTCGGCGGCGAGCCCATGCGGGCTTTCGACCTCGGCCACAGCCTAGTCGCACACCGCTCGTGACAATCTGTAACGTTTCAGTATAGGCTTGTTGAGCTAAGGAGACGCGCCATGGGAGCGACGGCGGCGATTGCCGGCCTGGCCGGCGGCTGCTAAGCGCCTGACGGGGCGGGACGAATGGACAGACGGCGCACGGACAGCGATGACGAGACGTCGGCCAGGGAGCGGCCGACGCTGAAGACGCTTGCCTTCATGACCGGGCTCGGCGTCACCACCGTGTCGCGGGCGCTGAAGGACGCGCCGGAGATCGGCGCCGAGACCAGGCGCCGCGTCCAGCTCGTGGCCAAGCAGATCGGTTACCGGCCGAACCGCGCCGGCGTGCGCCTGCGAACCGGCAAGACCAACGTCATCAGCCTCGTGCTCAACACCGAGCACGAGATCATGAGCTTTGTCTCAGACATCATCTACGGCGTCACCGAAGTCATCGCCGATACGCCCTACCATCTGATCGTCACGCCCTACTCGCGCTCGCAGGATCCGCTGGATCCGGTGCGTTATCTCGTCGAGACCGGCTCCGCCGACGGCGTCATCATTTCGCGCACGCAGCCCAACGATCCAAGGGCCCGCTACATGCTGGAGCGCGGCATACCTTTTGCAACGCACGGCCGCACCGATATGGGGCTCGTGCACCCCTATCATGATTTCGACAATTACGCCTTCGCGGCCGAGGCGGTGCGCCATCTGGCCGGCCTGGGCCGGCGTCGGCTGGCCCTGGTGACGCCGCCGGTAGGCCTGACCTATCACGGCCACACCGTGAACGGCTTTGCCGACGCGCTGAGCGAAGTCGGCGCCTCGGAGGTGCCGTTCAACACCGTTTCGATCGACCACTCGATCGAGCAGATCAGGATGAGGACCGCGCAGCTGATGCGGCGCGACATCAGGCCGGACGGCATCGTCAGCAGCGCCGCGGCCGCCACGCTTGCCATTGTTGCCGGCATCGAGGACGCCGGGTTGAAACTCGGCCGCGACATCGACGTGGTGTCGAAGCAGTCGTCGGAACTGCTGCATCTGTTCCGCCGGGAACTGCTGATCGTCAACGAGAACTTCCGGCTGGCCGGCTCCGAGCTAGCCCGCGCCGTGCTCGGCTGGATCGGCGGCGCGGCGCCCGGCTCGCTGCAGTCACTCAGCGCGCCGGGCGAAGTTGTGGCCTATCGCGGCTGATTGAAGCCCCGCCGCCAGAGCAATTCCCGCGTAGCTTTCCTAAGGCATTGCCCAAAAAACAAAGAGATAGAGCGGTACGCCGTTCCGCGAAACGCTGAACCGCTAGCCGGCGGCGCCGCTCCCCCAGGGTCCATGGAAGGCGCCCTTGTCATCGATACGCTCGAAGCCATGCGCACCGAAGAAATCACGCTGTGCCTGGATCAGGTTCGAGGTCCCGCGGCCCTGGCGATAGCTGTCGAAATAGGCAAGGGCCGAAGACAGCGCCGGCACCGGCGATCCGGCTTCGGAAGCCCTGGCCACGACGCGCCGCAGTGACGGATGCGCCTCCTGCATCATGGTGATGAAGGCCGGCGCCATCAGGAGATTGGTCGAAGCGCCGCCGCGGCCGAAGGCTTCGGCCATGGTGTCGAGCATCTGCGATCGGATGATGCAGCCGGCACGCCAGATCTTGGCGATGGTCGGCATCGGCAGGTTCCAGTTGAACGCCTTCGAAGCGCCGCTCATCACGGCGAAGCCTTGCGCGTAGGCTGATATCTTGCCGGCGAACAGCGCCAGTTCCAGATCCTTGAGCAGGTCTGCCTTGTCGCCCGAAATCCTGGTGACGCCGATGTTGCCATAGGCTTTTTCCGCCGCAAGCCGCTCGTCCTTGATTGATGACAGGACGCGTGCCGCCACCGCCGCCTCGATGGCGGTCGCCGGAATGCCGAGTTGCTGTGCCTCGATAACGGACCATTTGCCGGTACCCTTCTGGCCGGCGCGGTCGAGGATGATGTCGACCACCGGCTTGCCGGTCTTGGGATCATCTGACGCCAGCACCTTGGCGGTGATCTCGATCAGGTAGGAGTTGAGCCGGCCCTTGTTCCAGCCGGCGAATACGGCGCCGATCTCCTTCGGCGCCATGCCCAGGCCATCGCGCAGGATGCCGTAGATCTCGCCGATCATCTGCATGTCGGCATATTCGATGCCGTTGTGGATGGTCTTGACGAAATGGCCGGCGCCGTCGGTGCCGAGCCAGGCCGCGCATGGCTCGTCCTTGAACTTGGCGGAGATTGCCGTCAGCACCTTCTCGACGCGCTTCCAGGACTCCTCGGTGCCGCCGACCATGATCGACGGCCCGTGGCGCGCACCCTCCTCGCCGCCGGACACGCCCATGCCGATGAAGGTGAGGCCGGAGCCCGCCAGCTCGGAAAAGCGCCGCATCGTGTCGCGGAAATTGGCGTTGCCGGCATCGATGACGATGTCGTTATGGGACAGCACGCCGCGCAATGCGGCGATCTGTTCATCGACCGGCTTGCCGGCCAGCACCATGATGATGATCGGACGCGGCGGCCGGATCGCGGCGGCGAGTTCTTCCAGGCTGTAGCAGGGGACAACCATATCCCTGAGCGCGCCGGCATTCTCGACAAAGGCATCCGTACGCGCCTTGGTGCGATTGAACACAGCGATGCGGTGCCCGTGCTCGGCGATGTTGAGCGCCAGGTTGGAGCCCATCGTGCCAAGGCCGATCAGGCCAATTTCGGCTTTTTCCATGTTTCTTCCCTGCTTTCGGATCTTGTTTGTTCGAGCCCGCGATTGCCCGGGTTTTTGCCAAGATGCATCCTGCCAGGATGATTGACGGGCCTTCAGGCTCGCGTCAACCGCCTCGCCGAATTGTGTTGGAGAGCCATCACGGCCTGATGTCTACCGGCGCCTCGATCTTCACCATCTCGAAATCGGAGACCAGTATGTCGATGCGCGCCATCCACCGGCCAGGGACCGGGATGACGAGATCGTCGACACGCCAGCTGCCGTCGCCGGGCTTTGTCGCGGCCCGCTTCAGCGGCTCGATGCCGGAGTCCGGCTTCGACAGCACCAGCGTCACCTCCTTGGCGTCGAGCGGCCCGAAATCGCCGGTCATGATGATCATCGAGGCGGCGACCGGCCCGGCATGGCCGGGCGTGATGCTGAGGTCGGCCATCGCCTTCAGCGCGTGGATATGAACCGACACCGGCTGCGCCGCGGCAATCGCCAGCGCCCGTGGCGGCGGCGTGAAGCGCCAGCCGGCGGCAACACCGAAGATGGCGAGTACGATCAGTATTTCGACGCCGATCGAACGGGTGAGCCTGCGCCGCACTTCCGTCGCCCCCGCCTCGGCCATTGCCGTCAATCTCCAGCGGTTGACGGCGGCGAGCGTGAACAGGAAGACCAGCAGCGCAAGCTTGACCAGCAGCAGCCGGCCATAGGCGGTGTTGACCAGCGCTGCGGGTGTTTGCACCTGGATGACGGCCAGCACCACGCCCGCGGCGGCGAGCAAGGCCACCACCGGCATGATAGCGGCGGAGAACCGGCGAAGGAACGTGACGGCTTCGGCATCCTGCCGTTTTAGCGCGAGTCCGAGCGGCGCCAGCGCACCGGCCCAGAAGGCAATGCCGGCGCCGTGCAGGAACACCATCGGCCGCGTCAGCCATTGTGGCTCGGCGGCACTTGCGTGGCCGCTGGCGGCGAGCGCGAGGCCCGTTCCGGCCAGGCCGACGAGCGCGAGGGGCCTGGCGGCCGCGCGCGGTCCGGCCAGCGACAAAAGGCCGAGCCCCAGCGCGATCAACGCGATCAACACCGTCCAGCCGAAGCTGGTGCCGAGACCGGCGGTCCAGATGGCCGGCTGCGCCATATGCGAGAGCGGTGCGCCGAGCGCATCCAGCCCTTGAAAGCCAAGCGACATGGGTGCCGCGACCAGCCCGCACAGGATTGCGGCGGCAACGAAGCGCTGTCCGGCGCGGCCACCCCGCGCCAGCCAGGCGAGAGCGAAGGCGCCGCCGACGCCGAGGAACAGGCCGATATAGAGGCAGACCTTGCCGATCCAGATCGCCGAGCGCAATTGCCAGTCGACGGCTTCGGAAACAGCCGGCGGCTGGCTCGCCGCGCCGATGGAAAACAGCAGAGAGCCGCCGACCGGATGACCGTCGGCGGAAATCACTCGCCAGCTCAGCACATGCGTGCCCGATCCAAGTGCCTGCGGATCGTCGATCACGACGGTCTGGTCGCTGAGGCGGAAGGACGTCAGCGGAACGGGCGTGCCGTCGGGCTTCACCAGCGTCAGCACCAGTGGCGAGACCGGTTCGCTGAAAGTCAGCGCGAATTGCGCCGGGGCCTGCGCCAACACGGCGCCATCGGCCGGATCGGTCTTGATCAGCGCGGCGTGGGCGAAAGCCTGATTTGTCGCCGCCATGGCAATCAGCAGCACGGCCACGACCAGCAGCCCAGCAGAAACCCGGCCGATGAGCTTGCCGGCCGCGCGAACCGTCCTGAAAGGGAATATCACCGTCATGTCATTGCCATAAATGCAGCGCGCTCCTGACATGGAGCGCGCCGCGAGAGTTTACTTTTTCGGCGTGAGCTTGATGCCGGGCGCGGGGTTCTCCAGGGCGTCTTCGTCCTGCCCGGCCGCCGGGATTTCGATCCAGCGGTCGGCGGCGCCATCGCACTCCTGCACCACCGGGAAATAGAGTTTCTGACCCGCCGGGAGGTCTGCCGTCAGCATCGCACGGAAGACGAACTCGTCGTAGAATTCGTCCGGCAGATTGCCGCCGCTCCAATCGACCTCCTTGACGCCGTCGGCCACCGCTTGGCCGTAGAGTTGGTAGGATTTCTCGTACTTGCCCTTCTTGATCTGCAGCGTCCAGCCGGGCTTCGGCATCGGCTTCACCGCGATCACCCCTTCCGGGATCTGCACGCGCACGGCGGTCGTCGCCTTGCCGTCACAGCCATGCGGCACCCGCAGGATGGCCTTGTAGGTCGAACCGACCGCCGCTTCCTGTGTTTCGAGCGTGACATGGGCAAAGGCGGCACTGGTCCCCAGCGCCAGAAGCGCGCCGGCCGACAGAAGATACTTGTTCATGATGGTCCCTCTGAATTCAATATGGATGGCGCGGTCAATTGGCGTGGTCGTCCATGCCACCGCCCATGCCTTCGACAGCGAACTCGACGTTGACGGCGCCAGCCTTTTTGAAGGTCAGCGTGGCGGCGAATTCTTCGCCCTGCTTGGGTTGCCGCTTCAGGCCGATGAACATCAGGTGATAGCCGCCGGGTGCTAGCGCCACCTTGCCGCCGGCCGGGATTTCCAGGCCGCCCGTCACCGGCCGCATGGTCATGACGCCGTCCTTGACGCCCATTTCATGCAGCTCTGCTTTTTCGGAGACGTCGGAGGAAATCGACAGCAGCCGGTCGGGTGCATTGCCCTTGTTGGTGATGGTGAAATAGCCGCCGGCCACCTTGGCGCCTGTGGGTGTCGCGCGCGACCAGGGATGCTCGATCTCGAGATCGCCGGCCTTGAATTCATGCGCGCAGACGGCCTGGGCACCGAAGAACAAGAGCACAAACGCCAGCACGGCAAGGCCGACACGTTCATTGAAACGGCGCAGGAATTTGGTGCGGCCGCCCGAAGGAGGCGCCGCGATATGAAAAGCTTGGGACATGGTTTGCTCCATGAATAGGGGATCGCGCCGTTGGCCGGTCGCGAACGATTCGTTATTTGGATGAAAGCACCGGCGGAAGGTTCCGCCGAGCGTACAGCAGGCTCAGGCCGAAAGCGGCGGCGCGCGCGGGTTCGACGGCGACCGCTGGCGCGCGAAATTGAGATGCGTGGCCGCCGGAAAGATGAAAACGACGGCTTCGAACGAAAGCGAGGCCAGCGCAAGCCCGGCATCGGGTGGCGGCGCAAAGGCCGCTGAAACCATGCTGCAGCCCAGCATGCAGCATGCCGGCAGATGCGACGGATGCGGGCCGCCATCGGGAAGCTGGGCAGTGCCCTCGTGGGTGCAGATGACGTTGCCGAAGGCGTCGATTTGCGAGGCGGCCGGTCCGGTGGCGAAGGCGAATGCGCTCAGCGTCGACTGAAGCAGCAGCAGGTAGGCCGCGACAAGCGCGACCGGAATGCTCCACCGTCTCCCCTTTTTGGTCAAATGACTTGCCTGTTCAAACCATCTGCATCTTCAAGCGATCACCGGAAGATGTCTACCACGGCAGCAAGAGACGGAAAATCGGCAAATCGGTGCTGCGGCAACGCGGCGCGATCAGGGCCTCTGTGGGTGCCGGCTCTCGGGGATCGAGGTCAGCAGCGTCTGGCGCGCCGACTTCAAATGCTTGCGGCAGGCGGCATCGACCTTGCCCAGGTCGCGTGATTTGAGCGCCGCGATATAGGCCAGATGCTCGCCGATCGCGATTTCGTTGCGCTCGCGCTCCTGCGCCTTGTTCCACTGGTAGTGGTAATGGAAGATCATGGCGATGACATCATAGAAATCGACGATGAAGCGGTTGTGCGAGGCGCGGTGAATCAGCCGATGGAAGCGCTCGTCGAGCTCGGAGAATTCGTTGAAGCGCGTGGCGATGTCACGGGCGAGGCCGCGGTGTTCCTCTTCGAGATTGTCGAGATCAGCCCACACCGCGCTGTCCTGCGGCAGTGCGGTGAACGCCGATGCCGAGCGCAGCTCGAACATCTCGCGGATTTCCGTCAACTCCAGCGCGAAGGCGCGGGTGAAACCCTTCAGCACCCAATGGCTGTTGCGGCGCTTCTCGATCAGGCCGAAGCGGGAGAAGCGGATCAGGAACTCGCGCACGCTGGTGGTGCCGACGCCGATCTCGCGCGCCAGTTCGAGCTCGTTGATCTGCATGCCGGCCTCGGCGCCGCCGGCGAGCAGCCTGCGCATGAACGACCGCTCGATGATCTCGGCCAGCGTGTCGGTCTCTTCCTCGGGAAAGAAATCATCGGGGCGCGTTTCGCGCAGCACCGTCTTGGCGCGCTTGTTCCAGGCGATCAATCCGGTTTCTTCCATGCGCGCAAGGATGCTGCGCACCGTGGTGCGGCTGACGCCGAGCAGCGTACCCAGCTCCGGTTCCGAAGGCAGGCTGCGCGTCTCGTCGAGCAGCCTGAGGCACCTGTTATAGGCATCCTTGTAAACGTTGTTGCTCTTCGACATGCCCTGACCCATCGCTGGCCGGCGCTTGCGGCGGCCGGCTTGAAGCGCAAATATGACGTTCCTATCGCCCTCGATAGCGGAATCGCTTTGCCGAGGGGCTCGCTTACCGGTTGCAGCGCCGCTACTCATCCAGCCGCACAGGAACTGCCGGAAAAAACAATTGACGCAAAACTGTTTTTTCACGATAAAAGACATTAACTCTTAACAAGCGCGTGTCAATCCGCGCCTCCCAGGATCACCCCAGGAAACGCCCGTGAACGCCTCCAACTCAATTCTTCTGTCCCCAGCCGACAATGTCGCGGTCGCCAACGGCCGCATCGAGACCGGCACCGCGCTGCCCGGCGGCGCGCTTGCCGCCGCTATCATCGAGCCCGGCCACAAGGTGGCGATCAAGCCGATTCCCGCCGGGTCCGCCGTGGTCAAATATGCCCAGGCGATCGGCCGCGCCACGCAGGACATCGCGCCCGGCGAGCATGTCCATTCGCACAATCTGGTGTTCGAGGCCGGCCGCCTGCCGGTGGTGCCGCCAAGCGAGGCCGAGCATGCGACCGAGGCTGACCGCGCCCGCACCTTCATGGGTTATCGCCGCGCCGACGGCCGCGCCGGCACGCGCAACTTCATCGGCATCATCGCCAGCGTCAACTGTTCGGCGACCGTCTGCCACGCCATCGCCGACGCGGCCAACCGCACGCTGCTGCCAAAATATCCCGGCATCGACGGCTTCGTCCCGATCGTCCACGGCCAGGGCTGCGGCATGAGCGCCACCGGCGACGGCATGATGGTGCTGCACCGCACATTGGCCGGCTATGCCCGCCATCCCAATTTCGGCGGCGTGCTGATGGTTGGGCTCGGCTGCGAGGTCAACCAGCTCACGCTGTACGGCCAGAAGGGTGCGGCCGCCGGTAAACGCCATTTCAACATCCAGGATGCCGGCGGGTCGCGCAAATCGGTCGAAAAGGCCATGGGCGTACTGGCCGAAATCGCCGAGGAAGTCGGCCAGCTCAAGCGCGAACCGATCCCGGTCAGCGAGATCGTCGTCGGCCTGCAATGCGGCGGCTCCGACGGCATGTCGGGCATCACGGCCAATCCTGCTCTAGGTGCCGCGGTCGATATCCTCGCCGGCGTCGGCGGCATCGGTATTCTCTCCGAGACGACGGAAATCTACGGCGCCGAACATCTGCTCGCCTATCGCGCCGCGACGCCCGAGATCGCCAAGAAGCTCGATGGCTACGTCAAGTGGTGGGAAGACCACGTCGCCAAGCACGGCGCCTCGATCGACAACAACCCCTCGCCCGGCAACAAGCGCGGCGGCCTCACCACCATCCTGGAGAAATCGTTGGGCGCGGTCGCCAAGGGCGGCCAGACGCCGCTCAACGGCGTCTTCGGCTATGCCGAAAAGGTCACCGGCAGCGGGCTGGTGTTCATGGACACGCCCGGCTACGACCCGGTGTCCGCCACCGGCCAGGTGGCGGGCGGCGCCAACATCATCGTCTTCACCACCGGCCGCGGCTCCTGCTTCGGCTGCCGGCCGACGCCGTCGATCAAGGTCGCCACCAACTCGACCATGTATCATCAGATGGAAGAGGACATGGACGTCAATTGCGGCGTCATCGCCTCCGGCGAGAAGACCATCGCCGGCATGGGCCGCGAGATCTTCGAACTGATCGTCGAGACGGCCTCCGGCCGCAAGACCAAGAGCGAGGATTTCGGCTACGGCGACAACGAGTTCGTGCCCTGGCATCTCGGCGCGACGCTCTAGCTCTTTGAAGTCGCGCAGTCCGGAAAGTGGCCACGAGCTTTCCTGGAATGCTGCGGCTTGAGGTCTTGGAATCTGCCGCGCCGGATAATGGCGGGCAACGGGGAGGTTGTGCATGGAAAAACGCCGCATCGGCCAGACGGCGCTCGAGGTCACCGAAGTAAGCTTCGGCGGTGCCGCGATCGGCGGGCTCTACCGCGCCTGTTCGCGCGAGGCGGCGATGGAAACGTTGCAAGGCGCGTGGGAGGCGGGCCTGCGCTATTTCGACACCGCGCCCTTCTATGGTTTCGGCCTGTCGGAGCGGCGTTTCGGCGACTTCCTGCGCTATAAGCCGCGCGATTCCTATGTGCTGTCGACCAAGGTCGGGCGCCTGTTCCGGCCCGTTCCGGAGGATCAGGTTCCCGATCACTCCTATGTCGATCCGCTGCCCTTCGCGCTCGACTACGACTATTCCTATGACGGCATCATGCGCTCGGTCGACTTCAGCTATGCGCGGCTTGGTCTAAACAGGATAGACATCCTGTTTGTGCACGACATCGGCGTGTACACGCATGGCGTCGAGAAGACCAAAATGCACTTTCGCCAGTTGATGGACGGTGGGCTCAAGGCGCTCGAAGAACTGAAAAACTCCGGCGTCATTTCCGCCTACGGGCTCGGCGTCAACGAAGTCCGGATATGTCTCGACGTGATGCGTCGCGCGCCGCTCGATTGTATCCTGCTCGCCAGCCGCTATTCCTTGCTCGATCGCAGCGCCGAAGCCGAACTTTTGCCGCTCTGCCGCGCCCGACAGACTTCGCTGGTCATCGGCGGTGTGTTCAACTCCGGCATATTGGCGACCGGACCGGTGCAGGGCGCCCATTTCGACTACAAGCCCGCCAGCGGTGACGTGCTCGACCGCGTCGGCGCGATGGAGCGGATCGCCGCCGAAGGTGGTTACCCGCTCGCTGCCGCCGCGTTCCAGTTCCCCCTCCAGGAATCCTCGGTCGCCACCGTGCTGACCGGCACCGCCAAGCTGGCGAACCTGACCCGCAATCTCGAACTGCTCGATGTCGACGTGCCTCAGGCGGACTACGCCAGGTACCGCCCCTACACCGTGGTGCAGGAATTGGCATGAAGCCGCCGGCCCGCCCGGGTGAAGGTGCGATCGCGGGGCTTCACGATCCCGCGAACCGGAGAAGGAACGGGCATTCTATATTGACTAATTTATGGAATTAATATTCCATACGTTAGTCACGCGAAACGGGAAGCGTCGGGCAGAGAGCAAGGCGCCAGTGCGGTCATGACCGCCGTGTCCCGAGGATGGCATAAACACCGCTTGCATCGACCGGATCGATGCACTATCAAAATGCTGCAACTGTTTTTTATTGATAAAGTTCTGTTTGGCTACGCCTATCCAAACCGAGCTTCCGTATCGTTCACCGGGCGACCTAGGGAGGAATTCCATGAAATTCGTGACCAGCATTCTCAATCGCCGCGCAGTCATGGCGCTGGCGGCCGCGTCGATGCTTGCCGGCGTCATGCACTCGGCGCCGGTTTCGGCGGCGGACGTGACCATTCCGATCATCGTCAAGGACACCACGTCCTTCTACTGGCAGATCGTTCTGGCCGGGGCCCGCAAGGCCGGCAAGGATCTCGGCGTCAACGTGCCGGAGCTCGGCGCCCAGGCAGAAACTGACGTCAACGGCCAGATCTCGATCCTCGAAAACGCCGTTGCCAGCAATCCGGCGGCGATCGTCATCTCGCCGACCGAGTTCAAGGCGCTCGGCAAGCCGATCGACGAAGCCGCAGCCAAGGTCAAGGTTATCGGCATCGATTCCGGCGCCGACTCCAAGGCCTTCACCTCCTTCCTGACCACCGACAACGTCCAGGGCGGCCGCGTTGCCGCTGACGGCCTCGCAGCGGCCATCGGCGAAGCCAATGGCGGCAAGATCGAGGGCGACGTTGCCCTGATCACCAACACGCCTGGTGCCGGCTCGCTCGAACAGCGCAAGCAGGGCTTCATCGAGCAGCTCAAGGCGAAATATCCGGGCCTGAAGCTGGTCGCCGACAAATATGCCGACGGCCAGGCCACCACCGGCCTCAACATCGCCACCGACCTGATCACCGCCAATCCGAACCTCAAGGGTATTTTCGCTTCCAACCTGATCATGGCGCAGGGCGTCGGGCAGGCTGTCGCCGAAAACAGCCTCGGCGGCAAGCTGGCGCTGGTTGGCTTCGACAGCGACGAGAAGCTGATCAAGTTCCTCAACGACGGCGTCATTTCCGCCCTCGTCGTCCAGGATCCCTACCGGATGGGCTATGACGGCATCAAGACCGCGCTTGCCGCCTCCAAGGGCGAAAAGGTCGAGACCAATGTCGACACCGGCGCCAACCTGGTCACCAAGGCCAACATGAAGGATCCCAAGATCGACGCGCTGCTCAACCCGAAGCTCAACTGAGCATCGGCACGCGCAACTGTTTCCGGGGCCTCTGCGCCCCGGAAACAACAGGGAGGATTGCCATGACGTCGACCGCGCAGGAACTGCATCCGGCCCCCGTGCTGGAGCCCGGCAGGACGATCCTCGAGCTGCAGGGTCTGGAAAAGCGGTATCCCGGCACGCATGCGCTGAAGCCTGTGACCCTGGCCTTCAAGGCGGGAGAGATCCACGCCATCGTCGGCGAGAACGGTGCCGGCAAATCGACCCTGATCAAACTTCTGACCGGCGTCATCCCGCGCACCTCCGGAGAGGTTGTGTGGGAAGGCAAGCCGGCTGCCCTGGCGACGCCGCACGAAGCCATGGCGCTCGGCATCAACGCCGTGCACCAGGAAGTCGTGCTCTGCCGCCACCTGACCGTCGCCGCCAACATGTTCCTCGGCGAGGAGAACTCGCGCTTCGGCATCCTCCAGCAACGAGCCATGGTCAGGGAAGCGCAGAAGATCATCGACGGTCTCGGCTTCGACCTGCCGGCGCATGTCGTGCTCGGCGATCTCACCATCGGCCAGCAGCAGCTGATCGCCGCCGCCCGAGCCACCGTGCGCGGCACCAAATTCCTGATTTTCGACGAGCCGACCGCCTACCTCACCCGCAAAGAGGCCGACCAGCTGTTCACGCTGATCCGCCGCCTGAAGGGTGAAGGCGTCACCATCATCTACATCAGCCATCGCATGGAGGAGGTGTTCGAGCTCGCCGACCGCGTCTCGGTGCTGCGTGACGGCACGCTGGTCGGCACCCGCAACATCGCCGAGACCAATGAGCCGGAGCTGGTCAAGCTGATGATCAACCGCTCGATCGAGCAGATCTATCACAAGGAGCATTTCACGCCGGGCGCCGTCATCGCCGAGGCGCGGAACCTGTCCGGCAAGGGTTTCGAGAATGTCTCTCTGTCGGTGCGCGCGGGCGAGATCGTCGGGCTCTACGGCCTGATCGGAGCCGGCCGCAGCGAATTCGTCACCACCCTCTACGGCCGCCACCGCAAATCGGCCGGCCAGGTGTTGTGGGAAGGCAAGGAGGTGCAGGTCAACTCCGAGCACGACGCCATCAAGCTCGGCATGGCGCTGGCACCGGAAAGCCGCCGCGACCAGGGCCTGTGCCTCAACCTGCCGGTTGCATTGAATCTCAACCTGCCGATCTACAAGCGCATATCGAAAAATCTGCTGATCTCGTCTGCGCAGGAGAAGGCCGAGGCGGACCGGCAGATCGCCGACCTCAGGATCAAGACGCCGACGCGCGGCGCGCTGGCCTCCAGCCTGTCGGGCGGCAACCAGCAGAAGATCGTCATCGGCAAGTGGCTGGCGCACGGCGCCAAACTGTTCATCTTCGACGAGCCGACGGTCGGCGTCGATGTAGGCACCAAGGCCGAGATCTACCGGCTGTTCAGTGTGCTGTTGTCCAAGGGCGCGGGCATCATCCTGATCTCGTCCTATCTGCCTGAGGTCTACGAACTGGCTGACACGCTGCATGTGTTCAGGCGCGGCAAGCTGGTGGCCACGCATGGTTTCCGCACCGCCGATCACGAGGACATTCTGGGCCAGGCCCTGGCCGAGAAACAAGAAAAGACGGGAGGACAGACATGAGCACCGAGGCGATCCCTGCCGAAAAGCCGAAGCGCAACTACAATGCCCTGTTCGGGCTGACGCTGCTTGGCCTGCTGCTTCTGATGTGGGTCATCCTGGCGGTCGCCACGCCGTCCTTCGCTTCGGCGCTCAATATCACCAACCTGCTGCGCCAGGGTTCTCTGATCGCCATCCTGGCCGTCGGCCAGACCTTCGTCATCATCACCGGCGGCATCGACCTTTCCGTCGGCGCCATCGTCGGCTTCGCCACCGTCATCGTCGCGCTGCTGATCAATGCCGGCTGGCCGGTCTGGATCGCGGTTCTGGCGACGCTGCTGGTGGGGGTCGCCATCGGCCTGTTCCACGGTTTCGGCATCGTCAGGATGGGCCTGCCGCCCTTCATCATCACGCTGGCGACCATGACCTCGCTGCGCGGCATCGGTCTCCTGATGACCAATGGCAATTCGATATCGATCAACAGCGACGCGTTCCAGGCGTTTTCGCGCGGCTCGCTGCTGGGGATCCCCTATCTGTTCTGGATGGTAATCGTGGTTGCCCTGCCCTCCTACGTCTTCCTGCACCACACGCGATGGGGACGCTATCTCTTCTCCGTCGGCTCGAACGCGGAAGCCGCGCGCCTCTCCGGCGTCAACGTGCCGCGCACGATCTACATGGCCTATGTGCTGTCCGGCCTGTGCGCGGCTTTCGTCGGCGTGCTGCTCGCGTCCCGCATCGGCATCGGCAATCCGACGCAGGGCGACACCTACGAGCTGCAAGCCATCGCCTCGTCGGTGATCGGCGGCACGTCGTTGTTCGGCGCTATCGGTTCGGTGCACGGGCCGCTGATCGGCTCGTTCATCCTCTCCACCATCAACAACGGCGCCAACCTGCTCAACGTCAACACGTTCTGGCAGCGCGTCATCACCGGCATGTTGATCATCGTCATCGTCTACTTCGACGGCCTGCGCCGCCGAGGTGGCAAGTAAAATCGATCGCCGGCCGGGTCGAAAATCGGCCGACGATTCCATGAACCGACTGGATTGAAGCATGAAAGCCGTTGTCTGCCGTTCGCCCGGCGACCTTGTCGTGGAAGACCGTCCCGCGGCTGGCTCGCCGCCTCCCGGCTGGGCGCTGGTGGCGGTCAGCCATGTCGGCATCTGCGGCACCGACTACCACATCTTCGAGGGCAAGCATCCCTTCCTCGCCTACCCCCGCATCATGGGCCATGAAGTGTCGGGGACCATCGTCGAGGCGGGCGAAGGCGTTGGTCTTGCCACGGGCGAGCCGGTCATCATCAATCCCTATCTGGCGTGCGGCAAATGCATCGCCTGCCGGCACGGTAAACCCAATTGCTGTGTCCGGATCGAAGTGCTCGGCGTGCATCGCGACGGCGCCATGTGCGAACAGATCCTTATCCCGGAACAAAACCTCTATCCAGCCAACGGCCTGTCGTTGGCCGATGCCGCGGCCGTCGAATTCCTGGCCATCGGCGCCCATGCGGTGCGGCGCTCGCGTGCCGATCCCGGCGCACGGACGCTCGTCATCGGCGCCGGACCGATCGGGCTCGGCACCGCCATCTTCGCCCGCATCGCCGGGCTCGACGTGACGCTGCTCGACATGAGCAGCGAAAGGCTCGGCTTCGCCGCCAATGAACTCGGCTTCAAGACCCTCGACGGGTCGCGCGGCGCGGCATCCGATCTGGTCAGCGAAGCGACATCAGGCGAAGGCTTCGACGTGGTCTTCGACGCCACCGGGAACACCGCCTCGGTGCAGTCGGCCTTCGCTCATGTCGCGCATGGCGGGACATTGGTGCTGGTCAGCGTCGTAAAGGACGACATCGCCTTTTCCGACCCCGAGTTCCACAAGCGCGAGATGACGCTTGTCGGCAGCCGCAATGCCTTGAGGGCCGACTTTGACCACGTCGCCGCTTCGATCCGCGATGGCGCGGTGCCGCTGGCCAAGCTCGTCACCCACCGCACCACGCTTGCCGACACGCCACGTGACCTCGCCCGCTGGGCGCATGAGAAATCCGGGCTGATCAAGGCCGTGATCGAGGTAGGGGCATAACATGGCAGGCCGTGAACCCGGCCCGAATTGACCACACCCCCGCGCAGGGCGACCCCCAAACGCCAAGCCGCTGACAAGTGCGCGCGACCGGGCTGGTCTGATTCCAGCGTTAGGCCGACACGCCTACAGCGCCGACAGTTTCAGCTCCACCCGCTCCGCCGGGAAGCGCGCCTCGGCGAATTGGATCGGCCGGCCGTCCGGCGTCATGTTGACGGCCACCGTGACCAGCACGATGCCGCCCGGCTGCAGATCGAGGTCGGCAAGGTCGGAAGCATCGGCGTGACGCGCCGACAGCACCGTCGATTGCCTGAGATAATCGTCTATGCCGAAACGCTTGAGCGATGCGGTGATCGACCCGGTCTCGGCCATGGCCACATCGATGCCGGCGAAGCGCCTGGCGTCGAACCAGCCGGAAGCGCGCGACACCGGCTTCCCATCGGCCTCGCCGCGCGTCTCCAGGCGAATCACATCCGATCCCCTGGCAACGCCCAGGGCTTCGGCGACGCGCCGGCTGGCGGGCTCGACCGATGAGGCCAGCAGCACGATATGCCGCTCCGACGCCTGGCCCTGCAAGCCGGTTGAAAATCGCGTGCGCGCGCCGATCGGATAGGACAGCCGCTTGCGCGACAGCACGAAAGTGCCGCGCCCCTGCTCGGCCCGCAGTACCCCGTCTTGCACGAGCGCCGCGATGGCGCTGCGCACCGTGTGACGGTTGACGCCATAGCGCTCGGCCAGCGCCACCTCCGGCGGCAGCGCGGCATTCTCGGCAAAATCGCCGGCAGCGATCGATTGCAGGATTCGGTCGGCGATCTGGCGCCACAACGAGACGCCGCTGCGCCGCTCGATACCGTCAGCCACGTGTTTTCCGTTCACGGTTTCGCCCCTGGCCGGCCCTGTCACGCACCCGTCATGGACTCGCGTTAGGTAATGGGTATAATTCGTATGGTTGTCTATATCAATAGACAAATTAGAAGCAAGGATGTTGCTCATGCGAGGACAGGAAGCGCGCGACCAGGCCGAACGCAAGGCGGCCATGGCAACCCTGGCGCAGTCCAGCGGCGACGACATCGTTCGCCTCTGGAACGAATCCGGCCTGCCTGCCGAGGTCGAACTGCTGCGCGGTCCCGAGACCGGCCTGGTTACCATGCGCGGCCGCATCGGCGGCGGCGGCGCGCCGTTCAATGTCGGCGAGGCCACCGTGACCCGCGCCACAGTGCGCCTGCCGTCCGGACAGGTCGGCCATTGCTATGCGCTCGGCCGCGACAAGCAGAAGGCGAAGCTGGCGGCCATCGCCGACGCGCTGTGGCAGGACCCCGCCCACCGAGAGGCGGTCGAAACGGGCCTTCTCGCGCCGCTGCGGGCTGCCTTGACCACGGCACGAGAAAGGCGCCGCGCCGAAACGGCGGCAACGAAGGTGGATTTCTTCACCATGGTTCGCGGAGAAGATTGATGGATATCGCAGCGCAATCGATCGAGGGCGGGTTCGCCGATCCGGTGTTCAACGCCCAGACGGTGTTTCGCGCCGTCATGGACGCAATGGCGCGGCCGGGCAGCGTGCACCCCTTGCCGGCCCTGGCCCGCCCGCCGGCGCCGCTTTCGGCGACATCGGGCGCGGTTGCGCTGGCATTGTGCGACAATGACACGCCGCTCTGGCTCGACCCGGCCCTGCATGCCTCGGCAGCGGTCATGTCCTGGCTCGGCTTTCACAGCGGTGCGCCGCTGGCCAACACCCCGGCCGACGCGCATTTCGCCTTTGTGGCCTCGCCGGCCGAGATGATGGCGCTCGACGGTTTCTCGCAAGGCACGCAGGACTATCCCGACCGCTCGACCACATTGATCCTGCAGGTCGGCGATCTCACGTCAGGCACGCCGCTGCTGCTCGAAGGTCCTGGCATCGAGAAGACGGCGACGATCGCGCCGGCCCGCATGCCGCGTCATTTCATCGAGCAGTGGAAGCAGAACATCAACCGCTTTCCGCGCGGCGTCGACATCATCCTGGCGGCACATGACAGCCTCGCCTGCCTGCCGCGTACGACACGCATCAAGACGACGGAGGCCTAGCATGTATGTCGCGGTAAAAGGCGGCGAAGCTGCAATCGCCAACGCCCACAGCCTGCTCGCCGACCGTCGGCGCGGTGACCGCTCGGTACCGGCACTGCGCCTCGACCAGATCGTCGAACAGCTGGCGCTCGGCGTCGACCGGGTGATGAGCGAAGGCTCGCTTTACGATCGCGAACTCGCCGCACTCGCTATCGTGCAGGCGCGCGGCGACATGATCGAGGCGATCTTCCTAGTGCGGGCCTACCGCACCACGCTGCCGCGCTTTGGCTATACAAATGCCATCGACACCGCCACCATGCTGGTCGAACGCCGCGTTTCGGCGACCTACAAGGACCTGCCCGGCGGCCAGTTGCTTGGGCCCACCTTCGACTACACGCACCGGCTGCTCGATCCCGAGCTTGCCGCCGGCGCCGATGTCGCCGCGCCCTTGCGGCGCGAGACGGAAGCGCAGGCAATGCCGCGCGTCTCGGCGATCCTCGCTCGCGATGGGCTGATCGAGCCGGACGGAGACATGCCGCAGGACCATGTCCCCGGCGACATCACCCGCGAGCCGCTGGAGTTCCCGATGGCTCGCGACATCCGCCTGCAGGCGCTGTCGCGCGGCGACGAGGGCTTCCTGCTGGCGCTCGGCTATTCCACGCAGCGCGGCTATGCCCGCAACCATCCCTTCGTCGGCGAGATCCGCATCGGCGAGGTCGAGCTGGAGCTCGACGTGCCCGAACTGCCTTTCGCGGTGCCGCTCGGTACCGCGCGCGTTACCGAATGCCAGATGGTCAATCAGTTCAAGGGCTCGGCCAAGGCGCCACCGCAATTCACACGCGGCTACGGGCTGGTCTTCGGCCAGAGCGAGCGCAAGGCGATGGCCATGGCACTCTGCGACCGCGCTCTTCGTGCAAGCGAACTCGGCGAGGACATTGTCGCCGCCGCCCAGGACGAGGAATTCGTCATCTCGCACTCCGACAACGTCCAGGCGACCGGCTTCGTCGAACATCTGAAGCTGCCGCATTATGTCGACTTCCAGGCCGAACTCGACCTCGTGCGCCGCATGCGCGCCGAGTACGACGCCCGCGAAAATCCCGGCAAGATTGAAGAGAAGAAAGAGGCCGCGGAATGAGCGCGCAACCGACCGACATCGCCAGCTACAACTTCGCTTATCTCGACGAACAGACCAAGCGGATGATCCGCCGCGCGATCCTCAAGGGCATCGCCATTCCCGGCTATCAGGTGCCGTTCGCCTCGCGCGAAATGCCGATGCCCTATGGCTGGGGCACCGGCGGCGTCCAGGTTACCGCTTCGATCATCGGCCCCGACGATGTGCTGAAGGTCATCGACCAGGGCGCCGACGACACCACCAATGCGGTCTCGATCCGCGCCTTTTTCAAGAAGGTCGCCAATGTGGCGGTTACGACCGATACCGCCAGCGCCAGCATCATCCAGACCCGCCACCGCATTCCCGAATATCCACTCGCCGCAGGCCAGGTGCTGGTCTACCAGGTACCGATCCCCGAGCCCCTGCGCTTTCTCGAGCCACGCGAGACCGAAACGCGCAAAATGCATGCGCTGGAGGAATACGGCCTCATGCATGTGAAGCTCTATGAGGACATCGCCAAGCACGGCCGCATCGCCACCACCTATGCCTATCCGGTGAAGGTCGAGGGCCGCTATGTGATGGACCCGTCTCCGACGCCGAAATTCGACAATCCCAAGATGCACCGCTCGCCGGCTTTGCAGCTGTTCGGCGCCGGCCGCGAGAAGCGCATCTACGCGCTGCCGCCCTTCACTGATGTGGTCAGCCTCGACTTCGAGGATCATCCGTTCGAGGTGCAGACCTTCGACCAGCCCTGCGCGTTGTGCGGCGCCGAGAACGTCTATCTCGATGAGGTCATCCTCGACGATCACGGCGGCCACATGTTCGTCTGCTCGGACACCGATCATTGCGAGAAGCGGCGCAGCACGCCTCCCTCCCCCTTGTGGGGAGGTCGCGCCGAAGGTGGCGGTAGCGACCCATCGGCAGCCCCCACCCCGGCGCTGCGCGCCGACCCTCTCCACAAGGGGGAGGGTAAGGAGATACAATGACCGACGAACCCTTGCTGCGCGTTTCGGCGCTCTCCAAATTCTACGGCTCGCGCGTCGGCTGCGACAACGTCACCTTCGATCTGTGGCCGGGCGAAGTCCTGGCTGTCGTGGGCGAATCCGGCTCCGGCAAGACGACATTGCTCAACTGCCTGTCGACGCGGCTGCTGCCCTCCTCCGGCACCGCCAGCTACCGCATGCGTGACGGCCAGTTCCGCGAACTCTACCGCATGAGCGAGGCCGAACGCCGCTTCCTGATGCGCACCGACTGGGGCTTTGTCCACCAGAATCCGGCCGACGGCTTGCGCATGACGGTGTCGGCCGGCGCCAATGTCGGCGAGCGGCTGATGGCGGTGGGCGACCGCCACTACGGCAAGATCCGCGCCACCGCCGTTGACTGGCTGTCGCGCGTCGAGATCGAGGAAGACCGCATCGACGACGAGCCGCGCGCCTTTTCCGGCGGCATGCGCCAGCGCCTGCAGATTGCCCGCAACCTCGTCACCGGCCCGCGGCTGGTGTTCATGGATGAACCGACAGGCGGCCTCGACGTCTCGGTGCAGGCGCGCCTGCTCGATCTCTTGCGCGGCCTCGTCACCGATCTCGGCCTCGCCGCCATCGTCGTCACCCACGACCTCGCGGTGGCGCGGCTTTTGTCCCAGCGCATGATGGTGATGAAAGACGGCCGCGTCGTCGAAAGCGGCCTCACCGACCGTGTGCTCGACGACCCGCGCGCGCCGTACACGCAATTGCTTGTTTCCTCGATTCTGCAGGTTTGACGATGGCGCCAAGTCACCCCCCTCTGTCCTGCCCGCAAACGAATAACGATTGGAGTACCTTCTGATGCCGACGCCTCTCGTTGTCTCCGATCTCGCCAAGAGCTTCACCATGCATCTGCGCGACGGCATCAAACTGCCTGTCGTCGCCGGTGTCTCCTTCTCGATCCGCGCCGGTGAATGCACCGTGCTCGGCGGCCCGTCCGGGGCCGGCAAGAGCTCGATCCTGAAGATGCTCTACGGCAATTACGCCGTCGACGAAGGCCAGATCATCGTCACGCACGAAGACGGGCTGATCGACCTTGCCAGCGCCAGCCCGCGCACCGTGCTTGCCGTGCGCCGCCAGACCATCGGCTATGTCAGCCAGTTCCTGCGCACCGTGCCCCGCGTATCGGCGCTCGACGTCGTCGCTGAGCCGCTCGTAGAGCGCGGTGAGGATCGCGAAGCAGCAAGAAGCAAGGCGCGCGCCCTGCTGGCGCAGCTTAACCTGCCGGAAAAACTCTGGGCATTGCCGCCGGCGACCTTCTCCGGCGGCGAGCAGCAGCGCGTCAACATCGCGCGTGGCTTCATCACCGGGCACCCGATCCTGCTGCTCGACGAGCCGACCGCTTCGCTCGACGCAAGGAACCGCGATGTGGTGATCGAACTCATCGCCGCCAAGAAGGCGGCAGGCGTCGCCCTGCTCGGCATCTTCCACGACCATGATGTGCGCGAAGCGGTGGCCGACCGCATCATCGACGTCACCGCCTTCGCCCCGGGAAAGCTCGCCGCATGAGCAGGAAATTGTCGGAGACGCCGCTGGTCCACCCGACGGCGGACGTGGAGAATTCGACGCTTGGCCGGTGGACCGAAATCGCCGACCGCTGTCGGGTTTCGGAAAGCGAACTCGGCGACTATTCCTACATGATGCAGGACTGCGCCGTCTGGTGTGCGACGATCGGCAAATTCTCCAACATCGCGGCAAGCGTGCGCATCAACGCCACCAACCACCCGACCCGGCGGCCGACGCTGCACCATTTCACCTACCGCGCATCGGACTATTGGGACGATGCCGAACACGAGAGCGAATTTTTCGCTGAGCGCCGCGCCAGGCGCGTCACAATCGGCCACGACACATGGCTTGGCCATGGCTCGACAGTCCTGCCCGGCATCACCGTCGGCTCCGGCGCCGCCGTCGGCGCCGGAGCGGTGGTATCGAAGGATGTCGCTCCCTACACCATCGTCGCCGGCGTGCCGGCAAAGCCGATCCGCGAGCGCTTCGACCGCCGCACCGCCGAGCGCTACCAGGCGCTTGCCTGGTGGGATTGGGACCATGCGAGGCTGCGCGCCGCACTCGACGATTTCCGTCAGCTCGAGGCCGAAGCTTTCCTGGAAAAATACGGTGGATGACGGTGGTGAATGGAATAGGGCTGCTCACTATTCGCATCCCTTACACAGAGTTCGGGCAGGGGGCTGTCTTCTCGAGCCGCCTGCCTTCCGCAGCTTCAGGGACATGGAAGCACTTCGAGGAACTGATTGGTCCTGGCCTGATCGCGCACGACACGGCTGTGGGTGGTAACAAAACTGACATCAATCCGACACCGCAGGTTCATGGCGCTGCGCTAGCGAGGGTCAACAGGACCTTCAACCGCGACTGGACGGGAACGCACCATGTCAGCCACGCTCGAAATCCGCGGCGTCACCCGACGATTTGGCAAGAACACCGCCGTTAACGATGTCAGCATCTCGATCCCGCAGGGTCAGATGGTCGGCGTCATCGGCCGTTCCGGCGCCGGCAAGTCGACCCTTCTGCGTATGATCAACCGCCTCATCGATCCCAGCCATGGATCGATTTTCTTCGACGGAGCCGAGGTCTCGCAATTGCGCGGTTCGCCGCTCAGGCGCTGGCAGCGCGACTGCGCCATGATCTTCCAGCAATTCAACCTTGTGCCGCGCCTCGACGTGCTGACCAATGTGCTGCTCGGCCGGCTGAACCATCGTCCGACCCTGTCGAACCTTTTCGGCATGTTCTCGCGAACCGAATGTGCGCAGGCGGTCGCGGCCCTCGAGCGGCTCGACATCGCCCGTACCGCGCTGCAGCCCGCCGGCACCTTGTCGGGCGGCCAGCAGCAGCGTGTCGCCATTGCCCGCGCCATGATGCAGCAGCCCCGGGTGATCCTGGCCGACGAACCGATCGCTTCGCTCGACCCGCTCAATGCCAAGGTGGTGATGGATTCGCTGCAGGACATCAATTTGCGCGAGGGCATCACCGTGGTCACCAACCTGCACACGCTGGACACCGCCCGCACCTATTGCAACCGCATCATCGGCATGGCCGCGGGCAAGGTCGTGTTCGACGGGCCGCCGGAGGAGCTTAACCGCGAGGCCGTCCGTCTCGTCTATGGCGCCGACAGCAATGGCGGCGAGATATCCGAGGCCATCACCTCGACCAGCGTTGCCTTCAAGCAAAAGATCGCCGCATCCGCCGGACCGCTCGAACCCGCATTCCCGGGTTACTGAGAGCGACCTGGATCGCCAGCCCGCGTCAGGGCACCCGTCAAAATCACCAACGCCGCCGGCGCGGGGCCGGAACCTACAGGAGAGAAATCAGATGTTCAGGAAAATGGTTTTCAGCGCCGTTTCGGTGCTTGCAATGGCCACCGGCGCGGCGCATGCCGCCGATATGAAGGAATTCCGCGTCGGCATCCTCGGCGGCGAGAACGAAACCGACCGGCTGCGCAACTACCAGTGCCTGGCCGATCACCTGAAGGCTGAATTCGGCTTCGAGAAGGTCTCGCTGTTCCCGGCCGCCGACTATGACGGCGTCATCCAGGGCCTGCTCGGCGGCACGCTCGACTTTGCCGAACTCGGCGCTTCCGGCTATGCCAGCGTCGTCCTCAAGGATCCCAAGGCGGTAACCCCGATCCTCACCACCCAGCAGACCGACGGCGCGACCGGCTACTATTCGATCGGCCTGGCGCTGAAGTCCTCCGGCATCACCGACATCAAGTCGGCCAAGGGCAAGAAGCTCGGTTACGCCGATCCGGATTCGACCTCCGGCTACCTGATCCCGCTGACGCAGATTCCGAAGGACACGGGCGCGTCGAACGAGACCTTCTTCGCCTCGACCCAGTTCAATGGCGGCCATGAGAACAATGTGCTCGCCGTGCGAGACGGCAAGGTCGACGTGGCCGTGGACGATTCCTCCGGCATCGGCGACTTCAAGGACGGCTACACCTCCGGCAC
Source organism: Mesorhizobium sp. B1-1-6 (assembly GCF_006443035.1). NCBI lineage: Bacteria > Pseudomonadati > Pseudomonadota > Alphaproteobacteria > Hyphomicrobiales > Phyllobacteriaceae > Mesorhizobium > Mesorhizobium sp. B1-1-6. The sequence goes on along the minus strand of NZ_VFWR01000013.1, from coordinate 186,791 downwards.
CTTCCACAAGGAAGTCGCCAAGGGCGCCGTCGACCCCAACGACTTCGTCGAGGTCTGGCGCTCGGGCCTGATCCCGAACGGTCCGCTGGTCGTGCGCACGGCGCTCGGCGACGAGATGACGGCCAAGCTGGCGGCCTTCTTCACCGACCTGCCCAAGAAGGACAAGGCCTGCTTCGAAGGCGTCGAAGGCGGTGATTTTACCGGCTACGTTCCGGTGAAGGCGGATTTCTATAACGTCATCGTCGAAGCCCGTAAGGCAGCCATCGGCGGCTAAAGGCAGAAGTCAGGAAGGGCGGCGTCGAGAAAACGCCGCCCTTCTTGCATCTCCGACCATGACCCTTTCCCTGACAGCTCCTTCCGGCGCCACGCACCAGATGGCCGACGCCTGGCGTCGCCAGACCTCCTTGCGCCGGCTCTACACCGCCATCGGCGTCGGCCTGCTGTTGGTCGCACTCGGCGGCACCATGTGGTTCGCCGACGATGCCAATGCCGGACACTTCTTCGACCGGCTTCCGCACATACTGGATTTCCTGAGCTGGCTCGTTCCCAAGGACTGGAACGATGTCTGGCGGGCGCTGTTCGACATCGCCTCCCCGCATGACACCGGCACGCAGGAATTCAACTTCCCGCTCGGCCGCGCCTATGTCTGGGGCGGCTTCTACATCCCCGAATATTTCGAGCTGATGCTGACCACGCTTAACGTGGCGCTGGTCTCGACATCAATTGGTTTCGTCTTCGCCGTGCCGTTCTCCTTCATCGCGGCGCGCAACCTGACGCCGCATCCGCTGCTGCGGCTTGTCGTCAAGCGCTTCATGGAACTGCTGCGGGCTTTTCCCGAGATCGTCATCGCCGGCCTGTTCGCGGCCATCGTTTCGATAGGTCCGATCGCCGCCATCATCGCCATCGGTCTGCATTCGATCGGCGCGTTGGGCAAGCTGTTCTATGAGATCAACGAGAACATCGACATGCGCGCCGAGGAAGGCCTGCGGGCCGTCGGCGCCAACTGGTTCGAACGGGTACGCTTTGCCGGCCTGCCGCAGGTGCTGCCCAATTTCATGTCCTATACGCTGCTCAGGATCGAGATCAACGTGCGCATCTCCACCATCATGGGCGCGGTCGGCGGCGGCGGCATCGGCGAGGAGCTGAAGCTGTCGATCTCGCGCGGCTTCGGCGCCAAGACGATAGCCTTGGTGCTGCTCCTGTTCACGACCATCTTCATCGTCGACCAGTTCTCCGCCTGGCTGCGCCGCAAGCTGGTCGGCGAACAGACCTTTGTGATGAGCGCTTGATCATGACCGCCGCCGAAATTCAGTCGATCGAGGAACGCTTCCCGCAAGTGTTCCGCCGGCCGTTCCACAAGCGTTTCGGGCCGCTGCTGCTGCTTGGCGGCATCTTGCTCTACCTGCTCTACGCGCTGTGGTTCTTCAATCTGCCGCAAGTGCTGCGGGAATCGCATTGGGAGCGGCTGCCGCTGTTCCTGACCCAGTGGATCAGTTACGACGTGCAGCCGATCTTCCGCCTCGACGAGCCGCAGATAACGGCCAAATACCCCCGCTTTTCTGTACTCGGCCCCAATCCCCACCCGGATTGGGTCAAGACCAACGCCGACGGTTCGGTGACGGTCCTCATCGACGGCACGGCGAAGTCGGTCACCTTCGACAAGGCACGAGCAACGATCGTCGCCGCTGGGACGAGCGTGGCGGTGGCGCTGGACAGCGGCAAGCCGCTGGTCTCGGGACCTGTTCCCGACTGGGTCACCGTGCATGAGGATGAGGTCGTCGCCGACATGGGCTTCGCCGGCGAGGTCCGCGTCGCCCCCGATCGCGTCAGGATCCGCAAGCGCTTTCTCGGCTGGGCGAACTTCGTCTTCGACACACGCTCGCCCTTCTTCGGAAAATCCGCCGGCGAGGTGGTGTCACTGATCACGTCGGGCCCCGAGCTGAAAGCGGGCACCTCCAATCTGGCGCTCGCCGGCAACAACATCTGGAACAATGCGCAGTGGCAGCATGGCGATGTCTGGACAAAGCTGTTGCAGACCATCGTCATGGCCTTTCTCGGCACCGCGCTCGGCGGCATCGTCGCCTTCCCGCTCGCCTTCTTCGCCGCCCGCAACATCACCCCCAACCGGCTGGTAAACCAGCTGCTCAAGCGCTTCTTCGACTTCATGCGCTCCATCGATATGCTGATCTGGGCACTGTTCTTCACGCGCGCCTTCGGACCGGGTCCGCTGGCCGGCAGCGCCGCGATCTTCTTCACCGAGATCGGCACGCTCGGCAAAACCTATTCCGAGGCGCTGGAGAACATCGATGACAAGCCGCGCGAAGGTGTTGTGTCGACAGGCGCCAACCGTCTTCTGGTGCAGCGCTACGGCGTACTGCCGGAAGTGGTGCCGGTGTTCATCAGCCAGACGCTCTATCAGTGGGAATCCAACACCAGGGGCGCAACCATTATCGGCGCCGTCGGCGCCGGCGGCATCGGCTTGAAACTGTGGGAAGCGATGCGCACCAATTCGAACTGGGCCAACGTCTTCTACATGGTGCTGCTGACGCTGGTTGTGGTTTTCATCTTCGACAACATTTCCAATTTCCTGCGCCGCAGGCTGAGCCGGACGATTCACGACTACAACAGGTTGCAGGCCGAGCAGGGCTAACCTTGTGACGCATAAGCGCGGGCATCGTATGGTGCCGCGCCAAGGGTCGACCCCCACTCCGTCGAGCTGCGCTCGACACCTCTCCCCCGATCGACGGGGGAGAGGAAAGCGCCAGGGCGTCCTGGCCGATCCTAGGCGGAGGCTTCTTTCTATCCCGAGCCACCGGGGCCCTTTCCTCTCCCTCCGGAGGGGGGAGAGGTGGCTCGGCGAAGCCGAGACGGAGTGGGGGAACCACCTGGAAACCGCCGCGAACGCAACTGGAAAATGGGCCAGGCGCAATCAACGCCTCGCCTTGCGCCAAGGGTCGCCGACGCAGGTCTTGTCGCGTCACTATCGCCCGACCAAGGCACCTAGGCGGCCTTCTTCCACCCGTTCTTGATATGCTTATATCCATCCCGATAAACCGCTTCCGGGCTCTCGGAAAAATCGCGCCACACCTTGGTCGCCGCCGCGAGATCCTTCAGCGAACGTCCAAACGCCTCGATCGTCAGCCAGTCGTCGTAGCCGCTCTTGCGGATGGCCGAGAATGTTTCCTTCCAGGGGATGTTGCCGCGCCCCGGCACGCCGCGATCGTTCTCCGATATATGGATATGCACGACATTCCTGCGATGCTTCGTATAGGCGCCGATCGGGTCGGCCTCCTCGATATTGGCGTGGAAGGTGTCGTACATCGCCTTGATGTGCGGCCGGTCGATGGCGTCGATATGCTCCGACAGGTCGGCCATCGTGTTGAGGAGGTAGCATTCGAAGCGGTTGAGCGCCTCGAGCCCGATGGTGACGTTCCTCTTGCCGGCATGATCGCCTATGGCGCGCTGCGAGGTGACGGAGCGTTTCTTCTCGGCCGCGGTCGGGCCGGATCCGGAAAAGGCGCCGAGCGTCGAATGCAAGGGGCCGCTCAGCGTTCTGGCCCCGAGGGCGTCTGCGCAATCGATCGCCCATTTCATGTAGTCGACACCGGCCTTGCGCGTTGCCGCATCGGCCGAGATCAGGTTCATCGCCGGATCGCCCATCGCTGAAACGGCGGTCCGTTCAAGCCCTATGCGATCGAGCAGCTCGCCCAATTTCCTGTAGTCGTCCGGCATGCCGGCAAAGATCGGTATCTCGACGCCGTCGAAGCCGGTGGCCTTGATGTCGCGAAGCAATGGCTCGTGCTTCTTCGATACGGCCGTCGTCCACAAGAACATGCACATGCCGATTTTCATCGACGCCCCTCCCCCAAATGATCCCCCCGCGAGATCAAATTTAAAGTTTCGTCCACACTCCATTCTTTTTCGACGATTTCACGCAGGCCTCGATGAAGGCCATGCCCTCGACGCCGTCCTGAATGGTCGGGAACACGACGTCCTTGGCAGGTTTGCCGCCCTTGCGCCGCGCGGCGCGGATGGCGCGTGCGGCCTCCTGGTAGATGTTGGCGAAGCCTTCGAGATAGCCTTCGGGATGGCCGGAGGGAACGCGGCTGACACGGCCCGCCACCGGCAGCGCGCCGGCGCCGTTGCGGGTGATCAGCTGCTTGGGCTGGCCGAACGGCGTATACCAGAGATAGTTCGGATCGGCCTGCACCCATTCCAGCCCGCCCTTCGAACCATAGATGCGCAGCTTCAGCCCGTTCTCATGGCCGGGCGCCACCTGGCTTGCCCAGATCATGCCTTTTGCCGCATGCGTCTTGCCGACCGGCTTGAAGCGCAGCATCACGTTGACATTGTCGTCGAGCTGCCGTCCCGGCACGAAGGCGTCGAGATCGGCCGACAGCGTGTCGAGTTCCAGCCCGGAGACAAAGCGGGCAAGATTGTAGGCATGCGTGCCGATGTCGCCGAGCGCGCCGCCGGCACCGGCCTGCTTGGGGTCGGAACGCCACGCCGCCTGTTTTTGACCGGTGGCGGCAAGGTCCTCCGTCAGCCAGTCCTGCGGATATTCCGACTGCACGATGCGGATGTCGCCGAGCACGCCCTTGGCCACCATCTCGCGCGCCTGGCGGATCATCGGATAGGCGGTGTAATTGTGGGTCAGCACGAACACCTTGCCGGTCTTCTCGACGATCGCCGCGAGCTTCTTTGCCTCGGCCAGCGTCGTCGCCAGCGGCTTGTCGCAGATGACATGGATGCCGGCTTCAAGAAACGCCCTGGCCGCCGGCACATGCACATTGTTCGGAGTGACGATGGCCACCGCCTCGATGCCATCCGGGCGCTTTGCCTCGGCCTTGGCCATCTCGGCATAGGACGCGTAGCTGCGCGAAGGGTCGAGCCCGAGCTCGGCGGCAGAGGCCTTGGCGCGCGCCGGATCGGACGACAGCGCGCCGGCGACCAGCACGAACTCATTGTCCATGCGCGCCGCGATCCGGTGCACCGCGCCGATGAAAGCGCCTTGCCCGCCACCGACCATGCCATAGCGGATCGGGCCGCCTCCCGTTTCCGACTTCGATGCACCGACCATGTCGTCTCCCTCGTGTCTGAGATACCTCCCCCTCGAGGGAGAGGGAAAACCCGCGCTAGATTCCCATCATGGCGCGCAGCACCTTCTTATCCGTGGCACCGCCGGCGAAATCGTCGAACGCCTTCTCCGTCACCCGGATAATGTGGTGCTGGATGAAGGGCGCGCCTTCGGCCGCGCCATCTTCCGGATGCTTCAGGCAGCACTCCCACTCCAGCACCGCCCAGGAATCATAATTGTACTGCGTCAGCTTGGAGAAGATGCCGCCGAAATCCACTTGTCCGTCGCCCAGCGAGCGGAAGCGGCCGGCGCGGTTCGTCCAGCTCTGGTAGCCGGAATAAACGCCTTGCCGCCCGGTCGGATTGAACTCGGCGTCCTTGACGTGGAAGGCCTTGATGCGCTCGTGGTAGATGTCGATGAATTCGAGATAGTCGAGCTGCTGCAACAGGAAGTGCGACGGATCGTAATTGATGTTGCAGCGCTTGTGGCCGCCGACCGCGTCGAGGAACATCTCGAACGTCGCCCCGTCGAACACATCCTCGCCGGGATGGATTTCGTAGCCGACGTCGACGCCATTGTCCTCGTAGACATCGAGGATCGGCTTCCAGCGCTTGCCTAGTTCTGCGAACGCCTCTTCGATCAATCCGGCCGGCCGCTGTGGCCAGGGATAGAGGTAGGGGAAAGCCAGCGCGCCGCTGAAGCTCACCGAGACGTCGAGCCCGAGATTGCGCGACGCCTTGGCCCCGAACTGCATCTGTTCGACCGCCCATTGTTGCCGCGCTTTGGGGTTGTTGTGCACCGAAGCCGGCGCAAAGCCGTCGAACTGCGCGTCATAGGCCGGATGCACCGCCACCAATTGCCCCTGCAGATGCGTCGATAGTTCGGTGATCTCAACGCCGGCGTCGGCACAGATGCCCTTCACCTCGTCGCAATAGGCCTTGGAAGACGCAGCCTTTTGGAGGTCGAACAAGCGCGCGTCCCAGGTCGGGATCTGCACGCCCTTATAGCCGAGGCCGGCCGCCCATTTTGTGATCGATGCAAGCGAATTGAACGGCGCTGCATCGCCCGCGAACTGCGCCAGGAACAGTCCAGGGCCCTTCATCGTCCTCGGCATCGGCATCCTCCCTCATTGTTGTCGCGCCCGAGCATAGCGCCGATTGAAGACAGAGCCAGCCACTTTGGTCTGTTCTCAACGGTCACTTGCGTGCATTGTCATTCTGGTATTACCAAACGTGGCGATTTGGTCAAGCCTTGCCACTCACATTCAGAGCCCTCCACCGTGCCACGGGAGGGCAGCATAGTCCAATATAATCAATGGAGTAATCCAGACATCAAGTTGCCATCGCACAGTTCTTGCCGCGCGTGGGAAATTGCTGTAGACCTCGTCTTGGGCCCAATTGGTCGAACCAGTTTGCGAGAAATGCTGGAACGCCTTGGGGAGGAACCGTCCGTCACATCCGGTGACGGCATGTTGCAGGCGAACCATTAGGGACGATCCGGGAAGGACAGACCATGCATCTTTCGACGCACAACTGGATGCGCGCGGAACCGTTGGAGACGACGCTCAAGCGCATCAAGAAATTCGGCTATGAGTCGATCGAGATTTCCGGCGAGCCCGACCAGTACAAGACCAAGGAGACGCGCGCGCTCCTGAAGGAGCACGGCATACGCTGCTGGGGCGCCGTGACCTTGATGCTGGGCGAACGCAACCTTGCCGCCCGGGACCAGGGCCAGCGCGAGCGCTCCGTGCAATACGTCAAGGACGTGTTGACCATGGTCAGCGAACTCGACGGCGAGATCATCACGCTGGTTCCCGCGACCGTCGGCAAGGTCGTGCCGGACGGCACCGAGGAAGAGGAATGGAAGTGGGTGGTCGATGCCACCAGGGAGTGCTTCACCCACGCCAAGAAGGTCGGCGTCAAGATCGCGGTCGAGCCACTCAACCGTTTCGAGACCTACCTGTTCAATCGCGGCGCCCAGGCCTTGGCGCTGGCCGACGCGGTCAGCCCGGAATGTGGCGTCTGCCTGGACGCCTACCACATCCATATGGAGGAATTTAACGTTTACGACGCGATCCGTAAGGTCGGAAAGCGCCTGTTCGACTTCCATGTCGCCGACAACAACCGCTTCGCCGCAGGCCTCGGCCAGATCGACTGGCCGAAGATCGTGGCGACCTTGCGGGAGGTCGGCTATGACGGGGCGCTGACTAACGAGTTCGTCGCGCCTGTCGACCGCACACCGGCCGCGCCCTACCCCGACATGGTCGAACGCCACCCGGTCGACATCTCGCCCGAGCAGCTCAAATTCATCCAGGATCACGGCTCCAGCGTGCTGACGGAAAAGTTCTACACCGACCAGATGCGGATCACTGCCGAAACGCTGCTGCCGCTGATCAAGTAGCCGATCCGATTGGGAATGAGCCCTCCCGCCATCCGGCGGCAGGGCCGGGGAAGACCATGCGCATCAAAAGCGTCCAGGCCTGGTGGATTCGCATACCGATCGAGGCGGCCAAGCAGCACCGCAGCGATTTCGGTCAGGTGACGACCTTCGACGCCGCCATCCTGCGCATCGAAACCGATGACGGGCTGGTCGGCTGGGGCGAAGGCAAGAACGCCGCCGGCAGCGCCGGCAGCTATGGTGCGCTCGTCCATATGCTGAACCGCGAGGTCGGGCCGCAGCTCGTCGGCCGCGATCCGGCCGATATCGGCATCATCTGGGAAATGCTCTACAACGGCGTGCGCCACGACAGCGCGGCGCGCGCCGGCCATGCCATGCCGCAGCTGGCGCGGCGCGGCATGAGCGTGGCCGCCATCAGCGCCGTCGACATCGCGCTCTGGGACATACTGGGCAAATCGCTCGGGCAGCCGGTCTGGCGGCTGATCGGTGGGCGCAAGCTCGATCGCATGCCAGCCTACGCCTCGGGTGGCTGGGCGTCCGCCGACGCGATCGGCGACCAGCTCAAATCCTATGTCGCCAAGGGCGGCTTCAAGGCGCTGAAGATGCGCATCGGCGCCATGGATGGCGCCGCGCATGTGTCGGCCGCTCGCGTTCGCGCCGCCCGTGAGGCGCTCGGCCCCGACGTCGAGTTGATGGTCGACGCCCATGGCACCTATACGGTGGCGGAGGCCAAGCGTTTCATCCATCTCGCCGGCGATCTCGACCTTGCCTGGTTCGAGGAGCCGGTGATCGCCGACGACAAGTCCGGCCTTGCCGAAGTCCGTGCCTCCGGCGCCATACCGATCGCCACCGGGGAAAGCGATGCGACCCGCTATGCCTTCCGCGACCTCGCCGTGCTCAAGGCCGCCGACATCTTCCAGCCCGATCCCGCCTTCTGCGGCGGCATCAGCGAGGCCATGAAGATCGGAACCATCGCCAGCGCCTTCAACCTGCGCTTTGCGCCGCATCTATGGGCCGGCGCGCCCTGCTTCTTCGCCGGGCTGCATGTCTGCGCCGCCTCGCCGTCGAGCTTCACCGTCGAATATTCGCTCGGTGCCAATCCGATGATCCACGACCTTGTCGAAGAGACTGTCGAAGCCAGGGACGGTATGATAGCGATCCCCGAAAAACCCGGATTGGGATTCACCATTTCGGAGCGATTCCTGGAGGCGCACGCGCAACGCAATTGACGATGAAAGAAAACAACCTTCTCGCGGAGCTTGCCGCCTATCTGTTCTCCCATTCCGACAAGGAGACGGGCCGAACCCCGTCGGAACGCGAACTGGCGGAGCATTTCGGCGTCAGCCGCGGCCAGATCCGCGAAGCGCTGGCCATTCTCGAGGCCATGCGCATCGTCGAGCGCAGGGCCAAGTCCGGCATCTATATCGATACCAAGCAGGCCAGCGTCGAGGCGCTGGCGCTGTTCGCGCGCGCCGGCCTGCCGCTCGATCCCTTGCAGATCTACGAGACGGTCGAATTGCGCAAGATCCATGAGATCAAGGCGGCCGAACTTGCATGCTCGCGTGCCACCGAGGAGAATTTCGAACGGCTGCGCGAGATCCTGAAGGCCTCGGAAGAACGCATCGCGGCAGGCGAAGGCCTCGCCAAGGAGGACCGCGAATTCCATCTCGAGATCGTGCGCGCCACCAAGAATGGCGTCTTCCACAACATCTGCAGCGTTTACTATTTGATGGGCGAGCAGCGCCTACCGATCTACTTCAACGATCCGGAGCGCAGCGTGCGCTCGCATGCCGAACACATCCAGATATACGAGGCGCTGCTGCGGCGCGACGGCAATCTCGCCCAGGCGCTGATGAGCGCCCACCTGCAGGGCGCGGAAAGCTACTGGAAGGGGCTGATCGAAGGCCTCGGGGCGGCGCCGCAAAACCCGACGCTCGAACAGGCCTGACGGGGATGACGCGCATCCTGTCGACGCACAGACTGCATCCGCGCGCCGCGGCCATGCTGGCGGGGGCGGGTGAGCTTGTCGTCGCCTCGGCCATCGATCCGGGCACGCTGGCCGCCGAGGCGAGGAATGCCGACATCGTCATTGTGCGCGCGCCCCTGCCGCCCCTGCTGTTCGATGGTGCCACCAGGTTGCGGGCAGCGATCCGCCATGGCGCCGGGCTCGACATGATCCCGATGGAAGCAGCGACCGCGGCAGGTGTGCTGGTCGCCAACGTGCCGGCGGTCAACGCACGCTCGGTGGCCGAGCATGTGATGTTTGCAGCCCTCGCCCTGCTTCGGCAGTTTCGTGTCGTCGACCGCGACCTGCGCGCCAAGGGCTGGCTTGCCGGTCGCGAGCACGCCAATTCCAACATCGAGCTCGCCGGCAAGACGATCGGCATCGTCGGTCTCGGCGCCGTCGGACAGGCCGTTGGCCATATCGCCGCGCATGGGTTCGACCTGAAAGTGGTCGCAACGACCCGCAGCATGCAGCCGGCGCCGGACAAGGTCGGCTTCCTGTCGATCGACGCGCTGGTCGAGCAGAGCGACATCATCGTCCTGTGCTGTCCGCTGACGCCGGAAACGCGCGGCCTGATCAGCCGCGAACGCATATCGCGCATGAAACCCAACGCGCTGTTGATCAACGTGTCGCGCGGGCCCGTCGTCGATGACGACGCGCTGATCGAGGCCTTGCGGGAGCGCCGCATCGGCGGTGCCGCGCTCGACGTGTTCTCGACGCAGCCGCTGCCACCGGATCATCCCTATTTCAGCTTCGACGACGTCGTCATCACCCCGCACATGGCCGGCATCACCGAGGAATCGATGATGCGCATGGGCGTTGGCGCGGCCGGCGAGGCCCTGCTGGTCCTGGCAGGCAAATTGCCGGTCAATCTGCGCAACCCGGAAGTGGTCGGGCATTATCGGCGACGGTTTCCCGCCGACAGCTAGACCATCGCCGTTTCGCCCCAATTCTTCGCGACGCTGGAGCCATGTCCGTTCTCCGCCTCGCATTCCTGTGCCTTGCCACCACTTCAGCGGGCCTGCTGCCCTCGCTCGCCGCGGCCGAAAGCAGCTATGTCTATTGCGACAACGGGCTGCGCTGCTTCAAGGCTCCCTGCCCATCGAACAGCGTGCTCGACCTCGCCACCGGCAAGATCATCAAAGGCGTGTCGATCGACACCGGCGGATTGCCGACGAAGGACAAGGCGATGGTCGAGGCCTCGGATGCGCTCTCTGCCGGCAAGATTGTCGTCAGGGGATCGATCGAGCGACGCACCCAGACCATCACCGGCAAGCAATACAGCCTGCCGTGGCTGATCGCGACGGCCGTCGAGCGCGCCGCCAAGGACAGCGAACGCAAGCACTGCTCTTCACACTGACATTCGGTTCAGTCCCGATCAGCCGCCCAGCAATCTCTCCACTTCAGCGGCGATGCTCAGCAGACGGCGGTCATGGCCGTGGCGCGCCACCAGCATCAAGCCGGCCGGCAGCGCCATGCCTGGTATCGGCAGCGAGATCGCGCAGAGATCGAACTGGTTGGCCACCTGCGTGTTGCGCAGCAGCAGGCCCTCCGTGCGATCGCGCAGACCGGCATCTTGCGCCAGGGAGACGATGGTCGGCGCCGTCACCGGCGTGGTTGGCAGGGCCAGCACATCGACCGACGTCAGCCGCTCATCCGTGGCGGCGGCCAGCACGGCACGGCGACGCAGTGCCCTGATGTAAACCGGGGTCGGCAGCATTGCCGCCCGCGACAAGGGTCCGCTCACATGCGGGTCAACCGGCACCGGAGCGCCTGCCGCCAACCAGTCTGCATGCACTTCAGCCCCTTCCATCGCGGCGATCGAACCACGTTTTGTGAACGCGCGAAGGTCCGCGATCAGGTCGTCGATCGACAGGTCCGCGACCCGTGCGCCGGCCTGCTCGATCTTGCCGAGGCAGCGCTCGAACGCTGCTGCCACCGCGCCTTCAGTCTCTCCGAAAAGCACGCCGCGCGGGAGACCGATGCGCAACCCCGCAAGGGCGAGTGGCGCCGGCAGCGCCAAGTCCTCGCCCGCCATCACCGCATCGGCTGCGGCGCATTGCGCCACGGTGCGGGCGAGCGGGCCGACCGAGTCCAGCGTGGCCGACAGTGGAAAGGCGCCTGTGAGCGGCACCCGCCGCGCCGTCGGCTTGAAGCCGACGACGCCGTTAAGTGCCGCCGGAATACGGATCGATCCGCCAGTGTCGGAACCGATGGAGATTTCGCTCGTCCCCTCGCCGACGGAAACGCCGGCGCCGGAGGAAGAGCCGCCGGGAATGCGGTCGGCATCGGTCGCGTTGCCAGGCGTGCCATAGTGCTGGTTGTCGCCGATGGCGGTAAAGGCGAACTCGGTCATGTTGGTCTTGCCGATGATCACCGCGCCGGCTTGCCGCAGCCGGCGCACAATCATGGCGTCGCCAATTGCCGGCGCAGCATCCTTGAGCAGCAGTGATCCGGCCGTGGTCGCCTCGCCGCAGACATCGAACAGGTCCTTGATCGAAATGATCGTTCCGTCGAGCGGTCCGAGCCTCACGCCGGCCCTCCGCCGCGCGTCGGCGGCATCGGCTGCGGCTCGCGCGGCTTCGATATAGAGTTTCGTGAACACACGTTCTTCACCGGCACGGGCGGCGAGACGCGCAAGGGTAGTTTCCAGGTGATCGCGGACGGATTGCATCTTCGGTGTCGGACTCCGGACCTCTGGGACGTCTTAAGCTTAGCAGCCGGCGCGTGGCGTGCCGAGACTTAACCCGGCGCGGGCGGTTTTGCACCCCTGGCGGACGCAAGGAAGAGAACGATGCTCTACAAAGGCAGCTGTCATTGCGGCAAGGTCGCCTTCGAGTTCGAGGCGGAACTGACCGAAGCCGTGCGGTGCAATTGCTCGATCTGCTCGCGCAAGGGCGCCTTGCTGTGCGCCGTTCCGCATCAGGCGCTGCGGGTGCTGGCCTGGAGCGACGAGATCGGCACCTACACATTCGGCAACTGCGCCATCGCGCACCGCTTCTGTCGCACCTGCGGCATCCATCCTTTCGCCGAGGATGTGCGCGAGGGGAGTGAACGCAGCGCCTACATTAACGTCAACTGTGTCGCCGATGTCGATCCGTCCGCCTTGTCGATCTTCGACTTCGATGGGCGTTCAGCCTGAATTTCGCCGGCAGCCTGCCGCGTCTGCCTGTCAGCGACGCCGCCATCGCAAAGGCAACGGCCCGAGAACCATGATGGTTCTCGGGCCGTTGCGCAAGTCAGGGATGGTTGTCGGGAGAGCCTACTCGGCGCGTTTTGGGGCGAGCAGAAACACCACGACTGCCGCCAGCAAAGTCGCCACGCCGCAATAGGCGAAGGCACTGGCGACGCCGGCATGATCGACCAGCAGGCCGCCAAAGACGGCGCCGAGCGCAATCGCCACCTGGAAGGTGGAGACCATCAGGCCGCCGGCGCTCTCGGCTTGATCGGGCGCGGCCCGCACCAGCCATGTCTGCAGCCCGACCGGCACCGCGCCGAAGGCAAAGCCCCAGGCCGCCACGGCGGCGGCGGCGATCGCCGGCGAGGCGCCGAAGACCAGCATCGAGGCGGCGGCCACTGCGATCAGCAGGGGTGCCAGCGCGACGGCGGCCTTGAGATTGCGTTCGGCCAGGATGCCGCCGGCGATATTGCCGAAGAAGCCGCCTATGCCATAGGCCAGGAGCACCAGCGAGATTGTCTCGATGCCGAGCATCGGGATCTTCTCGAGGAAGGGGCGCACATAGGTGAAGCCGGCAAAGTGCCCCGAAGCGACCAGCAGCACGACCAGCAGCGCCACCCTGATCGACGGGCGCTCCAGCACCTCGAGCAAAGTGCGGAAACTTGCCACGCCCATCGGCGGCAGTTTCGGAATGGTGGCCACCTGCACCAACAACGCCAGCGCGGCGACGACCGTGGCGATCATGAAAGCCGTGCGCCAGCCCCAGATATCACCGACATAGGCGCCGACAGGGGCGGCGGTGACGGTGGCCAGCGAAACGCCGGTCAGGATGATCGACATGGCGCGTGGCATCAACCGCATCGGCACCAGCCGCAACGCCATGGCCGCCGACATCGCCCAGAAGCCGCCCAGCGCAACGCCGAGCACGACGCGGGCAAGCAGAAGCATGGGCAGCGATGAGGCAAAGGCGGCCAAAAGGTTCGAGGCGATCAGAAACGCGGTCAGCATCCACATCACCAGCCTGCGATCCATGCGCCGTGTCATGATCGCCATTGTGGGGGCGGCAATGGCGCCGACGATCGCGGTCGCGGTGACCGCTTGTCCCGCAACGCCTTCGCTGACGCCGAGATCGCTCGCCATCGGCGTCAACAGGCTGGCGGGCAGGAATTCCGCCGTAACGAGACCGAAAACACCAAGCGCCAGCGAGACGACGGCGCCCCATGCCGGCTCGGTTCGTTCCCCCTGATCGACAGTGTTCAATAGGGCGGCGTCGACGACGCCCGTCGCGGGTTCGGCCATGGTCAGTCTCCGATGAAGTTGCAGCGCAACATTTGGCTGCACTGCAACATAGGGAGTGACGGCCTGGAGTTTCCATGCTAGAAACACCATTATGTTTGACCGTTCGTCCAAAATTCGGACCACTGGCGATCCGCTGACCGACATATTGCGCGGGCTGCGTCTCGACGGCGTCGACTACGCCCGTTGCGAAATGCGGGAGCCTTGGGGCATCCAGTTTCCGGCCCAGGCAGCGGCGCGATTCCACTTCATCGGCCGCAAGGGCTGCTGGCTGATGCAGCCCTCGGGCGAGTGGGTCGAGCTCAAGGCGGGCGACGCGGCACTGCTGCCGCGTGGCGCAGCGCATGTGCTGGCAAGCGAACCGGGCACCAAGGCTTGGCCGATCCAGGGCTACGCGGCCGAAGAAGTCTGCAAGAACGTCTATTGCATGTCCAATGAAGCCATGTGCCCCGATGGTCGCTGTCCGGGCACGCTGCTGTTTTTCGGCAGCATGTACTTCAACATCGATGGCCTGCATCCCCTGCTCGGCATGATGCCTGATGTCATGCGCGCGCATGAACTCGAAGCTTATGAGCCGGGTATTCCGCATCTCCTGGACTCGATGGCGCGTGAAGTGACGATGGAGCGCGTCGGCTCCGGCGGCATTCTGGCGCGGCTCGCCGACGTCCTTGCCGCCACCGTGATCCGCTCATGGGTCGAGCGCGGCTGCGGCGATTCAAGCGGTTGGATCGCGGCGGTCAGGGATCCCGACATCGGGCGCGTTCTGGCCGCCATCCATCTCGAACCGGACCGCGACTGGACCGTCGAGGCGCTCGCCAGGATGATGGGCGCCTCGCGATCGGGCTTTGCCGAGCGTTTTGCCACCATTGTCGGCGAGACGCCGGCCAGGTACGTCACCCAGGTGCGCATGCACCAGGCCCGACAATGGCTGGTGCGCGATCGCCAGAAGATTTCCGTCGTCGCCACACGCCTGGGTTATGAGTCGGACGCCGCCTTCAGCCGGGCCTTCAAGCGCGTCATCGGCTCGGCTCCCAGCCACCTGCGTGCCGAGGAACATGCTGAGATCCGCCAGGCCGGCTGAAGCGGCAGGCCGTGACTCCAGGCTGGAGCAATTCCGTCCGGAATTGCCCGAAGAGGTACAGCAGTTCAGCGTTTCCGTGGGACGCTGAACTGCTGTAGGAATCGGCATGGACTTGACCTCGCCCAACGACACTGTGCCGGCCCCGGGGGGTGCGTTGACCGAGATGTTGCGCGCGCTGCGCCTCGAGGGCGTCGACTATGGCCGCTGCGAACTGGGCGCGCCTTGGGCCGTGCTCTTTCCGGTGCAGAAGGCGGCGCGGTTTCACTTCATCGGCCGTGCCGGATGCTGGCTGCTTTCGCCACTAGGCGAATGGATGGAACTGAAAGCCGGCGATGCATTGCTGTTGCCGCGCGGCGCCGAGCATATCCTTGCCAGCGCACCCGGTGTACAAGCCGAACCGCTCGAAAGCTACAGCGTCGAGCCCCTGCAGGACAATGTCTACGCCGTCTCGAACGGCGGCCATGGTGCAAAAACGCTGCTGTTCTGCGGCAGCATGCACTTCAACCACGATGGCTCGCATCCACTGCTGGCCATGATGCCGAATATGCTGCGCGCGAAGGAGCTGATGGCCGGCGAGCCAGGCATCCCGCATTTGCTGGAAGCCATGGCCGACGAGGCGACGAGGAACCGGGCCGGCTCCGGCATGATGCTGGCGCGGCTGGCCGATGTATTGGCCGCAGCCATCATCCGCTCCTGGGTGGAGAACAGCGCCGGTGACATCACGGGTTGGATCTCGGCGATCAAGGATCGGGACATCGGCCGCGTGCTGGTCGCCATTCATCGGCAGCCTGACAGGAACTGGACCGTCGAAGCGCTGGCCCGCGAGATGGGCGCCTCACGGTCGGCTTTTGCCGAACGTTTCACGGCCATCGTCGGAGAGACACCGGCAAAATATGTCGCCGGGGTACGCATGCATCAGGCAAGGCGGTGGCTCGAGGAAGAAGGGATGCGGGTGTCGGTGATCGCCGCCAGATTGGGCTACGATTCGGAAGCGTCGTTCAGCCGGGCCTTCAAGCGCATCGTCGGCAGCGCGCCCAGCCATTTGCGCGCCGCGGGCGGCGCCTCGGGAAAAGGCTAAATCAACGCTGTTTGCAGTGGCGATTTCCGGCCTGGATGAATTGCCAAGTGTTCCGGACAGAATGCCATTCCCGGCTTGGCCATTTGCAATAGCTTGTCATCCAACAGACGAGCGCTGGCGGCAAGTCGGCCCGAAGAGGAGAAGCGATGCCAAATCACTTAAAGATCCTGACGCTGGCCGCAATGCTCACTATCCCCGGCCGTGCCTTCGCCCTTGAGGACAGCTATCTGCCGGCCAGCAAGATTCCCTATGTTTCTGAGGCGCCGGACCAACCGCAGCGTCTCGGACCGCTATGGGGAGAAAGGGCCAAGGGCCCCGCGGGTACCTTGCTGAAAGTCCCGGGCAACTGGCACGCCCCTGTTCATGCGCACACCGCCGATTATCGCGCCGTGGTGATCC
Organism: Mesorhizobium sp. B1-1-6; assembly: GCF_006443035.1. NCBI lineage: Bacteria > Pseudomonadati > Pseudomonadota > Alphaproteobacteria > Hyphomicrobiales > Phyllobacteriaceae > Mesorhizobium > Mesorhizobium sp. B1-1-6. The sequence goes on along the minus strand of NZ_VFWR01000013.1, from coordinate 170,280 downwards.
AGGGCCTATGGGCGCACTGGCAGATGGACGGCGGCGAGGCGAGCAAGGTCGAGCTGCCTCCCGGATCCTACTGGACCCAGAAGGCCAATGAGATGCATGCCGACGCCTGCCTCTCGGAGACGGAATGCGTGATCCTGCTGATCAACACCGAGCCCTATGAGACCTATCTGCCGAAGTAGAGGTGCGGGACGGCTGTCCGGCCGGCATTGCTGCGGGGGCTCAGAACTCGGGTTAACAAGACCTGACCACAGCCAGTCCCGCTGTGCCAGTTTCCCATGATAGGAATTTTTTCTTAACTGGGTGAAGGCAACTATGGTAGATATTTGGTTATGGTGCTGAGTTGCGCCAGGGACCCGCCGCACAGGCGGGTTTTTCCGTTCAATGCTTCATCAACAGCGCACCGACGAAGGCTCCGGAGGGACCCGTTAACCCGGATTCCTTGCCCTGCCGCAAGTCGGGCTTTTTGTTTAGGGCGCTGTCCGGAACATCGCATTCGCGATATTCGCCTCATCCGGCGTGCCGCAAACTCACGCCGCTGCCCTTGTCGAACAGCACCACCTTGTCCGGATTCCAGGCAAAGCGCACCGGCTGCTCGATCGCGACATCGGTCCGCGCCGGCACCGTGGCGCGCAGCGTGGTCTCGCCCACGCGCAGCGTCAGGATCTTTTCCACGCCATGGTTTTCGACGTCGTGGACGCGCGCCTCGACCGGCGCACCGCTCTCGAGATAGACGTCCTCGGGGCGGATGCCGAAGACGAGCGGGCGACCGTCGGTCGCCGCACTCGCCTTGGCTCCCCCTGAAAGCGGCAATTCGAAATTCAGCGGCGCCATGACCGCACGATCGTTGACCACCCTGCCGTCGATGAGGTTCATCGGCGGCGAGCCCACGAAGCTCGCCACATAGGTGTCGCGCGGATTGTTGTAGATCTCATGCGGCGTGCCGGTCTGGACGATGCGGCCATGGTTGAGCACGCCCACCTTGTCGCCCATGGACATCGCCTCGATCTGGTCGTGGGTGACGAACAGGAAGGTGGCGCCGAGCTGCATCTGCAGGTTCTTCAGTTCCGTGCGCAGCGCCTCGCGCAGCTTGGCGTCGAGCGCCGACAGCGGCTCGTCCATCAGGAACACGCGCGGCTTGCGCACGATGGCCCGGCCGATCGAGACGCGCTGCATCTCGCCGCCCGACAGCCGGTCGGTCTTGCGGTCGAGCAGATGCTCGATCCTGAGCGTCCGCGCCGCGCGGTCGACGCGGTCCTTGATTTCGGCGTCGGGCAGCCGCCGGATCTTCGGCTTCAGCGGGAATTCGAGGTTTTCGCGCACCGTATAGCGCGGGTAGAGCGAATATTGCTGCAGCACCAGCGCCACGTCGCGCTCGGCGGCGCCCCAGTCGGCAACGTCGATCCCGTCGATGAAGACCTGGCCCTCGCTCGGTTTTTCCAGTCCGGCGATCAGCCGCAGCGTCGTTGTCTTGCCCGCGCCCGTCTCGCCGAGCAGGACGAAGAACTCGCCATCGGCGATGTCGAGGTCGAGCCCGGTCAGGGCCGTGTGATTGCCGAACGTCTTGGAGATGTTCTTGAGCTGGATATGGGCCATCAGAGTCTCACTCCGAGCGACTTGCCGCTCGCCGCGTCGAAGAAATGCGCCTGTGTCGGATCGATCCTGGCGAACACCCTCTCGCCGGGACCTGAAATGAAGCCGCTCTTGGTGCGGGCGCGCAGCATCTTGGAGCCGACTTTCAGGTCGACGATGTCGAACGAGCCGAGCGGCTCGACGATCTGCGTCTCGACCGCCATGAAGCCCTCCGCCGCCTCACGGCTGATGAGGACGCCTTCCGGCCTGATGCCGAGTGCCAGCCGGCCGCCCGCATGGCCGTTGAGCTTCGACAGGAGCGCGCGCGGGAATTCGAAACCGGTTGGCGCATCGCCCACCGTCACCGAGGCCGACGAGGCTTTTTCGGCCACCGCCGCGTCGGCCACGTTCATCACCGGACTGCCGACGAATTGCGCGACGAACAGGTTGGCCGGGTGCGAATAGACCTCGTCGGGGGAGCCGACCTGCTGGAGAACCCCCTCATGCATGATGACGATGCGATCGGCGAGGCTCATCGCCTCGATCTGGTCATGGGTGACGTAGATGGTGGTCGAGCCTTGCTTGATGTGCAGCCGCTTGATCTCGGCCCGCATCTCCTCGCGCAGCTTGGCGTCGAGCGCGCCGATCGGCTCGTCCATCAGCATCGCCTTCGGCCGCCGCACCAGTGCCCGGCCGATCGCCACGCGCTGCATGTCGCCGCCCGACAGCGCCGACGGTTTCTTGCCGAGCAGGTCCGTGATTTGCAGCGTCTTGGCGACCGAGCGAACTTCCTGGTCGATTTCGCTCTTGCTCTTTCGCGTGGCGCGCAAGGGAAAGGCGATGTTCTCGTAGACGCTCATATGCGGGTACAGCGAGAACGACTGGAAGACCATGGCGATGTCGCGATCGGCGGCCTTCAGATGCTGGATGGGCTTGCCGTCGATGAGGATGTCGCCCTCGTCGATCGTCTCCAGCCCGGCAATGGCGCGCAGCGTCGTCGTCTTTCCACAGCCCGACTGGCCGAGCAGCACGATGAACTCGTTGTCTTCGATCCTGAGGTTGAGGTCCTTGATGACCTGGACGGCGCCGAAGAACTTCTGGACGCCGCGAAGCTCGATCTGGGTCAATGCTGCGCTCCCGGATTTCGCTGCGGATCGCCTGACTGGCCGGTCCCGGCTTCCTCTTGCGGTGCGATCTTGGAGGTGATGTTGAAGCCGATCAGGCCGATCAGGATGATGGTCAGCCCATAGCTGTGCAGCAGCAAGCTCCAGGGCTGGCATAGCGCAATGATGCCGAGCACCATCAGCACCTGGCTGCCTGGTTCCAGATATTTCTGGTTGATGGCGCGAAAGCTCATTTGCGGATCGCTCCGAAGGACATGCCGCGCAACAGGTGATTACGAAGCAGGAAGGTGAAGATGGCGACAGGAAGCAGGAACAGGAAAGTGCCGGCGGCGATCACCGTCCAGTCCGGCAGCCCGGAGCCGACCTGGCTCGGGATGAACGGCGGTGCCGTCTGGGCGCGGCGATTGGTCATGATCAGCGCGAAGGCATATTCGTTCCATGCCGTGATGAAGCAGAACACGGCCGTGGCGGCGATGCCGGTGGCGGCTTCGGGCAGCACGATCTTGAAGAAGGCTTCCATGCGCGTATAGCCGTCGACGAGCGCCGCTTCCTCGTACTCCTTCGGGATCTCGTCCATGAAACCCTTCATCAGCCAAACCGAGAAGGACAGGTTGAAGGCGGTGTAGAGGATGATCAGCCCGATATGGGAATCGTTGAGGCCGACCGCCCGGTACATCAGGAACATCGGGATCGCCACCACCACGGGCGGCAGCATGCGGGTCGACAGAATGAAGAACAAAAGGTCCGCCTCGCCTTTGACCCTGAAGCGCGAGAAGCCATAGGCGGTGAACGTACCCATGCCGACCGCCAGCACCGTCGAGGTGATCGCGACGATCAGCGAATTCATGAAACGGTTCGGATAGCCCGACCATTGCACCTGGCCCTTGCCGTCGCGCACGATCTTTTCGCCGCCGTCGAAGACGACGCGTTCCCACCAGGGCGCCGCCGCATATTCTTCCGGCGAAGGCGGGCTGCGCAATTGCGAGCGCTTGGTGAACAGCTTCACGAAGGGCGATATCTCCGGCTGGAACACGACCGTCGGCGGGATGGTGGTGGCAAGATTGCGCGGCTTGAACGCCGTCGAGGCGATCCAGTAAATCGGCGCCAGGAAGATCACTGTCGCCACCAGCACGGCGACGATTGCGACGCGGTTGAGGGCGATCTCGGAAGAAGTGCGGACGGCGGCCATCTCAGCGCTCCTTCACTTTGTTGAGATATTTGACGTAGATGTTGGTGATGGCCAGCACCATGATCAGCACGATGTAGGCGAGCGCGCAGGAGCGCCCGGTCTGCCATTCCTGGAACGCCATCTTGTAGAGCCGGATCGAGATCAGTTCAGCCGTCGGCTGGGTGGTCAGGATGTAGGCCAGATCGAAGGTCTTGAACGCTTCCATGGTGCGGAAGATGACGGCGATCATGAGGATCGGCGCGACCAGCGGCAAGGTGATGCGGAAGAAGGTGTAGAACGGACCGGCGCGGTCGATAGCGGCGGCTTCGTAGAGGTGCTTCGGCACCGCCGAGAGGCCGGCCAGCGACAGCAGCATGACGAAGGGCGACCACATCCAGATGTCGGTCAGCGCCACCGCGTAGAGTGCCATCTTGGGGTCGGCCAGCCACTCGAAATTGCCAAGCCCGAGCGCATAGTTGATGACGCCCCATGACGGATCGTAGAGCAGTTTCCAGAACAGGCCGACGACGGCCATCGACAGCATCATCGGCAGCAGCAGCAGGGTCGTCAGCAGCCCCTTCAGCGGGATGTCGCGGTTGAGCAGCATCGCCACGCCGAAGCCGACCAGCAACTGTCCGGCGACCGAGATGATCACGTATTTGGCGGTGATGGCGAAGTTGGACCAGACATAGGGGTCGCTGAGCAGGTCGCGGTAGTTCTGCAACCCGACGAAATTCGCCGGCGCGTTGGTCGAGGCGCGGAAATCGGTGAAGGAATAGCCGAGCGAATAGATCAGCGGAAAGATGTTGAAGACGATCAGGAACAGGATCGTCGGGATGATGAAAAGATTGCGGATCGAAATATCGCTAAGGCCACGCGCGGCCGCGCGTGAAGATCTGTCCAGCGTGGTGATCATCGTGGTCGCCAAGACCCTGCTCCCGCTTGAAGAAAAAGAAACGGAGGAGGCATGAGCGCCCCCTCCGTGGGACATGAACGATTATTGGCCGCGGCCGTATTTCTTGAAGGTCGCGTTCCAGTCGGCGGCCAGTGCGTCGAGCGTTTCCTTGGCGGTGCCTTCGCCGCCGATCATGTAGGGATAGACGCGCTGGTTGAGCTGCTGGAGCAGTTCGGCATATTCCGGCACCGCCCAGAAATCCTTCACCTTGAACATGGTCTCGTAGAAGGCCTTGTTGTAGGGCGTCGCATTCTGGAACTCTTCGGACTTGAGCACGGCTGCGCTGCAGGTGTAGCCGCCGAGTGCCGCCCACTTCTTCTGGGTCTCGTCCTTGATGAACCATTCGAGGAACTTCATCGCCTCGTCCTGCTTCTGCGAGTAGGAGACGACGGAGATGCCCTGGCCACCGAGTGCGGCGAACTGGTCGCCGTTCGGCCCGGGAGGATTGGCGAAGAAGCCGGTGTTCTTGGCGTTCGGGTTCGACGCCTCGTTGATCAGCGAGGGGAAGAACGCGAAGTAGTTCATGCTCATCGCGGCCAGGTTTTCGGTGATCGCCTGGTTGTCCTCGACGAAGAACGACTTGGCCCAGCCCGGAGGCGTGAACTTGTAAAGCTCCTTATAGGCGTCGAGCGCGGCGACAGCCTTGTCGGAGTTGATGAAACCGTCGACCTTGTAGGTCGAATAGTCACCCAGTTCGCCGCCATAGGAGAACAGCGCGTTCTCGAAGCCCATCGCCATCGCGTCATAGGAATTGTCGGTGTAGATGGCGATGCCGTATCTCTTCTGGTCCGGCCGGTGGAAGAATTCGGCGATGTCGCGCAGCGCCTTGAAATCCTTCGGCACGTCGAGGTCGTAGCCGTATTTGGCCTTGAAGGCTTCCTTCTCCTTGGGATCCTCGAACCAGTCCTTGCGATAGGACCAGCCGACGGCGTCGCCTTCGAGCGGGATGGCCCAGTACTTGCCGCTGTTGCCAGGATATTCGGCGTAGTACTTCACCGTCGCCGGCGCCATCACCTCGCCGAGCTTGTGCTTGTTGAAGAAGTCGGTGAGGTCGACATAGTGGCCACCGGTCGAGCCGGCGCCGAGCCACTGCGAGTCGCCGACGACCAGGTCGTAGGCATCGCCATGAGCGTTGAACTCGGTGAAGGCCTTGGTCTGGAAGTCGGCCCAGGGCGTGGTCTCCACCGTGATCTTGACGCCGGTTTCCTTCTCGTACTCGTTGCCGAGTTCCTGGAGGTAGTTGGCAGGATCCCATTCCGCCCAGAAGATGGTGAGCGATTTGTCCTGGGCGTAGACGGATGTTCCGCAGGCAAGTGTCAAGCCGATACCAGCAAGCAAGCTGGTCACTATCTTGCGCATGATGTTTCCTCCCTTGTGCGCATTCTACCGTATCAAGCGAACCGGCAAACTGGGCCGGCCCTGGTAGTTCCTCCCTTGGTCGCGCCTTCCGGTTTGGAGCCTCCTCGCCCGTCCGGAAATGGATCGCAGCCCTCACTTTCGATCCGCTTTTCTCCTTTGATCTGGTATTACCAATTTTGAAGCTCCGTCAAGCCCTTTCTTGAGCAATGGTGACAGCTCGAAGTCTCGAATTCCAGCCTTATCTGCCTGTTTTTCCTAAATTTTCCTACTCATTGATAGACATCGGCCTTGTTCATGCTTCAGCATTGCGGTTAATATCGGCAACCAGTATGCAAATCTGGTAGAACCAGATACCTGCTATTTCGTGACCCTTGTTGGTTCGATCGCTTGTGCTTCGGAGACTGATTCCGCGATCGCCGCGCGCACCAGGGCGACCGCCGCCCACTGGGCAACGGACATCGTCCGGCGACCGTCCAGTCCCCAGATGTCCTTCAGCACGATAAGCACCTCGACGCCGAAGATCAGCGACAGCGCCTGCGCCAGCCGCTTGAGGTCGCGCGGCGGCAGCCGGCCCTTGAGCGGAGCGAGCGCGTCCTGAAGCAATTCGACGCGGTGGCCCCGCTTGAAGGCCGGTTCGCTTCCCAAAGTACCGGCCTGGCGCCGCGCCCACTGATCGAGCGACAGTTTCAATGCCGCCTTGAAGGTCGCCTCGAAAGCCTCGATGCGCGGCATGGCCGTGTCGAAGAGCTCGGCAACGCGGCGCTCGGCATCGGCAGAGGTGGATTTCCAGGTGAGGATCGGCCCGAGCCCCTCGTTAACCACTGCCTGCACCAGTGCCGCCTGGCTCGGAAAATACCGGTAGGCGGTGGCGCGGGACACCTGCGCCGCCTCGGCAACCTCGCTGACCGAAGGTGTTGCGCCTGCCTGCATCAGCCTCGTCGCCGTCTCCAGCATCAGCCGTTTCGTGCGCGCGCGGGGTCCACGCTCTGGTCCCCCGGCGGTGTCGTCGCTTGCTGCGGCTTGTTGACGTGAGACATCCATACCAATATGATACGCGCGTCTCAAAAAATTGCAATGACCTCCTCGTTTTCGGAATGGCTAGGTTGACGCTCTGTAGAGCACTGAGCCTCTGGGTGACTTGGACCGGCAGAGGGAGGCATCGATGAAGCGCATTTATGTGGTGGGCACCGCGGACACCAAGGGTGAGGAACTCGCCTTCCTGGCCGACGCGATCGCCGCCACGGGTGCCGCTGTCTGCCGGGTCGACGTCGGAACGCGCGCCGCGAGCGTGCCGGTCGACATTGCCGCTGGGGATGTGGCAGGCCACCATCCCGGCGGGCGAGACGCGGTGCTCGCCGGCGACGACCGCGGCGCTGCGGTCGCCGCCATGGGCATCGCCTTCGCTCGCTTTGCCCAATCGCGAAACGACATTGCCGCCATGATCGGCATCGGCGGCGGCGGCGGCACGTCGATCGTCACCGCAGGCATGCGCACGCTGCCGCTCGGCCTGCCCAAGATCATGGTTTCGACGCTCGCTTCCGGCGACACCGCGCCCTATGTCGACATCTCGGACATCATCATGATGCCATCGGTGACCGACATGGCCGGGCTGAACCAGCTCTCGCGTGTCGTTCTGTACAATGCGGCCCAGGCGATATCGGGCATGGCCGCCAGACCGCCGCCGCCGCCCGAGGGCAAGCCGTCGATCGGCCTCACCATGTTCGGCGTCACCACGCCGTGCGTGACGGCAATCGCGGATCAGCTCCGTTCGACCTATGACTGCATGGTCTTTCACGCCACCGGCACCGGCGGCCGCAGCATGGAGAAACTGGCCGACAGCGGCCTGCTGTCCGGCGTCATCGACATCACCACCACTGAGGTCTGCGATCTCCTGTTCGGCGGCGTGCTGCCGGCGACGGAGGATCGTTTCGGTGCCGTTGCCCGCACCGACCTGCCTTATGTCGGCTCGGTCGGCGCGCTCGACATGGTCAATTTCTGGGCGCCTGCGACCATTCCGGACCCTTATCGCGGGCGGCTGTTCTACGAGCACAACCCGAACGTCACGCTGATGCGCACGACGGCGCAGGAATGCCGCAAGATCGGCGAATGGATCGGCACAAGGCTCGCCCGCTGCAAGGGGCCCGTGCATTTCCTTATCCCGGAGAAAGGCGTCTCCGCGCTCGACATCGAAGGCGGCGCCTTCTTCGACCCGCAAGCCGATGCCGCCCTGTTCGAAGCCATCGAGCGCACGATCAAGCCGAACGCTACGCGCCGGCTGACGCGTCTGCCGCTGCACATCAATGATCCCCGATTCGCCACGGTCGCGGTCGCGGCTTTCCTCGAAATCGCCAGACAGTGAGATCCAAGACATGCCGGCAATACCGCGCAAGGACATACTGAAGAAATTCAGGGGAATGATCGACAAGGGTGTGCCGATCGTCGGCGGCGGCGCCGGCACCGGCCTGTCGGCCAAGGCCGAGGAGGCCGGCGGCATCGACCTCATCATCATCTACAATTCCGGCCGCTACCGCATGGCCGGTCGCGGTTCGGCCGCGGGCCTGCTGGCCTATGGCAATGCCAATGAGATCGTCAAGGAGATGGCCTACGAGGTGCTGCCGGTGGTCAGGAAGACGCCGGTGCTGGCTGGTGTCAACGGCACCGATCCGTTCGTCATCATGCCGCTGCTGCTCTCCGAGCTGAAGACGATGGGTTTTTCCGGGGTGCAGAATTTCCCCACCATCGGCCTGTTCGACGGCAGCATGCGACAGAGCTTCGAGGAGACAGGCATGGGTTTTGGGCTCGAGGTCGACATGATCGCCGAAGCCCGCAAGCTCGATCTTCTGACCACGCCCTATGTCTTCAACCCGGACGAGGCGCGCGCCATGACCAGGGCCGGCGCCGATATCGTCGTGGCTCATATGGGCGTGACGACGGGGGGCTCGATCGGCGCCACCTCTGCCAAGTCGCTCGACGACTGCGTGGTCGCCATCGACGCGATCGCCGAAGCGGCCCGTTCGGTGCGCAAGGATGTCATCCTGCTTTGCCATGGCGGGCCGATCTCGATGCCGGACGACGCCCGCTACATCCTCGAACGCTGCAAGGGGCTGCACGGCTTCTATGGCGCGAGCTCGATGGAGCGGCTGCCGGCGGAAGCGGCGATCGCCCGGCAGACCGCCGATTTCAAGGCCGTCACGCTTGGCGGCCTGAAGACGACCACGAAGAAAAAGAAGGGATCATGAGAATGACCGACAAGAGCAAGGTGTTCGTGTACCCGAAGGATGTCAGCGCCTTCGGATTCGACTGGGGAAAATTGTCGCTGACGGTCGCTCCGGAAGTGAACGGCGCGACCCGCTTTTCCGGCGGCGTCGTCGACCTGCCCTCCGGCAAGGGCCATACCCGTCATAACCATCCGGGCGCGGAGGAAATCATCTTTGTCATTTCGGGCCATGGCGAGCAGATGGTCGAGGACGAGCAAGGCAATCCGGTGGTCGAGAAGGTCGGCCCCGGCTGCACCATTTACGTGCCGGAGAGCCGCTTCCACTCGACGCTCAACACCGGCGACGGGCCGATGCAGCTGTTCGTCGTCTATTCGCCGGCAGGGCCGGAACTGGGATTGCGCGAACTGCCGGATTTCAGGTTGCTGCCGGCCGGGAACTCCCCTCGCTCGCGACTTTGAGGCGCCCTTCCGATATGCTATCGTCCAGCATGCCTCCTTGAGAGAGAAGCGATGACGCGTTTCAGTCCCCAGGAATTCGTGGAAAAGCTCGCAACGGGCAGCCTGCCGGACGGCAACCCGGCCATGACGGTTGGCGGTATTGTCAAGGCCAACGACGCCGACCCGTCAACGCTTCTCTTTTCGACCGATTTGTCCTGCGAATCCTGGATACCCGTGCCGCTGAGCTTGATCCAGACGGTCGAGCAGGTACGGACGGTCAACTGCAAAGACCACAAGCATCCGCTGGTCAAGATCGCTTTTACACAGCCCTCGCCGGATCAACGTGACATCAATGCCCTGCTTATGATCATGGCCGGGCTTCAGAGCCAACTCTCCTGGTTCTATCGCAACGCCAAGTCCGGTAGTCCGTGGGCGTCAACGTTTGCATCCGATTGCGCCGTCGTCTCCGCATCCGAGGGGCTTACCATATGCTGCACCCAGACGATCGACGGAAGATTGGAAGTCGTCTGCACTGGAATGGTTTAGTGCCTGTCGCACAAAAGTGACTTCTGTTTAGCGGCAACGGCAAAGCGCCGCGCATGAATTCGTTTCGACGCGACGCGCCTTAGAGACAATCGAGACCGGCACGCTCATTTGTAATGTGGCAGGTTACATGCCACCCCGGTTCCATGCCCGACCCCGATCCCCGAACATCACATAGCCGGCATCGGTAACCGCCACCGTATCCTCCAGCTTGATGAAGCCGCGCGTCGGGTGAAGCATGGTCGTCTCTACCGACAGCACCATGTTCCTCTCCAGCGGCTTGCCCGCATAGGTGCCTTCATAGGTCACCGGATGGTTGGTCATCAGGAACGGCGCCTCATGCGTGATCAGCCCCATGCCGTGAGCGAAGAAATCCGTGTAGGGCGCGACCTTGGATCTTTTCAGCACGCCTTCGGCATGGGAAATCATGTCACCACCCAGCGTACCCGCCTTTACCTTCGAGAACGCCGCCTGCTGCACCGCCTCGACCTCGGCCAGCAGGTCCTCCAGCTCGGCATCCGGGTCTCCGAGAACCCCCATGCGGCAGAGGTCGCCGATATAGCCATGATAATTGCCGCCGGAATCGATCGACAGCACTTCGCCCTTCTTCCACGCCTGCGGCGACGCCGCGCGGTTGTGGCTGGAGCCCAGCGTCAGCAGGCAATATTCGAAATGCGCGCCGCGATTGGTCTCCTCGCGGCGAAGCTGTTCGATCATCTCGCTCTTGGTCGTGCCTTCGCGCGCCCATTGGATGGTGGCCAGCATGGAATCGGTGATCAGTTCGGAGGCGATCCGCAGTTTCTCCAGCTCGGCCTCGGTCTTGATGGCGCGCATGCGCTCCAGCATGCCGGTGGCATCGACCAGCTTGGCGTCGGGGAGCGCTTTGCAGATCAGGGCATAGGCGTCCGACGGCAGGAAACCCGGCTCGATGCCGATGCGAGCGTCGCCCTTGCCGATCTTGCGCACATGCTCGACAGCGAGATTGGCGGCATCGAGCGTGCCCCAGCAGGCGGCATGCAGCGTCGGCGTCCAGAACGGGTGGTTCTGGTGTTCGCCACCCTCCATGCGGTTGCCGATATAGGCGGCGTGGTCCGGTCCGCCTTTTTCGTAGATCACGATCGGCAGGTACCGGCTGTGGCCGATCGCATCCATGGCGGCGAAGAAGATGAACTTGTAGCCGCCAAGCAGATATTGGGTGTTGTGCTTGGATGTCGCGAGCAGAACGTCGATATCAGCCTCTTCCATCAGGCCATCGACCCTGGCGTGGTCGAATGGGATGTCGCCGACGGCACTCTTCCCCGGAGCTATGTTCATTGTCTCTCTCCCTGAATTTTCGGCGCAGATCGCGCTGGACCGCCGGCTGCCCGATCCCGATACCGACTTCGGGTCAAATCTGCACCATTTTCGCCCATCTGGTCCAGCCAGAAACAGGTCGCCCGGCCGGGCGCGCATCACCGATGCCAGTCATTTGAGGCGCATCACCTGACCTGGTCTTACCAGGTCAGGTTTATCGACCACTCTCCCGTAACTGGTCCAGCGAACAAAAATTTCAAAGCCACGCCACGATGCGCCAATTCCGTCTCTGGCGAAAGCCACGGCAAGGCCCATAATCAAACGTGCATGGAAACGCCCGAAAGGCCTCCGTGCAAGATATGAGATAGAGGGGGAATAGGATGATGTCGGAGTTCAGGATTTCACGCCGCACGGTGCTTGCGGGCTCTGCCGTGCTTCTGGCCTCCACCGCGATGCCGGCCTTGAGCTGGGCGCAGACGCCGAAGAAGGGTGGCCGCCTGGTGCTCGCCGCCGATTCCGAGCCGCGCAACCTCAACCCGGCCATCGTCGCCTCGAATGGCGTCTTCTTCATCTCCAGCAAGATCGTCGAAACGCTGGCCGAAGCCTCCTTCGATGGCAAGGACGGGCTTGCACCACGCCTGGCGGTCAGTTGGGAAGGCGCCGCCGACGGGCTGTCGGCGACCTTCAAACTGCGCGAAGGGGTCAAATGGCATGACGGCAAGCCGTTCACCTCGGCCGACGTCGCCTTCTCGGCGCTGCAGATCTGGAAACCGCTGCAGAATCTCGGCCGCACCGTGTTCAAGGATCTGGCCGCGGTAGATACCCCTGATGAATTGACCGCCGTGTTCAAATTCGCCAAGCCGACGCCCTTCCAGCTGATCCGCAACGCTCTGCCGGCGCTGAGCAGCGTGGTGCCGAAGCACGTTTACGAAGTTGGCAAGATCGAGGACAACCCGGCCAACAACGCGCCCATCGGCACCGGCCCGTTCAAGTTCGCCGAATACAAGGCCGGCCAATACTACCGGCTGACGAAGAACACGGATTATTGGGGCAAGGGCGAGCCCTATCTCGATGAGATCATCTACCAGGTGCTGCCCGACCGCACTTCGGCGGCGAGCGCGCTGGAAGCAGGAGAGATCCAGCTCGCCGCCTTCTCCGCCGTGCCGCTGGCCGATCTTGACCGCATCTCGAAAGTGCCGGGCCTGAAGGTGATCACCAAGGGCTATCAGGGACTGACCTACCAGCTCGTCGTCGAGATCAATCATCGTCGCAAGGAGCTCGCCGACCTGAAGGTGCGCCAGGCGATCGCGCATGCCATCGACAAGGATTTCGTCGTCAAGACGGTGTTCCTCGGCTATGCCGCCACCGCCACCGGCCCGGTGCCGAAGAACGACCCGCAGTTCTATACCGCCGACGTCCCGACCTATGCCTTCGACGTCGCCAAGGCCAATGCGCTGCTCGACGAGGCGGGTTACAAGAAGGGCGCCGACGGCAAGCGCTTTTCGCTGAAACTGTTGCCGGCTCCCTATTTCAACGAAACCAAGCAGTTCGGCGACTATCTGCGCCAGGCGCTCGCCGCGATCGGCATCGACGCCCAGCTCGTCAACAACGATTCCGCCGCGCATATCAAGGCCGTCTACACCGACCACGCTTTCGACCTCGCCGTCGGCCCGCCGGTGTTCCGCGGCGACCCGGCGATCTCGACCACCATCCTGGTGCAAAGCGGCATTCCGGACGGCGTGCCGTTCTCCAACCAGGGCGGCTACAAGAACGATGCGCTGGACGCGCTCATCGCCAAGGCGTCCGAGACGCTCGATACATCGGCCCGCACCAATCTTTACAAGGAGTTCCAGAAAGAGGTGGCCGCCGACCTGCCGCTGATCAACGTCGCCGAATGGAGCTTCATCAGCGTCGCCCGCGACACTGTGGGCAACATCGCCAACAATCCGCGCTGGGCGGTATCGAACTGGGCGGACACATATCTGGAATCGTGACAGTATTTCGCGGATGAACGTTCGCGAAATCATCGTAGGCGTTGAGTTCTACGAGGCCCCCCTCTGTCCTGCCGGACATCTCCCCCTCAAGGGGGGAGATTGGCAACTTGTCTGTCCCGCGAATTTTCCGATGTTGGGGATTGGCGAAGCCAAAAATGACAGCCAATCTCCCCCCTTGCGGGGGAGATGTCCGGCAGGACAGAGGGGGGTGCCCAGGCGCGGTCCTAACCAACGTATCGCCAACCCATCGAGGGCCGCATGAACCGCGCCCTCACGCTCCTCCGCCGTCGCCTCGTCGGCAGCGTCTTCGTGCTTTTGATCGTTGTCATCGGCACGTTCCTGCTGCTCGAGGCCGCCCCGGGCGACGCGGTCGATGCCTATATCGTCTCTACCGGCGGCGATGCCGGCATGATCGAGCTGTTGCGCCATCGCTGGGGCCTCGACCAGTCGGAGCTGACGCGGCTCGCCAACTATCTCTGGGCGCTGCTGCATCTCGATCTCGGCCAGTCCGTCACCTTTTCGCGGCCGATCCGCGACGTGATCCTCGAGCGCCTGCCGACCACGCTGTGGTTGATGGGCAGCGCCACCGCGCTTTCCTTCGGCCTCGGCTCGGCGCTGGGCATCTATGCCGGCGCCAGGCCGGGCAGTTTTCGCGACCGTTTTCTCTCCATCGGTTCGCTGGCGCTCTACGCGGTGCCGGGTTTCTGGCTCGGCCTGGTGCTGATCGTCGTCTTCGCTGTCGACCTGCGCTGGCTGCCGATCGGCGGCATCGAGACCATCGCCTCCGGCAAGGCCGGCCTCGACCGCGCCGCCGACATCGCCATCCATCTCGTCCTGCCGGTCTCAGGCCTCGGCTTCATCTACCTGGCGCTCTATTTGCGGATGATGCGTGCCGGCATGACCGAGGTCTGGCGGCAGGATTTTGTGCTGGCCGCCCGTGCCAGGGGCTTGTCGCTCCCCCGCATCGTGCTTGCCCATGTCGCCCGCAATGCGCTGCTGCCATTGGTCACGATGCTCGGCCTGCAGTCGGCGCAGATGCTGGGCGGTAGCGTCGTCATCGAGAGTGTTTTTGCCGTGCCCGGTCTGGGTCGGCTGGCGCAGGAGGCAGTGGCCGCGCGCGACACGCCCTTGCTGCTCGGCATCATTCTCGTCAGCGCCGTCCTGGTCATCGTCATCAATATTCTCGTCGATGTCGCCTATGCCTTTCTCGACCCGCGCGTCGGCGCCAGCGAGGCCGGCACATGAGCACGCTCCGCCGCTTTCTGCGCACGCCGGAGGCGGTCGCCGGCGCCATCCTCCTGGCGGCATTGTGCGTCACGGCCCTGTCAGCGCCGCTGCTGTTTCCGGGCGACCCGCAAGCCATCGCCGGCCCGGCGCTGCTGCCGCCCTTCCAGGACTGGTCGCTGCCGCTCGGCACGGATCGCCTCGGCCGCGACGTGCTGGCCGAGCTTTTCCACGGCGCCCGCACATCGCTTGCCGTCGGCCTTGCGGCAGCCGCCGCCGCACTGGCCATCGGCTCGATGGTGGGCACGGTGGCCGGGTTTGCCGGCGGCCTCACCGACGAGGTGCTGATGCGCGTCACCGATGCCTTCCAGACCGTGCCGGGCTTTTTGCTGGCTCTGGCCTTCGTCAGCGTCGTCGGCCCTTCGCTCGGCGTCGTCGTGGCGGCAATAGCGCTCGGCACCTGGACCGGGCCCGCGCGCGTGGCCCGCGCGGAAGTGCTGTCGATCCGCGAGCGCGACTACGTTGCCGGCGCGCGCGTCATCGGCATGCATCCGCTGGAAATCGCCTTTCGCGAGGTGCTGCCCAATGCCTTGCCGCCGGTGCTGGCGCTGTCCTCGGTGATCGTGGCAGCGGCGATCCTCACCGAGGCGGCTTTGTCGTTCCTCGGCCTTGGCGACCCCAATCGGGTCACCTGGGGCGGCATGATAGCTGAGGGCCGCGCCGTGCTGCGCACCGCGCCCTTCCTGTCGATCGTACCCGGCATAGCACTGGTCCTGACGGTGCTCGGCGTCTATCTCGCCGGTGAAGGCATCGTTGAAACCACGGCGGTCCGAAGAGGCCTGTCGTGACCGCGCTGGCTTCGATCCGCAACCTCGCGGTGACCTACCGCCGTGACGACGGCGAGGTGGTGGCGCTGAGGGACATCAGCCTCGACATCAAGGCTGGCGAGCGGCTGGCCGTCATCGGCGAAAGCGGTTCGGGCAAAAGTACGCTGGCTTTGGCGATTGCGGGGTTGTTGCCGGCGAGCGCCAGGATTGACGGACGTATCGATTGGGTTTTGCCAGCGTTGGGTGCGAAGGCACCCCCCTCTGTCCTGCCGGACATCTCCCCCTCAACGGGGGAGATTGGCAGCTTCGCCGATGGCTCCCCTACACCATTGGGGATTGGCGAAGGCCGAGATGAAGGTGCAATCTCCCCCCTTGAGGGGGAGATGTCCGGCAGGACAGAGGGGGGCCTCATAGAACGCAGCGTCCAAAAGACCACTTCCAAACCAAGCCCCACACCCCTCCTCGGCCGCGATATCGGCTTCATCTTTCAAGACCCGTCCGCCAGCCTCGATCCTGTCATGATTGTCGGCAAACAGATCGCCGAAGTCTCCCGCACCCATCTCGGTCTCACATGGCCTCAGGCATACGCCAGGGCGAAGGACCTGCTCGAACGCGTCCGTCTGCCCGACCCGGACTCCGCCCTGCGCGCCTATCCGCATCAGCTGTCCGGCGGCCAGAAGCAGCGTGTGGCGATTGCAGCCGCGATCGCAGCCGGCCCAAGACTTTTGATCGCCGACGAGGCGACCAGCGCGCTCGACACCATCGTGCAGGCCGAGATCGTCGCACTGATCCGGCGGCTGGTGGAAGAAGACGGCATGACGCTGCTGTTCATCAGTCACGACATTGCGCTGGCCGCCGAGCTGGCGGACCGCATTGCGGTGTTCCGGCATGGCGAATTGATCGAACTTGGCGCCACGCAACAGATCGTCAGTGCGCCAACTGAAGCCTACACGCGCGCGCTGCTCGAGGCCCATATCGGCCTCGACGCCGAACCGCTGCACCACGGTGTGATGGCATGAGCGCCCCTGTGCTGGCGGTTTCCAACCTTACCAGGCATTACCGCCGTGGCGGCAAGACAGTTACCGCGGCCGACGACGTTTCTTTCGAAATCGGGCCCGGCGAGACGCTGGCGCTGGCCGGACCCTCCGGCAGCGGCAAGTCGACGATCGCCCGGCTGGTGTTGCGGCTGATCGAGCCGGATGCCGGCCGGATCGAGTTTGAAGGCCATGATTTCCTGGCTCTGGGCGGCGCCAGCTTGCGTGCGCGTCGCGCTCGCTTGCAGATGGTGTTCCAGGATCCGCTTGCCGCCTTCAATCCGCGCGCCACGGTGGCGCGCGTGCTTGACGACCCTTTGCGCATCCACGGCGTCGCCTCCCGTTCCGAGCGCCCGCGCCGTATCGCCGCCCTGCTGGAGCGCGTCGGGCTTACGGCGGAGCTCGCCTCTCGCGCCATCCACGAAATCTCGGGCGGCCAGCGGCAGCGGGTGGCGATTGCCCGCGCCATGGCCACGAAACCCTCGCTGATCGTGCTCGACGAAGCGGTGTCGGCACTCGATGTTTCGGTGCGCGGACAGATCCTCGATCTTTTGCTCGACCTGCAACGCCAGGAACGGATCGCTTATCTCTTCATTTCGCATGATCTCGGCGTCGTCAGGGCCGTCGCCCACCGCGTCATCCTTCTCGACGGCGGGCGGATTGCCGAGAGCGGCGATGCCCGCGCCGTCATCGATGCGCCGCGATCGGCTATCGGCAAGGCGCTCGTGGCAGCCGCACCAAAGCTCAGAAGAACCACGCAGGAAGCATCATGATCGACCCCGAAGCCAGAGCCGAGAAACTGTCGCGCGAACTCGATTCCGCATTCCGCAACCGGGCCGACCTCTATCGCCTGTTCCTGGATCAGTTGACCGGAGAGCTGGGCGCCGAAAGAGCCGAGGCGATAATGACCCGGACCATCGAGCAGCGCGGCAAGGAAGTGGCCGCAGCCGCCTTCGCCGCATTCGGTCCCAACGACGCGCGCTCAATCGGCGAAGCTTTCCTGTCGGTCAGCCCGGATGACGGCCGGATGTATCCGACCGATGTCGAACGCGGGCCCGACCGCATCGCCTTCAAGGTGAAACGCTGCCCCCTCAAGGATGCTTGGGTCGAGGCCGGCGTCGGCGAGGAAAAACTCGCGACGCTCTGCCGCATCGCCGGCGCCTTCGACCGTGGCCTGTTCGAGGCGACCGGCGTGCGCTTCGACAATGTCACCTGGACGCACGGCAGCGGCTGCTGCCATATCGCGCTGACCAACCGCGATGCCGGCTAGCAATTGACGGCCTTAGCCGCCGACCATCAGTCTGACGACCTCATCATGGTTGGTCTCGGAAATCTTGCGCTCGCCGGCCTGGATCCCGCGCCGCAGCACGACGATGCGATCGGAAACGGCGAAGATGTCCTGCAGATTATGCGAGATGAAGATCACGCCGCGCCCTTGCGCCTTGAGCTGATGGATGAGCGAAATCACCTTGCGCTGCTCCGGCACGCCGAGCGCGGCCGTCGGTTCATCCATGATCAGGATCTGCGCGTCCCAGTAGACGGCGCGGCCGATGGCCACGGCCTGGCGCTGGCCGCCGGAGAAATTGCTGACCGGCGCGTTCAATCGGCTGACGTGGAAGTCCAGCCGCTTCATCGTCTCCCTGGCGGCCTCGGCCATGGCCTTGCGGTCGAGCACCGGCAGGAAGCCGAACGCCTTGCGCATCGGTTCGCGGCCGAGGAAGATGTTGGCACCGATCGACAGATTGTCGGCCAGCGCGAGATCCTGGTAGATCGTCTCGATGCCCTTTTCGCGCGCCTCCTGCGGCGTGGCGAAAGCCACCGGCTGACCTCTGAGCAGGATTTCTCCGCCCGTCGGCTGGAACACGCCCGATATTGCCTTGATCAGGGTCGTCTTGCCGGCGCCATTGTCGCCGGCAAGCGCCACCACTTCGCCCGGCCGCACGGCCATGGAGAAATCGTTGAGCGCCCGTACCGCACCGAAGTGCTTGGAAAGGTTCCGGACTTCGAGGAGGGGCTCGGTGCTATTCATCCTGACGGGCTCCACTGAACCGGCGCTGCGCCTGGTCGATGAGAACGGAAATGATGATGACGACGCCGACGGCGATGAACTGCCAGAACGGCTCCACATTGACGAAGACCAGCCCGTATTGGATGACCGCGATCACCAGCGCGCCGGCGACGGTGCCGAAGATCGTGCCGGAGCCGCCGAACAGGCTGGCGCCGCCGATCACCACCGCCGCGACGCTGTCGAGCAGCAGCGGTTCGCCGGCCTGCGCTGCCCCCGCCGTGAAGCGCGCGGCATAGAGCGCGCCGCCAAGGCCGGCGCACATTGCCGACAGCACGTAGAGCCGCAGGATGTGGCCCCTGATGTCGATGCCGGCGCGGCGCGCCGCCTGCACATTGGCGCCGATGGCGTAATTGTGCTGGCCGAACCGGGTCTGGCTGAGCAGATAGTGCATCACGACGACGAAGACAGCGGCGATCATCACCAGATAGGGCACGCCATGGAACTTGCCGTTGCCGAGCAGTGCGAACCAGGAGTTCTGTACCGGCACCGTCGTGCCGCCGGCAAGCAGGAAGGCGACACCGCGGGCGACGCCGAACATGCCGAGCGTGCCGATGAAGGGCGGAACCCTGAGCCGCGAGATCAGCAAGCCGTTGATGACGCCGGGCACGCCGGCCACGATCACCGCGGCAAGGATGCCGGCCAGCATGGCCAACGGCAACGGAATGGCGGCGCCCGCCATGTTGGTGGCATGCGCGGCGATGACCGCGGCAAGGCCCATGATGAAGCCCAGCGAAAGGTCGATGCCGCCTGATATGATGACAAAGGTCTGCCCGGTCGCCAAAAGCAGCGGCGCCACGGCGAAAATCGCGATGGATTGAAGATTGAACGGATTGAGCACGAAAGTGGCGCCGAAGGCGCTCCGCGACCAGATCTCGAAACAGATGATCAGGCCGGCGAGAAACAGCCAGGCGCGCCCCTCGGCGATGCGTGCGATCCAGCTCCTGGCGGGATCGCCGTGGTCAGCCTGGGGGGCGACATGCTTCTCGGCTGGCTGTGCTGGTGATGTCGAGGTCATGAGTACTCCGCGGCGCGGCTGCCTTCAAACAGGTCCCGCCCTGGCGGGACCGGCACAGGCTCCTCCCGGCGCACCGGGAAGAGCCAAGCTGGTCCGGACTTACTCGGAATAGAGATACTTCGAGATGTTCGGATCGGCGATGTTGGACTTGTCCATGATCGTGAAGCCGGTGCCGATCATGACCGGGATGGATTGGCCGGTCAGGTGGGCATAGGCCGAGACGACGCCGAAATAGCCGATCTCTGCGGGATGCTGGGCGATCGCCACATCCACAAGGCCGGTGTTGATGTTGTCGACGATGCTGGTCGGAGCATCGAAGGCAACCACTTTGACGGTGCCCGTCTGCCCTGCCTGCTTGACGCCATTGGCGGCGCCCAGCGCCGAGAACAGATTGGCGCCGAACACGCCGACGAGGTCGGGGTTGCGCGCGAACACCGCCTGCAGCTGCGAGGCCGCCTTGTTGGCGTCGTCGTCATTGAACTGGGTCTCGAGAACGGTGATGCCGGGATGGTTGGCCATCTCCTTCTTGAAGCCTTCCTCGCGCTGGTCGGTGGTCGAGATGCCGGGCTTGACGTTGGAGACATAGACCTTGCCCTTGTCGCCGACGGCCTTGGCAAGCGCCCGCGCCGCGATCTCGCCGCCCAGCACATTGTCCGAGGCGATGTAGGCCAGCGGGAAATCGGCGTCACCCGCGCCGGTCTGATAGGCGCCGGTGCCGATGAACGTATCCACGGTGATGACCGGAATGCCTGCGTCATTGGCCTTGCGCAGCGGCTCGACCAGCTGGACCTTGTCGGTAGGCGCGATCAGGATCGCGTCCGGCTTCTTGGCGATGACCGCGTCGAGCACCGGCACCTGGGTGACCGGATTGAACTCAGGAGCGCCCTGGAAGACCAGGTTCACGCCAAGCGCGTCGGCCGCGGCCTGGGCGCCCTTGCGCATGGTGATGTAGAAACCGTCGGTGGTCAGGCCCGGAACGAGCGCGATGGTGTATTTCTTGTCCTGCGCCTGCGCGGGCGCGATAAGCACCGTCGCGCTGACGGCGAGAGCCGCGAGCGCGGCAACGATCTTCTTCATGACATCCTCCTCATTGTGTTGGCAGATCTGCCGTTGCAAGTGACATCGAATGGCCGTCGTCCGCTTGGGACAGACGGCCGGGAACGCCTGTTTGCTTTTCGCGGGCAGCTCCTCCCAAGCGCCCTCCAGTCGATATGTCAGCCGGTCCAGCCGACCGGCACGATAGCCACGGTCACTTCCTCGCCTCCGCGAGGTCAGAGAACCACGGCACCCGGCATGCATTGCACGCCAAGTTCACAAACTTGTAACACTTTGCAGAAATAAATTGCAACTCGGTTTTCCGGGTCGCAACGCCGGATTTTTCACGCAACATCCGACTGCTCCACAAAGTCCCGCCGAACTATTGCCTCGACTTCTCGGCGGCACAACCGATTTCGTAAAATCGCCCTCGCGAACTGGAATGCGGCGGCGGGGCGTCGGGTGGCACTATCGCGGCGGCAGGGTAGCGAGGATGGCTTGCGCCGTCTTCGTATCCGTTATCACGGCGTTGATCAGCCGGGCGCGAGCGGCGCCGATGATGGCCGTCGCTTTTTCCGGCGACGCCGCGACACCGATCACCAGCGGCACGGCGCGGAGCTGCGCCGGCGACATGGCAATCATCCGGCCCTCTCCTTCCCAGGCGATCAGCGCGCCATCGGCATCGAAATAATGCCGAAGGACATCGCCAGCCGCATGGACCAGCGCCTGCTCGCTCGGCGTGGCGGCGCTCGCCTCGGGTGCATTGATGGCATGCGGCAGGCCGATGCCGACGATCGCCACATCGGTCCTGTCCCACAGCGCGACGGCATCGCTGATGGCGGCATCACCAAGGAAGACTTCACGCAATTCACTGGAAGGCAGATAGGGCGCATGAATGAAGTGCGGTATCCCGCCGAACTCCTCGGCGGCGAGGCGGACGAATTCGTTGACCTGAAAATGCGCCGCGTGCTGCTGCATGCCGCCGGTGGCGGCAACGGTCAGCACGCCCGGAATGCGCGGCAGGCCGGCGCGGATCACCTCGCGCACCGCGCGCCCCCAGCCGATGGCGACCACGGAGCCGGCCACCAATTGCGCCTGCTTGAGAAGGCCGCCGAGCGGGCCGGCCAGCGCCGTCAGCGCGCCTGCGGCCGGCGTCTCGACCACCGCTGCGTCACGCAGGCCTAGCCTATCGATCAGCTGTCCGGTGATCTCCTCAGGTGCCGCCAGATCGAGAACCTCAATACGGACGATCCCTTCCGCCCGCGCCCGCTGCAAGAGGCGCGATATGGTCGCGGTGGAGACGCCAAGCTGCCGCGCGATATCGACCTGCGACATCTCCGCCTCGTAATGCAGTTTGGCGACCGTGTGCAGCATCGTGCGCGATGCGGTCGCATCCTGGATGGGAGGGACAGCCAGCTTGCAATTCCTTTCAGCAACGTGTTACACACGTATACGTCGATGGGAGTTATCGCGCAAATCCGGCGAACCCGCAACTTGAGGCCCTTCCTGCCCAGGCGCCGGCAAGGTGTGCTTTTCCGGGCAATCGACGGCGCATCAAGACGGCAATTCTCCCCTGCCGGCAGGCGGGCAAAAACTGAACATTCCTGTTTTCACGGGATCCGCGCCCTCGGCCAGAGAGCGCTAACATCGGACAGAGACCATGACAAAGATGACCACCGCGGAGCTGCGCGGCTATCAGCAGATATGCGGCAAGGACGGGGCCATGCTGGCCATCGCCTGCGACCAGCGCGGCGGCATGCGCACCTTGCTGGCGTCGGATCCGGCCGAACAGGCCAGGATCACCAACGATATGCTCGGGGACACCAAGGCCGACATCACGCGCTACCTTGCAAGTGCCGCGTCCTGCGTGCTGCTCGACCCGCTCTGCGCGGTGCCGCGGGTTGTCGAGGAGGGCGTGCTGAACCGCGATACCGCGCTGCTTATCGGCCTCGACGCCTCGGGTTTCGACGTCTCGCCTGAAGGCTATCGCCTGTCGCGCCTTGTCCCCGGCATCGATGCGCGCCGCGTGCGCGAACTGGGTGGCACGGGCGGCAAGATCATGGTGTATCTGCGGGCCGACAAGTCCGAAGCGAATGAGCACAACATTGCCATCCTGCGCCAATGCATCGCCGACTTCGGGCAGGAAGATTTGTTGCTCGTCGTCGAATTCCTGACCTATCAGCTCGAAGGCGAAAGCCCTGAAGATTATGCGACGAAGACGCCGTGGCTTGTCGAGGAAGGCACAAGGATCTCGCTGGAGTGCGGGGCGAAGGTGTTGAAGCTTCCGTATCCCGGAACGCCGGAAGCCTGCGCCAACATCACGAGAATGGCCGGCGAGGTGCCGTGGGCGGTGCTTTCGGCCGGCGTCAACCACGCCACCTTCCTCGGCCAGGTCGAGATTGCCATGCAGAACGGCGCCTCCGGCGTCATCGCCGGCCGCTCGCTGTGGAAGGACTGCATCTCGCTCGATCGTGACATTCAGCGCGAAAGGCTTAAGACCATCGCGGTGCCGCGATTGCGTGAGATCCAGGCGGTAATCGGGCATCACCGGCGCAAGGCCGCCGCCTGATATCCGCGTTGGATCACCGGCACCTGCAGGACGTCATGCCTCTCAGCATAGGGATAGATATAGGCGGCACCAATCTGCGGGCCGCCCGCATTTCGGGCACCGGCGAAATCGTCGAACGTCTGTCCGAAAAGAGCGCGCCAGACCCGCAGGCTGTGCTCTCGCGGATCGCCGGGATGGTGCGCCGGCTCGACACAGCGGAGGTTTCGGCCATCGGCATCGGTGTTCCCGGTCGCGTCGACGCGCATCGCCGCGCGGTCCTGTCCGGCGGCTACGTCAATCTGGCCTCCGTCTCGCTGGCGCAGCGCCTGGAAGACATGGCCGGCAAGCCCGTCGTCATCGACAATGACTGCAACATGGCACTGGTCGCCGAGATGGCGCTCGGCGCCGGCCGGGGCCATCACGACGTCGCCATGTTCACCATCGGCACCGGCATTGGCGGGGCCGTCGCTCAACATCGGCGGATCGTGCGTGGCCGGGCAACGGCAGGGCAGCTCGGCCACATCACTGTCGACGTCAATGGCGAGATCTGCGCCTGCGGCCGGCGCGGTTGTGTCGAGACCACCAGTTCGGGCACCGCGCTTGGCCATCACATCGCGCGGGCCGGCTTGCGTCCCGACCTTTCGGTCGACCAGCTCTTTGCCCGCGACGCCGCCGGAGACGTCCAGGCGCGCGCTATACTCGAAGCCTGGGCAATGCCTTTGCGTGCCGCCATCGATACCAGCGTCGCCATGTTCGACCCCGGTGTCGTCCTGCTCGGCGGCGGTCTTGGCCGGGCGGCACACAAGGCGCTCGGCCGCGCGCCGGCCCTGGCGCCCTGGTATCAGTGCCCGGTCGAGCCGGCGCAGCTCGGCGACGAGGCCGGCGTGATCGGGGCGGGATTGCAGGCGCTGGCCGGAACAGACAGGGCGACAGCGCCGATTTTTGGCCGGCATTTTGTGCAAGCCGGCGCGGCCAGGCGCGCCGTGCTGGTCAACGGCATCCCGGCCAGCGGCAAGAGCACGGTGTCGCGCGGCATCGCCGACCGCATGGGATGGCCGTTGCTTGCGCTCGACACGATCAAGAATCCGTTTCTCGAGGTGCTCGGCGGCGGCGACCGCGCATTCAACCGCACGCTCGGCCGCGCCAGCTATCAGGCGATCTGGTCAGTCGTCGGCGAAGCCCCAGCGGGCTCCACATTCATCGTCGACGCCTGGTTCGGTTTCCAGCCGCGCGAGCTGCTCGAGGATCATCTCAGGAATGCCGGGGTCGAACAGACCGTCGAAATCTGGTGCCATGCGCCCGGCGAAGTCCTTGCCGAGCGTTACGGCGCCCGGCTCGGCCAGCGTCTCCCC
Organism: Mesorhizobium sp. B1-1-6; assembly: GCF_006443035.1. Classification (NCBI taxonomy): domain Bacteria; kingdom Pseudomonadati; phylum Pseudomonadota; class Alphaproteobacteria; order Hyphomicrobiales; family Phyllobacteriaceae; genus Mesorhizobium; species Mesorhizobium sp. B1-1-6. The sequence goes on along the minus strand of NZ_VFWR01000013.1, from coordinate 145,517 downwards.
GGCCATCCAGGCGCAGCCTATATCCCCGAACTGATCGAACTCGCCAGGCGCGCCGAACCGCTGCGGCGCGGCCCGCTCTTCGACGTCGACACGACGAAACCGATCGACCTCGATGCCATCACGGCATGGCTGCGAGCGATGATGACAGGCGACGTTTAGAATGTTGGTGGACAAGAAGCAGCTGGCTTGGCCTGCCTAGTCAATAACCGACGGTGAAGCGCTGCTTTATGTGGGCGGGCTTCTCGATCTCGTCGACCATCGCGATGGCGTAATCCTCGAAGGAAATGCTGCTGCCCTTGTCCGAAGCCAGAAGCGTGTCCTTGCCGAGGCGGAACTTGCCGGTCCGCTCGCCCGGGATGAACATGGCGGATGGCGACAGGAACGTCCAATCGAGGTCATCGATGGTCTTCAGCTTGTCGAGGAAGCCGGCGCCCTTCTGCGCCTCGGCCTTGTAGATGTCGGGAAATTCGGGCGTGTCGACCAGCCGCTTGCCGGGCGCGACCTCAAGGCTGCCCGCACCGCCGACGACCAGGTAGCGCTTCACGCCGGAGGCTCGCACCGCGGCGATCAGCGTGTCGGCATCGCTGTCGAGGAAATGCACCGAACTGGTCACCACATCATGGCCGCGGATCAGCTTGGCCAGGCCTTCCATGTCGAAGACATCGCCCTTCCTGGCCGTCACGCCAGGCAGCGCCGCGATTTTTTCAGGATTGCGGGCGATGCCGGTGACCGTGTGGCCACGGCCGGAGAGTTCTTTGAGCAGGCGCGAACCGACTGCGCCCGATGCGCCGATGAGAGCGACTTTTGCCATGTCTTTTTCCATTCCTTTGGAGGTCGGTTGGGGATCACGCGGCCGCGATATGAGCGAGGAGATTGTCGAAACTGCCGAACAGCGCGTTCGAACCGATAAGGCGCGGCGCATCGTTGCGGATGACGGCGAGCGAAGGCACGCCATTGGAATGCAAGCGCTGGAACAGCGCGCGGCCTCGGCCGACCAGTTCGCGGTGAGCTGTCAGCAATCCTTCGGTTGGCGCCTTCACCAGTTCGCCGGCATCGGCCATGCCGGCGGCGGCGAGCACCTCGGCGACACCGCCGACCGTGACGATATCGCGCCCATCGACATAGCGCGCGTTCTGGATCGCCTTCAGCGCGGCGAGCCGGCGGTCGGGATCTTCGAGGCCCGCCGCGGTGATCGCGAGGGTCGCGGCATGGGAATCCAGCAACGTGCCGCGAACATTCAGCACGTTGTCCCGATAGCCCTGCGTGAAAACCTGTCCGGTCAAGCGCTCGATGCGCTGGTCGTTCGCCCAGGCATGGGCGGCAAAACCGTCATCCATCGGCCGGGCGCCTGCCCCCGAAAACAGGCCGGTCGGCAAGAGCTCGATGCGGACGCCGCTGGCGGACAGTTTTTCGAGCATCGGGCTTGCGCCATAGCACCAGCCGCAGAGCGGATCGAAAAGGTAGGTCACTTCTGGATTGCCCACGGTCGTCCGGCCTCCGTTGCCGTGGCGTTGGCTGCCGCATCCGCCAGACTTCTTGGCCACATGTGGCAGGTGACGGTCTTGCAATAAATAGCGTCCAATAATACAAACTGTCTGATCCAATCAGACAAAGCGCATGACCGAACTCCTGAATCTCAATCGGCTCGTCTATTTCACCACGGTGATGGAGACAGGCTCGTTCACCACGGCGGCGGACCGGCTTGGCGTAGCCAAGGCCGTGGTCAGCCACCAGGTCGGCAGGCTTGAACAGGAATTGGGCGCGACGCTCATGCGGCGCACGACGCGGCGTGTCACGCCGACCGAGGAGGGTCGCCTGTTCTACGACCGCGCGATGATCATCCTGCGCGAAGCCGAAGCGGCCTATGGCGAGATCTCGCACGGGGCGATCGAACCCAAGGGAATGCTGAGGCTGACCGCGCCGCTCGACTATGGCACGAAGATCGTTGCGCCGGTCATGGCCGCCTATCTCCAAACTTATCCGCATATGCGCGTCGAGGCGATTTTCGATGACGCCGTCAGCAATCTGGTGGACGAGCAGATCGACCTCGGCATCCGCGTCGGCTGGCTTGCGGATTCGTCCAATCAGGCGCGGCGCCTGGGCACGATACAGCAGGTCGTGGTGGCGAACCCGAGCTTCGCCGCAAGCCTGCCGCCCGATGTCACCCCGCGCCAGGCAAGATCGCTTGCCTGGGTCGGCAACGCCCAGCTGCGCGGCATCGGCCAATGGCTGTTTTCAAGAGAGGGAGAAACGGTGTTGACCGAACTCAACCCGGTCATCATGTGCGACAAGAGCCCGGCGGCTCTTGCCTGCGTGCTCGCCGGTATCGGATTGGGCGTATTTCCCGACTACAGTGTCGGCGACGATATCGCCGAGGGGCGTCTCGTGCCGGTATTTGCCGACTGGATGTTGCCTGCCGGCGGCATCCATGCCGTTTTCCCTCCGGCCCGGTTCCGGCCAGCCAAGGTCCGCGCCTTCGTCGAGTTGCTGGCGGCCGCCGAGAAGAAACGCTCGCGTCTCGTCGAAACGGCCTGAGGCGACGGAGACAGCCCGCCAGCTCAAGGCTGACGGGCCGATCATTTTGGATCGCCGGGGCGCTCACCGATAGGTCGCGTATAGATCCTCAATCCGCTCGCACGGCGCGGCCGCTGGGCGCGGTACTCGCAGGCGAGATCATATTCGGCACCAGAATGTCATTGCGGCGCGCGAAGGCGATCAAGGTCGCCCGCACGGTTTCCGCATCGATCTCGCCGGCAATGCCGGCTTTGCAAGCGTTGAGGGCGACGGCATGGGCGCCGTTCCGGCTGGCAACGGGCCAGTCCTGCAGCATGGCATATGCTTCCATCGCAGTCTCGATCGTCACCGGAAGCCCCATTCCGACCAAGATGGTCACGGGTTCTTCAAAGCGCATCTGTGCCATGATTTAAACCTCCATTCGATGGCAAACGAACCGAAGCATGTCGGGCAGCCTGGTGCGCGAAGACAGGTCGGCGCGGATAGGGCGGGTGCGCCGGTGTCGTCGGATTTCCGGCGGCCGCGAGCCTGATCTCGGCTGGCTCGACTGGGCTTGGCTTGAGCACCGGCGAGCCTCGGCCGGGCGCCGGTAGCGCCTTATGCGCCTTGGCGAGCGCCTCGAGCCAGGCAAGGACGGAAAGCGGCGGCCGCGCCCGCCCATCGAGCCAGGCGGCGACCTGGCTTTGCGGGCAACCAAGCTCGTCGACGAGGTCTGCCGCTTTCCACCTCAACGTTTTCAGGCATTCACGCAATTGGCCCACGATCATGTCGGTCCTCTTCCCAACCGGACATCGGTCCATCGTTTGCTGTGGGGCTCCGATGATCGCGTCCTCCATCCCTGGTTGAGCCGCCGGAGCCTTCCGAGGCTGCCGACACATGCTGCGCGGCCAGGAACATCAGCGTCGACGCCGCCGTACGGCGGCTCCAGCCTGCGGACTCGGCCATGTCGAGAACGCGCATCAACAATGGCCCCAGCACGCTCCTGCATTCTGCCTCGTAGGCGAGAAATTCGTTTGCCGGATGCGTGGGCGCCGAAACGGAACCGATACCGGTCATAGTGGTCTCTCTCCAAACTTTCCCCGGGAAGCGCCCGCTCCCACTTGCGGGAGCGGGCGGCCTCCAAGCGTCCTAGAAGTCCATGCCCGCGCCGGCGGGCATGGCAGGGGTCGCGGCCTCCTTCTTTGGCTTCTCGGCTACCATCGCCTCGGTGGTGACCAGCAGGCCAGCGACGGAAGCGGCATCCTGAAGCGCGGTGCGCACGACCTTTGCCGGATCGATGACGCCTTGACCGTAGAGATCGCCGAACTCGTTGGTCTGGGCGTTCCAGCCCCAGCCGAACTCGCTCTTCTCACGCAGCTTGCCGACGATGATCGAGCCCTCGGCGCCGGCGTTCTCCGCGATCTGGCGCACCGGGGTCTCGATCGCACGCCGCACGATCTCGACACCGGTCCTCTGGTCGGCATTGTCGATCGGCAAGGCATCGAGCGCCTTGGCGGCCCGGAGCAACGCGACGCCGCCGCCCGGGAGTACGCCTTCCTCGACCGCCGCACGGGTCGCATGCAGCGCGTCGTCGACACGGTCCTTGCGCTCCTTCACCTCGACTTCCGTCGAACCGCCGACACGGATGACGGCGACGCCACCGGCGAGCTTCGCCAGCCGCTCCTGCAGTTTCTCGCGGTCGTAGTCGGAGGTAGTCTCCTCGATCTGCGCTTTGATCTGGGCGATGCGGCCCTGGATCTCTTCCTTGCGGCCAACGCCATCGACGATGGTGGTGTTTTCTTTTTCGATCACCACTTTCTTGGCGCGGCCCAGCATCTGCAGCGTGACGTTCTCGAGCTTGATGCCGAGATCCTCGCTGATCGCCGTGCCGCCGGTGAGGATGGCAATATCCTCCAGCATCGCCTTGCGGCGATCGCCGAAGCCGGGCGCCTTGACTGCCGCGACCTTCAGGCCGCCGCGCAATTTGTTCACGACCAGCGTGGCGAGCGCCTCGCCCTCGACATCCTCGGCGATGATCAGCAGCGGCTTGCCCGACTGCACGACTGCCTCGAGGACGGGGAGCATGGCTTGCAGGTTGGACAGTTTCTTCTCGTGGATCAGCACGTAGGGCTCTTCGAGCTCGACGCGCATCTTGTCCTGGTTGGTGATGAAGTACGGGCTGAGATAGCCGCGGTCGAACTGCATGCCTTCGACCACCTCCAGTTCGGTCTCGGCGGTCTTGGCCTCCTCCACCGTGATGACACCTTCATTGCCGACCTTCTCCATCGCCTCGGCGAGGAACCGGCCGATCTCGGGATCGCCATTGGCCGAAATGGTGCCGACCTGGGCGATCTCATCGTTTTTCGTCACCTTGCGAGCGTTGGCCTTCAGTTCGGCGACGACCGCCTCCACGGCCTTGTCGATGCCGCGTTTCAAATCCATCGGATTCATGCCCGAGGCAACGGCCTTGGCACCTTCCTTGACGATGGCTTGGGCCAGAACGGTCGCGGTCGTGGTGCCGTCGCCGGCGATGTCGTTGGTCTTCGAAGCGACTTCGCGCACCATCTGCGCGCCCATGTTTTCGAACTTGTCTTCCAGTTCGATCTCCTTGGCCACCGTCACACCATCCTTGGTGATGCGCGGCGCGCCGAAGGATTTATCGATAACGACGTTGCGGCCTTTGGGACCGAGCGTCACCTTCACCGCATTGGCCAGAATGTCGACGCCGCGCAGCATCTTCTCGCGGGCTTCGGTATGGAATTTCACTTCCTTGGCAGCCATTGGATCACTCCTTCAATTTAGGCAGCTTTCGTTGACTGATAACTTGGCAAGAAGCCGTCAGGCGGCCTTCTTCACGGTCGCGGTCTGCTCGATCACGCCCATCACATCGCTTTCCTTTATGATGATCAGGTCTTGGCCGCCGAGCTTGATCTCGGTGCCGGACCATTTGCCGAACAGAATGCGGTCACCCACCTTGACGTCGAGCGGCTGTAGCTGCCCGGCTTCGTTTCGGGCGCCGGGGCCGGCGGCGATCACCTCGCCTTCCTGCGGCTTTTCCTTGGCTGTGTCGGGAATGATAATGCCGCCAGCCGTTTTCTCCTCGGCTTCGATGCGGCGGACCAGGATACGGTCGTGCAATGGGCGGAACGTCATGTCGTTCTCCTTCAAGGACAAACAGTTTTTGAGGTTCCTCCGCGCCGGACCGGCAATATCGGCCCGGCACGAGGTGCCGCGACCCTTGTTCAGGCATCGCGCGCGCATATCGAGCTAGTTTTGGAATTTTCCGGTTTCAAGAGGTTGGCGCAAAAATTTTGGCACTCGTCGCACGAGAGTGCCAACGCGTTGTTATCATGCAGGAATTCTCACCAAGTCGACGATTTCACCGCTTGAATTTTGGTAGAGGGCCAACAAGATTATCCTGGCCGGCGCTGCCGAAGCACAGCCGGAAACTGGACGCTATCGAGGAGTTTTTGCAGACGGAGGACAACGATGGACCGACAGAAATTTTCGCCGATCATGCCTTCCCTGACTGACACGCCCGACACCTCGCTTGACCGGCTGCTTTCGCCGGCGAGGCGCTTCAAACATCCTGACGAGGTATTGGAAGACGACGCGCTCGACCTCTGGGAAAAGCGGGCGATCCTGTCGTCTTGGGCCTCGGATGCCTGCGCGGTGGAGTCGATGCCGGAACTGCGCCTGCCGCCGGGAGTCGAGCGGCCGGTTTGCTTCGACCACATCATGGAGGCCCTATGCAAGCTCGACATCGACGTGCCGGCGCCGCGGTCCACGCCGGACGAATTCCGGCACGACTTCGCCAGGATGAATGCATAAGGTCGTCAGCGAAAGGAGAAACATATGGTGACTGCGGTCAGCAGAGAATTCCGCCTGCAGATGGATGGCTACGGCCTGACCACGGCCGAGATTCACTATCATATGCCTGACTACCCCAACCTGCTGCAGCTCTATGTCTGGCAGGAATACGACCGCGCTCCCGATTTTCCGGAGCTGAAGGGCTTCCTTGGCTATTGGGAAAGCGAACTGGACGGCGCGCTGCATTCCGTGCGCGTCGCACATCATCGTCTAATCACACCGTCGGAATGGCGCGCCGTTAACGGCATCGTTGCCATCCATTGAGCGGATCAAAAACCTGAAGCGCGTCGCCTGCTACGCGGCGCGCTCAAAGGCCCCATTGAGCATACCTAAAGTCAGAGCTTCCGAGCAGGATGGGCGGTAGGAATTCGTGTTATCCTGCTCTGACAGCCATCAGCGGGGCCGCCCCTGGCATCCTCGCGGAGCGGGGTTGGCGAGGCGAAGGGGAGCGGCCCCTCGTCAGGCCGGCTCGCTTGGCCGCCTTCAAGAAAGCCTTGTAGGCGGCACGCCCGCTGCGCCAGCCATCCAGCGCATCACGGCATGCGCGACCGGCGGCGCGCCAGCTTGGTCCGCGCGCCCATTTCGGCCATTGTTGATCCAGGCATTCCAGAGCCTCGAAGCTGCTGGCGACCTTACGCGGGGCATTCGAGAATTCGAGGGTAATCGGTTGAGGAAACCGAATATCGTTCATCACTTCCTCCGTTTTTTGACGTCTTTTTGCGAGTAAGCAATCGGATGGCGTCATCGGCGACCCTCCATCCGTGATCGAGATGGTCAGCCGTTCAGGCCGCGTCAAGGGCCGCCGGAATTCGGTAAGACGTTCGATCAGGCCTCTTGACGCCACGCCCGTCAGTTCCCAGATCGATTCCGCCGGCGCCGGAAGGGCCGGCAGGTCAAGGAGTGCCGCATCCTTGGCACTCCTCGTACCCATGTTGCTCAGCGAAGGAGGATATGGCTATGAGAACCGCTTTCGACTTTTCACCACTCTATCGGTCGAGCATAGGCTTCGACCGTATTTTCGACCTGCTGGAGAATGCCAGCCGCACGGCGAACGTCGACAACTGGCCGCCCTACGATATCTCCAGGACCGGTGACGACGCCTACCGCATCACCATGGCGGTAGCCGGCTTCAGTCAAGACGAATTGAGCATCGTGCATGAACCCAACATGCTCGTCATCGCCGGCGAGCGTGCCGGAGAGGACAATGGCGAATACCTGCATCGCGGCATCGCCGGACGGCCGTTTGAGCGCCGCTTCGAACTTGCCGACCATGTGAAGGTGACCGGCGCCGGCCTCGTCAACGGTCTCCTGACCGTCGATCTCCAGCGTGAGATTCCCGAAGAGATGAAACCGCGCAAGATCGAGATCGGCACCAGCATGGCCAAAGCCAAGGAAAAATCCGCGGCAAAGCCCGTGCAAGTGGAAAAACAGGCCGCGTGAGGCAATTCGGGTCAGGGCTTCCACCAACCGGACGCCGGTCGCCCGGTGGTGGAGACGCAAGCAAAGAGGAGAAAGACAATGAGCGTACGTGATCTCATTCCTTTTGGCCGGGAACGCGGACAGGTGCCCAGCCTTTTGCGCGATGGCGAACGTGATCCGTTCATGTCGTTGCACCGCGAGGTCAACCGTCTTTTCGACGATGTTTTCCGTGGTTTCGGTTCGGGGCTGCCGTCCTTGTCTTCCGTTGCCGCCGACGGCGCACGCTGGCCAAGCGTCGAGATCTCCGACACTGGAAAGGAGGTCCGTGTCACGGCCGAAGTGCCCGGCATGGAGGAAAAGGACATCGAGGTCCTGCTCGATGACGACGTGCTGACCCTGAAGGGCGAAAAGCGGTCCGAGACCGAGGACAAGGAGCGCCAGTTCTCCGAGCGCTATTACGGTCGTTTCGAGCGCCGCATTCCGCTCGGCATCGAGGTAGAGCAAGACAATGTCGAAGCGCGCTTCAGGAACGGCGTCCTGACGGTTACATTGCCGAAGACCGCGAGAGCGCAAGCGCAGGCAAAGCGGATCGAGATCAAGAGTTGAACCACCTATGCCGGCGGTGGGACAAACCCACCCGCCGGTTCTGGTCGAGACGGCAGTATTGACGGCTTACACTGCGGACGCGATCGCTTGCTGGCTGGATTATCTTCGGCGACAGGTCTGCCTTTTGTGCGGTGGCCCGCTGAACGCTTTGGCTTGGCTTGGCTTGGATTTCTTTTTGACCTTGGGCGTCGGCTTTGGGTGTTTGCGGGCCCGTGATGAGGGTTCAAATCAGCCGGGCACGATCAGCCGGATACAAGAACAGCCCGGGGTGAGCCGGGCTGTTTTGATTTGGTTGCGGGGACAGGATTTGAACCTGTGACCTTCAGGTTATGAGCCTGACGAGCTACCGGGCTGCTCCACCCCGCGCCACCTATGAGCAAGCGTGAGCTTGCTTCGACCTCTGGAAGCAGGTGTTTCTGCTTCGATGTTTGGAAGCGGGCGATTGCCTGCTTCGCGCCGCCAAATTGAAAGGGCCGCTTACGCGGCCCGTTGTCCCGTTGGCGGGCCTGTTCGTGAAGAGAAGATTTCACATCCATCCGATTGGATGTGAGTTTAACGTGCGTTTGGCAGACCTGGCAGCGACCTACTCTCCCGCGTCTTGAGACGAAGTACCATCAGCGCTGGAGCGTTTCACGGCCGAGTTCGGAATGGGATCGGGTGCAGCCGCTCCGCCATAACCACCAGGTCGGCAAAACGCACGTTATTCGAGAAGCTGGTTAGGGATTGGGCAGTAGGCAATAGTGAGTAGGGGATGCCTATTCGCTATTGGCTCGCTGCTCTTCACCTGTCTTTTTGTGCCTGAGCGACATCCACAGTTTGCTTTCGGGCAAAGCCCGCAAGCGCGACTGCGCGTCGCCGGTCGTCCGGCGCCCTCGCGGAGCATAGGCCCGTAAGGGCCGCTCATGCGTGAGCGCTGGCCAGACCATCGTGTTTCACGATGGGCATAAGGAATGAGAACGATCAAGCCGATCGAACTATTAGTACCGGTAAGCTTCAAGCGTTGCCGCTCTTCCACACCCGGCCTATCAACGTGGTCGTCTTCCACGGTTCTCAGGGAATACTCGTTTTAAGGTGGGTTTCCCGCTTAGATGCCTTCAGCGGTTATCCCGTCCGGATATAGCTACCCTGCTATGCGGCTGGCGCCACAACAGGTCCACCAGAGATCCGTCCATCCCGGTCCTCTCGTACTAGGGACAGATCCTTTCAATATTCCTACACCCACGGCAGATAGGGACCGAACTGTCTCACGACGTTCTGAACCCAACTCACGTACCGCTTTAAATGGCGAACAGCCATACCCTTGGGACCTGCTCCAGCCCCAGGATGCGATGAGTCGACATCGAGGTGCCAAACAACCCCGTCGATATGGACTCTTGGGGGTCATCAGCCTGTTATCCCCGGCGTACCTTTTATCCGTTGAGCGATGGCCCTTCCACGCGGGACCACCGGATCACTATGACCGACTTTCGTCTCTGCTCGACTTGTCAGTCTCGCAGTCAGGCAGGCTTATGCCATTGCACTCAGCGAACGATTTCCGACCGTTCTGAGCCCACCATCGCGCGCCTCCGTTACTCTTTAGGAGGCGACCGCCCCAGTCAAACTACCCACCATACATTGTCCCGGACCCGGATAACGGGCCGCGGTTAGACATCCATAGTGATAAGGGTGGTATTTCAAGGGTGGCTCCACCTGAGCTGGCGCCCAGGCTTCAAAGCCTACCACCTATCCTACACATGCCACTACGAATGCCAATGTAAAGCTATAGTAAAGGTGCACGGGGTCTTTCCGTCTAACCGCAGGAACCCCGCATCTTCACGGGGAATTCAATTTCACTGAGTCTATGCTGGAGACAGCGGGGAAGTCGTTACGCCATTCGTGCAGGTCGGAACTTACCCGACAAGGAATTTCGCTACCTTAGGACCGTTATAGTTACGGCCGCCGTTTACTGGGGCTTCGATTCAGAGCTTGCACCCCTCCTCTTAACCTTCCAGCACCGGGCAGGCGTCAGACCCTATACGTCGCCTTGCGGCTTCGCAGAGCCCTGTGTTTTTGATAAACAGTCGCTACCCCCTGGTCTGTGCCACCCTCCTCTGCTTGCGCAGAAAAGGGTCACGCTTCTTCCGAAGTTA
>NZ_VFWR01000013.1:0-130000 GCF_006443035.1 Mesorhizobium sp. B1-1-6 | reverse complement strand
CGATTCGGGCGAGATGGCCAAGACCACCAGGCTGGTGGCGCCGCGCCAGATCGCCAAGGCCAAGGACCGTCGACGCATGGAAGTGTCGATGGTCACCAAGGTCGGCGACCGCGATGTCATCCACACCATGCCTTTCGTGCAGATCAAGATGGCGCTGGCGGCCGGCCATACCACCAACCGGCCCTACCCGCCCTTCGATCCGATGCAGGTGTTCGGCGACGACGGTGACGACGCATCGGCGCAACCGGCGACGGCCGCCGCTACGCCGGGCCAGATCTACGGCACCAAGGTCGAAAGCGAAATGAGCCTGAAGACCGTCGACTTCCCCATTGAAACGGCTTCCTTCGATGAAAAGAGCGACCTTTCCGCCGATGAGGTGGAAAAGGTAGTGCGCGAGGCCGGCACCGATCTCAGCGACGGCGCCGTCCAGGTCGCTTCGCTCCACTATGTCGACCCGCAGCGATTTGGCGAGGCCTTTGCCGAGAGCATGGCCGGCTCCTACGACGTCAGGATCGTGCCGGAGAACGTTTCGGTCGCGCCACGTGCCAACGCCGATGACCAGGCACCGGCCTTCGCCGAGGAAATCATCCCTTTCACCAAGGATCTCGCCATCACGGAAGCCTTCGCAGATTCGGGCTATACGGGCGAGGACGCCGCCGGCATGGCCGAGGCGATCACCAAGCTCTTGAACGCCCCGGCGCTCAAGGCTGGAACCGTGCTGCGTGTTGGTCTCGAGGTCCATGGCGACGCCGCCAAGGTCGTGCGCACCAGCGTCTACGATCGGACCCAGCATATCGTCACCATCGCGCTCGACGATCGCGGCCAGTATGTGCCGGCGCAGGAACCGGAGCCCAATCCGGAGTTGCTGACGGCGTTCGATGATTCGTCGGCGCCAGTGGTGGTGCGCGGCAACCTGCCCAACGTCTATGACGGCATCTACCGCGCCGCCTATTCCTACGGCATGTCCAAGGCCATGACGCAGCGGCTCATCAAGCTGTTGGCTTCCGATGTCGACTTCCAGTCCCGCCTCAATCCGGCCGACCGTCTCGAAGTGCTGTTCTCGCAGCCCGACGGCGACGACCAGACCTCGGACAATTCCGAACTGCTTTACGTCTCGGCGACCTTCGGCGGGCAGACGCGCAATTTCTACCGTTTTCAGATGCAGGACGGCAGCACGGATTATTTCGACGAGGACGGCTCGAGCGCCCAGCAGTTCCTGCTGCGCAATCCGTTGCCGGCCGGAAAGTTCCGCTCCGGCTTTGGCGCGCGCAGGCACCCGATCCTCGGCTATGTCCGCATGCATACCGGCGTCGACTGGGCAGCCCCCATCGGCACGCCGATCATCGCCGCGGGCAATGGCGTCATCGAGAAGGTCGGCTGGGCCGGCGGCTATGGCAAGCAGATCATCATTCGCCATGCCAACGGCTATGAGACCTCCTACAATCACCAGAGCGCTTTTGCCAAAGGCATCGAACCGGGCGTTCACGTCCGCCAAGGCCAAACCATCGGCTATCTCGGCCAGACCGGCCTCGCCACCGGCCCGCATCTTCACTACGAGCTGATCGTCAATGGCACCAAGGTCGATCCGATGCGCGTCCGCCTGCCGGTCGGCAAGGTGCTGAAGGGCGAGGACCTTGTCGCCTTCAAGCGTGAACGCGAGCGCATCGACGACCTGCTGAAGCAGGAAGACAGTGATTCGCTGAAGGTCGCGAGCGCCAAGATCGAAGGATAGTTCCTTCGATCCACCCGTCAGTCGCGAGGGTTTTCGGCGGGCCGGCGCCATGGCAATGATTCGCCTGAAATCGTCATCCAGGCGATGACAGCCGAAAGCAGGCAAAGCAGCGCCGTTACAAAGGAAACAGCCGAGAATGCGGCGTCGCTGGCGGCAAGCCGTGCGGCGTCGACAGCCGGGGCCAGTCCGGTCGTCGCCGGTTCACCGAACCCCGGCACGCCGGGCAAGGCGCTGCCATCCAGGGCCTTCGCGTAGACCCAGGCGGCAAGCGACCCCATAGCCGCAACCGCAATCAGGCCTCCTATGCGCGAGACGGCATTGTTGATACCGGAGGCCGCGCCCGTATCCTTGTCTTCCACCGCCGTCATGATCGCGGTCGACAGCGGCGACACCACCAGCGCCATGCCGAACCCCATCAGCGCCATCAGCGGAAATGTTCCGGTCCAGAAATTGTGGATACCGGCATGCGTCAACAAGCCAAGCCCGGCGAAGGCGAAGGCAACCACCAGACTGCCGCTGGCGATCGGAAAACGCGGTCCGATCCGGTCGGACCACTGGCCGACAGGCCCAGACAGCAGTGCGATCAATGCAGACAGCGGCAGGAAGATGAAGCCGACCTCGGCCGTGCTCAGCCCCCAGCCGGCGATCAAAAGCATGGGCAGGTAGAAAAGATTGGCCGACAGCGCGAAATAGAGGAAGAAGGTCGCGAGATTGGCGCCGGCGAAGGCGCCGATGCGAAACAGATTGAGATCGATCATCGGCTCGCGCTGCCGGCGCTCGTAGAAAATGAAGACGAAAAGCAGGACCACGCCGGCAACGATTGCCGAACCCGACATGAATCCGGCAGCCTCCGCGTTCATCGCCGTCAGCCCGTAGGCCAGCAACCCGAAGGCCAGTGTCGCCAGCGCCGCGCCGCCAAGATCGAGGCTGCGCTTTTCGGTCGGCCGATCCGCCGGGATCTTGGCGAGCAGCAGGTAGATCGAAACCAGCCCAAGCGGCAGGTTGATGGCAAATATCGCACGCCAGATTCCATTGCCGAGGGTCGACAGCACGAAACCGCCCAGCACCGGACCGAGTGCCGTGGTCAGCGCCGAAGCGGCGGCCCAGATGCCGATTGCGCGGCCGCGCTCCTTTTTCGGATAGGCCTTGGCGATGATGGCAAGGCTGCCCGGCACCATGATCGCAGCGCCGACGCCCTGGATTGCACGAAACGCGATCAGCACCGCCGGATTGGGCGCCAGCGCGCAGGCCAATGAAGCGGCGATGAACAGCGCGATGCCGGCGACGAAGGCGCGGCGCAGGCCGAAGCGGTCGCCCGCAGCACCGCCGGCGAGGATGAGCGCCGAAAGCGTCAGCGCGTAGGCATTGGATATCCACTGCGCTTGCGCCAGGCTGGCGCCGAGATCGACGCGGATTGCCGGCGTGGCGATGGCAAGGATCGAACCGTCGATGAAACCAAGCGCTGAAGCCAGGATCGCGGCGATCAGCACATAGCGCCGCTGCGACTGCGGGCAGAACGTACCGTTGGCGGTCGGCGGCGGGACGGCAGCGGCTTTGCTCGGTGCATGCATGCAACCTGCATAAACCCGCGGCGCGCCCGCAACAACCAGCCAGCGGTCCCGGTGGTTGAAACCAGCTGCGCAGCCACCTGGCCGCATTGGCAGGTGCCGGCCCACGCAGGTGCAAACAAGCGCCGGCATGCTAAGCTTTCACGCGGCATCGGACGGGAGCCGATCAGACAGGGGGAGAAAATCGATGAAGCGACCGCTCGAACCATCCAGTCCGGGCTCCACCGCGTCGTCGGGCTGACCGACGGCGTCTTCGCCATCGCGCTGACCCTGATCGTTCTGGAGATTCGTGTACCGACGCACGAGGCGATCCATTCCGAAGGCGATCTCCTCGACGCCGTCCTGGCGTTGGCGCCGCGCTTCCTGACCTATGCGCTTTCCTTCCTGACGCTGACCATCTTCTGGTTCGGCCAGCAGGCGCAGCATGGGTTGATCACCAGATCCGACAGGCGGCTGGCAACGCTCAATTTGTGCTTTCTCGCCTTTATCGCCCTGCTGCCGTTCTCGACCGATCTTCTGGCCGACTTCCTCGAATTCAGAACCGCGGTCGCCGTCTATTGGCTCAATCTGCTGATGCTCGGCGTCACCCTGATCGCCAGCTGGCGCTATGCGGAGAAAAATGGCCTTCTGGCGGATGATGTCGACGTCGAAACGAAACGCACGGTCTACCTGCGCATCGTCAAGGCGCAGCTTCTGTGGGCGGTCGGCGCCCTGCTCTGTCTGGTCACCCCGCTGCTCAGCGTCGGCTTCATTCTCATGGTGCAGCTGATTTATGCCGCGACACCGAGCGCGAAATGGTTGCGCAGGATAATCGGGTAGAGCAATTCCAGGAAAAACGTGGAAAAGCGCGCAGCGCTGGAGCGGCTCGGAAGTCCATCGAACACTGAACCGCTCTAACCAGCGACGAACGCCGCATCGTCTCAGTCGACGAATTCCACCGTCACACCGGGCGAAACCAGCTTGGCCAGTTCGCGGGCATCCCAATTGGTTAGTCGCACGCAACCATGGCTTTCGGTCTTGCCGATCTTCGAGGGATCCGGCGTGCCATGGATGCCGTAGGTCGGCTTGTCCAACGCGATCCACACCGAGCCGACAGGGCCATTCGGGCCGGGCGGAATGGTCAGGACCTTATTGTTCTCGCCCTGTTTGAAATTGATGTTGGGGTTGTAAGTGTAGTTCGGATCGAGCGCGACACGGGACACGGCATGAATGCCGGACGGCGACGGCGTGTCGGACGAGCCGATGGTGGCGGGATAGGCCGCGACCAGCTTGCCCGCCGTATCATAGGCAAAGACCTCTTTCTTGCCCTTGTCGGCGACGATACGAGCCACCGGCGACGACACCAGTCTGCCGAAATTGGCAACCTTGATGATCGTTCCGGGACGGTTGAAATTGGCCTCCGGGTTGAGCGCCTTGAGATAGTTCTCGTCCATGTGGAAGCGCTCGGCAAGCGCTTCCGTGACCGACGTATAGCCCATGCGGTCGAGCTGCGCCTTCTGGCTGTAATCTTCCGGGATCGACGCAACATAGGGACCGGCCGCATCCTCCGGCGTGATCGTGTAGTTGGCCAAGGCATCGCCGCCCGATTGTGCAAGGGCCGCCTGGATGCCGACGGCGTCGGTCGATCGCAGATTGCTGCCGGTGATCTGGTTGTAGGCAGCCAGCGCCTTGTCGACATTCGAACCGAAGCGCCCGTCGATGACGCCAGGCGAAGCGCCGCCGCGATCAAGCAGCACCTGCAGAGCCGCGACATCCTGGCGTGCTCCGAGCGAAAGCGACGGGTCGACCACAGTCTTGCCGCCTGCTTTCGGCGGTAATCCCGCTTCGTCTGCAGGCGCCGGCTGCGCGGCGGGAGCCGTGGGCTGGACCGGCTCTATCGAGGCCTCGTTCAGCGGCTGGCGCTTGACGGAGGGCGGCGTTGCCGGCTGGGGCGCTTCCGGATAGTTGTCGTCGTAGACGCCGTCGCCGCCGGGGGCCGGCGGGTAGGCCTCGACGGAATTGTCGCCATAGGGATCATATTCCTGGACGGGCGGCGCGATGACCCGGCCTTCGTCTTCCATCTGCCTGCGGCGGAAGCGTGCCATGTCTTCCGGATCGTCGAGATAGTAGCGGTCGTCGTCGGCGGGAACGCGGCCGAGTTCGCGCAGCCGTGTCTCGCGGCGCAGCGCGCGTCGGTCGAGCCTGGTCTGCGGCGGTTGGATGGCGACGACCTTGCCCGTGTCCGCATCGACGATGACGCGGTTGCCCCTGGCGTCGTAATAGATGTCGAGATTGCCGTCCTGGGCCAGCAGGATGCCGCCGTCAGCGGGGCGGACGACCCGCGGCGAAGCGTCCTCAGTCGGCGCGGCGAACGCGCTTGAAAACGCCAGTCCGGCCGCAAGTGCCGAAAGGGTGAAGATCGTCCGCAACATGGTGGGCAAACTCTCCGGTCCGTAATTGCCGTCGCAGGCGGCTTTCGCGCGTAGCGAATCCTTCGCCAGCGAACCACCGCCCGACCATAAGGTTCCAATATGAACCGGGCATGAAGATGGCGGTTTTTCGGCGCCTCGACGAATATCAGCTAAATGCATATCGTCCAAAAGCGGCCCGGTTTGGGGCGAACGACATGCATAGAACCAAGAGCTAAAGCGCGTCGCCTGAATCCGTCGAACGTGACGCGCTTTAGCCTCAGGCAAGTCCCAGTTCCCTTCGCGCCTGCTTCGTCAACTTCAGGGCGACAAGACGATGGCTCTCGCGCAGGTAGTCCTTCAGCGCGCCATCATCCATGCTCTTGCTTGTCTGGCGCTGGATCCATTTCATGCCGCGCGAGGCAAGATAGGGTGCGGGCCGCAAGCCCGGCTGCTCCTTCAGCACATCATAGGCAATATCGGAACATTTGAAGGTAATGAAAGGGTCGCGGCCCTCGCTCCAGCCGCCGATGGCAAAGACCTTGGCGCCGACCTTCCAGACATGGGCGCCGCCCCACTGGACGACATGCGATGTGGCGGGCAGCGAGGCGCAGAAGCCGTTATAGTCGTCCAGCGTCATGCGTGCTCCTGCCGAAAGACGCGAAAAAGCCGCGCGCCCGTCCTGGGCGCGCGGCGTTCAATCAGGCTGCCGCTTCGGTCGCGACGACCGTCGGCTTCGAACGGAAATTCAGCCGGTCGGAGCCGGCGGTCACCTTGACGGTCGAGCCGTCGAGGATCTCGCCGAGCAGGATCTTCTCCGCCAGCGGATCCTGCAGGTCTTTCTGCATCACCCGCTTCAACGGCCGCGCGCCATAGGCGGGGTCGTAACCCTTGGATGCCAGCCAGTCGATCGCCTCCTGGTCCAGCGACAGCGTGATCTTGCGGTCGACCAGCAGGTTTTCCAGCCGCTTGAGCTGGATTTCGACGATGCGGCCCATATCCTGCCGGCGCAGCCGATGGAACAGGATCACCTCGTCGACGCGGTTGAGGAACTCCGGCCGGAACGACGCCTTGACGACGTTCATCACCTCGTCGCGAACCTGATCGACATCCTGGTCCTCGCCGAGATTGACCAGGTATTCGGCGCCGAGGTTCGACGTCATGATGATCAGCGTGTTGCGGAAGTCGACCGTGCGGCCCTGCCCATCGGTGAGCCGGCCGTCGTCGAGCACCTGCAGGAGCACGTTGAACACGTCGGGATGCGCTTTCTCGATCTCGTCGAACAGCACGACCTGATAGGGCCGGCGCCGCACCGCTTCGGTTAGCGCGCCGCCTTCCTCATAACCGACATAGCCGGGAGGCGCGCCGATCAATCGGGCAACCGAATGCTTCTCCATGAACTCCGACATGTCGATGCGCACCATCGCGCTCTCGTCGTCGAACAGGAAGTTCGCCAGCGCCTTGGTCAGTTCGGTCTTGCCAACGCCGGTCGGGCCGAGGAACATGAACGAGCCGATCGGCCGGTTCGGATCCTGCAGGCCGGCGCGAGCGCGCCGCACTGCCTTGGAAACAGCTTGCACCGCCTCGCCCTGGCCGACGACGCGCTTGCCGATCTCGTCTTCCATGCGCAACAGCTTGTCGCGCTCGCCTTCCAGCATCTTGTCGACCGGAATTCCGGTCCAGCGCGAGACAATGTGGGCGACATGATCGGGCGTGACCACTTCCTCGACCATGCCAGCCTTGCCATCCTGGGCCTCGGCTTCCTTCAGCTTCTTTTCCAGTTCCGGGATCTTGCCATAGGCAAGCTCGCCGGCGCGCTGGAACTCGCCCTTGCGCTGGGCGATGGCCAGTTCGTTGCGCGCCTCGTCAAGCTGCTTCTTGAGATCGGCGGCGAGCCCGAGCTTCTGCTTCTCTGCCTGCCATTTCGAGGTCATCTCGGTCGATTCCTCCTCAAGGCTGGCGAGGTCCTTCTCGAGCCGGGCAAGCCTGTCCTTCGAAGCCTCGTCCTTCTCGACCTTCAGCGCTTCGCGCTCGATCTTGAGCTGCATGATGCGGCGGTCGATCTCGTCCAGCGCTTCGGGCTTGGAATCGACCTGCATGCGAAGCCTCGAAGCGGCCTCGTCGACGAGGTCGATCGCCTTGTCCGGCAGGAACCGGTCGGCGATGTAGCGGTTGGACAGCGTCGCCGCCGCGACCAGCGCCGAATCGGAGATGCGCACCTTATGGTGCTGCTCGTATTTCTCCTTCAGGCCGCGCAGGATCGAGACCGTGTCCTCCACCGTCGGCTCCTCGACGAAGACCGGCTGGAAGCGGCGGGCGAGTGCGGCATCCTTCTCCACATGCTTGCGGTATTCGTCGAGCGTGGTGGCGCCGACGCAGTGCAGTTCGCCGCGCGCCAGCGCCGGCTTCAGAAGGTTGGACGCATCCATGGCGCCGTCCGCCTTGCCGGCGCCGACCAGGGTGTGCATCTCATCGATGAACAGGATGATGCCGCCAGCAGCGGCAGTGACCTCGGAAAGCACGGCCTTCAGCCGCTCCTCGAACTCACCGCGATATTTGGCGCCGGCGATCAGCGCGCCCATGTCGAGCGCCATCAGCTGCTTGTCCTTCAGCGATTCCGGCACGTCGCCATTGACGATGCGCAGCGCCAGGCCTTCGGCGATCGCCGTCTTGCCGACGCCCGGCTCGCCGATCAGCACCGGATTGTTCTTGGTGCGGCGCGACAGCACCTGGATGGTGCGGCGGATCTCGTCGTCGCGGCCGATGACCGGATCGAGCTTGCCGGCGCGGGCATCGGCGGTGAGATCGCGCGCGTATTTCTTCAGCGCGTCATAGCCCTGTTCGGCATTCGCCGAATCGGCGGTGCGGCCCTTGCGGACGTCGTTGATCACCTGGTTGAGCGCCTGCGCGGTGACGCCGGCCTTGGCCAGTATGTCTGATGTCTTGGCTGATTTCTCGACCGCCAGCGCCGTCAGTAGCCTTTCGACCGTGACGAAGCTGTCACCGGCCTTCTTGGCCAGTTCCTCGGCTGTCGAAAACACCTTGGCCAACGGCTGTGCCAGATAGAGCTGGCCGTTGCCGCCCTCCACCTTGGGCATCGCTTCGAGTGCCGTCTCGATGCCGAGCTTGACGTCGCGGACGCTGCCGCCGGCGCGCTCGATGAGCGACGCAGCCAGACCCTCGTCGTCATCGACGAGCACTTTCAGGATATGTTCGGGGGTGAATTGCTGGTGGTTGCGCGAGAGCGCCATGGTTTGCGCGGATTGGATGAAGCCGCGCACGCGCTCCGAGTATTTCTCGAGATTCATACCTGTCTCCTTCCATCACCGGCCCGCTTTGCGGCACCGGATCAGTTTGCGGTGACGGACCCGCCCGTGAGAGCCGGATCCAGTTGAGGCTGATATGGTGCGCAACCCGCGAACCCTCAAGACGTCTCGATGGCTGCGAAAGCATAATATTCCACGGCCGCGCAAAACGAAAACGGCGGAGATTTCTCTCCGCCGTTCAATGCATGGAAGCGTCGCCGCTCAGTTGTCGATGTCGGCGACCGCGGTGTCGGCGTTGCCATTGTCCGTCGGCGCCGCGACCACCTCGCCAGCGTCGGCATTGTCGTTGCCGCTGGTGATCTGGTCGGCATTGCCGCGCGGGCGGCGCGGACGCCTCGGACGACGGCTGGGACTAGTCTCCGCGGCCGTCTCATTGAGTTCGGCCTGGGCTGCGAGCCCGGCCGGCGACAGGTTCTCGAACAGCGGCGCCGCCTGCTCGACCGGCGCGGCGGATTCGGCTGGCGTGGCGACCTCGGCCTGTTCGGCCGTCTCGTTGCGCTGCTGCTGGGCACCCTGCTCGGCGGACGAACCATAATCGCCGCGCTGGCTGTTCTGGCCATAGCCGCCATTGGGGCGGCGGTCGCGATGGCGTCCGCCATTGTTGTCGCGGCCGCCACTGTTGCGCCCGCCATTATTATCACGATCGCGATTATCACGATCGCGGCCGTTTTCCCGGTTCAGCGCGACTTCGGCCGGCATGCCTTCGATAACCGGCTGCGGACCCGCGCCGTGGTTGATCACCGGAACCGGCGCATCCGCAACGTTGTTGCCGGCGTTGCCGGCATTGTCGAACTCGTCGCGATCCTCATCGCCATCATCGTCGAATTCGTCGCGATTCTGCTGGACGTTCTGGATCGGCATCTGCGCCTGCGCGGCGGCAATGATGCGATTATAGTGCTCGGCGTGCTGGAGATAGTTCTCCGCCATCACCCGGTCGCCGGAGCTTTGCGCATCACGGGCAAGGGTGGCGTACTTTTCAGCGATCTGCTGAGCAGACCCACGGATCTTCACGTCCGGGCCGTTGCTCTCGTAGTTGCGCGTCAGGGGATTTGGCCCCTTGCGGTTGTTGTTATTGTTGTTGTTGCCGCCGCCGCCATTGTTGTTGCGACCGCGCATGCGCCTGTTCTGCTGTTGTGGCCTCATTCGACTCTCTTCATATTGAAATTTTCGAAAACTCTTCACGAACGGTGGCGCTCATGCAGCCAGCCGTTTCGTTTCTTCACCGGCGTTCGCCCGCATCAATTGCGTTGGCGCCACGTGCCATCCTGTTCCGGTTACATCACTTGCCGGACGATTCCCGCACGAAGCTTGGGCGTCGTTTGCGCAAGAAGGCAGCTATTTCCAAGGAAAACCGAATCGCTAAGAGCACTGCCTGCTTCGTCTCATCCGGTTAACGCGACCCTAGCCGCATTCCCCGGCATTGCCAAGCGGTTTTTTTCGCACTGCGTCAAGGCTTTCCCCGTTGAAAGACAAGAACCCTGTCGTTTCCGCCGAGGTCGCCGAACGCACCAGCGACCGCATAGCCGGACGAGCGAAATATAGCGGTGACCTCGATGTGCTGTGTGTAGCCGATCTCGACCGCAATCCTGCTTCCGGCTTCTAGAAACTTAGCCGCCTCAGCGGCGATGACCCTGTAAGGGGCCAACCCATCCGCGCCGCCATCCAGGGCCAGGCGCGGGTCGAAATCCCGGACTTCATCCTGCAGATTTCCGATGTCCTCCGATCGTATATAGGGAGGGTTTGCGACAATTACATGGTATCGACCAGAAACTTTTTCAAACCAGTCGGACAGCAGCGCCGTGAACCGGTCGCCAAGCCCCAATTGCGCGGCATTGCGCGTTGCCGTCCTCAACGCCCCTTCCGAGAAGTCGACCCCGGTGGCAATCGCTGCCGGCACGGCGCTGAGCAGCGCCAGCGCGATGGCTCCGCTGCCGGTTCCCAGATCGAGGATGCGGCACTCGCCCTCGCGCATGACGGTTGCCCTGACAAAGGGCAGTATGGCCTCGACCAGCGTTTCGGTGTCGGGCCGCGGCTCGAGCGTTTCCGGCGACAGCGACAGCCGCAACCCGTAGAACTCCCGATAGCCCAGGATGCGGTGCACGGGCTCGCCGCCCGCGCGGCGCCTCAAGGCGCGGTCGATCTGGACAAGAGCGGCGGCATCGACCGCATGTTCGGGATCGGCAATGGCCTGCGTGCGGGTCGTACCTGAAAAGTGCTCCACGATCAGTCTTGCATCGAGCGCCGGATTATCGACCGCCGCCAAGCGCGCTCGCGCTGCCCGCAGCAGCGGCCCCAGCGCCTGGGGCAAAGGATCAGCCATCAAGACCGATATCGGCGAGCAGCTTCGACTGGTGATCGGCGATCAGAGCGTCGATGACTTCGTCGAGTTCGCCCATCATCACCCGGTCGAGCTTGTAGAGCGTCAGGTTGATGCGATGATCGGTGACGCGGCCTTGCGGAAAATTGTAGGTGCGGATGCGTTCCGAGCGGTCGCCGGAGCCGACCTGCGACTTGCGCGATTCCGAGCGCTCCTCATCGGCCTTGCTGCGTTCCAGGTCGTAGAGCCGGGCCCGCAGGATCTGCATGGCCTTGGCCCGGTTCTGGTGCTGCGATTTCTCCGCCTGCACCACCATGATGCCGGTCGGCAAATGGGTGATGCGCACTGCCGAATCGGTGGTGTTGACGTGCTGGCCGCCCGAGCCCGACGCGCGCATCGTGTCGATGCGGATGTCTTCGGCCCGGATGTCGATGTCGACTTCCTCCGCCTCCGGCAGCACGGCTACCGTCGCCGCCGAGGTGTGAATGCGTCCGCTGGCCTCGGTCGCGGGCACGCGCTGCACCCGGTGGACGCCGGACTCGAATTTCAGATGCGCGAAAACCCCCTTGCCGGAAACCGTGGCGATGATTTCCTTATAGCCGCCGGCATCGCCCTCGCTGGCCGATACCGTCTCGAACCGCCAGCCACGCGAAGCGGCATAGCGCTCATACATGCGAAACAGGTCGCCGGCGAACAATGCTGCCTCGTCGCCGCCGGTGCCGGCGCGGATTTCCAGGATGGCGTTCTTGTCGTCGGCCGCATCCCTGGGCAAGAGCAGGATCTGGATGTCCTTCTGCAACGCTTCGATGCGCTCTTCGACCTCCGGCAGGTCGGCCTCGGCGAGCGCTCGCATCTCGGCATCGGTGCCCTTGTCGGCGAGCATCGCCTCGAGATCGGCCTGTTCCTGCTCGGCCGCACGCAAGGCTCTGACCTTGGCCACCATCTCCTGGAGCTCGGCATATTCCGATGCCATCTTCACATAGGCATCCGGCGCCGGGCCGGCCGACATCTGTACTTCGAGCATCTCGAAACGCTTGACGACTTGATCCATGCGGTCGCGGGGAAGGGAGATCATTGTAAAGGTGCTATAACGGAATTGAGCGGTCGTCGGCAAAGGCCTGCAGCAGCGCCCGCATTGGCAGCCCCTGGACCGGCGCCATCAGATTGTCGTCGAAGAACGCTTTCAACGCCTCCAGCGGCAGTTCGGTCAGCATCGCCTTGACCGGACCGATCGAAGCGGGCGACATCGAGATAGAGCGGAAACCAAGGCCGACCAGCGCCATTGCCGAGATGGGCTTGCCGGCGAGTTCGCCGCAGAGTGTGACGGGCGTGTGGTTGCGGGCGCCGGCATCGGCGATGGTCTTGAGCACTCGCAGGAACGGCGTCGACAACGTGTCGAAGCGATCGGAAAGCTGCGTGTTGCCGCGGTCGACCGCCATCACGAACTGGAACAGGTCGTTCGAGCCGACCGAGACGAAGTCGACCGCCTTCATCAACTCGTCAAGCTGGAACAGGAGGGACGGCACCTCCAGCATTGCCCCGAGCTTGAGGCTGGTAGGCAAGTGATGGGCAAAGCGCGACAGATGCCGCACCTCGCGGTCGATGATTTCACGCGCTTGGGCGATCTCGCCGAGCTCGGTGACCATCGGCAGCATCAGCTTGAGCTCCCGCCCGCCGCAGGCTTTCAGCAGGGCGCGGATCTGGGTGCGCAGCAGTCCCGGACGGTCCAGCGTCAGGCGGATCGCCCGCCAGCCGAGCGCCGGGTTCTCTTCCTGGATGGCGCCTTTGAAATAGGGCAGCACCTTGTCGCCGCCGATATCGATGGTGCGGAAGGTCACCGGCTTGCCGCGCGCGGCATCGAGCACGTCGCGGTAGAGCCGCTCCTGCGCCTCGGCACGGGGAAAGGTCGAGGCGACCATGAACTGCAATTCGGTGCGGAACAGGCCGATCCCGGCGGCACCCGATTCGGCCAGTTGCGGCAGGTCGACGGCAAGCCCGGCATTCATCAAAAGGTCGACCGCAACGCCATCCTTGGTCACCGACGGCTTCTTGCGCAGTTCGCGGTAGACTTCCTGCCGGCGCGCCCGGAACCGCACCTTTTCGGCATAGGCGGCTTCGAGATCCGACTGCGGACGAAGATGGATCGCGCCTTCCTCGCCGTCGACGATGATGGCATCGCCGTTTTCCGCCATGGAAACGGCGCCCTTCATCTGCCCGGCGACGGGAATGCCCATGGCGCGCGCGACGATGACGACGTGGCTGGTGGCGGCGCCATCCTCGAGCACCAGTCCGCGCAATTTGTCCCGGGGGTAGTCGAGCAGTTCGGCGGCGCCCATCGAGCGGGCGACGATGATGGCATCCTTCGGCAGCGAGGCCGCGACATCATCAGGCCCGCGTCCCATCAGCTGGCGCAGAAGCCGGTTGGCGAGATCGTCGAAATCGCTCATCCGCTCGCGCAGATAAGGATCGGTCATATGCAGCATACGGGCGCGCATGTCGCTCTGTACCTTTTCGACCGCGGCTTCCGCCGTCAGGCCGTTGCGGATCGCCTCTTCCAGCCGCCGGACCCAGCCGCGGTCGTTGGCGAACATGCGGTAGGCTTCCAGCACCTGGCGATGCTCGCCCTCGAAGGCGACGTCGCGGCGCTCGAGCATGTCGTCGATGGAAAGCCTGAGCGAACCGAGCGATGCCTCGAGCCGGCGGACTTCCTCTTCGCTGTCCTCGTTGAACAGGTTGGTGACGACGATGCGCGGCTCGTGCAGCACGACATGACCGAGCCCGACGCCCTCGTTGAAGGACAGGCCGGTGAAGCTGACCGGGCGGCGCAGATCGAGCTCGAGGCCGGGCCGCGTCAGCCGCGCCAGATCGCCGGTGGCGATCATCTCGGCGATCACCATCGCGGTGGTTTCCAGCGCCTCGACCTCGTCGTCGCGGTAATGGCGCATGGTCTTGTTTTGCACCACCAGCACGCCCAGCGTGCGCCCTGCCCTGAGCACCGGCACGCCGAGGAAGGAATTGTAGATCTCTTCCCCGGTTTCCGGCAGGTAGGCGAAGGCCGGATGTTCCTGCGCATTGGACAGGTTGAGCGGCCGCGCGCTGGCGGCAATCGTGCCGACCAGGCCTTGCCCCAGCCTGAGCTGCGCCAGGTGCACCGCGTTCGGGTTCAGGCCTTCGGTGGCGTAGAGTTCGAGCACGGAATCGGCGCGCAGCACATAGAGCGAGCACACTTCGGCGACCATGTTGGAGGCGATGTCGCGCACGATGCGGTCGAGCCGCTCCTGCGGCTCCAGCGGCTCCTGCATGAGCTCGCGGAGCCGTTTCAGCAGAACGCGCGGGCCACTGGCCGGGTCACGCATCGCGGCTTCTTCTCCAATAGGCTTCTTGCCGGCGCAGTTTCGGCCGCCGCCGGCACGCACGCAACAACTGATTCAGTCTGCTACTGCTTATCCAGACCGTAGACGGAATGCAAAGTGCGAACCGCGAGTTCCGTGTAAGGACCGTCGATCAGTATCGAAATCTTGATCTCGGAGGTGGTGATGGCGCGGATGTTGATCGCCTTGTCGGCCAGCGCCTTGAAGGCGGTGGCGGCAACGCCGGCATGGCTTCTCATGCCGATGCCGATGACCGAGACCTTCGACATGCCGGCTTCCGACTGCACGACGTCATAGCCGACATCGGCCTTCAGCCGGTCGAGCACGGCCAGCGCTTTGTCCACGTCTCCGGAGGGCACCGTGAAGGTCATGTCGGTAAGCTTGCCGTCCTCGGAAATGTTCTGGACGATCATGTCTACGTTGATGTTGGCCTCGGCCAGCGGCCCGAAAATGCCGGCGGCAACGCCCGGTCGGTCGCCGACACGGCGCAGCGAAATCTGCGCCTCGTCCTTGGCATAGGCAATTCCGGTGACGACCTGCTGTTCCACGATCTCTTCCTCGTCGCAAATAAGCGTTCCGGGCGGATTGAGCAAATCCCCCATTCCGGGCGCGTCGGGATCGTCGAAGGACGACCGCACGAAGGTACGCACCCTGTGCACCATGGCAAGCTCGACCGAACGCACCTGCAGAACCTTGGCGCCGAGCGAGGCCATTTCAAGCATTTCCTCGAACGATATCTTGGCCAGCCGCCGCGCCTTCGGCTCGATGCGCGGATCGGTGGTGTAGACGCCGTCGACGTCGGTATAGATGTCGCAGCGGTCGGCTTTGACGGAGGCCGCGATCGCCACCGCGCTGGTGTCGGAGCCGCCACGACCAAGCGTTGCGATGCGGTTGTCCGGTCCGATGCCCTGGAAACCTGCGATGACGGCCACCTGGCCCTCGCCGAAGCGCTTGACCAGGAAAGCGCCGTCGATGTCGAGGATGCGTGCCGCGCCATGCGCGTTGTCGGTCTTGATCGGGATCTGCCAGCCCTGCCAGGAGCGGGCGTGCACGCCCATGTTCTGCAAGGTGATCGCCAGGAGGCCTGCCGTCACCTGCTCGCCGGACGCGACCACGGCATCATATTCGCGCGCGTCGTGCATCGGCGAGGCCTCGCGCGTCCAGCCGACCAGTTCGTTGGTCTTGCCGGCCATCGCCGAGACCACCACCGCCACCTCGTGACCGGCATCGACCTCCCGTTTGACGTGACGCGCCACATTGCGGATGCGGGCGATGTCGGCGACGGAGGTTCCGCCGAATTTCATCACGATGCGCGCCATGGAAGCGAAATGCCTTTGACTGAAGCCGGCTCTGCGCCGAAAACCGAGGAAAGCGCCCGGCTGGCGCCGGCCGCTGAATGCGCGGCCTCCTTAGCCAAAACATCCAGGCTTCGCAAGCGATGGCGCACAAGAAGGGCGCCACGTGCCTGCTGGACTGGAACTCCATTTTGCGCAGCGCCGCTACCGGCAAGGCTCTCAGAGCGGCGGACCTCAGCCCGGGCGGGCGACGCTCTTCCACAAATCCGGATAGTCGAGCACGAAGCCGAGTGGAGAGACCTCCAGAACCGCCTCATAGCCGAACGCCGGCGCGGCATAGGCGTAGCGGGCCGGGTCGAGGCGCCGGTAGGTCTGCTCGATCCGCGTCATTCTGAGCCCGGGAAAGGCCAGATAGGCGGCCGGCGCGGGCGTCGCTTCGCCGACGGCGAGCGCGAACCGGCGGATCGCCAGGAGGTTCGAAGCCGGCGTGAAGCCGAGATCGACGTCTATCAGGCCGGCCACCTCCGGCTGCGGCTCGCCATTCAGCGCCCAGGAGCCGTCGGCGCGGCGTTCGATCCCCAGGGAAAGCTCTTGCGGGCCGAGAAAGCGCTCGACCCGTGCCGAGCGCGTGTGCCAGCCGGCATCGCAATCCACCTCGTAGGCGATGCAACACGGCTTGTCGTCTTGCAGGAAGATGGCCTGCCCCTTCAGGCGGTGCCCGCCGGGCCGCTGCGAGAGCATGCAGGAATCGTGACCTTCAAGGTCGAGCCTGCGCCAAAGGATCGATGCGGTCTGAATCACGGCCATCTCCTTTTCTCAACACGATCTTCCCTTTTTCGCACGCCGCCGCTTTTTTGTTTCGGCCGAGGTGCTCCCTGAGCTGACACGTCCTGACAGGGCGCCGCCGGCAATAGAGGGCGCTTGTCGGCGGTGCCGGCCTCGCACTGTCAGCAGGCGAAAATGCAGCCTTGACTTTCCCTCCCCCACGCCCGACTTGCTAGCGTCCGAGGAGACCAATCGATGCCAGAGCCCCGACGATCGACGATCGATGCCGGAGAAGTGGAGCGCTTTTCCGCCCTTGCCGCCGAATGGTGGAACCCGAACGGCAAGTTCCGGCCGCTGCACAAGTTCAACCCCATCCGGCTTGCCTACATACGCGACCAGGTGGCAACGCGCTTCGGCCGCGATCCGCGCGCGGCACGGCCATTCGAGGGCCTGCGCTTTCTCGACATCGGTTGCGGCGGCGGCCTGCTGTGCGAGCCGATGGCGCGGCTTGGCGCCGAAGTGGTCGGCGCCGATGCTTCCGCCACCAATATCGAAGTGGCCAAATTGCACGCCGCCGAAGTTGGCGTGACGATCGACTACCGCGCCACCACGGCCGAGGACCTGGCCGACGCCGGCGAAAAATTCGACGTTATCCTCAATATGGAAGTGGTCGAGCATGTCGCCGACATCGGCCTGTTCGTCGCCAAATGCGGCGAGATGGTCAAGCCCGGCGGCATCATGTTCGTGGCCACGATCAACCGCACGCTGAAGGCGCTAGGGCTGGCCATCATCGGCGCCGAATATGTGCTGCGCTGGCTGCCGCGCGGCACTCATCAGTTCGGCAAGCTGGTGCGCCCGGAAGAGCTGGAAAAGGCGCTCAGCGGCGCCGGCCTGACCGTCATCGACCGCACCGGCGTCGTCTACCACCCGCTTGCCGACCGCTGGCAGCGGTCGAAAGACATGGACGTCAACTACATGGTGCTGGCGGAAAAGGGCACGGTCTGAACCGGCTCACGCCGCCTGACTCTGCGCCTTCGCGCTGGGCCGGCTTTGCGCCTTGGTGGTGATGAACACGCCGGCCGTGATGATGACAGCGCCTGCCCAGGTCAGCAGCTGATAGTGTTCGCCGAGGAAGATCGTGCCCGCGAACAGCCCGACGGCCGCCGCCACATAGCCGATCTGGCTGAGATAGACCGGGCCGCCCACCGCCTGCAGCCGGAAGAAGAAGGCAAACATTGCCGAAGCCGACGCCATCTGCGCGACGACCACAGGCGGTACCGCGCCCAGCGGAACAAACGCTTGCCAGCCGAAAAGCGTCAGGATGCCGAGGAGAAGCAAGGTCGCCGACGCCAGATGGCTGCCCACGGCAAGCTCGATCGGGCCGGTTCCTTCGGGCCAGTCGACGGTGCGGTAGATGTTGCCCGCGGCAAGGCTGACCGGGATCAGCAATCCGATCGTTACCCAGAAATAATCGGCCGGTTGGCCAGCTTCGCCGCGTGTGAGCGCGACCATGACCGCACCGATGAAGCCGACCGCAATGCCGATGACGCCGAGCAGGTTGGGGCGCCGAACGCCAAGCAAGATCGAGAACACGAGCGTGATCACCGGCGATAGCGTGAACATGATGCCCGTGTATCCCGCGCCGAGATGCGGGATGGCCGAAAACATCAAGAGGTTGGGAAAGGCATAGGACACCGCCGCCGTGACGAAGAAATAGCGCAGCTTGCGCGCCGTAAGCTTGATGCGCTCGCCACGCAGCAGGAGAGCCAGCAACAGCACGCCGCCGGCGCCGAGCGAGATGACGAAGGCCCAGACCATGGCTGGAACGCCGGCGGCGGTCGCAAGCTTGCCGAACGGCAGCGTGAGGCCAAGCAGGCCGCCCGTCACGACCAACAGGCCAAGCGCCGAATCCCAGAGAAATTTCATCTGATGGTCCTCGTCATCGTCGCCGGCACTTGGCCGCCACTTCATTTTCCGATAAGATAACGAAAAGATTCTTAACATCAAGATACATGGCAGAGTAGATGGACAGGGCGGCAAAGGCGATCGAACAATGGAACAGGGAGCGGCCGGACCTTGACGTCTCGCCGATGGGCGTGATCGGGCGGTTGAATGAAGCATCCTCGCTGATTGCCCGCGAGCGCCTCGCGCCGTTGTTTGCGCGCTATGGATTGCAGGCCGGCGAATTCGACGTGCTGGCGACGTTGCGCCGCTCGGGCGCGCCCTACGCGCTGACCCCGACCGCCCTTTACGAGGCGACGATGGTGACCTCGGGCGCCATGACCAACCGGCTCGACCGGCTCGAAACCTCAGGGTTGATCGTGCGCGGTCCGCGCCCCAATGACCGGCGCGGCATCGTCGTGCGGTTGACTGAAAAAGGTCTCGCTTTGATCGACGAGGCCGTTACGGCCCACGTCGCCAACGAGCACGAGATTCTTTCCGGCCTGACGCAAGCCGAACGGGAAACGCTTTCGCGCCTGCTTGAAAAATTGATCGGCAGCGTAAGCTGACCGCTCAGTTCCGATCCTCCGGAAACACCGGGATCGGCATGAACTCGACGCCGTCCTCGGCCAGACTCTTGGCCTCCTCCAGCGTCGCCTCGCCATAGATGCCGCGCGGGTCGGTCTCGCCGAAATGGATCTTGCGCGCTTCCTCGGCGAATTTGTCGCCGACGTAATCGGCATTCTCGCGAACCTTCTCGGCCATTGCCTTCAGCTGCGCCAGCGCCTGCTTCTGCGCCTCGCCCATGGCGAGCGCTATCGTTTCCTGCTTGCGCGCCGTCGACACGGCCGGCGCCATCAGGGCTTTCTCCACCTTGTGCGAGCCGCAGGTCGGGCAATCGACGAAGCCACGCTTCTTCTGCGTGTCGAAATCGTCATTGCTGCGGAACCAGCCCTCGAACTCGTGATCGTTTTCGCAGATCAGGGAGAAGCGGATCAAGAGGCCGCTCCCCTGAGACGCGATGCCTCGGACGAACCGGCATTGATAGCGAAATCCCGCGCATTTTTCAGATTGGGGATCTTCTTGCGAGCCGCCAGCGACTGCGCGGAGTCGATCTCGGCGACGATCACCGCCGGCTCATTGTGCGCCGCCTCCGCGATGACGCGGCCCCACGGATCGACGATCAGCGAATGGCCATAGGTTTCGCGGCCGTCCTCGTGAAGGCCGCCTTGCGCAGCGGCCACGACATAGGCGCCGTTCTCGATGGCGCGGGCCCTGAGCAGCACGTGCCAATGCGCCTCGCCGGTTTGGCGGGTGAAGGCGGCGGGCACGGAAAGCAGGTCGGCGCCGGCTAGCGCCTCGGCGCGGAACAGTTGCGGAAACCGCAGGTCATAACAGACGGCAAAGCCCAGCTTGGCGCCTTCGATGGTCGTGACGACCGCCTCCGTGCCGGGCTCGTAGGTCGCGGATTCGCGCCAGCTCTCGCCATTGTCGAGATCGACGTCGAACATATGGATCTTGTCATAGGAGGCGAGCGTGGCGCCGTCCGGACCGAACAGCAGCGCCCGGTTGGCGAGCTTGCCGTCGGCGCGCAGGATGGCGGTCGAGCCGATATGCAGGTGGACGCCAAGTTCGCGGGCCAGTCGGCGGGCGGTCCCGACGATGATGTCCTTGTCCTCTGAGGTGAAAGACGCGGCCTTCTTGTCACGCACCAGCGCTCCGGTCATTTCCGGTGTCTGGATGTAGCTCGCCCCCTGGCCGGCTGCCTCGCGCACCAGCCGCTCGAGCTCGATTGCGTTGCGCTCCGGCCTCTCCCCCGAACGCATCTGGATCGCGGCCGCCTTGAAAACACCCATCGTCATATCCTCAATTCGTCGAGCCATTGGCGAGCAACTTGTCCAGTCGGCCTTGCGCCTCCAGCTCGTGGAGGTCGTCGCAGCCGCCGACATGCGTGTCGCCGACGAAAATCTGCGGAAAGGTTGTGCGGCCATGGGCGCGCGAAATCATCTCCTGGCGCAGTTCCGGTGAAAACGACGCGTCATGCTCCGTATAGGCGATGCCCTTGCGCTCGAGCAGCCGCTTGGCGGCCGTGCAGTAGCCGCACATCATGCGTGTATAGATGGTGACGTCGACCATGACGAATTTCCACTGTTTGTTGCCGACTTATATAGTCGTGGACTCGTCGGCCCGAAAGTCCCCCGGCAGCACGCGTGCGAAGGTCAGCACGTCGACGGCGCCGGCCCCTGCTTTTTTCAGCGCCTTGCTGGCGGCGCGAACCGTGGCGCCCGTGGTGTAGACGTCGTCGATCAAAAGCACGCGGCGGCCGGCGATCTCGATTTCCGCTTCAGCAGGCACGCGAAAGGCGGCCCGCACATTCTCCTCGCGGTCCTTGCGCTCCAGCCCGACCTGCTGGCGCGTGAGCTTGACACGCCGCATGGCCGAGGGTGCGAAAGACAGGCCGCTGAGCTCGCAGACCGCCCTCGCCAATTCCGCCGACTGGTTGAACCGCCGCCTGAAGAAGCGGCGCCAGTGCAGCGGCACCGGCACCACCACATCCGCCTCGGCAATGAGGTCAGCGCCCGCGCGCAGCATCCAGCGCGCCATCCACGGCGCCAGGTCGGTGCGATCCTGGTACTTCAGCCCCTGCACCATCTGGCGGGCGACGCCGGAATAGGCGACGGCCGCCCGCGCCCGCTCGAAGGGCGGCGGATCGGCGATCGCCTCGGCGGACAGAAAGCCCTCGCCCATATGGTGGGTGAACGGCGTGCCCATCACCGGGCACCAGGGCCGCTCCAGGAGGCGCAACTTCGGCCAGCAGGCGCCGCACAGAACGCCGGGCTGCGAGACATGCCTGCGGCAGCCGGCGCAGACAGGCGGGAACAGGATGCGCGCCGGCCAGTTCGCCGCCGACCGTGCAAGGTTCCTGATGTCCAGAGGCTTGATCTTGGGCATGGGATCGGCCACGTGGTGGGTGCTGTGCGCCACTATATCAACTCCATCGGGGAATGGACAAACAAAGGATCTGCCCGTTTGCTGCCGATAATGGACACCTCACTGTGGCTGGCGCACAAGCGGCGCGCGCTCGATCATCCGGTCGGCGGCGCGGACTTCCTGATGCGGCGCAGTGCCGACGATCTTGCCGACCGGCTGGGTGCCGTGGAGCGCAGGTTTAGCAAGGCAGCGGTGCTGTTTTGCCAGACGTCGGCCGCAGCCGACATCCTCGCCGCGAGCGGCAAGGTGGCGGACATCGTCCGTGTCGAGGCGGATGCGGCTTTCCTGGGCGATTCCGCCGGCATGGTCGCGCCGCTGGAAACCGTGCCCTTCGAGCCGCAAAGCCTCGACCTGGCGGTGTCGCTTCTTTCGTTGCAGGCCATGAACGACATTCCCGGCATGCTGGTGCAGATCCGCCGTGCGCTGCG
The DNA here is from genome assembly GCF_006443035.1 of Mesorhizobium sp. B1-1-6. NCBI lineage: Bacteria > Pseudomonadati > Pseudomonadota > Alphaproteobacteria > Hyphomicrobiales > Phyllobacteriaceae > Mesorhizobium > Mesorhizobium sp. B1-1-6. Next base: position 107,879 of record NZ_VFWR01000013.1, on the reverse strand, counting down.
TCCGGACGGGCTTTTCCTCGGCGCCTTCGCCGGCGCCGGCACGCTCGGCGAATTGCGTGAAAGCCTGCTGGCGGCCGAGACCGAGCTTCACGGCGGCGCCAGCCCGCGCGTCATTCCGTTCACCGACGTTCGCGACGCGGGAGCGCTGCTGCAGCGCGCCGGCCTCGCTCTGCCGGTCGCCGATGTCGAGACGGTGACGGTGCGCTATGACAGTCTTTTCAACCTGATGGCCGATTTGCGCGCCATGGGCGAAACCAGCGCGCTTGCCGATCGCAGCCGGCGGCCGGGCACACGCCAGCTGTTCGCCCGCGCCGCGCAAATCTACGCCGAGCGGTTTTCGGATCCCGACGGCCGCATCCGCGCAAGCTTTTCGATGGTCTGGATGTCCGGCTGGGCGCCCGATGCATCGCAGCAAAAGCCGCTCGAGCCGGGTTCGGCCAAGATCTCGCTGAAGACTGTGTTGGAGCAGCCCAAGGGGCAATGACAGTGTCCGCGGACGCGGACAGCCAGATCAGGGTGCGAAAGCGTTGGCAAGCCTGCTGCCATTGTCGCTGAACAGCCAGGTGATCGCGTTGAAGACCTGGCTGATGCCGCCGACGATCGTCAGCGACAGTACGGCGACGATCAAGCCGTATTCGACGGCCGTGGCGCCCTTTTCATCGTTCAGGAAACGCAGCAGCACTGTTTTCATCACGTCGATCCCTCTTGCCGGAACCATACCGCCGACCTGTTAAGAAAGGTTAACGGCACAGGCTTAATAGGCGATGAAACCGCCGCCTCTGAAAATGTCTTGGACCCGATCAGCAGTCGCCGCTGGTCCGGCCGTCGGATCGGATGATGCAGACCGAATCGGGCTGCGGCTGAAGCACGCTGCGGCGCACCGTATAGGTATCGCGACGAGTGATCGAACCAGTGGCAGTCATGTCGAGACCGCTGGCAAAATTCCGAGCCGATTGCGAGCGCGTCTGGCTGTCGAGGAAGGGCGTTGCGATCAGGGCCAGCGCCACCGCGGCCGACCCGAACAGCAGCGTGACGCGCAGCACGCCCATGCCCGCATCCGCGGCGCGAAAACTGCGGTCGGGCCGGATCGAATCCCAATCCCTGTCTAGGCTCATGCTGTCGCTCCCCAGAAAATCGCCGGCACGGCCGCGACGAGGCAGCCTTGCATCAATTTTTCATGATGAGATAAATCTTCCATTAATGCTGGCTTATGCGCCCCGCAGCTCCGCTCAGCCACAGGCCGCTAGCGGTTCTGTTCGCCTACAGGAGGTCGATCAGGAACGGGATCAGCGGAGCGTCGGCCGGCGGCATCGGGTAGTCGCGCATCTGCCTGGGCCGCACCCATTTCAGCGCCTGCCCCTCCTTCGGCTGGGCGATGCCGCGAAAGCGGCGGCAGATGAAAAGCGGCATCAAAAGATGGAAATCGTCGTAGCTATGGCTGGCGAAGGTGAGCGGTGCCAGGCACGGGATGTCGGTCTCGATCCCGATCTCCTCATAGAGTTCGCGGATAAGGCATTGCTCCGGCGTCTCGCCGGGCTCGACCTTGCCGCCGGGAAACTCCCAGAGCCCGGCAAGCTGCTTGCCCTCGGGCCGCTGCGCCAGGAGCACGCGCCCGTCGGCGTCGACCAGGGCGCAGGCAGCGACCAGGAGCAGGCGCTTGCCGGCGATCGTCACATCATTCATGCCCGATTTCACCCATGAACAGGCGGCCGGCGGTAGTGGTAGCGATAGACCTCGTCGAAGCCGAGCGAATGATAGAGCGCCAGCGCCGGCACATTGCCGGCCTCGACCTGCAGCCAGGCTTCCCGCGCGCCGCGCAGCCGCGCCCATTTCAGCGCCGACAGGATCAGGTTGCGGCCGTGGCCCTTGTTGCGTGCCGACTTGTCGGTGGCGACCTCGAACAGGCCGGCGAGATCGCCGTCATGGACGCAGATCAGCGTGGCCAGTGGTTCCGCTCCAGCCTCGAGCGCGAACAGCCCGGCCTCGGGCTGGATGGCGCCGATGATCTCCGACAGGCCTGGCCGCAGCGACGCGTCCGAGCCGCTGACCTTGAGCGATGCGCCGATGAAGCGGCTGATGTCCTTCAACGGGATCTGGTCCATGGCGGCATCGAGCTGGGCATCGGCCAGCGGCAGCCGCATCACCAGCGATTCGTCGAACCGGCTCCAACCCTCGCGGTCGAGATGGCTGGCGAGATCCGGACCCGATAGCGGCGACATGCGGAAGGTCAGCGGCCTGCCATAGGCATCGAAACGACGGCTGGCGCGACCGATGCGGTCGGCGATGTGCTGGGTGTCGCCGGGGTCGAGCGGATTGACAGAATTCAGCCGCTTGGCCGGATGCCCGGCCGTCAGCCGCACCACCCAGGTGCCGTCATAATGGACTGCCGCCGCGGGCCAGGCGCGGAACCCGGCCGCCTCATAGCGGCGCACTGTCGCCAGCATGCTGGCCGGATGTTTGGAAACCAAGTCCGTCAGCTCCGGTAGTCGCCATTGATGGCGACGTATTCCTTGGTGAGGTCGCAGGTCCACACCGTCGCCTTGCCGCGGCCGATGCCGATATCGGCGCGGATGCGGATGTCGTCGCGCTTCATATACGCCGAGGTCGCTTCCTCCGAATAGGCCGGATCGCGCTCGCCCTCATGCGCCAGCCTGTTGTCGCCGAACCAGATCGACAGGCGGTCGCGGTCAGCCGGCTCGCCGGCCTTGCCGACGGCCATGACGACGCGGCCCCAATTGGCGTCCTCGCCGGCGACCGCCGTCTTGACCAGCGGCGAATTGGCGATCGAGAGCGCGATGCGCTTGGCCGAGCGCGCCGATTTCGCGCCGGTAACGGTGACTTCGACCTGCTTGCGGGCGCCCTCACCGTCGCGCACCACTTGCAGCGCCAGCGACTTCAGCACTTTGCCGAGCGCACGGCGGAACGCCCCCAGACGGGCATCCTTGGGATCGGTTACCTCCGGCGCGCCGCGTTTGGCGGCCTTTCCGGTGGCGAAGAGCAGCAGCGTGTCGCTGGTGGAGGTGTCGCTGTCGACGGTCACCGCGTTGAAGGTCTTGGCCGTGCCGCGCGACAGCAGATCCTGCAGCACGGGGGCAGCGATCGGCGCATCGGTGGCGACAAAGGACAGCATCGTGGCCATGTCGGGTGCGATCATGCCGGCGCCCTTGGAAATGCCGTTGATGGTGACATCGGTCTCGCCGAGCTTGACGGTCTGCGTCGCCACCTTCGGATAAGTGTCCGTGGTCATGATGGCCTTGGCCGCCTCGGTCCACAGGTCGGGCTTGCCGTTGCTGACCAGACCAGCCAGCAGATGGCTGAACTTGGTTGTGTCAAGCGGCTCGCCGATGACACCGGTCGAGGCCAGGAACACCTCGCCTGGCGTGCAGCCGGCAGCCTTGGCTGCCGCTTCGCCCGTCAGCGCGGTGGAGTCCCGGCCCTTCTTGCCGGTGAAGGCGTTGGCGTTGCCGGAATTGACGACGAGCACCCGGGCCTTGCCCGCGGCAAGGTTCTGCCGGCAGAAATCGACTGGCGCCGAGGGGCATTTCGACTTTGTGAACACGCCGGCGACCGCCGTGCCGGGCTCGAAGACCATAGCCAGAAGATCGGTGCGGTTCTTGTATTTTATCCCCGCTTCGGCGGTGGCGATGCGCACCCCCTCGATCTCAGGCATCTTGGGGTATTTCTTCGGCGCGAGCGGCGAAATCGTCGTGGACATGGAACCTCGGACGGGAAAAAACGGCGGAGAAACGCCGGTTTGCCCGATACGGCGCGCCCGCGCAAGGCGTTTTGGTGGCCGCGTGAGAACCGGAATTGGCCCTGACCGGTTCGCAGCCGGCTCCGTTGCAGTTCGTTGGCGCCGCCCTGCCCAGGTTGCGATCGTTGCGACTCGGTGCGGGCGCGCGGCCGGAGCTGGTCAGCACCGATGGCGGCCTGCGCATCGTGCGGGGGGACATGGCAGGCAAAATGTCTCCTGCCTCAGCCGTCAAGAACGGGCCGTTTCGTTTCATCGCCGGATCACTTATATTGCCGGCCTAAACCGACGGCGAGGGCGACAGGATGGCCGAAGTGGCGGATACGGCGCGTAAATCCATCGGTGCGCGGCGCAATCCCGACAGCGCGGAAGCCATTCTCGATGCCGCCGAGGCGGTGTTGGTCGAGGCCGGCTATGCCGGCTTCTCGATCGAGGCCGTGGCGCGGCGGGCGCGTGCCGGAAAGCCGACCATCTATCGCTGGTGGCCGAGCAAGGCCTCGCTGCTGCTGGAGGTCTACCAGCGCCAGAAACGCGTCGATGTTCCCGATACGGGAAGACTGGAAGAGGATCTCGTCGGCTTCCTCAAGAACCTGTTCGCGCACTGGCGCGAGACGTCGTCGGGCAGCGTGTTCAGGTCGCTGATCGCCGAGGCGCAGTCGGACGAAACGGCGGCCACGGCCCTTGCCGGCTATACCGGCGGGCGCCGGGCCCACACCGGCCAGATCATCGAGCGCGCCAAGGCAAGGGGCGAGGTCGCGGCCGATGTCGATCCGGCTGTGGCCGCCGACCTGGTGGCTTCTTATGCGTGGCGGCAGCTCCTGACCAACCGGCTCGACGAAGACGAGGCGACGATACGCAAGGTGGTCCGCTATCTCCTGCGAGGCATAGAGGGGCCCGACGGCTGAACTGACGCAACAAGGGCGCGGCGCCCTTTGGCCACCGCGCCCCTTTTTCGAAACCGTTCTGGTTTACTTGGCGCTTTCCAGCGTATCGACGGCCTTCTTCAAATTGGCGTCGGGAATTTCGACCTTGGCATCGGCGCGCAGCGACTTGACCAGCGCGAAATACTTGTCGCGGATGACCGCCTGCTTGGCCTGGTCCTTGACGTCGTCGAAGGCCGGCGGCTGCTTGGTGCGCTTGTCCTCGAGCTTGATCACATGCCAGCCGAACTGCGACTGCACCGGCTGCTCGGTGTATTTGCCGACCTCGAGCGCGAAAGCGGCCTTGTCGAATTCCGGCACCATCTGGCCAGGTCCGAACCAGCCGAGATCGCCGCCACTGGTCTTGCCGCTCGGATCCGAGGTGTGCTCGTTGGCGAGCTTCTGGAAATCGGCGCCGCCGTCGAGTTGCTTGATAATCGCCTCGGCCTCTTCCTTCGTCTTCACGAGGATGTGACGGGCATGCACCTCGTTGACCGGCGGCGTGTTGGCGATCTCCTGGTCGTAGCGGGCGCGGATCTCGGCGTCGGTGACCTTGTCAACGACGCCCTTCTCGACCATCTCGCCATGCAGCGCGCGCTGCTGCAGGAAGGCCATGCGGCGCTGGAAATCGGGATCCTTGTCGAGACCGGTCGAGACGGCCTGGGCGGCCATGACGCGGATCTCGATTGCGGCCGAAAGCGCCGCGGCGCGGCGTTGCTCGGCCGGGAGTTGCGCGAACTGCTGCGACAGCTCGCCTTCGGCAAGCACGAGATCTGCTTCGGTGAGGGGTTGGCCGTTGACGGTGGCAACCACTGTATTCGGATCGACCGGTGCCGCCGGTGCGGCCGGTGCCGCTGGTGGTGCCGGCTGGGCTGGTGCGGTTTCCTGCGCCATCAGCGGCGACAGGCAAAGAGCCGACAGGCCGACGGCCAGGCCGAGGCTGGCGAGCGACGCACGGCGGAACAACAAGGACATTAAGATGACTCCGATGAGGATGTGAAGGACGGGAGGCTTCCAGATCAGCCAGATTGTGGCCGAATTTGGCGCGACCGGCAGGGCCAGCGCGGCGTTGACATCAGTTGAGCCCCCTCTTATCTGTCCAACGACTTTGCGTCCAGAACCGTTTTCCGGGCGCTTTTTGCGTTGCCCGTATACAGGCGGCGCATTCACGTGGATTTTGATGGGGCCGGCCGGCGCTCGTCTCAGTTTGAGAATTCTATCGAAAGGACCATTGGATGGTCAGTCTCGGCGGTCTCGCCCGTAAGGTTTTCGGCTCCTCCAACGACCGCAGGGTCAAGTCGACCCGGCCCCGTGTCGAGGCGATCAATGCCATGGAAAACGAGATGCGGGCGCTCTCCGATGCAGAGCTCGCCGGCCGCACGGAAAAGTTCCGCCAGGACATCGCCAACGGCGCCAGCCTCGATGACCTGCTGATCCCGGCCTTCGCCACCGCCCGCGAGGCGGCGCGCCGCGTGCTCGGCATGCGCCCCTTCGACGTCCAGCTGATCGGCGGCATGGTGCTGCACAATGGCGGCATCGCCGAGATGCGCACCGGTGAGGGCAAGACGCTGGTCGCGACCTTGCCCGTTTATCTCAATGCACTGGCCGGCAATGGCGTCCACGTCGTCACCGTCAACGACTATCTCGCCACCCGCGACTCCGAATGGATGGGCCGCGTCTATAAGTTCCTCGGCCTCTCGGTCGGCGTCATCGTCCATGGCCTGTCCGACGAGGAGCGCCGCGTCGCCTACGCCGCCGACGTCACCTATGCCACCAACAACGAACTCGGCTTCGACTATCTGCGCGACAACATGAAGTACGAGCGCGCCCAGATGGTACAGCGTGGTCACAACTACGCGATCGTCGACGAAGTCGATTCCATCCTGGTCGATGAAGCGCGCACGCCGCTGATCATTTCCGGTCCGCTCGAGGACCGTTCGGAAATGTACAACACCATCGACACTTTCATCATCCAGCTGCAGCCGCAGGATTATGAGATCGACGAGAAGCAGAAGACCTCCATCTTCACCGAGGAAGGCACCGAGAAGCTCGAGAACCTGCTGCGCGACGCCGGCCTGCTCAAGGGCGAGTCGCTTTATGACGTCGAGAACGTCGCCATCGTCCATCACGTCAACAATGCGCTGAAGGCGCACCGCCTGTTCCAGCGCGACAAGGACTATATCGTGCGCAACGGCGAGATCGTCATCATCGACGAGTTCACCGGCCGCATGATGCCCGGCCGCCGCTACTCGGAAGGCCTGCACCAGGCGCTTGAAGCCAAGGAGCATGTGGCAATCCAGCCGGAGAACCAGACGCTCGCCTCCGTTACCTTCCAGAACTATTTCCGCCTCTACAAGAAGCTTTCCGGCATGACCGGCACCGCGCTGACCGAGGCCGAGGAATTCGGCAACATCTACGGCCTCGAAGTCACCGAGATCCCGACCAACCTGCCGGTCATCCGCAAGGATGAGGACGACGAGGTCTACCGGACGGTCGAGGAGAAATACAAGGCGATCGTCAAGGAGATCCGCGAAGCCAGCGCCAAGGGCCAGCCGACGCTGGTCGGCACCACCTCGATCGAGAAGTCCGAGCAACTGGCCGAGCGGCTGCGCAAGGAAGGTTTTAAGGATTTCGAGGTGCTGAACGCCCGCCATCACGAGCGCGAGGCGGCGATCGTCGCCCAGGCGGGCAAGCCCGGCGCCATCACCATCGCCACCAACATGGCCGGCCGCGGCACCGACATCAAGCTCGGCGGCAATGCCGAGATGCGCATCGCCGAGGAACTGGGCGACATGCCCGAAGGGCCCGAGCGCGAGGCGCGGGAAAAGGAAATCTATGCCGACGTCGAGCGCCTGAAGGAAAAGGCGCTGGCTGCCGGCGGCCTCTACGTGCTCGCCACCGAACGCCACGAGTCACGCCGCATCGACAACCAGCTTCGTGGCCGCTCCGGCCGCCAGGGCGACCCCGGCCGCTCGAAATTCTTCCTGTCGCTGCAGGACGATCTGATGCGCATCTTCGGCTCCGAGCGCATGGACGGCATGTTGCAGAAGCTCGGCCTCAAGGAAGACGAGGCCATCATCCATCCCTGGATCAACAAGGCGCTGGAAAAGGCGCAGAAGAAGGTCGAGGCGCGCAACTTCGACATCCGCAAGAATCTTCTGAAATATGACGACGTTTCCAACGACCAGCGCAAGGTCGTGTTCGAACAGCGCATCGAGCTGATGGACGGCGAAGGCCTGTCGGAGACCATTGCCGAGATGCGCGAAGGCGTTATCGACGAGATCGTCGCCAAGGCCATTCCCGAGAACGCCTATGCCGAGCAGTGGGATGTCGCCGGGTTGAAGGCCGAGGTCGCCGAGTTCCTCAATCTCGACCTGCCGATTGAGGAATGGGTCAAGGAAGAAGGCATCGCCGAGGACGACATTCGCGAGCGCATCACGCAAGCCGCCGACGCCGCCGCCAAGGAGCGCGCCGAGCGCTTCGGGCCCGAGGTGATGACCTATGTCGAGCGCTCCGTGGTGCTGCAGACGCTCGACCATCTGTGGCGCGAGCACATCGTCAATCTCGACCATCTGCGTTCGGTTGTCGGCTTCCGCGGCTACGCCCAGCGCGATCCTTTGCAGGAATACAAGAGCGAGGCGTTCGAGCTGTTCCAGGCGATGCTGGGCAATCTGCGCCAGGCCGTCACCGCGCAGCTGATGCGCGTCGAACTGGTCCGCCAGGCTGCCGAGGCCCCGCCGCCGGAAGCCCCCGACATGTTCGGCACGCATATTGACGGTACCACCGGCGAGAACGATTTCGAAGGCGGCGAAACCGCCCTTCTGGTGCGCCAGGAAAGCAACGCCATCGTCGCCCCCGAAGACCGCGACCCCAACAACCCCGCCACCTGGGGCAAGGTCGGCCGCAACGAAGCGTGCCCCTGCGGCTCCGGCAAGAAATACAAGCACTGCCACGGCGCTTTCGCGTAAGGAAAACCTGCAGGGCTCACATTCCCGGATTTCTGATCCGGGCGCGATTCCTACGTGCTCAGATCAGCCCGGAATCGCGCGCGGCGGCGGTCGCCTCGCCACGCGAAATGGCGTCCAGCTTGCCCAGCACCGCCGAGACATGATGATCGACGGTCTTCGGTGAGATGGTCAGGTGCTCGGCTATTCTCTTGTTGGAAAAACCGCGTTCGATCAGTTGCAGGACCTGCATCTGGCGCAGCGTCAGGCCAGCTTGATTGGCGCGCGTGCTCTGCCGCGGTCCCCTTGCAATGTTATTGACGCCATTCTGCCGCATGACGGCGCGGACGTGCTGGGCGACCGGCCGGGCACCGAGCCCCTCGAATATATCCAGGGCCAGGCGCAGGGCCGGCTCGTCGCCGTGCAGCAGGGCGAGCGCCTGCTCGAACGGAGCACCCAGCCGGGCCCACAGCGTCGCGGCACCGTGCCAATCGCCGGCGAGCAGCAGGCGATAGGGCTCCGCCATACCGGTCGTATCGCCAGGGTCGCTTTCAGGCGACAAGAGCAGCCGCCAGACGGCCAGTTCGGCGAACATCGCCCTCGTCGGCGACAGGCTTTCTGCCAGCTCGATCAGGCGAAGCGCCTCACTGGCGTCGCCTTGCCCAAGCCATGCCAGTTCGGCCATCGACGCCGTGTAAGGCACCAGCCGCTGCAGCTCCATTCCCCTGTCCAGGAACCGCTTCATTTCCTCCAGCACCGGCCCAGCCGGATCGCCTCGCCTTATGCGCAGTTTCGCCAGCGCGACCAGGGATGGGTAACGCACCAGGGCTGTCGTTGCAGCATCGTCGATGACGTCGAGAGCCATGGCCGCCGCATCGTCCCAAAGGCCGCGTCGCAAAAGCAGCTGCGCCTGCACGCCCCGCATATAGTCGCGCCAGGTCGCGAGGTCGTTCTCAACGCAATAGGCAATGCCGCGGTCGAGAAAGGATTGCGCGCGCACAAGATCGAGCTGGTTCATTTCGGCGCAGGCGCAATTGGTGAAGCCGCGTGCCGCGTGCTCCTGGAAATTCTGCACGAGCGCGATTTCAAGGCTGCGGGCGAGGTGAAACCGGCCTTTGGCCAGGTCAAGCCACTGCTCGGCCGAGCCAAGATTGTTGAGCGCGTGGCAGATTATCTCCGGCTTGTTCAACCGTTCGGCCAGAGCGACTGCCTTGCCGCCAAGCAGCAACGTCTCATCGAGCTTCTCGGCCAGCATCGCCAGCTGCGAGAGATTGGAATAGGCCATGGCAAGCTCCGGACTGGCAGGCGCCTGTTCCAGCAGTTCCACTGCCTGGGCCCCGAACAGGTCCGCCTGTTCGCGGTCACCCACCAGGTAGGCGAAGCGCGACAGGCATCTGAGGCTGTCGCCCTCCCTGAGCGTGTCGCCCAGCGCCTGCTGTAGCCGGCGCGCCTGGCTCTGCGCCTCGATGGCCGCATCGATGCGGCCGATCAGATGGCATTCAAACGCATATCCTTCGTAAAGCCTCGCCCGGTCGCTCATCGGCAGGCTGTCGGCATGCCGCAAGGCGACCTCGTAGTAGCCGGCGGCATCGCGATGCGCGCCGACGCGGGAAGCCTCGCGCGCTGCGAGCGGGGCAAGCTCGCGCACCGCCTCAAGATTCTGGGCCTCCACCGCATGGTGCACAAGCCTTGCGGTAGCCACCTCGGCGTTTTCCTGCAGTGCGGAAAGCGCGCGTTGGTTGAATTCGCGCCGACGGCTCGAGGTCAGCGCCATCTCGATGGCGCGACGGGCGATCTCGTGCCGGAAGGCGTAGCCATCGCCGAGATCGTCGAGCAAGCCATTCGAGACACATTCCGCCAGCTGGCCGGCGCTGGCGACGCCACAGAGGCCGCGCAGCGCCCAGGCATCGGCGCGGCGTGGAAACACAGACACCGCGTCGAGCATCGAGCGCGCTCCCTGCGACAGGCGCTCGGCACGCGCCAGCACGGCGTCGCGGACGCTGGCCGGCGGGATCATCTCGCTTTCGGCAGCCAGCAATTCGGTGACGAAGAAGGCGTTGCCCGCGGTGGCGCGATAGATTGCGCTGCCGTCGCGGTTGGCTGCTTCGGCAAGCGACAACACCGCCGCCTCGCTGAGCAGTGGCACTTCGATGCGCTGGACGTTGCCGGCTGGAATTTCGCCGAGCACCCGGCGCGCACGCATCTGCCCTTCGCTGCGGTCGGTGCGTGCCGTGAACAGCACCAGCATATGCGTGTTGGTGATGCGCCGGCCCAGGAAACGGACGAAATCCAGGGTCGCGTCGTCGGCCCAGTGCATATCCTCGATGACCAGCAAACCCGGCCGAGACCTCGCCTCGAAAACCTCGAGAGCGTCTGAAAACAGGGGCAGCCGCTGACCCTGGCGGTCGTCGATTGCCCGGGGCAGTGCCCACTGCGCGTCCCGGGCCAGATCATAGAGCGGTCCAAGCGGATCGGGAATCGACAGGTCCTCGCAAGCGCTGCGGAATATGGAAACGTGCTGCCCGGCACGGGTTACGAACGCCTCGACGAGTGCCGTCTTGCCGGCGCCGGCCTCGCCCAGCAATGCCGCCACGCGGCCGCGACCGCGCGCGGCCTCCGCGAGCAGTTCCTCCAACTGATCGAGTTGTGCCTGCCGTTCCAGAAGCATCGTCACTGGCCCATAAGTATCGTCGTCCCTCGACCCTTCTCCAAAATACCCCCGCTTCGGTATCCGCAGTGTGGCTCCCAGACCAAACGTCGAAAACATAGGGAATCGTCCCGCGCAATATGGGGAAAGGCTCCGATGTGCGCTTTCGACGATCGTGATTTTTCTCCAACCGCGCTCATTTCGAGCGTGAATCAGTCACAAAAGGAAGCCACTCCATGCCTCGCTATCTGATCGAACGGACATTCCCCGACGGGCTCAACGTGCCGACGAACGACGTCGGCGCGACGGCGCTCGGCGGCATCATCATGCGCAACGCCGAGAAGGGGGTCACCTGGCTGCACTCCTTCGTGTCGCCCGACAGGAACAAGAGTTTCTGCATCTACGACGCCCCCTCGCCGGAAGCGATCCGCAGCACGGCGCAGAAGAATTCGCTACCGGTGGACAAGATCACGGAGGTGAGGGTCCTGGACCCTTACTTTTATCGCTGACCCTATGGACCAAGGATGGAACAATGAGCGTGAGATCGTCCTGGGCAGCGATGGGTGTCGGCTTACCGTGCTGTTTCCTCCCGAAACGGCAGCCGCCGTCGTGGCGTTCGACCATGCACCCTCCCGGCGTGGTCTCGCATCGCGGATTGTGTCCGCGCTGCTCGCGCCGTTGCGAAGCCGGCGCAGGCGCCTGCCACCGCAAGACGATTATTTAAGGCGGGACGTCGGCCTGCCGGAGCACGAGATGCGGCGGGACTACTGGGAATACTGGGGGTGGCATCAATGAGACCGCCGCCCGGCTAGAGAGGAACGGATCGGACCCGTCCCGCAACTGACGATCCAACGCGCAGGCATGGCAGCAGGGCCTTACAGGCCGGTCCTGCCGCCTGCGCGTCACCAACAACCAATGGAGAATAAAATGAACGTCAATTTCTGGCGCCTTGCCGCGCTGTCCATCATGGCGATCGCCGCCACTGCCGCATCTGCGGAGAGTGGCAATCGGCTGGCCGCCGAGGTGCGGGCGGCCAACGGCCGCTTCGTGAATGTCGCGGCGGCCACCGCCGAGGGCTATGCGCCGATTCCCTGCGCCAGCGGCATCACCGGCGGCGCCATGGGCATTCACTACGTCAATGGCGCCTATCTCAAGGACGATGCCGTCGACCTCGCCAAGCCGGAGGCCGTGATGTACGAGCCGATGGCCGATGGCAAGCTGAAGCTGGTGGCCGTCGAATATATCACCGCGAAGGGTCCTGCGTCGCTCGAAGGCCAGCTGTTCAACTTCGACAGCGCTCCCAACCGCTACGGCCTCGGCCCCTTCTACGAACTTCATGTCTGGGCCTGGAAGCAGAACCCGACCGGCGCCTTCGCCGACATGAACCCGAATGTCTCATGCGACGCCATGAAAAAGGCCGACTGACGGCACCGGCCTGCCGGAACAGTGCCGGCAGGCCTTTTACGCGTCGCGAGGAGAAACCATGCCCGAGATAGCTATCTTCCTGGCAAGGCTGCGCGCCCCACCATGGCGGCTGATGGCCATCCTCGCTTGGCTGGCGCGCGGACGGCGCCTCCGACATGAGCGGCGTCACCTGGAGGCGATGCCCGATTTCATGCTGAAGGACATCGGCATCAGCCGTTCCGAGATCGACTATGTCGCAACTCACGGCGAAGCGCGCCGCTCTTAGGCTTGGCTGGGAGTTGGAACGACAGAGCGCCTGTCTCCTGCTTGCGGCATGGAACCCACACCGGTCGTCCTCGCTGGCCTCTCTGCCATTGTGTATGCCTCTTCCACCCACCCTTTCTTAAGGTGTCTCCGCTACACCAAAGCCTGAAAAGAAGCGGAAAACGGAGAACAATCGGGGTGCGCTTTTCCGCGGCCACGACAGCCGGGCGGTTCTTGCCGCAGCGTTTGGCGCTGCGCGTGGAGCCGTTGCTTGGCCGCGTCGACGCCGTGCTGTTCACCGCCGACGAGCGCGGCGAGGCCGGCCGCATGTCGGTCATTGCCTTTTCCATCCGCATCGTCAGCGCCGTCATCGCCTTCGTCAGCCAGGTGTTGATGGCACGCTGGATGGGCTCGTTCGAATACGGCATCTTCGTCCTTGTCTGGGTGACCATGGTCATCGTCGGCAATCTCGCCTGCCTCGGCTTCCACACCTCGGTTATCCGCTTCATTCCCGAATACCGCGAGCGCGGCCTCATCGACGAGTTGCGCGGTATCGTCGTGGCCAGCCGCCTGTTCGTCCTGATCGCTTCGACGGTCATCGCCGGGCTCGGCGCGCTCGGCGTGTGGCTCGCTTCGTCATGGACTGAAAACTACTATGTCCTGCCGTTCATCCTCGGCGTCATCTGCCTGCCGATGATAGCGCTGTCGGATCTGCTGCAAGGCCAGGCCAGGGCGAACAGCTGGGCGCTGTTCGCCCTGGCGCCGACCTATCTGATACGGCCCGTGCTGATCCTGCTGTTCATGGCGCTGATGCTTTTCGCCGGCTACGCGCCCGACGCGAAGACCGCGATCTTCGCCTCGATCGCCGCCACTTACGTCACCACGCTCGCCCAGCTTATCGGCGTCACCCGGCGCATGGAAAAGCAGATTCCGGCCGGGCCGATGAAGGTGCATTTCGCACAATGGTTCATTGTCTCGCTGCCGATCTTCCTGGTCGAAAGCTTCTTTTTCCTGCTCACCAATGCCGACGTGCTGATGGTCGGCGCCTATATGGACCCCAACGACGTCGCCGTCTATTTCGCCACGGTCAAGACACTGGCGCTGGTGCATTTCGTCTACTTCGCCGTCAAGGCAGGCGTCGCTCAGCGCTATGCCCAGTTCACCCATGGCGAGCCGGAAAAGCTCGCCGCCTTCGCCCGCGAGACGGTGTCGTGGACCTTCTGGCCATCGCTCGCCATGGCGCTGCTGGTGCTGGCGCTTGGCAAACCGATGCTGATGCTGTTCGGTCCCGAATTCACATCGGGTTATCCGCTTCTGTTCCTGCTCGTCTTCGGCGTCGTGGCGCGCGCCGCCGTGGGCCCGTGCGAAAGCCTGCTCACCATGAGCGGCAACCAGAATGTCTGCGCCGCCGTCTATGCCATGACGCTGGCCTTCAACATTGGCCTGAACGTGGTGCTGATCCCGCTCTTCGGCCTGTGGGGCGCCGCAATGGCCACCGCCTTCGCCATGATCTTCGAGGCCGGCGCGCTGTCCTTCACGGTCTGGCGCAAGCTCGGCATCGTCATGGCGATCTTCGTGCCAGCCAAAGGAGCCGCGTGATGGCCGCCATCCCCTTGCTCGAGGAAACCAGCGGCGGCCCCGCCGGCGCCATGGTGTCCGGCCTTGCCGGACTGGGGCGTGACACCGACCCGGCCCATATCGAGATCCTCGCCAACAACCGGCCCGAGCGGAAACTGGCCATCTATCCGGCGTCGGCCGGGTTCGACCTCGTCGAGGAGCTGGATTATCTGTGCGCCCGCACCATCGAGCCCAACGTCTTCTTCAACCCGCGTTTCCTCGCGCCCGCAATGCCCCGGCTGGAAGACCGCGAGGTGCGTCTGGCCGTCATCCGTGACGGCGATGAATACCGCAACCGGCTACGCCTTCTGGTGCCGTTCTCGGTGGAGCGGCCGGTGGTGCCGCTCGGGGTTCCGGTCATGCGCACATGGTCGAGCCCGTTCGGCCCGCTCGGCACCCCGCTGGTCGACCGCGACGATCCGGTCGGTGTCCTCGAGGATTTCTTCTCGATGCTGTCGCGCCCGCATCTGAAGCTGCCGAAAGTGTTCGTCCTGCCCGACATCAGGCTCGACGGCGCGGTGGCGAGCCTGGTTGCCACTGTGGCCGAAACGCGTGGCCTGATGTTGGTCACCACCGGTCACGCCCAGCGTCCGCTGCTCGAGAGCGAACGCGACGCCGAGGACTATCTGAAGGCTTCGCTGCGCGCGCACCATTACCGCGAGTTCCGCCGCCTCAAGCGGCGGCTGGGCGACCTCGGCAAGCTTGAACATGTCGTGGCGCGCGGCCCCGACGAGATCCGTCACGCCATCGAGAGCTTCCTGACGCTGGAGGCGGCCGGCTGGAAGGGCCGCGAGCGCACGGCCATGGCGATCGACCGCTACCGCGCCGCCTTCGCCCGCGAGGCCGTGCACAGGCTGGCCGAGCAGGACCTGTGCCGCATCCATTCGCTGACGCTCGACGGCCGCACCATTGCGTGCCTGATCGTCTTCGTCGAAGCCGGCGTTGCCTACACCTGGAAGACGGCCTACGACGAAACTCTGGCCGGCTATTCGCCAGGCACGCTGCTGATGATCGAGGTGACCAGGCAGCATCTCGACGACCCCAACATCATGATGACCGATTCCTGTGCCGTGCCCGACCATCCAGTGATGAGCAGGCTGTGGACCGAGCGCAAGCCGATGGGCACGCTGGTGATCGGCCTGACGCCGGACGCCGACCGTCTCGCCCGCCAGGCGGCCTCGCAACTGCATCTCTACCGGGAGACCCGCAACATGGCCCGCCTGCTGCGCAACCGGATGAAGAGCCTGCTCAAGAGACGATAGACGCGCTCGCATCTTCTGGATCGCGTGGATGCTTGCTTCAAGCCTGAGCATTTGGTTGCTTCATGGGATAAACAGTCACTGTATTGATAGCGTTTATTCGCCAGCGCCTGCTTGAGCAACAGTCACAATCTTTCAACAAAGCGCGACAAAGGTGATGCGATTTTGGGTATAATTCATGTCGCTTGCCGGCGGCGCATCCGTTTTTCTTCAGCGCTTTTCCTCGTGGCGGACATCAGAATTAGCTAATTCATTCGAACATATAAAGGACATTCACGGAACTTAAGTGGTAACATAAGACCTTTGGGACCAGACCCTGGGACTTTGGTCCGCCTTCACGAAATCCGGCAGCGAGCATGAGGCTAATCTTCATTGCTCTTCAGGAACTTGAAACGGCCGACCAGATCTAACTTGAGCCACTCGTCCTCATTCTTCCCCGTCGCTTTCGGCGGTGGCGCGCGGATTGCGAGGAACAGGCGCTGAACGCGAGAAATCCACCTGCCGGAACCAGCGGGGGAGCCGCCAATGGGAAAGCTGCGGGCGCCAGAATCCTGGACGCGAAAAAGCCCGCCACGGAGCCCTACGGGGACGGTCTTGGGCGAGCGAGCGCCATGTCGAAAGTGTCCGGCAGATGAGGATGCGCGCCGGTCCGTCTCACCGAAGCCGTGGTCATCGCGTCGACCGGGAGAATAATCGACATGCGAGCATAGTGGTCCGGCCACAGCGGCTTTCCAAACAGGAAGAACACGATCGCGAGAAAACAAATCAGCAGCAGGACGGCGAAGGTGTTCGCGATGATCTCGCCAAGCTGCATGTCTTTCTCCCCGAAGTCGGACACCCGCCGCTCGCAGCAACGGCGGGCGTCCAGGGACCGTCGATGAAGGGACTTTACTCGACGGCTTCCACGCCAATGAGGAACGGCGGCTTATGTTCAGGGTTTAGGACCAATGCGTCGATGCTTCGGACTTCAGTCCCAATTGCGGGTCCGAGGAGAAGGAGACAGTCTGCCTTTCGCACCGGCTAAGCCCTCCACCAAGGTACCTGACAGCCGGGAGCACAGCCCGGCCTGCTCGCCAAGTGCCGAACCTACCGCCAAAAGCAGGCCGGGCTCCTTCTGTCGATAGTCAAGATCGTCGCCCAACGGGGAAAATGACCAGCTACAAGGTGGAGGAAATCCTGGGCGAGAGAATTATCGGCACGCACGAGGTGGCGGCTTCAAGTCCCGCAGGGGCTGCCAGACGGGCAACCGGTCATCCGATGCAACCCCGCATTCCAGGTGCGCTGTTCGTTCGGGTCACCAGATCGGAGGACGGCACGGTCGCCGAATTCAGCTTCGCGGGATTTCCTTGTTGAACCCGGATGTCGTCGGATGGGACGGCACGAGTGGCGTTTCTTGCGACTATGGCCGGTGTCTACGCCGACCCATTGGCGCGGTTCGGCGTTGATGAAACCGCCGGCTCACCCTAACCGTTTGTTTTCACGTGGATTCCGAAGCTCGTCGATGAAACCGTTTTGACCCGACTTGCACCAGAATTGCGCTAGCGTCCCAGCGGCTGTCTGGATGCCGAAACCAATTCGTCTTCGTCCCTGATCCCGGCCATGTAATTCGCGATTATGCGGGATGAAATCGCTTCGCGTTGCTGGGCCGATCGGGCGTCGAGCTTCAGCCTGTCGAACACGCGGCCAAGCAGGGCCACTTCGGAGGAATCGAAGACGCCAGCCTCCTGAGCTTTCTGACGAATCGGCATGAGTTCCTCCCTTTCAGATAAATAAGCAACAACTGATGCAAGGGGCAATCTCAAGGCCTGATATATCCACACCGAGGAACGGTCAGGCGGCCAACATAGGTCCTGAAGCGTGAAAGCGGCTACCGCATTGGACAGGCCGTCCTGCACCCTGCCGAGCCGCTCCCGGATGTCGCTCTTGCGATATCGGCTTTAAGCGGCGCACGACAAACTCGAGCACCATATCCGCAGTGCCGAAACGCCGATCGGGAAATTAGCGGCAGACGCATCGAAGCGGCGACTGAAATGGTGCCCCTAGCCGGGATCGAACCAGCACTCCTTGCGGAACTCGATTTTGAGTCGAGCGCGTCTACCAATTCCGCCATAGGGGCTCAGGCCGGGCGGCCTGGATGGCGCGGACTATACGGTTGGAGGCCTGTTCGTCAACTGGCCTGTTGCCGATAGCCTGCGGAGCCGCGACCAAACCGCCCCTTTCGGTTTCCTGCGGGCACTGCCATTGTGCGGCGCGGAAAATCTTTCTAGACAGGCGTCGTGTCGAAGCGCCTGGCGTCCGGAAGAAGGAACGCGGCGCGCTTCGGGTCTTGGTTTCACGCATGCACCTGTTTCATCCATGCCCCTGGTTTTCTGCCTGCCCTTATGCCGGCCACGCCGTGCATGTGGGCGCCGTGCGGTAGGCATTTACGACATTAGGAGAGCCGATGCTTCGCGGACTGTACGACTGGACCTTGTCGCTGGCGGCGCGCAAATCCGCCGAATGGTGGCTGGCCTTCATCGCCTTCGTCGAGAGTTCCGTGTTCCTGGTGCCGGCCGACGTGCTCTATCTGCCGATGGCACTGTCGCGGCCTGATCGCGCCTATCGCTATGCGCTGATCGCCACCGTCGCCTCCGTGCTGGGCGGCATCGCCGGCTGGTTCATCGGCCACTACGCCTACGACGCGCTGGCGCGGCCCATCCTCGAATTCTACGGCAAGTATGACGAGTTCGAGGCGCTGCGCGTCTCTTCGGGCATCGGCTTCATCATCTTGATGCTGATCACCTCGGGCGCCGCCCATCTGCCGCCGATCAAGGTGGTGACGATCCTTTCGGGGGTCATCGGCGTCAATCTTTTGCTGTTCATCGCGCTGGCAATCGTGGCGCGCGGCGGGCGCTTCCTGCTCCTGGCCTGGCTGCTGCGCCGCTATGGCGAGCCGATCCGCGAGTTCATCGAAAAGCGCCTCGGCCTGATCGCGGGTGCGGCGGCAGCCGCCCTGATTTTGCTCTATATCCTGGTCAAATACGCCTTCTGATTCATGTCGCCCAAACCGCGCGGCGGCGTGGCGACATGGACCACAAGACCGGGCGAGCGGCGAACACAACGGACGAAAGACCCCATGACTGCGACCATGACTGCCAACACCGGACGCCAGCGGACCATGACGGCCCTGTTCCTTGCCGTAGCCATGGCCGCCACTGTCGGCTCCGCGCTCGCCTTCCAGTACATTGGCGGCTACATCCCTTGCCATCTCTGCCTGGAACAGCGCACGCCCTACTATATCGGCGTGCCGCTGATGCTGCTGGCGCTGCTTGCATCGGCGCTGCACGCGCCGGCATGGGTGGTGCGCGGCTTGCTGGCCATCGGCGGCCTGCTGATGCTCTATGGGCTGTATCTCGGCATCTATCACGCCGGCGTGGAGTGGGCTTGGTGGCAGGGCCCGGCCGATTGCACCGCGGGCGGAGGCCCGGTCGACACCGGCGGCAAAGGCGTGCTCGACGCGCTCGACAAATTCGTGCCCCCCTCCTGCGACAAGGCCGCGCTTCGCATCCTCGGCCTGTCGCTCGCCGGCTGGAACGCCATCGCCAGCCTTGTCCTCGCGGCCGTCGCCTTCCGCAGCGCTCTTTCGCGCGACTGAGTAGCGCGAAAGCGCCGACGCGAGATCGTTCAAGAATTCGGCAGGCTGAGTCGCATGGAGTGATTGTCGAGAACCGAAGCGGAGCGGACATTGGTCCGTGAGCATCGGAAGCGCAGACAATCGCTTCAGACGGCCAGCGTCCCGAATTGTCGGACGCTCTCAGGGTTCGAGTTCGACATCCCAGTACAGATAATCCATCCAGCTTTCATGCAGATGGTTGGGCGGGAACAGACGGCCATTATTGTGCAGGTCGTGCACCGTCGGCTGGTAGGGCTTCTGCAACGGCCACATCTTGGCATGCGCCGGCATCATGCCGCCTTTCCTGAGATTGCAGGGGGAACAGGCGGCGACGACATTCTCCCACGTCGTAGCACCCCCGCGGTGGCGGGGGATGACGTGATCGAAGGTCAGATCGTCGGGCGTGCCGCAATATTGGCACTGGAAGCGGTCACGCAGGAAGACATTGAAGCGTGTGAAGGCGGGATGCCGCGACGGCTTCACATAGGCCTTCAGGCTGACGACGCTCGGCAGCTTCATCGAGAAGGTCGGCGAGGACACCGCGTGCTCGTATTCGGCGACGATGTTCACCCGTTCGAGGAACACCGCCTTGATGGCGTCCTGCCACGACCAGAGCGACAGGGGGTAATAGCTGAGCGGACGGTAATCCGCATTCAGCACCAGCGCTGGAAGCCCATCCGGAGATACGGCAACCGTCACGTCGTTGGCCTCCTTGGTTCTCTAACCTGAATGGCGCGGATACTGTAAGCCCGACATGACAGGGATGTGAAGCGGATTGTCACGCGTCCGAAGGCACAAAAAAACGAGATTTTGATGCTTTTTCGCGCTTTCAGGCCGGGGGTGCGGCATCCCTGCCCTTCAATTCGCGATAATAGGACCAGAAAAGCCGCGATGCGACACCTCTCCATGGGCTCCATGATTCGGCGAGTTGGATCAGTGTTTTCTCCTGCGGACGCGGGTCGATGCCGAGCGCATGGCCGACGGCGGTCTGGAGCGCGACATCGCGCGCCGGGAAGATGTCGGGATGGCCTGCGGCGAACAGCAGATACACCTGCGCCGTCCACGGACCGATACCGGGCACCGCCGTCATGGTCGTGATTGCCTCGCCGGCGTCAAGCGAACACAAATGATGAAGATCGAGGCCGTCCGCCACCGCCTGGGCGGCGGCGAGGAGGCCGCGTTGCTTGGGTCGCGACAGGCCCGCCTCGCGAAACATGTCCTCGCCGGCGGCAAGGATCGCCAGCGGCGTCAGCGGGTCGACCAGTTTCGTCAGCCGGCCGAAGATCGCATCGGCGCTGGCGCGCGACACCTGCTGCGAGACGATGATCGAGGCAAGGCTCAAGAATCCCGGTTGGGAAAGCCGTAGCGGCACCTCGCCCGCCATGCCGCGGATCTTTTCCAGCCTTGGGTCGATCGCGCAAAGCGCGTCGAGCCCCCGGGCGATGTCGTCCAATGTGGCGATACGTTGCATGCTTTCTTGTTCCTGAACCGGCCGCACGGTAGCAATTGGCAAAACCGCCGCACAACCCGATTGCCGCTCAAGAGATGACACTCCTGACATTCCGTTTCGCGCCCAGTCCCAATGGCGAACTGCATCTCGGCCATGCCTTTTCGGCGCTGCTCAACCAGAAACTGGCGCGAGCGGTCGGCGGCCGCCTGCTGCTGCGCATCGAGGATATCGACACCACGCGCTGCTCGCCGGAATTCGAGGCGGGCATCTTTGCCGACCTGAAATGGCTCGGTCTTGCCTGGGAACAGCCTGTACGACGGCAATCCGAGCACTTCGCCTGTTATGAGACGGTGCTTGACCGGCTGATGCGGGAGGACCTCGTCTATCCCGCCTTCATGAGCAGAAGCGAGATCCGGGCTTTCATCACCGAGAGCGAAAAGCGCGACTGGCCGCGCGATCCCGACGGCGTGCCGGTCTATCCCGCCGTCGACAAGGCTCTGCCGGCGAAGGAACGCCGGCGCCGCATTGCCGAGGGCGCTCCCTTCGCCTGGCGGCTGGATGTCGATGCGGCGATGGCACGCGTCGGCAAGGATTTGTCATGGAACGAATTTTCAGACGAATCGCTTTCCGCGACGCGCGTCGTCGAGGCCCGCCCGCGCGATTGGGGCGACGTGATCGTGGCGCGCCGCGAAATCCCGACCAGCTATCATCTCGCCGTCGTCGTCGACGATGCGCTGCAGGGCGTCAGCCATGTCGTGCGCGGCCAGGATCTTTATTCCGCCACCGG
Organism: Mesorhizobium sp. B1-1-6; assembly: GCF_006443035.1. Lineage (NCBI taxonomy): Bacteria > Pseudomonadati > Pseudomonadota > Alphaproteobacteria > Hyphomicrobiales > Phyllobacteriaceae > Mesorhizobium > Mesorhizobium sp. B1-1-6. The sequence goes on along the minus strand of NZ_VFWR01000013.1, from coordinate 86,184 downwards.
GGTACAGCGGCTGCTTCAGGAACTGCTTGGCCTGCCGCAGCCAGCCTATTTCCATCACCGGCTGATCCTGGGACCCGACGGGCGCAAGCTGTCGAAAAGCCTGAAGGACACCGGCCTTGCCGTCTTGCGCGAAGCGGGCGTGTCGGCTCACGATGTCAGGCGGATGGTCGGTCTCTGACGCAGGCGAAGGCCGAAGAGACAGCTTGCAGAAAAGGCGGCCGGTTGAATTCCGGTGATGCATGGATCAATCGTTTCGTTTTGCGCGCCGGCTTGAACCGGACTAGAGCTTCGCCACGGCTCAATTCTCATCAAGCGCGGTCCCCGGAAAATGCACAGCGTCAAGCGGCTCATCCCCGCCACTTTCGTCGTCCTGTGGGCGACCGGCTTCATCGGCGCCCGCTATGCCATGCCGTGGGCCGAACCGTTTACGTTCCTGGCTGCGCGCTTCGTCCTGGCGGCGGCGTTGTTCGCCGGCCTGGTGGTCGTACTTGGCTCCAAGAGAGCCTCCCGCGAAGAGGCATTGCACGCCACCGGGGCCGGCATTCTGATGCATGGCGTCTATCTCGGCGCGGTCTTCTGGGCTATCCACAGGGGCATGCCCGCCGGGCTGTCGGCGCTGATTGTCGGCCTGCAGCCGCTGATCACGGCGGTGCTCGCCGGCAAGTTTCTCGGCGAGGCGATCCTGCCGCGCCATTGGGCCGGCCTCGCGGTCGGCCTGGCCGGAGTCGTCATCGTGCTCTGGCCAAAGCTCGGCGCGCTCGGCGGCGGCGTGACGTCAGCCACGTTGACGGCTTCGCTCGTCTCGGTGCTCGGCATGAGCGCCGGCACGATATGGCAGAAGCGTTTTGCTTCCGGCGGCGACCTCGTCGCCGCGACCATGTGGCAATATGTCGGCGGCGCTTCGGTGATGATCCTGGCTTCACTGGCCTTCGAGACCCACACGGTCGTCATCAACGGCGAATTGATCTTCGCCATGGCCTGGCTGGTGCTGGTGCTGTCGATCGGCGCCATCTTCCTTCTGATGGTGATGATCCGCGACGGCGAGATGTCGAAGGTCGCTTCGCTGTTCTATCTGGTGCCGGCGGTGACGGCCGTCATCGCCTGGGCCTTGTTCGACGAGCAGCTCAACGCGCTTCAGATTGCCGGCATGGCGATCACGACCTTCGGTGTCGGTCTGGCAACGGTGCGGCAGACCAAGGGAAGAATTGTAGAAATGAGGAATTGAGGAATTGAGGAAAATGGTGCCATCTGGCGCTGGGGGCTTCTTCTTCAATTCTCCAATTCTCCAATTCTCCAGTTCCTCAATTCAGCCGGTCATCCCACCCGCGCGCGTGCCTCGAGATAGCGGCTGATTGCTGCGTTGAGTTCGCCGCCGAGAATGAAGATCGCGGACACGATGTAGAGAAAGACCACCGCGATCATGATCGAGGCAAGCCCGGCATAGGTCGTCACATAGGACGAGAAATGGTCGAGATAGGTGGCGAAAATGGTCGAGCCGATCAGCCATGCGGCGAGCGTGAAGACGATGCCGGGGATCAGCGAGACGAAACGGCGCTTGCCGGCCGGCAGCCAGTAATGCACTGAAAACAGACCGCCGACGATGACGGTCGAGGCGATGACGTAGCGCCACAGCGTGATGGTGCCCGTATAGGGTTTTATCCACTCGAAATGCGCCTCGGCCAGCCGCGCCAGCAATGGCGCGAAGACCAGGAGCACGCTGATCGCCAGGAAGCCTGCCGTGGCGATCAGCACGAAGAAGATGCTCTGCACGCGGCGATAGATGATGCCGCGCGTCTCTGTGACGCGATAGGCCCGGTTGAGCGAGGTGCGCAGCGCCTCGATGCCGTTCGAGGCGAAATAGGCGGCCAGCAGCACGCCGTAGGTGAGCAGATCCGATCGTCGCACGGTGAGCACGTTCAGCACCTCTCGCGCGATCGGTTTGGCGATTTGTTCCGGCCAGGTGTCGAAGACCAGGTGCACGGCCGTGTCGGCGAAGGCTTGCGCGCCGAGGAAGCTCGCCAGCGTGGTGGCGAAGATCAGGAACGGAAACAGCGCCATCAGCGAGGTGATTGCCAGATGGCTGGCCATCGCCCAGCCGTCATCGGTGTTGAAATGACCGATCGCGTCGTAGAGCACGCGGCGCAGGGCGACGATATTCCGCAACAAGAACCGCGCTCCCCTTCGATTGTCTCGACGCCGCGAATATGGGAAGGGAATGCGGCAAATGGCAACCCTTGGTCATAAGACGAATCCGTCGGCACGCGCGTTGCGCGTCATCATCGTCACCGGCGCGTCGTCCGGCATAGGCGCTTATTGCGCGCGAGCGCTCAAGGCGGAAGGCTGGCGGGTGTTCGCCACGGCGCGCAAGCCCGAAGACATCGCGGCCCTGGAAAAGGAGGGCATCGAGGCGTTCTATCTGGACTATCGCGAACCTGCCTCCATCGAGGCGGCTGCGGCTTCAGTGCTGGAGCGGACCGGCGGCAGGATCGATGCTCTGTTCAACAATGGCGCCTATGCGCAAGCGGGCGCGGTCGAGGATCTGCCGGTGGCCGCCTTGCGCGAGCAGTTCGAGGCCAATTTCTTCGGCTGGCACGACCTGACCCGCCGGCTCGTGCCGGTGATGCGCCGCCAGGGCGGTGGCCGGATCGTTCATTGCTCGTCGATCCTTGGCCTGGTGCCGGTACGTTTTCGCGGCGCCTATTCGGCATCCAAACACGCTTTGGAGGCGCTGATGCTCTGTCAACGCCAGGAATTGGCCGGCAGCGGCGTGCATGTCTCGCTGATCGAGCCGGGGCCGGTGAAATCGAAGATCGCCAGCAATGGCCTCGCCTGGTTTCTCAGGAATATCGACCATGAGAATTCCGTGCACCGCGCGGACTATGAGGCGCAGTTGGAACGGATGCGCACCGGCGGCAGCCAATCGGCGCTGAAGCCCGGGCCGGAAGTGGTCCACAAGGCGCTTCGCCATGCACTTCTGTCGCGGCGCCCGCGCCCGCACTATGTGGTAACAGTGCCGGCCAAGGTCGGCGCCACGCTCAAACGCATCCTGCCGGCATCGATGCTTTACCGCCTGCTCGCCAAACGCGCCTGAACAAGAAAAGGACTGGAAACGCAAAATGGCATCCGTCTTCAACATCCTTGCCATCCTGGTCATGGTCGCCGTGGTGATCGTGCTGGTCCGGGGCCTGATCAACATGATGCGCGGCGGTTCCGGCATGACCTCCAACAAGCTGATGCAGACGCGCGTCGTGCTGCAGGCCGTGGCGCTGGCGCTGATCCTGCTGGCCGTGTATTTCACCCGCAAATGAGGACACCGGCCGTTCGGGAGGCGACGTGGTCAAGCTCAACAAGATCTACACCCGCACCGGCGACAACGGCACCACCGGGCTCGGCACGGGTGAGCGGCGGCTGAAGTCCGATCTCAGGGTGGACGCCTACGGCACTGTCGACGAAGCCAACGCCTGCATTGGCATGGCTCGTGTTCACACCGCCCCAAGCCACCCGGCGATTGACGCCATGCTTGCCCGCATCCAGAACGATCTCTTCGACCTCGGCGCCGATCTGGCTGTGCCCGACGACGGCAAGCCGCTCGGCTACGAACCGCTGCGCATCATTGCCGCGCAGACCGAGCGCGTCGAACACGACATCGATCTCCTCAACAACGACCTCCAGCCGCTCAAATCCTTCGTGCTGAACGGCGGCACGCCGGCCGCCGCTGCGCTCCATCTCGCCCGCACGGTGGCGCGGCGGGCCGAGCGGCTGATGGTGGCGCTCGCACAGCATCCTGGTGAGCACGTCAACCGCGACGGGCTGAAATACATCAACCGCGTCTCCGATTTCCTGTTCGTCGCCGCCAGGGCGGTCAATGACAATGGAAATGCCGACGTGTTATGGGTTCCTGGCAAGAACCGCTGAACTATGCCAAGGCGGGAGAGGCCAGGCACCTATGTTCATCCCGCTCTACGACACCAACAGGCTGCGGCACATCAGGCTGCAATATGTGACGATCGCCCTGATCCTGGCCAACGCGCTGGTCTATTGCGCCACCGCGCTCGGGGGCGAGAATTTCACCAATGCCGCCGTGCTCGGCCTCGGCTTCATCCCCTCCGTGGTGCATGACACGGCAGAGCTCGACCCGCGCTTTATCGTCATTCCCGAAAGCCTGAGCTATCTCACCTACTCATTCCTGCATGCCGACATTTTCCATCTTGGCGGCAACATGCTGTTCCTGTGGGTGTTCGGCGACAATGTCGAGGACGCGCTCGGCCATATCCGCTATCTCATCTTCTACCTCCTGTGCGCCATCGCCGGAGCCGCCTTCCAGGGCCTCATCGCGTGGGACTCGCAGGTGCCGCTGATCGGCGCCTCCGGCGCCATCGCCGGCGTGGTCGTCGCCTACCTGATCCTCTATCCCAGGGTGAAGGTCTGGGTGCTGGCCTTTGCCCGCATTCCGCTGCGCATCCCGGCCTTCATCCCGCTCCTCCTGTGGGTGCTGTTCCAGATCGTCATGTTCGCCGCCGGTGGCGAGGACCAGATTTCCTGGGCCTGCCACATAGGCGGCATCATCGCCGGCGCCGTGCTGGTGCTCGTGCTGCGCCGCCGCGGCGTGCCGCTTTTTGCGGGCGCGGACGAAGAGGCCGCACCCGCCGACCAGCCCGCCATCGCCGTAGATCCGGCCGTAAACGAGCCGATTGCCGCGCAGCCCGTGCCACGCTGGGGTCGGGGAAGTGCCCCCGGCCCCGACTGAACCGATTGAGTGAATTGTCCGACGCCGTGGCATATTGACGTGCGGGTTCGCCGCAACTACGGAAGCGTTTCCGCCCGCCTTTGGCGGTTGAAGAGCAGAATTTCCATCCGGAATGTCGGCTTTCGACAACTCTGACAGGGTTCACGCTGGTATAGCGCGCCCCAACTATCTCAAGAGAGGTGACAGGAAAATGAAGATCCTTGTGCCCGTGAAGCGGGTTGTGGATGCGAACGTGAAGGTTCGCGTCAAGGCTGACGGTTCGGCGGTGGAATTGGCCAACGTCAAGATGGCAATGAACCCATTCGACGAGATCGCGGTGGAAGAGGCGATCCGGCTCAAGGAAGCCGGCAAGGCCGAAGAGATCATCGTCGTGTCGATCGGCCCGCAGCAGGCGCAGGAGACGCTTCGCACCGCGCTCGCGATGGGCGCCGACCGCGCCATCCTGGTCAAGACCGACGAGCAGACAGAGCCACTGGGCGTCGCCAAGGTGCTGAAGGGCGTGGTCGAGGCCGAGCAGCCCGGCCTTGTCATCCTCGGCAAGCAGGCGATCGACGATGATTCCAACCAGACCGGCCAGATGCTCGCAGCCCTTCTCGGCTGGGCGCAGGGCACGTTTGCTTCCAAGGTGGTGCTGGAGGGCGACAAGGCCAGGGTGACGCGCGAGGTCGACGGCGGCTTGCAGACGGTTGAGCTGAAGATGCCGGCGATCGTCACTGCCGACCTTCGCCTCAACCAGCCGCGCTATGCATCGCTGCCCAACATCATGAAGGCCAAGAAGAAGCCGCTCGACGAGAAGAGCCCGGCCGACTACGGCGCCGACGTCAAGCCGCGGCTGAAGGTCATCAAGACCGAAGAGCCGGGCGGCCGCAAGGCGGGTGTCAAGGTCAAGAGCGTCGCCGAGCTCATCGACAAGCTGAAGAACGAAGCCGGCGTGCTCTGAGATCGGAAGGAACAGATAAAATGACCATTCTCCTCATCGCCGAACACGACAACGCTACCCTTTCCGACCAGACCGCCAAGGCGCTGTCGGCCGCGCTGCAGATCGGCTCGGACGTGCATGTGCTGGTGGCCGGCAAGGGCGCCAAGGGCGCAGCCGACGCCGCCGCCAAGTTGAAGGGCGTGAGCAAGGTGCTGCTCGCCGAAGCCGACGAGCTTGCCGAGCGTCTCGCCGAGCCGACCGCGGCGCTCGTCGTGTCGCTGGCGGGCTCCTATGATGCCATCGTCGCGCCGGCAACCTCGTCGGGCAAGAACGTCGCGCCGCGCGTGGCCGCTTTGCTCGACGTGGCGCAGGTCTCCGAGATCATCGAAGTGATCTCGCCGGATACCTTCAAGCGGCCGATCTATGCCGGCAATGCCATCCAGACGGTACAGTCGACCGATGCCAAGAAGGTCATTACCGTGCGCACCGCCTCCTTCCAGGCGGCGCCCGAGGGCGGTTCGGCCGCTGTCGAAACCGTCAGCGCTGCGGCCAATCCGGGCCTCTCCTCCTTTGTCGAGAACAAGCTGTCGGAGACCGACCGTCCGGAACTGACCTCGGCCAAGATCATCATCTCGGGCGGCCGCGCGCTCGGCTCCTCGGAGAAGTTCCAGGAGGTCATCCTGCCGGTCGCCGACAAACTCGGCGCTGCCGTCGGCGCATCCCGCGCCGCCGTCGATGCCGGTTATGCGCCGAATGATTGGCAGGTCGGCCAGACCGGCAAGGTCGTCGCCCCCGACCTCTACATCGCCGTCGGCATCTCCGGCGCCATCCAGCACCTCGCCGGCATGAAGGATTCGAAGGTCATCGTCGCCATCAACAAGGACGAGGAAGCGCCGATCTTCCAGGTTGCCGACTATGGCCTCGTCGGCGATCTGTTCGTTGTCCTGCCGGAGTTGCAGAAGGCGCTTTGACGCCCTGCCGCAAAGCGTATTAAATTGTGAGGGGTGGGGTAGACGAAGTCGCCCCACCCTTTTAGTTTGCACCGCACAAAAAGCAGGCCGCAAAGGTCTTTTTCGACGGGATCGGTGTAATGAGCAAGATCGAAACGATCGGCATCATCGGCGCGGGCCAGATGGGCGGCGGCATCGCCCATGTCTCCGCGCTTTCGGGCTACAAGGTGCTGATCTACGATATATCGCCCGACCGTATCGAGAAGGGCATCGCCACTGTCAGCGGCAACATGGCCCGCCAGGTGGGGTCCGGCAAGCTCGACGAGAAGCTCCGCAACCAGGCGATGGCGCGCATCGCGGCGGCGCCATCCATGGCCGATCTCGCCGGTGCCGACCTGGTCATCGAGGCAGCGACCGAGGACGAGACGGTCAAGCGCAAGATCTACGCCCAGCTTTGTCCGCAGCTCAATCCCGAGGCCATACTGGCGACCAATACCTCGTCGATCTCGATCACGCGGCTAGCCGCGCAGACCGACCGCCCCGAGCGCTTCATCGGCATCCATTTCATGAACCCGGTTCCCCTGATGAAGCTGGTCGAACTGGTGCGCGGCATCGCCACCGAGGACCAGACCTTCGAGGCGGCAAAGACCTATGTGAAGCAGCTCGACAAGACGATCACGGTCTCGGAGGATTTTCCGGCCTTCATCGTCAACCGCATCCTTTTGCCGATGATCAACGAGGCGATCTACACGCTCTATGAGGGCGTCGGCACGGTCGATGCCATCGACACCGCCATGCGGCTCGGCGCCAATCATCCGATGGGGCCGCTGCAGCTGGCCGATTTCATCGGCCTGGACACCTGCCTGTCGATCATGCAGGTGCTGCATGACGGCCTGTCGGATTCGAAGTACCGCCCCTGCCCGTTGCTGGTCAAATATGTCGAGGCCGGCTGGCTCGGCCGCAAGACCGGCCGCGGCTTCTACGATTATCGCGGCGAGCATCCGGTTCCGACACGCTGACCCGCCAGGCTGATCACGGCCTGGCCGCGCGGGTTTACGACGCGGCGGCCAGGGGCTTGGGCGTCTCGATTTCGACCCTGTCGTCCTTCGCATCGGTCTCCGGCGCCATGGACACGCATCCGCGACCGGCAGCCTTGGCCACGTAGCAGGCGGCGTCTGCCCTGGCGATGATCTCGTCGACCGCGCCGCAATCGGCGTTGATAGGAGCCAGTCCGATGCTGGCGCCGATCGAATGGGGACGGCCTTCCCAGGTGAAGTCGAGGCCCTGTATCGCATCGATGATGGATCGCGCCGCGATCCTGGCCCCGGCGGCCGAGCCCGACTTCAGAATGACCGCGAATTCGTCGCCGCCCAGACGCGCGACCATGTCCTGCGGACCAAGCACGCCACGCACGGCCTCGGCAACGCGCTTGAGCAATGCGTCTCCCGCCGCGTGGCCGCCTGTGTCGTTGACCAGTTTGAAATGATCCAGATCGATGAACATGAACTGATGTCCGATCCCCTCCTTGCGGGCCTGATCGACCAGTTCTTCCATGGCGCGGATGAAACTCGCGCGGTTGGCAAGGCCGGTCAGCGCATCATGCGCGGCGGCGTGGGCAAGCTGGCGCTGCAGCGCCCGCGCATCGGTGAAGTCCTGAAAGACGATGACCAGTCCGCAGAATTCGTTGCGTTCGTTCATGATCGGCGACACGACCTGCCGGATGCTGCAGCGCGTCTCGTCGCGCCGGATGAGGACGGCGCGGCTGTTCTGGTCATCGGCTCCCTGGCCGCCGATCGCAGGCCGCGCCACGCCGATCCTGTGGCCGGTCTCCTCGTCGACCGCCCAATAGACATGGCCGAGCGTCTTGCCGAGGGCATCATTGCAGGAGACACCGGTCAGCTTTTCGGCGACAGGATTCATGAAGGTGACGCGGTTGGCGGCATCGGTGCAGATGACGGCATCGCCGATCGACTGGAGCGTCACTTTGAGGCGCTCCTTTTCGTCGGCCAGCATGGCCGCCGACACGGCGAGGCGCTCCTCCGCCTGCTTGCGCCGGGTGATGTCGGTCAGGCTGCCTATCGCCCTGATCAGCCGCCCCTCTTCGTCGCGCTCGATCGCCTTGCCGCGGTCGAGGAACCAGAGCCAGCGGCCATCCTTGTGGCGCATCCTGAATTCGGCCTCGAAGAACGGCGTGCGGCCTTCGAGATGGGCGCGGTCCGCCTCGGCCACGGCTTCGCGATCGTCGGGATGTATCATCGCCAGCCAGTGATCGGGGTCACCGTCGAGTTCCCCGTCGGCATAACCCAGCATCTTGACCCAGGTCGAGGAATAGTTAGTGCCGCCCCTGCGCTTGTCGAAGTCCCAGACGCCCTGGCCGGCGCCGGCCAATGCAAAGTTCCAGCGCGTTTCGGCCTCGGCGATCCGCGCCTCGGCCTGTTTGCGCGCATCGATGTCCTCTATCTGCGAGACGAGATACAGCGGCCGGCCGCTATTCCCGTCGCGAATGACGGAGCCGGCCAGCCGGGCCCAGACGGGCGTGCCGTCCTTCTTGAGATAGCGCTTCTCGAAATGAAAGGAATCGATCTTGCCGGCCTTCAGGTCTTCCATCGTCTCCCGCCCGATCTCCATATCGTCGGCATGCGTGAGCTGGAAGAAGGTCAACGCCTCGATCTCGTCGCGGCGGTAGTCGAGCATGGCAGCGAAAGCCGGGTTGGCCTCGAGAATGCGCCCGTCGAGGCCGACGATGGCGACGCCGATGGAGGAATCCTCCATGGCACGGCGGAAGCGCTGCTCGCTCTCGGCGATCTGGCGGCGGTCCTTGCGGATGACGCGCGCGAACATGCAGGCCAGGAGAAGTGCGCCGGCTGCCACACCGACCGACGCCTGCACACATAATTCGAGCGTCTCGGCGCCGGGATCCAGCCGCGACAGCAGGATCGATGCCGTCATCGCCGCTGTCCCGCCCACGAGCAGAGCCAACCCCGCATGTCTGTGCGGCGCCGGCCCGATGATCCTTCGCATTGCCACGATTTGTACCACCCCGTGGGCAATCGCATTTCCCGTGAAAATCCTGACGGATCGATTTTAAGGAAAGGTTGCGTCGGGTATCGGCGATACCGCCGGCCGGCAAACATTTGCCGGCATGATTAAGGATCGGTGTGCGCGGGATGCAGGAGCGGGCGGCGCGCTACCAGCGCACGAAAAACCGGCCGCCGAGCGCGCCGAGCAGCGCCAGCGCAGCGATCGCGATCGTATACCAGGTGGCGACGAAAAGCGGCGAATCATCAAAGCAATGCGCGGCATAGAAGGTCGCCGCCAGCCCGCCGGCGAGCAGGCCCGCGGCCGTGCCGGCCAGCACCGGCCGTGTCGGCGCGCCATAGCGCAGCATCCACAGGAAGATGGCAAGCGGGCCGATGCCGATCAGCGGGATGAGCCCCATGCAGACCATCATGTTGGAACCGACGAGACGCCTGCCCCAGTCGGCCTCGGGCACGGCGTAAAGCTCCAGCACCACGGCCACTGCCACGAGCACGGGCGCAGCCGCCATCCAGGCCGCCGCCTTGCCTGTCGATGCTCCCGGTGTCGACAATGCCCTGACGAAGGCGAAGGCGCTGGCGGCGAGCACGATGGTGAACAGGAACTTCGAAAGAAAGCGCATCGTATGTGCGGCAGCCATGAAGTCGGGGCGCGGACCGATCGTCATCATGAAAACCGCGCCCGCGATCACGGCGGCCACGCCGGCAGCCAGCCACCAGGCCGAGCGCAGCGGCATCGCCTTGCTGCGGGCGTCGGCATCAAGCGCCTTGATGAGATCCTCGGTCCTCATGTCATTCCCGCCCAAACCGCCCCTGCCCGAACCGCTTGGCAATGGCTGCAAGTCCGCGATGCAAGGAAACCCGCACCGCTGTTTCGCTGATGCCGAACTTGGCTGCCGTGTCGCCGATCGAGCGCCCCTCCACCGACACGGACGACACCACGGAGCGCTGTGCCGGCGGCAGGCCGTCGAGCGCCCGGCTGATGTCGCGTTCGCTGACGGTTTCCGTTTCCGGCTCGGCGAAGGTTTCGGCGATATCGTCGACATCGATCTCGATGCGCCGTCCGCGCCGCCGGAACGCGTCGATCAACTTGAAGCGCGCGATGGCATAGACCCAGGGCAGCACAGGTGCGTCCTGGCGCCAGGTGTGCCGTTTCACATGAATGGCCAGCAAGGTTTCCTGCACGACATCCTCGGGATCGACCCCGCCTTTGACGATCTTGCGCCTGGCAAAACCGCGAACCAGAGCGGCCGTCCGGTGCAGAAAGTCGGCATAGGCCCTTTCATCTCCCGCGATCGCGGCTCGCATCAGCCGGGAAAGCTCGGCCTCGTCCTTGCCGCTCACAAGAGTTCACTCCCCGATCTTCGCGCCTCGGCGCTGATTTGTTACGTGGCCGGCGAAATAATGTCCAAGGCAAACTACCGGCAAGTCACGAAAGATTGCGGGCGAACGCGAACTTGGGCTCGTCGACGGCGACTGTGTCCTGGACCGTCGGTCGCGCGCGGCCATCACGCGGAATTGTCCGCCTGGCATGGGTCTATGCCGCCAGCGGCCGATTGAAGCAGGCCAAAAATGTTGACTACACCTGTCATGTATCGATAGGTGCTGCGTGCCAGTTCAACGAGATCGAGGACGACGCCCATGAAATACGCTCTTTCCACCCTTGCCGGCGCCGCGGTGGTGGCGGTCAGCCTGATGGCTGGCCAGGCGATGGCTGAGGATACAGGCATCATCGTCTACAATGCCCAGCACGAGAGCCTCGCCAAGGAATGGGCCGACGGCTTCACCAAGGAAACCGGCATCAAGGTCACGTTGCGCAATGGCGGCGACAGCGATTTCTCCAACCAGATCGTCGCGGAGGGCACCGCCTCGCCCGCCGACGTGTTCCTGACCGAGAATTCGCCGGCCATGGTGCTGGTCGAGAGTGCCGGCCTGTTCGCGCCGGTCGACGCCGACACACTGGCGCAGGTTCCGCAGGATTATCAGGCAGCGAGCGGCAAATGGGTCGGCGTTGCCGCCCGCAGCACCGTCTTTGCCTACAATACCACCAAGCTCAAGGCCGACCAGTTGCCCAAGTCGCTGCTCGACCTTGCCGATCCGAGCTGGAAAGGCCGCTGGGCCGCCTCGCCGTCGGGCGCCGATTTCCAGGCTATCGTCAGCGCGCTGCTGCAGCTCAAGGGCGAAGCCGCGACAGCGGACTGGCTGAAGGCGATGAAGCAGAATTTCACCGCCTATAAGGGCAACAGCACCGTGATGAAGGCGGTCAACGCCGGCGAGATCGAAGGCGGCGTGATCTATCACTACTACTACTTCGGCGATCAGGCCAAGACCGGCGAGAACAGCAAGAACGTTGCGCTGCATTATTTCAAAAACCAGGATCCGGGCGCCTTCGTCTCGACCTCCGGCGGTGGCGTGCTGGCTTCGAGCAAGCATCCCAAGGAAGCCCAGGCTTTCCTGAAGTGGGTGACCGGCAAGGGCGGCCAGGACGTGCTGAAGAACGGAACGTCCTTCGAATACGCGGTCGGCAAGGGCGCAGAGTCCAATCCGAAGCTGGTGCCGCTGGCCGACCTGCAGGCGCCGAAGATCGATGCCGCGACGCTGAACTCCAAGAAGGCCACCGACCTGATGACGGCGGCCGGCTTGCTTTAGTTGCCGTTCGTCCTAATAAGGACACCGGCCGTGCTCCCGCGGGAATTCCGCGGGAGCGTTTTGTTTTTTCGAGATGGCATTCGTCGATGACGACACGCTGTATTCCCGACCATGATCGTGGTCTTTCGATTGCCGCCGCCGGGCGGCAAGGGCGCGAAGTCTGAGCCGATGCAGTTCGCGGCCGACATCGCAAGCCCGGGCCTGCCGCCGAGGACGCGCCGCAGGGCGCGCCGGCGCGCTGCGTCATGGATCGTTGCCGCCGCTATCTTCGTTTCGCTGCTGGCCCTGCTGCCGCTTGCCTTCATCGTCTGGGTTGCCGTGCAGACCGGTTGGGAAACCGTCTCGGCGCTGGTTTTCCGGCCGCGTGTCGGCGAGCTTCTGGCCAACACCGTCCTGCTTGTCGCGCTCGCCGTGCCGATCGCCATCATCCTGTCGGTGGCGCTGGCCTGGCTGACCGAACGCAGCGACCTGCCCGGCGCCCGGCTGTGGGCCTGGCTATGCGTGGCGCCGCTCGCCATTCCCGCCTTCGTGCACAGCTATGCCTGGATCACCATGGTGCCCGGGCTGCATGGCTTGTGGGCCGGCGTGCTTGTCTCTGTCATAGCGTATTTCCCGTTCCTTTATCTGCCGGTATCGGCGGCCCTGCGCCGGCTCGATCCGGCGCTCGAAGACGCCGCGGCCGCACTCGGCCTTGGTCCCTGGCGTGTGTTCTGGCGCGTCGTGCTGCCGCAGCTCAGGCTTGCCATCTGTGGCGGCGCATTGCTGGTCGGCCTGCACCTGTTGGCCGAATACGGCCTTTACGTCTTCATCCGCTTCGACACCTTCACCACGGCGATCGTCGACCAGTTCCAATCGACCTTCAACGGGCCGGCCGCGAATATGCTGGCCGGCGTGCTGGTGAGCTGCTGCTTCGTGCTGCTCGGGCTGGAGGTGCTGGTGCGCGGGGAAGAGCGCTATGCCCGCGTCGGTTCGGGCGCCGCGCGCCACCAACAGCGCGCGCCGCTCGGCCGGGCGACCGTGCCTTGCCTGCTGCTGCTTGCCGCCACCACGCTTCTGGCGCTCGGCGTACCGTTCGTCACCATCGGACGCTGGCTTGCCGCCGGCGGCGCCGAGGTCTGGCGGCTCGACGAGATCGGCCTGGCGCTCGGCCAGACGTTGTTCCTGGCGCTCGCCGGCGCGCTGCTCGCCACCGTCGCCGCCATGCCGATGGCCTGGATCTCGATCCGCGCGCCGGGGCCTCTGCAGCGCTTGCTGGAGGGCTGCAACTACATCGTCGGATCGCTGCCCGGGGTCGTGATCGCACTGGCGCTGGTCACCATCACCGTGCGCATCGCCCTGCCGCTCTATCAGACCCTGTTCACCATCCTGGTTGCCTATGCCTTGATGTTCCTGCCCCGCGCCCTGATCAGCCTGCGGGCGTCGATCGCGCAGGCGCCGGTCGAGCTCGAGCGCGCCGCGTCCAGCCTCGGGCGGTCGCCGCTCCATGCATTGTGGTCGACGACGATCCGCCTGTCGGCGCCGGGTGCCGCCGCCGGCATGGCGCTGGTGGCGCTCGGCATCATGAACGAGCTGACCGCGACCCAGATGCTGGCGCCGAACGGCACCCGCACGCTCGCGATGGCATTCTGGTCCTACAGCGGCGAGATCGACTACGCTTCGGCAGCACCTTACGCCTTCATCATGGTGGCGATGTCGCTGCCCCTGACCTGGCTGCTCTATGTCCAGTCAAAACGGATGGCAGGACGATGAGCTTTTTCGAACTCAGGGGCTTGCACAAGCATTACGGCCCGGTCGCGGCGCTTGCCGGCATCGATCTCGACGTCGCCGGCGGCAGCCGCACGGCCATCGTCGGGCCGTCCGGCTGCGGCAAGACCACCTTGCTGCGGCTGATCGCCGGTTTCGAGGCGCCCGACCAGGGCAGCATTGTGCTTGACGGAAAGATGCTGGCCGACAGCGGCGGCGCCGTTCCGGCGCACCGCCGCGGTATCGGCCTGGTTGCACAGGACGGCGCCCTGTTTCCGCACCTGACGATTGGCGACAATATCGGTTTCGGGATGGACCGCCGGCTGGACAAGCGATCCGAGCGCATCGTCGAGCTCGCCTATATAGTGGGGCTGGACAAGGCGATCCTGAAGCGCCGCCCGCACGAACTCTCCGGCGGTCAGCAGCAACGCGTGGCGCTCGCCCGCGCCATGGCGATGAAGCCGCGGCTGATGCTGCTCGACGAACCGTTCTCGGCGCTCGACACCGGCCTGCGCGCCTCCATGCGCAAGGCCGTGGCGGAACTGCTCGAAGCCGCCGGCATCACCACCATCCTGGTGACGCACGATCAGGCCGAGGCGTTGTCCTTCGCCAGCCAGGTCGCGGTGATGCGCGAGGGCCGGTTCTCGCAGGTCGGCACGCCGCGCGAACTTTATCTCAAGCCGAAGGACAGGATGATTGCCGAGTTCCTTGGCGACGCCATCATCCTGCCGGCGAAGATAGCGGGCGGTTTCGCCACGTCGCCGCTTGGCCGCATCGCCGTCGATACGTCGGACAGCCGCGATGTCGCCCGCATCATGTTGCGGCCGGAGCAGATCGGACTGAAGCGGACATCGCGCGAGGGCATGTCGGGCACGCCGGACATGCTTTTTGGCGAGGTAACGGAATCCGAATTCGCCGGCTCGACCTGCACGGTCGCGGTGCGGTTGCTCAACAGCCCCGACCCGCCGGACGCCGCCGCCATCGGCAGCACGCCGCTGATCCTGCGCAAGTCCGGCATGGACGCGCCGGCGGTCGGTGAGATCGTCCGGCTCACCGTGTCGGGACAGGCGCATGTATTCGCCTGACCGGCCGACGGTTCGCGGCTCGCTGATCAGCATGCAAGATTGGCGTCAGTCGACCCTCTTTGCAGCCTGATCGAACCAGTGAAGTTTCTCGGCCTTGGCCACGACGCGCAACTGGTCGCCGGGCTTGGCTGTTGCGCGCGCGGCCACACGCACGACGATGCGGTCGCCTCCTGCCGCACAGTGAAGAAAGCTGTCCGCTCCCACCGGCTCGACCGCCTCCACCATTGTCGGCAGCACGAGCGCGCCGGACGGTGCCTCGGCCGCGAAAGTGACATCGGCATCCTCGGGGCGGAAGCCAAGCGTGACGGCATTCGCAGGCGCAAAGTCGCTCGTCTTGCTGCCGGTCAGCGCCGGACCCGAAAGGGACAGAAGATTCATCGGCGGTGCGCCGATGAAAGAGGCGACGAACGTCGAGGCCGGCTTTTCGTAAATGTCGAGTGGCGCGCCCGCCTGCTCGACCAATCCGCCATTCATGACGACAAGGATGTCGGCCAACGTCATCGCTTCCAACTGGTCATGGGTGACGTAGACCGAGGTGACACCGAGCGAGCGCTGCAAGTTCTTGATTTCGACCCGCATCTGGCCGCGCAGCTTGGCATCGAGATTGGAGAGTGGCTCGTCGAACAGGAAGACTTTCGGATTGCGCACGATGGCGCGGCCCATGGCGACGCGCTGGCGTTGACCGCCTGAAAGCTCGCGCGGGCGCCGGTCAAGCAGCGCTGAAAGCTCCAGCACCTTGGCGGTCGAACGAACCCTGCTGTCGATCTCGTCCTTGGGCGTACCGCGATTGCGTAGCCCGTAAGCCATGTTGTCGTAGACTTTCATATGCGGATAGAGCGCATAGTTTTGGAACACCATGGCGATGTCGCGCTCGGTCGGGCCGATCGTGTTGACGATCTTGCCGTCGATAGCGACCGTGCCGGAAGAAATGGTCTCCAGCCCGGCGATCATCCTCAAAAGCGTGGACTTGCCGCAGCCGGACGGCCCGACCAGCACACAGAGTTCTTTGTCGGGAATGGCAATGGAGACGCCCTTCACGGCTTCGACGCCGCCGGCATATACTTTCTTCACGTCCCTCAGATCGACCGTCGCCATCGGCTTCTCACTTTTCGGTGTCGACCAGTCCGCGCACGAACCAGCGCTGCATCAGCACCACAACCAGGATTGGCGGCAAGATTGCCAGGATCGCCGTGACCATGACCAAATGCCATTGGGTGTCGGCATCGGCGAAGGAGACCATCTTCTTCAGTGCGATGACGATGGTGTTCATATCGTTGCTGTTGGTGACCAGCAGCGGCCACAGATACTGCGTCCAGCCGTAGATGAAAAGAATGACGAACAGCGCCGCGATATTGGTGCGCGACAATGGCAACAGGATATCGAAAAAGAACCGCCATGGACCGGCGCCGTCGACGCGCGCCGCCTCAACCAACTCGCCCGGGATGGTCATGAAGAACTGGCGGAACAACAACGTTGCGGTGGCCGAGGCGATCAGCGGGATGATCAGTCCGGCATAAGTGTCGATCATACCGAGGTCGACCATTACCTTGTAGGTCGGCAGGATGCGCACCTCGACGGGAAGCATCAGGGTGATGAAGATCAGCCAGAAGAAAGTCATGCGCAGCGGAAAACGGAAGAAGACGATCGCATAGGCCGACAGGATCGAGATGAATATCTTTCCGACCGCAACGCCGAGCGCCATGATCGTGGAGTTGAGGAGCAGCCTGCCGACGCCGAGCCCGCCGATGCGGCCGACGCCGCCGAACAGCGCCTCGCCGTAATTGTTCCAGAACTCGCTGCCCGGCCGGAAAGGCAGTGGCGGCCTAAGGATGGTTTGCAGCGTCTGCGTCGAGGCAACGAAAGTGTAGTAGATCGGAAAGGCCACGATCAGTATGCCGAGGATGAGCACGGCATGTGCAAGGAAAATGCGAAACGGGGACTGACCGATCATCGCGCTCCTCAGCCGTAATGAACCTTGCGTTCCACGTAGCGGAACTGGATGGCGGTGAGCGCGATGACGATGACCATCAGGATGACCGACTGCGCCGCCGAATCGCCGAGGATCAGATTGACGAAGCCGTCATTGTAGACCTTATAGACCAGTGTCTCGGTGGCCTTGCCCGGCCCGCCGCCGGTGACGGCGTGAACGATGCCGAACGTGTCGAACAGGGCATAGACGGTGTTGACGACCAAAAGGAAAAACGTCGTCGGCGCCAAAAGCGGGAAGACGATGGTCCAGAAGCGCTTGGTTTCGCCGGCGCCGTCGATCGCCGCCGCCTCGATCAGCGTTTTCGGCACCGCCTGCAGCCCGGCGACGAAGAACAGGAAATTATAGCTGATCTGCTTCCAGGCGGCCGCCGCCACCAGAAGGATCATGGCGTCGGTGCCGTTGAGCAGCGGATCCCAGGCGACACCCAAACGTCTCAGCAGATAAGACAGCGAGCCGATCGATGGATTGAACAGGAACAGCCACAGCATGCCTGCAATCGCCGGCGCCACCGCGTAGGGCCAGATCATCAGCGTGCGGTAGAGGCCTTTGCCGCGCACCACCTTTTCCGCCATCACGGCAAGGAGCAGCGCCACGCCCATGGCAACGATCACGGTCGCGAGCGAAAACACCACTGTGACCTTGATCGAGTTGAGATAGGCCGGGTCGGCAAGCACCTTGCGGAAATTGGCAAACCAGACGAACCTGCTCCTCAGCCCGAACGGGTCCTGCCTCAGCATCGACTGGTAGAGCGCCTGCCCGGCCGGCCAGTAGAAGAACACCAGCGTGATGGCAAGTTGCGGCGCCACCAGGAGGTATGGCAAGACTTTGTTGGGAAAGACGACGCGCGGGGTCAATGCGCCGCTCCGGCGTGGAAAGCCGAGCGGCACTCTACGGCGCTCACCGCTGCCCTGCCGGGCATCTCCCCTTCTTGGAGGAAGATTGGCAGTTCCTGCGGCAGCTGCCATTCTCCAGCTTTGACAATCGCCGAAAACGGTCGCGACAGCCAGTCTCCCCCCTTCAGGGGGAGATGCCCGGCAGGGCAGAGGGGGGCCTCGTAGAGCAAGGACTATAACTCGATAGGTTCGGACGCGCCCTAATTCCCCAGCGCTTCCTTGATTGCCGCGTTGCCACGCGTGACCGCATTGTCGAGCGCCTGCTGGGCGGTTTCCTGGCCGGCAAGCATCTTTTCGAACTCCTCGTTCTGGATGTCGCGCACCTGCGGCAAGTTCGGCAACCGCACGCCCTTCGAATTGTCGGTCGGCGCCTTGCCCGTCATCTGCAGGATCGGCGTCTCGCGACCGGGATTCTTGTCGTAGAAGCCGGACTTTTTCGTCGCCTCATAGGCGGCGAGCGTCACCGGCAGGTATCCCGATTTCTGGTGCAGATATTCCTGCACATCGGTCTTGGACAGATAGGCGAAGAAAGCCGCGACGCCTTTGTACTCCTCGTCGGACTTGCCGCCGAAGACCCAAAGGCTGGCACCGCCCGGCGTCGTGTTCTGCGGCGCGCCCTTGGCGTCGCTGTCATAGGGCAACTGGCCAATGCCGTAGTTCATGCCCGACTTGACGATGTCGCCTAGGCCGCCCGAGGATTCGGTGAAGATGCCGCATTCGCCGGCGAGGAATATCTGCTTGGCTTCGGAGGTGCGCCCGCCATATTTGAAGGTGCCGTCCTTGGCCAGATCGGCGAGCGCCTGGAAATGTTTGACGAAGATCGGCGAGTTGATCTTGAGTTCGACATCACCGCCGGCCAGGCCATTCTGCTGCGTGGCCCACGGCACATCGTTCCACGCCGCGAAGTTTTCCAGGTGTATCCAGGTCAGCCAGGTCGAGGTGTAGCCGCAAGCGGCGGCGCCGCTCGCCTTGATCTTTTTGGCATCCTCCCACACCTCGTTCCAGGTCTTGGGTGGGTTGTTCACATCGAGCCCCGCCTTCTGGAAGATGTCCTTGTTGTAGTAGAGGATCGGCGAGGAGGAGTTGTAGGGGAAGGACAGCATGGTGCCGTCCGGCGTCGAATAATAACCGACGATGCCTGGCAGATACTGGCTCTTGTCAAAGTTCATCCCGGCGCCGGTCAGCACCTCGGCCACTGGCTTGATCGCGTCCCGGGCCGCCATCATCACGCCGGTGCCGACATCGAACACCTGGATGATGTCAGGCGACTGGCCGGCGCGATAGGCGGCGATGCCGGCATTCAGCGTTTCGGGATAGGTGCCCTTGAAAACCGGAACAATCTGGTAGTCGCCCTGGCTGGCGTTGAAATCCTTGGAAATCTTGTCGACGACCTCTGCGTTGGCGCCGGTCATGGCGTGCCACCAGCTGATCTGCGTAACGGCGAAGGCGGAGGTTGTGGAAAGCAGGGTCACGGCGACACCGGCCGCGAAGCCAAAGAACTTCATGTTTCGTCTCCCGTTCTCATTGCTTGTCATTGGCGAAAGGGGCACTCCCGCAATGGCACTATGTGTCGTTCGCGCGCAGCGGACAACGGTTTTGTTGCGGACAGGCGCACTTCATATCCGGCTAAAGTAGCGTTCACTTCCGGATGAAAGTGACCCGGAAAAGGATTGCATAGCGGCTTGCTGCTTGAATTGATGTACCAGGGACCTGTCTCGAGACGGTCAGCGACCTCACCGACGGACGGCGTCTAACAGCACATGACAACACTGACATGACAACGCTGAAAAAGGCGTCGGTTTAATGCTCGGTCGATGCGTGGAAATTCCCGTCCCGCGCTCAGCCTGACGGATTTGACATCGGCCAATCAGTCTGCTGGCCGGGAATGGGTCTGCCGCCGCTCAGTTCTGCTGCCGCTCGGTTCCAGAAGCGCGCGGCAAGTAGAGATGCAGGCTTGTTCCCTGACCGATTTCGCTATCGATTCGGACATGCCCACCGGATTGCTTGATGAAGCCGTAAACTTGGCTTAGCCCGAGTCCCGTACCCTGCCCTTCCGATTTTGTTGTGAAGAATGGTTCGAAAACGCGCGCCAGGGTGTCCTTGCTCATTCCACAGCCGGTATCGCGTACAGTCACGCGAACAAATGAAGCCGCCGCTGAACGCAAATCCTCCAGATCATTTGGAAAATTGCTGGTCTCAATCGTGAGAGTGCCATTGCCTTTCATTGCATCTCTGGCGTTCACGGCAAGGTTAAGAACGGCGATGTCGAGCTGGTTGGCATCGATAAGGATAGGGTCCAAGGCTGGATCCAGATTGCATTGTACCCGGATGCCGCTCCCCAACGTCCGTTCCAGCAGCGTCGTCAGCCCCTTGATACGTTCATTGAGATCAATCTGTTCCGGGACCAGGGATTGGCGTCGCGAAAAGGCAAGCAGTTGCTGTGTTAGCGCTCCTCCATTTTCGATCCGCCTGAACATCTCCTCGACCAGCAGAGCGACTTTCTCATCCGCAGGATCTTTAGCGATCTGTTTCTCCAGAAGCCGAAGGCCAGACCCGAAAACGGCGAGTAGGTTGTTGAAGTCATGGACAATGCCAGCTGCGAGGCGTCCAATGGCCTCGAGCTTTTGTGACTGGCGCGCGTTTTCTTCTCTTGATCGCTGGGCCGAGACATCGCGCAGGCTGGCAAGCAATGCGGGCCTGCTGTCCCAGGTAACCTCGACCGTACGCATTTCCACTTCTGCCGGCTTGCGGCCGGAACGGTGAACGGTGATCTCGGCGATCTCTCCGGAGACGACCGGACGGCCGAGCGGAACGTGGAGGAGTTCGTCAAGCGGCTGTCCAAAAATTACGGCTGCCGCAGGATTGGCATAGAGCACTGTTCCGTCCAAATCGACCACCAGCATCCCGTCGGCGGTATTTTCGATCAACTGGCGAAAGCTGAGCTGGCTAATGCCAGCCGGAGATGTATCTCCGGGCGATTCCAGCATTTCGGCGGCGTTTTGCGCCGTATTCAAGGCGCTCTTCATGTCGACGTGTTGTCCACGGCGGAGTCGCCGAACACATCAGGCGCGCTGTCAAAGGGCTTTCCAAGATGCATACCGCCACTGTCGATGGTGAAGCGCCGTATCTGTTTGTCGTGTTCGCTGCCGCGCATTTTCAGCACCATCATGCCGCGATGCATGAATTCTTCCTGCTGAATGTAGCGCAACAGAATGATCGAATCGGTGAGTGTGGAAATATGCTGCTCGCTAGCGCTCTGGCCTCCGACAAGCGATTTGTTGGTAGCGGTGCAAAGGCCGGCAATTTCGCGCTTCTTTATGAAGGAGGTGACGCTGATCAAGAACTCACGAAACCCGGTTTCTGGCGCGATGCGCTCCAATGCCGACAAGCTGTCGATTGCCATGCGATCGGGTTTGAACTCCGCCACCAGTTCGCGGATCATCAGAAGGTGATCCGGCAAACTCTGCGCTTCCGGATAAAGGCAGACTACCTTCAGGCGACCATCCGCCTCCATCGCTTCGAAATCGACGCCCCAGCTACGCGCGTTGCGGAAAAGCTGGCCGCGGCTCTCCTCATAGCCGACGAGCAAGGCGCGTTCGCCCGCAGCCACTCCGCCCGCCAGAAAGTTGGTGACAAGTAGAGTCTTTCCGGTGCCTGTGGCTCCACTGACAAGGGTTACGCTGTCGCGAAAGAACCCGCCGCTGCACATTTTGTCGAGTTCGGAATTACCACTGGTGACCCGTTTCGTGCTTGATTGCTGCTCCAGGCGCAACGATGACAGAGGCACAGCTACGATGCCCTGTTCGGCGACCAGCGTTATGGGCACTTCGCCCTCAACGTGACGGCTGCCGCGCATTTTCAGGACTTCTATGGTCCGCCGACGGCGCTCGCGATCAAGGGCATTGCGAAGGATCACGACATTGTCTGCGACGAACTCCTCTATTCGGTGACGGGAGATTTCACCATATTCACTGTTGCGTTCCGCGGTCATAAGGACCGTCAGCCCTTCTTTCTTCAGCGCGGTCGCAATACGTAGAAGTTCGCGGCGCACTGCCGTCTGCTCGGCTACGAAATGATCGAAAAGTTGGGTAACCGAATCGAGCACGATGCGCTTTGCCCCGGCGCTTCGGCTCGCGTGCAGAATGCGGGTCAGAAGACCGGCGAGGTCGAAATCGCCCACAACCACCTGGTCCTGATCGCGCGGGCTCGCATCGACGAAAACAAGCTTGTCCGCCGCTCGCCAGCCGCGGATGTCCCAGCCGAAGCTCGCCATGTTCACCTCGATCTCGGTTGGCGACTCCTCGAAGGTGACGAAGACACCGGCCTCATTGAGACCGGTGATGCCATGCGCCAGGAACTGCGTGGCGAATACGGTCTTGCCGCTACCGGGCGTGCCGCCCACGATGGTGGTGCGTCCGCGCGGCAAGCCACCCATCACCAAGTCGTCAAAAGCTTCGATCCCTGTATTGACGCGTTCAAGAACCGGGTCGATAGAGATCTCATCCGTCGCGGTCATGAATATCATCCTTCTTGCGAAAACCGAAATAGTCCAGAACCTGAGCGATATTGCTGATGTCGCCCACCAGACGGCGCGGGGGATCGGCGGATTCGTCGGAGAGCGTCGGCGTTGCTAGTATCCCTGCTCGCTCCGCCTCATGAGGATGTTCCAGGATATCGAAGATCTGGATTTCAATGGATGCGCTCATCTCCTCGATTATCTTCAGGCGGCTTTCCAGTGCCCGACGAGCACCGGGCGTGTCTCCGGCGATGTAGAGCCGGAGAAGGGGATGGGCCCCTGAAGCGGGCGGTTGTTCCGGGTTCATATCTCACGCTGGTTGCACGGGTTCAGTATCGACGTGCTCTACGCGACACGCCAGCAATTCAACCGCAGGGCTTTGTTGTCCGCCTTGGGCGATCTTCTAGCATTTCGCCTGGAGCCGACGCGCCACAGCTCGCGCTCGATGGGGTCTGGATCAGCACCCCTGTCACTTCTTAGACATTCGCGCTTTGCGCGTCTGCGCACTAGTGGACATTTCTCCGGTTATTGGGATATGGGCCGCAAGCGATCGTTCGGAGGAGTGTAAATGGAAGCCCGCGCCCACATAGACTCCGGCATGATCGGCAACAATCTTCTGCGGGCACTCACCGCGGCAGATTGGGCAATCCTCGAGCCTTGGCTGGATGAGTGGTCGGCCCCCACCGGAACACTGCTTTATGAACCTGGTGACACGGTTCGCCATGCATACTTCCCGAGAGGTCCCAGCCTGATTTCCTATCTCGTCGTGCTGAGCGACGGGCGTGCGATCGAGACGGCTCTGGTCGGACGAGAAGGGGCAATTGGCGGAGTTGTCAGCCAAGGCAGGCTCCCAGCTTACGCTCGCGCTGAAGTACAATTGGGAGGTTCGTTCTTCCGCATCGACCTGCTTAACCTTGAAGAGGCGAAGTCCAGGTCGTCGACGCTACGGAATCTGTTCGCGCGGTACGCGGACTGCCTGATGGCGCAGATGTTCCAGTCCGTCGCCTGCAATGCCGCGCATTCGATCGAGCAACGGACAGCGAAATGGCTGCTGGCCGCCATTGATCGGACGGGCACTCCCGATCTGGCGCTGACACAAGAACAGCTCGCCGTAATGCTCGGAGTCGGCCGGAGCTATTTGAGCCGCGTCATACGCGATCTGAAAGAACACGGTCTCATTGAGACCCATCGTGCCCGGATCGTCGTTCGCAAGGTCGACGGCCTGCGGTGGCTTGCTTGCGAGTGCAATGCGGCGGTCAGTCATCACTTCGACGAAGTATTGAAGGGCGTCTATCCCCTGCCGACCAACGGCTCGTCTGGCCGATAGCACAAACGGCTCGCCATATATGTCCTTAAGGTGAGTCCCTGGACGCCGAGGCTTGGACTACTATCTCGGCAAGCCGGCGCCGATCCAGGCATTCGACGAATTGACCGGGTCGGCTCAGGCCGCCGCGGATGGGCTGGGCGGAACCGTTGCGTGGTCAAGCCGCGCTTGCGCCCAGCCTTGTCCCAGCCTCTTCAAGACCCGAGCGCGGCCTCGACAAGCCGCTTGGCGTCCGGCCCCGACCACTCGGCCGGGCCGTTCATATGGGCGATCAGGCAGCCTTCGCCGTCGATCAGCATGGTGACGGGCAGGCCGAGCGCCAGGCCGCGCGTCTTGAGTTCGTTGAACAGCGCCATCGTCGAATCCCTGTAATAGCCGAGCGCCTCGACGCTGGTGTCCTTGAGGAACTTCTTCGGCTTCACGTCATCGCCGGCATCGACGTTGACGGCGACGACCTGGAACGCATCGCTGCCTTTCTCCTTCTGCAAGGCGTCCAGCGCCGGCATTTCGGCGCGGCATGGCGCGCACCATGTCGCCCACAGATTGAGCAGCACCGTCTTGCCGGCATGGTCGGCGATGGTCATCGGCTTGCCGTCCGGGCCGTTGAAGGCGAGGCTCTTCATCGATTGCGGCGGATCGGCTGGCAAGAGCGCCGCGACCTCGCCGGTGGCGGCTGCGGCGATCTTCTTGGCGCGTTCGCTCTTGGCGGCGCAGGCGACATCGTCCTTGCTGTCTCCGACGGCGACTTGCGACGCGGCGTTGTTGCCAGACTGGCTCTCGCTGACATATACCGCGACCGCGCCGGCCAGCGCTCCCGCCACCAGGGCGGCGAGGATCAGGCGCGGGGCCGGGAAAAATCTGTTTCCGTCTGCCATGTTCTCAAAACTGCTCCGAGCACGGGTTTTATAGCCATGAGCGACAAGAAGACCAGCAACCAGATGTGGGGCGGACGATTTGCCTCGGGTCCGGCCGCGATCATGGAAGCAATCAACGCGTCGATCTCGTTCGACCGCAAACTCTATGCGCAGGACATCAGAGGTTCGATCGCCCATAGCGCGATGCTGGCGCAAACGGGCATTATTTCGGCGGCCGATCAAGAGAAAATCGCTCACGGCCTGAACACGATCCTGAAAGAGATCGAGGCGGGCACATTTGAATTCTCGACCAGGCTGGAAGACATCCACATGAACGTCGAGGCCCGCCTCGCCGAGCTGATCGGTCCGGCCGCCGGCCGGCTGCACACGGCCCGCTCTCGCAACGACCAGGTTGCAGTGGACCTCCGGCTCTGGGTCAAGGACGAGTGCTTTCGCGTCGCCGAGGCCTTGAAGGGTCTCATCAGTGCGTTGCTGGAGCGGGCCGAGCAGCACGCCGCGACGGTGATGCCGGGCTTCACCCATATGCAGGCGGCGCAGCCGGTGACATTCGGCCACCACTGCATGGCCTATGTCGAGATGTTTTCGCGCGACCTGTCGCGGGTGCGCGACGCCATCGAACGCATGGACGAGAGCCCGCTCGGTGCAGCAGCCCTTGCCGGCACCAGCTTTCCGATCGACCGCCACCAGACCGCCAGTGCGCTCGGCTTCCGCGAGCCCATGCGCAATTCGCTGGACAGCGTCTCGGACCGCGATTTCGCGCTGGAATTCCTGGGACTGGCGGCCATATGCGCCACGCATCTGTCGCGGCTGGCGGAAGAAATCATCATCTGGTCAACGCCGCAATTCGGCTTCATCAGGCTGTCGGACAGCTTCTCCACCGGCTCCTCGATCATGCCGCAGAAGAAGAACCCCGACGCCGCCGAACTGGTGCGCGGCAAGACCGGGCGCGTCACCGGCCATCTGGTCGGCCTGCTGACGGTGATGAAGGGCATGCCTTTGACCTATGGCAAGGACATGCAGGAAGACAAGGAATCGGTGTTCGATGCCGCCGAGACGCTCGACCTGATGCTGGCGGCGATGACCGGCATGGTCTCCGATATGACGGTGAACGCGGCGGCGATGAAGAAGGCTGCCGGCTCCGGCCACGCAACCGCGACCGACCTTGCCGACTGGCTGGTGCGCACGCTCGGCCTGCCGTTCCGGGAAGCGCATCATGTCACGGGACGGGCGGTGGCGCTGGCCGAAGAGAAGAAGCTGAGCCTGGAGAAGCTTGCGCTGGAAGACTTGCAGTCGATCCACCCCGGCATCACGAAGGACATTTTTTCGGTGCTGGCCGTGCAGAACTCTGTGAAGAGCCGCACCTCCTTCGGCGGCACCGCACCGTCGGAAGTCAGGAAGCAGATCCGCTACTGGAAAAAGCGGCTGGCCAAGGCGTGATGCCGGACATTGCGGCCAGCCATATCCCGGATATTGCAACCGCCAATATCCAGGATATTGCAACGGCAATATCCAGGGTGCAATGCGCCGAGAACTCGGCTAAAAGCAGCGGCGGAAAAAAGTTTCGGACGGATGGATCGATGACCGGAAGCAGGATTTTGGTGACACTGACGCTGCTTGCGGCGGTTGCCGCCGTTACGGCTTGCGGCAGAAGGTCCGGTCTCGACACGCCTTACGAGGCGGCCGTGCAGGCGCGCAAGGACGCCGAGAAGGCACACCAACCCGTGCCGCCGGAACCGGAAAAACCGGTCGCGGACAAGAAGTTCATTCTCGACCCGCTGCTCTAGAGCCGGTCAGAGCGGTTTAGAGTGCTAAACCCGCTCCTACCCTGCTCCAATTTTTCGGAACCACTCTCGTGAACCATTTCGACTACCGCGACGGCGTGCTTCATGCCGAGGACGTGGCGATATCGGACATCGCCGCAACCGTCGGCACGCCATTCTACTGCTATTCGACGGCCACGCTGACCAGGCACTACCACGTCTTCGTCCAGGCATTTGCCGGGCTCGATGCACTGGTCTGCTACGCCATGAAGGCGAATTCCAATCAGGCGGTGCTCAAAACCCTGGCCAGGCTCGGCGCCGGAGCCGACGTGGTGTCGGAAGGCGAGTTGCGGCGCGCGCTGGCAGCCGGCATCCCGGCCAGCAAGATCCTGTTCTCCGGCGTCGGCAAGACCGCGCGTGAGATGGACTTTGCGCTGGCAGCCGGCATCCTGTGCTTCAACGTCGAATCCGAGCCCGAACTCGAACTGCTCTCGTCGCGCGCCGTTGCCCTGGGCAAGGTGGCGCCGGTCTCGCTGCGCATCAATCCGGATGTCGACGCCAGGACGCACAAGAAGATCTCGACAGGCAAAGCCGAGAACAAGTTCGGCATCCCATGGCAGAAGGCGCGTCAGGTCTATGCGCGCGCGGCTGAATTGCCGGGCATCAAGGTCACCGGCATCGACACCCATATCGGCAGCCAGATCACCGAGCTGCAACCCTTCGACGATGCCTTCGCGCTTTTGGTGGAACTGGTCGGCGCGCTGCGCGCCGACGGCCATGCCATCGAGCATGTCGATCTCGGCGGCGGTCTCGGCATTCCCTACCGCGTCGACAACAACCCGCCACCGCTCCCCGACGCCTACGCGCAGATCGTCCGCAAGCACGTCACCAAGCTTGGCTTGAAGGTGATGTTCGAGCCGGGCCGGCTGATCGTTGGCAATGCCGGTATCCTCGTCTCGCAAGTGATCTTCGCCAAAGAAGGCGATGCCAAGAATTTCCTCGTCGTCGACGCCGCCATGAACGACCTGATCCGGCCGACGCTCTACGACGCTTTCCACGACATAAGACCGGTGGTGCTGCCGCCCGCCGACGCGCCGCGCATGACGGTCGATATCGTCGGCCCGGTCTGCGAGACCGGCGACTATCTCGGCCTCGACCGCGACCTGCCAAGGCTCAAGTCCGGCGACCTGGTCGCCATCGCCACCGCCGGCGCCTATGGCGCGGTACAGGCGGGCACCTACAACACCCGCCTACTGGTGCCGGAAGTGCTGGTCGACGGCGATCGTTTCCACGTCGTGCGCCCGCGCCAGACCTATGACGAACTGATCGGGCTGGATTCGATCCCCGACTGGCTTGCATAGAAGCCGCCGAAGGCGGTCCTAGCTATAGCCGGTTCTGGATGAGCGCTCTTGTCTCAGCGATCCTGTCCTCGTCGCGGCGATAGAATGTCCATTGCTTGATGCGCTTGGCCCGTAACAGCCCTGCCTGGGTGAGCACACGCATGTGCTCGCTGAGCGTCGCCTGGGTAATGCCGAGCTTTTCGGCGATCAGCAGCGCACAGACGCCGTCCTCGACCAGATCGCCATCCGCCTGGGCCGGGAAATGCGCGCGCGGATCCTTCAGCCAGTCGAGGATCCGCAGCCTTCGTTCGTTGGCGATCGCCTTGAACACATCAACCTCTTGCATTTAGCCATTTTGCCAAGTTACTAATTGCTGTCAATCCCAAGGAGATGGCCATGACCAACGGCAACACCATAACGCGCGAACGCATCGCGATGATGGAACCGCGCATCCGTCGCTATGTGCGCCACACGCCGGTGCTGCGCGTCGACATGGCCGACTTCGACCGGCCGCCGCTGGCGGTCGATCTCAAACTCGAATGCCTGCAGCATTCCGGTTCGTTCAAGGCGCGCGGCGCGTTCACCAATCTTCTCGAGCGGCAGGTCCCCGGGGCCGGTGTCGTCGCCGCCTCGGGCGGCAATCATGGAGCGGCGGTGGCGTATGCCGCCATGCGTCTCGGCCACAGGGCGACCATCTTCGTTCCGGAGGTGAGCCCGCCGGCCAAGCTGGAGCGCATTCGCAGCTACGGCGCCGAGCTGGTCGTCGGCGGCGCCCGCTATGCCGAGGCGCTGGCCGCCAGCGAACGTTTCGCCGAGCAAACCGGCGCCTTGCAGATCCACGCTTTCAACCAGGAGGAAACGCTTATCGGGCAAGGCACGCTCGGGCTGGAAATCGAGAACGACCTGCCTCAGATCGACACTTTGCTGGTCGCCGTCGGCGGCGGCGGCCTGATCGGCGGCATCGCCGCCTGGTTCGCCGGCCGTATCCGCATCGTCGCCGTCGAACCGGAGGGCGCGCCGACACTCTATCGCGCCCTCGAGGCCGGCCATCCGGTCGATGCGCCGGCCGAGGGCATCGCCGCCGATTCCCTGGCGCCCAAACGTGTCGGCGAGATGATGTTCCCGATCGCCGAGGCCTTCGTGGAACGCTCCATCCTGGTCAGCGACGACGACATCGTCGCCGCCCAGAAGGCGCTGTGGGACCGGGTGCGGATCATCTCGGAACCCGGTGGCGCCGCGGCGTTCGGCGCCATCCTGTCCGGCCGCTATGCGCCGGCACCCGGCGAACGGCTCGCCGTCCTGGTCTGCGGCGCGAACGCAAACCCGGCGAAATTCTGATCGCCGCGCCTTTCTCTCCTTCACGTTTTTCAGGAACTGCCTCGCCTTCGCCGCGTTTGCTGGGTATTCTTCGAGTCGTGAGGTTCGGGCCATCCCGCCCGCTCCCGTGGAAGGGCCGATGACGGAACGACCGATCTTCAGCAGCGATCGCGGTCTTGCCGGGCGCCTGGCGCTCAGCCGGCTGGCGACGCGGGTCTCGATGATGGTCGAACGGGGCTGGCCGCTCCTGCTGCCGCTTCTCGTCGTCGCCAGCCTGTTTCTCAGCATTTCCTGGCTAGGGCTTTTCCCGCGCCTGCCCGATGCGGCGCGCATCGGGTTGGTCGCCGCCTTCGGCGTTGCGACACTGGCCGCGCTCTATCCGCTACGCTTTTTCCGCATGCCGGGCGGCGCCGAGATCGACCGCCGCATCGAGGCGGCCAATCACTTGCTGCACCACCCCGTCCAGACCCAGACGGACCGGCCGAGCGGCCGCGAAAGCAGCTTCTCGCAGGCGCTGTGGCGCGAGCACCAGAAGCGCATGGCCGACAGGCTCGACAGCCTCGGCGCCGACGTGCCGCGCACGCGCGTGCCGGAACGCGATCCCTGGGGATTGCGCGCCGTGGCAGCGCTTCTGCTCGTCACCGCCTTCGCTTTTTCCTTCGGACCGACTGGTGGCCGGATAGCCGACGCGTTCAGCGCCCAGGACGCGCATGACGCCGTGCCGCCGCGCATCGATGCATGGGTGACGCCGCCCGTTTATACCGGCAAGCCGCCGATCTTCCTTACGGCAGACGCCAACCAGGCGGCGCCGGCTTTCCACGTTCCCGAAGGCAGTGATGTTTCGCTGCGCGTCACCGGCGGCACGGGCGAGGAGACGCTTGCCTATGCCGATAAGAATGGCAATGCCCGCGCCATCGATCCCGCCGACCCGCAGGCGGCCGCGGCCAAGCCGGCGGCAAGCCCGGCAGCGCAGTCCAAAGTGCGCCAGTTCATCGGCAAGCTGACGAGCGATGGCACGCTGACGCTGAAGTCGGGCGAGGGCGAACTCGGCCGTTGGGCCTTCGCGGTGATCCCGGACAAGCCGCCGCAGATCCGTTTCGTCGGCGAGCCGAAGCGCGCTGTCAACGGCGCTTTCGAGCTCAACTACCAGATCGACGACGATTATGGCGCCGCCAACGCCAAGGCCGTGTTCGCGCTCGCCGATCCGCAGGCGCCCGATGCGCGTCCGCTCTACGGTCCGCCTGACATGCCGCTGACGCTACCGCGCCGCGGCGGCAAGGCGAATGCCGCCAGGACCTCGAAGGACCTGACCGAACACGTCTGGGCCGGCGCCGAGATCAAGCTGACGCTGGTCGCCACCGACGATGCCCGGCATACGGCGAGCAGCGAAACCAAGACATTGGTGATGCCGGAGCGGCCGTTCTCCAATCCGCTGGCGCGTGCCGTTATCGAGCAGCGCCGCCTGCTGGCGCTCGACGCGAACGCCAAGCCGCGCGTGCTCGACCTGATGGATGCGATCACGCTGCGGCCCGAGGACACGTTCGACAACATGTCCCACTACCTCGCAATCATGAGCGCGCGCAGCCGGTTGAAGATGGCCGACAGCGACGACCAGTTGCGCAACGAGGTCTCCTATCTCTGGGAAATCGCGCTCGGCATCGAGGAGGGCAATCTCTCGGCTGCCGAGAAGCGGCTGCGCCAGGCGCAGCAGGCTTTGCAGGATGCTATCAAGAACGGCGCCAGCGACGCGGAGATCGAAAAGGCGATGAAGGAACTGCGCGAGGCGATGAACCAGTTCCTGCGGGAATTCGCCGAGCGCGCCAAGCAGAATCCCAACGCCCCGCAGATGCAGCAGAACGGCCAGGAACTACGCCAGAGCGACATCGACCGCATGATGGACCAGATCGAGAACCTGGCGAAGTCCGGCGATCGCGACAAGGCGCAGCAATTGCTGTCGCAGCTGCAGGACATGATGAACAACCTCCAGGCCGGCCGCCAGCAGCAGGGTGGCCAGCAGGACAGCCAGATGCGCCAGCAGATGGACAAGCTCGGCGACATCCTGCGGCGCCAGCAGGAGATGATGAACGACACCTTCCGCATGGACCAGATGCAACGCGGCGAGCGCCAGCGCGGCCAGAACCGCGATGAACAGCTCGGCGAAGGCGGCGGCGAGGATCAGGACAAGCCGGGCGCAGGCGAGAACCGCGATCCGCTCGCCGGGCAAAAGCCGATGACGCCGCAGGAATTCGCCGACGCGCTGAAGCAGTTGCAGGAAGGCCAAGGCCAGCTGAAGAACGACCTCGAACAGTTGAAGAAGGGGCTCGAGGGCATGGGCATGGAGCCCAATGAAGGATTTGGCGAGGCGGGCAAATCAATGGGCAATGCCGAGCAGGCCCTGGGCGATGGTGAAGGTGATCAGGCCGTTGGCCACCAGGGCCGCGCTCTGGAGGCGCTGCGCAAGGGTGCCAAGGACATGATGAAGCAGATGCAGGCCATGCAGGGCGACGAAGGCGGCAGCGAGGAAGGCGGTCGCCAGCAGAACGCCGATCGCGATCCGCTCGGCCGGCCGCGTGCCAGCCAGGGTCCCGATTTCGGCGATTCGGTGAAGGTGCCGGACGAGATCGACGTGCAGCGCGCCCGCCAGATCCTGGAAGCGATCCGCAAGCGGCTCGGCAATGCGCTCAGCCCCGATATCGAGCGCAGCTATCTGGAACGGCTGCTGGAACTGAAATAGGGATCGCCGCCGCGGCATCCGCTGGGAGCGGCTGCAACATCATGCCCAAACTCGGAACAGTGACGCCCATCCTGCGCATCTTCGACATTGCCAAGGCCCACGAGTTTTACGTCGGCTTCCTCGGCTTCCAGGTGCTGTGGGAGCACCGCTTTGACGACAACGCGCCGCTTTACATGGCGGTCGGCCGTGACGGCTGCATCCTGCATCTGAGCGAACACCATGGCGACGGCGCGCCCGGCATCGCCATGCGCATCAAGGTCGAGGACATCGCCGCCCTGCATCGCGAGCTGATCGGCAAAGCATACCGTTTCGCCGGGCCGGGCCTGGAAAAGACGCCGTGGAAGACCCGCGAGGTGTCGGTTGCCGATCCGTTCGGCAACCGGCTGCATTTCTACGAGGATGCGGCCGGCTGAGTCTGCCTGTTGACGAACGCCTCGCGGATCGCCTCTTGCATGCCGTCGATCGCCTCGCCCGACGCATTCGGGTTGCGATGCATCACCACATTCGAGGAATCGATGTCACCGAAACCGTCGGCCGACGTCAACTCCCGGCAGCCGTCCGGAATGTTGCTGCGCGAAATCGGTGCGATCGCCAGTCCTGAGGTCACGGCAAGCTTCAGGCCGCCGGTCGTGTCGCTGGTGTAGGCGACACGATAGCCAAGCCCGCGCTGCTCGAGCGATTTGATGGCGAAATCCTTGCACCAGCCGGCTCGGTTATAGAGAGCGATCGGCACCGGACGCTCCTCATGCATGTTATGCAGGATCGATGTCACCCACACCGTCGGATCATGCATCAGCACCTCGCCGCCTGAAGGATCCTGCCATTCGAACACCACGCAAAGATCGAGTTCGCCGGCGGCAAGCGCCGCTATCTGCGCCCCCGAATGGGCATAGCGCACGGTGACCTCGACCTTGGTGTGACGCTTCGAGAACGCGCCGAGCGCGCGCGACAGGATGGCATGGCCGTATTCTTCCGGAATGCCGATCCGCACCGGCCCGCCGAGCGGCGCCGCCGCCATCGACGCGGCCGTCTCGTCGAGCAGCGAGACGATGCGGCGGGCATTGACGATCAGCTCGCCGCCGCGCCGCGTCAGCGCCACGCCGCGCGACCCGCGCTCGAACAGGCTGTCGCCGATGACGCTTTCGAGCTTCTTCATCTGCATCGAAACCGCCGATTGGGTGCGGCCGGCCTGCTCGGCCGCCTTGGTGAAATTGCCTGCTTCGACAATGGCCACGAAGGTGCGCAGGAGATCGCTGTCGAGAGTGGGCCGCATCCCGTCCGCCATAAGGAATTTTGATTGCTGGTATCATTCCAATTCGTTTGCAACATGTCAAACACGGGATGATAGTTGCTTCACCCATTGGATATGTGGCTGAGGATTCGGCCACGGACCAATCAACAGTCCTCACTCATGCCCGCTGCCCGAAACGGTGGCGGGTTCTTTTTAGCTTGCTGCAAGCTTGCTTGCGTCCTGGTACGGGAGCTTGGGATCCTTATGCGCAATCGGATGGTGCTCGGCATGCTGAGCCTGTGCCTGGGCGTGTTGGTCTTCTCGTTGCAGGACCCGCTGGTCAAGGCGGTGTCGGGCGGCTACCCCGTGACCGAGGTGATGGCCATCCGCGCGGTCGTCGCCCTGCCGATCCTGATCGTGCTCGTCCATGCCGATGTCGGGCTGCGTGCGATCCTGTCGCGGCGGTTCGGCGTGCTGACCATGCGCGCCTTCATTCAGTTCACCTCCTACACCATGTACTACCTCGCCATCGCCGCCTTGCCCCTGGCCGATGCCGTGGCGCTCTATTTCATGGCCCCGCTCTGCATCATGGTGCTGGCCGGGCCCTATCTTGGCGAACGGGTCTCCTGGCAGACGCTGGCGACCGTGTTGATCGGGCTGCTTGGCGTCGTCGTGATGCTGCGCCCGGGTGCGGGACTGTTCGACTGGGCGGCGCTGCTGTCGCTGGGCTCCGCGGTGCTCTACGGCTTCTCGCAACTGATGGCGCGTAAGATCGGCGACACCGAATCCTCGACCGTGATGGCTTTCTACCAGAACGGTGCCTATCTCGCCGGCGCCGCACTGGTCGCAAGCCTGTTCTGGCTTGCCGGCATCAATCATGCCGCCCATCCCAGCCTGGAATTCCTGGTGCGGCCCTGGCTGTGGCCGACGCTGCCGGATTTCCTCAAGATGGCCGCCTGCGGCTTCGTCGCCTCCGCCGGCATGATCTTGCTGTCGCAGGCCTACCGGATGGCGCCGGCCAACCGCGTCGCCACCTTCGAATACACAGGCATCCTGTGGTCGCCGCTGTGGGGTTTTCTGTTCTTCGCCGAAGTGCCGCGGTCGACGACCGTGATCGGCGCTGCCCTTATCATCGGCGCCGGCCTGCTTGCGCTCAACACCGGACGGCGCAAGCTCCCGGTACTCGTCGCTGCCGATCCCGCCTGATCAGGCGAAAATGCTCAGCGCCCGTTCGACGCGTGAACGGATTTCGGCCAGCGTGAACGGCTTCTGCACGACGTCGAGGATGATGCCGTTCAACTCCTCGGCGCGCTCGCGCTGATCGGCATAGCCGGTCATCAGCAGGATCTTCATCGACGGGAAAAGACCCGAAGCTGCAATCGCCATCTCGATGCCGTCCATCTCGGGCATGCGGATGTCGGAGACGACGAGATCATAGCCGCCCTTCGCGGCGCGTATCAGCGCCAGTCCTTGCGCGCCGTCGGCGGCGATGTCGATTGCGTGTCCGGCGCGTTCGAGCGCCCGGGCTGCGAGGGTGCGGACGGACTCATCGTCCTCAACGATCAGAAGCTTTGCCATGGCCGGCATGTTTGGCGAGCAAACGTTGACTTTTTCTGAAGGGCCCGGCGCTCCGGCATGGGTTATTTTCTTGAAGCCGTTAAGGCCTTTTTCAGTATTTGCCGCTGCCTCACGCATCGCCTTTGACGACGCCGACGAACGGCAGTTCGCGAAAGGCGTGCGCGACATCCATGCCGTAGCCGACGACGAAATAGTCGGGGCAGTCGAATCCGATATAATCGGCATTGAGGGTGGTCTGGCGGCGCATGCGCTTGTCGAGCAGCACCGCGATGGCGCAGCTTCTGGCGCCGCGTGACAGCATCAGGTCGCGGGTGAAGCTCAGCGTCTTGCCCGACTCCAGAATGTCGTCGATCAGAAGCACGTCGCGGCCGGCAACCTCGTTGTCGATGTCGCGCAGCACCCTCACCTCGCCGCTTGTGGTGCCAGCGCCGTAGCTGGAGATGAAGATGAACTCGACCTCCGGCGACAGGCCGACATCATGCATGGCGCGGATAAGGTCTGCGGCGAAGATGAACGAGCCCTTCAGCACCGAGATCACCAGAAGATCGTGATAGTCGTGCCCGGCGATCTCCTTGGCGAGTTCGAGATTGCGCCGGGCGATGGCCGACGCCGAAAACAGGACCTCGATGTCCTTGCCGCGCACAACTGGCATTCTTCGTCCCTTCAAGATTTTCAAAGGCCTTCGCGCACAGGAAGCGCTGACATCAGCCGTTTGCGGGCCGGCCTCACCTGTCGCACATGCTATTCCGCGAAGGTGACCGACACCGTCCTTACGCCGTTTCTAGGCACGTCAAGCCGGCTGGCAAAGCCGAATCTTTCACTTGGCGCCAATGAGCGGCTGGATGTCCCCAAAGTATAGCGCGTTGTGCGCCCGTCATTGCCGGTGACGCGGATCTCGAGCGGCGGCAGCGTCGCCGGACTTGCACCGTCATTGGCGGCCTCGCCGTCGACGAACAGCACGGGGTTCGCCCCAGACGCGTCCACGCGGGACGTCACCCCTGAAATGCTCAACGCCGAGCCCGGTCCGCCCGCGGCGGGCGGCGCCTGGCGCACCAGTGCATGCCCGCCGGAGACCCAGAAGGCGGCAAAGGCGGCGCCGACACCGGCGATCCAGAAGATCGGACCGCCGCGCGGCGCCGGCGGCCGCACTGGCGGCGGCTCGGGCTTGCGCAGCATGTCCATGCCTTCGAGGGATGGCATGGACATCACGCGCCGCGGTGAAATGGCTTCGGCATGGGGCGCGGCCCGCGGCACCACCACATAGTCGGCATCGACGATATCCGCCGCGCCAGCGCGCAGGATACGCTCCGGCGCGGCATTTGCCGGCGGATCGGTCATGATTTCGCCGGAAACCGGGCGCGCGGTTCGATCCTCAGCCATCATGGCCCCAGCATTGCAGCACGTTCGCTTTTCGTTTCTTTTGCGTAAAGGCAAATGGTTAACGCTTCCCCACCGGAGCCCTTGTGACGAGCCGAAACAACCCGCTAATTAACCGCCGGTTAACCATGCCGGCCGATGGTCTTTTCCCAGAACAGGCCGGCTTGCCGCCGACGGATTCCGATTTCAGGTCAAATCGACCTGAAATCTGAATCCGCCTCCGAACTAGAGTGATAGAGAATGATGTCGCCCGAAAACCGCCTCACACTTTTCGGCATCACGCTCTAAGAATTTCAGGTCGCCGAAAGTGATTCGCTTCGAAAATGTCGGCCTCCGCTATGGCATGGGTCCGGAAATCCTCCGCGACATTTCCCTGCACATACCGGAGCGCTCGTTCCAGTTCCTGAGCGGGCCTTCGGGCGCCGGCAAGACGACGTTGCTGCGGCTTCTCTTCATGTCGCTGAAGCCGACGCGTGGGCTGATCACCATCTTCGGCAAGGACCGCTCGCGCATCTCGCGCGCCGAACTGCCGCATCTCAGGCGTCGCATCGGCGTGGTGTTCCAGGATTTCCGCCTGCTCGACCACATGACCACCTATGAGAATGTCGCGTTGCCCTTGCGCGTGCGCGGGCGCGAGGAAGCGAGCTACCGCACCGACGTCACCGAGCTGTTGAAATGGGTCGGGCTCGGCGAACGCATGCATGTGCTGCCGCCGGTCCTGTCGGGCGGCGAGAAGCAGCGGGCCGCGATCGCCCGCGCCCTGATCGAGCAGCCGGAGATCCTGCTGGCCGACGAGCCGACCGGCAATGTCGATCCGCCGCTGGCGCGACGCCTGCTCAGGCTCTTCATCGAACTCAACCGCCTGGGCACCGCCGTGGTGATCGCGACCCACGATCTCGGCCTGATGGAGCAGGTCGATGCGCGCCGCATGATCCTGGCCGGCGGGAGGCTTGATATCTATGACTGAGCTTTCCGCCGAACACCTCGACGCACAGGCCGACGAAGCGGCCGCGCCAAGGCCGCGCGTCCAGCGCAGGATGGCGCCCATCGTGCCGGCGCAGAACATCGCCGGCCGCGCCCTGGTGCTGGTCATCGCCATAATGACCTTCCTGTCCTGCCTGACCTTCGGCGCGGTTACCCTGGTGCGCGACACCGCCTCGGTCTGGGAAAACCAGATCTCGCGCGAGGCGACGATCCAGATCAAGCCGGTCGACGGCCTCGACATGGAGGCAGCCCTTGCCCAGGCCTCGCAGATCGCCGGCGAATTCCCCGGCGTGAAGGCGACCAGGATCATCGACCGCGACGCGACCGCCAGATTGCTGGAGCCGTGGCTGGGTTCGGGCCTCAACATCGACGAACTGCCGGTGCCGCGGCTGATCATCGTCACCATCGACGAGAGCAACCCGCCCGATTTCGCCGCCATGCGCGCCGCGATCACGCCGAAGCTGCCGAGCGCATCGCTTGACGATCACCGCACCTGGGTGGACCGGCTGGTGGCCATGGCCCGCACCACGGTGACCATCGGTATCGCGGTGCTGGCGCTGATGCTCTCGGCGACGGTGCTGACCGTGGTGTTCGCCACGCGCGGCGCCATGGCCGGCAACGGCCACATCATCGAGGTGCTGCATTTCGTCGGCGCCGAAGCGCGTTTCATCGCCCGCGAGTTCCGTCGCCATTTCCTGATCACCGGCATGAAGGGCGCGGCCGCCGGCGGAGCCGCCGCGGTCGCCGTCTTCATCGTCTTTTCCTGGTGGTCCTCGCGCAACATGGCGACCCCGCAGGCCGACCAGGCGACTGCGCTATTCGGCAACTTCGCCATCGGCTCGGCCGGCTATCTCGGTGTCGTGCTGATGGTGCTGGTCATCGGCGCGCTGACGGCTGCAACCTCGCACGCCACCGTCGTCGCCTATCTCAGCGACATCGACGTGCGCCAGCCTGAAGCATGACGACGTCGAATAACCAGGATCGATCACGCATGAAGAACCGCCGTAACGCAAATTGCGATTTTTACCTACCAAAGGCCGCATTTCGGGATTAACCATGCCATGATGGAGGTGCGGGACTCGACCAGTACCGTTGGACCGATGCCGGCGTTGGCGGCGCGTCCGCATGGACGCGGCCGGGTTTCGGCCGTGCTGCGCGTTTCTTCTTTCGCCTTGCTTGCCCTGGTCGCCCTGTTTGCCGGCGGCTTCGGCTGGTTCGCCAACACCGTCAGCCATCTGACCACCCCTGCCAACCCTGCCAGGGCCGACGCAATCATCGTGTTGACGGGCGGCCAATCGCGCCTCGATGCGGCGATGGAACTGCTGGCGTCCGGCAAGGGCGCGCGGCTTTTGATCAGCGGTGTGCATCCCTCCGCCAGCCGACGCCAGCTTCAGGCCGCGACTGGCGGCGACATCAGGCTGTTTTCCTGCTGCGTCGACATCGACCGCGCCGCGCTCGACACGATCGGCAATGCCGAGGAAAGCGCCAAATGGGTCGAGAGCCATGCCTATGGCACGGTGATCCTCGTCACCAACAATTACCACATGCCGCGCAGCCTGCTGGAAATGGGCCGGCTGCTGCACAAGGCCAAGCTCGAACCCTATCCGGTGGTCAACAGCAATCTCGACAATGGCGGCTGGCTGACCAAGCCGCGGGCGCTGCGCGTGCTGTTCACCGAATACAATAAATATCTGCTGGCATTGGCGCGCGGCATCGTTCCGGTGAAGCCGACGCCGGACGGCATCGCGTTGGCCGAGATCGCCGCCGGCAGCTGAACCTGCTCGTCATTTGGTGACGACGGATCCCGGCGCCTGCCGCAGGCGAGCGACTTCCTGTTCGAGCCGTTCGATCCGCCTGTCGCGTTCGGCCAGCGCCGCCGCCACGTCAGCGGCCTCGAAACGCTGCGGAATGTGCTGCGGACAATTGGCATCCCAGGTCGCCACGGTGAACAGGATGACCTGTTCGGGCCGCGCCGCATAATCGCGCGGCATCAGCCTCGCCGTCAGCTCGGCGTCGCCCTCCACCACGCGCGCGCTGCCCCAGATCTTGACGCGCTGGCGATGGGCATAGTCGATGAGGAACAGGAAGGCCTGCGGATTGTCGGCCAGATTGCCCTGGGTGATGAACTGTCTGTTGCCGGCGAAATCGGCGAAGCCGATCGTCTTTTCATCGAGCACCTTGAGGAAGCCGGCGGGCCCGCCGCGATGCTGGATATAGGGCTGGCCGACGCCGTTGGCCGTCGACAGGAAGACGCTGGTCTGCATCTCGATGAAGGCGGCAAGATCGGATGCGATCACCGACTGCCAGCCACCGCGCTCCTCGACCCGGGAATAGGCTTGGCGCGAGCCCTTGCGGGCCTGGATCGCCTTGACGGTCGGCGTGAAAGCCACGTCGCTGGTGAAAGCATGCGCGCCCATCGATAGCCTTTCTTGCCCGGAGGGGTTAGAGCCCGAGTTCCGACAGCGACGGATGGTCGTCGGGCCGCCGGCCGAGCGGCCAGTGATATTTACGGTCGGCAGTGCCGATCGGCAGGTCGTTGATGCTGGCGATGCGCAGTCGCATCAGCCCGTGTTCGTCGAATTCCCAGTTCTCATTGCCATAGCTGCGGAACCAGGAGCCGCTGTCGTCGTGCCACTCATAGGCGAAACGCACGGCGATACGGTTGCCGTGGAAAGCCCAGACCTCCTTGATCAGCCGGTAGTCGAGCTCCCGGCTCCATTTGCGCGTCAGGAAAGCCTGGATGGCATCGCGGCCTTGCAGAAACTCGGCACGATTGCGCCAGCGGCTGTCCGCCGTATAGGCAAGTGCGACACGGGCTGGATCGCGCGAGTTCCAGGCATCCTCGGCCATGCGCGCCTTCTGCGCGGCGGTTTCCGCGGTGAATGGCGGCAGCGGCGGGCGATCTTGCGACATGACAATTCCTTTCTTGACCCAGGCCGTCTGCGTCACGCCCAACATGGAGGCTTCCATCAAGCAGATGTAGATGCCATATTTGTAATCTATCCTTCCAATTTCCGGAAGAATCGATGGACCGGCTCGAAGCCATGTCGCTTTTTGTCGCCGCGGCGGAGGCCGGCAGCCTGTCTGCCGCCGCGCGCCGTTTTCGCATTCCGCTGGCGACGGTCAGCCGCAAGGTTTCCGACCTGGAACGGCATCTCAAGACCCGCCTTCTGAACCGCTCCACCCGCCGGCTGACGCTGACCGATGCGGGCCAGGCCTATCTTGCCGCCTGCCGCCGCATCCTGGGCGAGGTCGGCGAGGCCGAGCGCATGGCGGCCGGCGAATACAGCGCCCCGACGGGCGAACTGGCCATCACCGCGCCGGTCGTCTTCGGCCGCCTGCATGTGCTGCCGGTCGTGACCGGCTTCCTCGCCGCCTATCCCGACGTAGACATCCGCCTGACGCTGGCCGACCGCATAACCCAGTTGGTCGAGGACCATTTCGACCTCGCCATCCGCATCGGCCGGCTTCCCGACTCCAGTTTTGTCGCCATGCGGATCGGTACGATCCGCCGTGTCGTTTGCGCGAGCCCCGGCTATCTGGCCGAACGCGGCGCCCCGACGGCGCTTGCGGACCTCGAGTCCCACAGCTGCATTACCTTCGAAGGGCCGGGCGCGCTCTCGACATGGAGCTTCACCGTCGGGAAGGCCGAGATGCCGATTCGGGTCCGCTCGCGGCTTCAGGTCAACACCGCCGAAGCTGCGATCGATGCCGCGCTCGCCGGCGTCGGGCTGACGAGGGTGCTGTCCTACCAGGTCGACGCGGCGGTGCGGTCAGGCGCGCTGCGCGTGCTGCTGCGGGAGTTCGAACCGGAACCCTGGCCGGTAAGCCTGGTGCACGCAGGCCACGGCTTGCTGCCGGTCAAGCTGCGCGCATTTCTTGACTTCGCCGCCCCGCGCCTGAAAGAAAGGCTGGCGCGGCTGATGTAGCGCGGCTGGGCCGTGGGCGAAGCCGAAATGTCTTTCGGCGCCGTTCGGGGGCATCTTCGGCCATTTCCTTTTTGCGCCCGCTTGGTGTAACCAACGCACACCTCCTTACCGGGCCTCCCCCAATGCTCCAAGTCCGATCGCTGGCGTTCAACTTCGTCTTCTACATCAATCTGATCGTCCAGATGATCCTCTGGACTCCCTATTATTTCCTGTCGCCGCGCCATCGCGCCTGGTTCGTGCCGAAGTTCTGGTCGCGCACCTCGATGTGGCTCTACGACAAGATCGCCGGGACCAAGAGCGACATCACCGGGGTGGAAAATCTGCCCGAAGGTTCCTTCATCCTGGCGCCCAAGCACCAGTCCTTCTGGGACGCGATCGCCTTCTTCCCCTATCTCCAGGATCCACTCTACATTCTGAAGCGCGAGCTGACCTGGATTCCGTTCTTCGGCTGGTACATCCTGAAAATGCGCATGATCCCGGTCGACCGCGGCAGCCGCTCCAAGGCGCTGAAGGCGGTGGTTGCGGCGACCAAGGAAGAAATCGCGCGCAACCCGCGGCAGCTCATCATCTATCCCGAAGGCACCCGCCGCGCGCCCGGCGACGAACCCGCCTACAAATACGGCATCGTCGAAATCTATGCGCAGCTCGGCATTCCCGTGGTGCCGGTCGCCCATGTTGCCGGCCTCTATTGGCCGCGCCGCAAGTTCCTGCGCTATCCCGGCACCATCAAGGCGCGCTTCCTGCCGCCGATCCCGCCGGGCCTGGACAAGGAGGAATTCATGCGGCGGCTGATCGGCGAAACCGAAACCGCCTGCGACCAGTTCCTCATCGACGCGTCCCGTGCACCCAATCCGCCCGCCTTGCCGCCGACGGCGGTCAAGCGGCTGCGGGAACTCGGCGCCAAAGCCTGAAGTGCGGCCTTCGGCGCGCCGATGGCGGCTCGCGCAACGTTCAAGCGAACACAGCCAGTGCGGTCGTCAGCACCAGCGTCGCGGCAAAGACCAGATTGATGATGCGCGAAGCCACCGGCCTGCGAAGAAAGCGCGCGAAAGCAGCGCCCGCAAGCAGCCACACGGCATGGATGGCGACGAT
This sequence comes from Mesorhizobium sp. B1-1-6, assembly GCF_006443035.1. Classification (NCBI taxonomy): domain Bacteria; kingdom Pseudomonadati; phylum Pseudomonadota; class Alphaproteobacteria; order Hyphomicrobiales; family Phyllobacteriaceae; genus Mesorhizobium; species Mesorhizobium sp. B1-1-6. The sequence goes on along the minus strand of NZ_VFWR01000013.1, from coordinate 44,116 downwards.
CATGCATGCGAGAGCGGTCAGCTTCGGCCCGGTGCCGATGGCGCCGGCGCCCGAATCCGCGGACGCGCCGGCGAACACCGCGGCGATGGCCACATAAGCCTTCGGGTTGGCCACCGCCAGCAGGAACCCGCCGGTGAATGTCGGTCGCGCGGCCTCGCCGGCATCCGCCGCCAGGGGCGGCGCGCTGGCAATCTTGAACGCGAGATAGAGGATATAGGCAGCCGACGCCGCGACAAGCAGCGGCGCGAGCGGCGGCATCGCGGCAAGCATGGCGCTCACCCCGCTTGCCACGACCAGAAGCACGGTGATCGTGCCCAGGATGACCCCCAAGGCGTAGCTCAGGGAACGGCGCAGGCCGAACGCCGCGCCGACGGCGATGACGCTTATCGTCGCCGGTCCCGGGCTGCCCATGACGGCCGTAGCGGCAAGCATCAGCGCAACGAGCTGACGCCACATATCCGGCTGCGAAAAAAGCGGGCCTGCCATCCGCGCCTCCTGTCTTGCCAAGCGTCAATGACGGTATGGCAAGGTCGGGGCGACCGTCTTGGACGATCGTGCGCGCTGCTGACGGCTCAGCCGCTCGCCTTGTCGAGCTCGGCCATGTCGTCGGCGCTCAGCTCCAGCGACACCGCCTTGATCAGGCTGTCCATCTGTTCAGGCTTGGTGGCGCTGGCGATAGGCGCGGTGACGCCCGGCCGGGCAATGACCCAGGCAAGCGCCACTTCCGCCTGTTTGGCCGAATGCCTGGCGGACACCGCGTCGAGTGCCGCGAGGATGCGCATACCGCGCGCATTGAGGTAATCTTTCACGCCGCCGCCGCGCGGGCTTTGACCGAGATCGGCCTCGCTGCGGTATTTGCCGCTCAAGAAACCCTTGGCCAGGCTGAAATAGGTGATCACGCCGATGTCCTCCGCCATGCAGAGATCGCGCAGCGGGCCATCGAACGACGAGCGGTCGTAGAGATTGTATTCCGGCTGCAGCACTTCATAGCGCGGCAGGCTGCGCAGGCTTGCCACGTCGAGCGCGGCGCGCAACTGGCCGGCGTCGAGATTCGAGCAGCCGGCATAACGGATCTTGCCCTTGGCGAGGAGCTTTTCATAGGCGCCGAGGGTTTCCTCATAGGGCGTGGTTGGATCCGGCCAGTGCGACAGATAAAGATCGATGAACTCGGTCTGAAGCCGCTTCAGCGAAGCATCGACGGCCTTTTCGATGTAAGCGGCGGACAGGTCCTTGTGGCCCTGTCCCATGTCCGAGCCGACTTTGGTGACCACCACGACCTTATCGCGGTTGCCGCGGTCCTTCATCCATTTGCCGATGATGGTTTCCGATTCGCCGCCCTCGTGGCCGGGCACCCAGCGCGAATAGGCGTCCGCTGTGTCGACCGCGTTCAGGCCGGCGCCGACGAAGCGGTCGAGCAGGTCGAACGACGTCTTCTCGTCGGCGGTCCAGCCGAAGACATTGCCGCCCAGAACCAGCGGCGCGATGGAAAGGTCGGTGCGACCGAGACGGCGTTTCTGCAAGGCTGATCTCCGTGTTGGTGGGATTGGGCGGCTATCGCCCGTTGAGAGTCGGAGCCTAACCTAGGTCTCGCCGCATCGAGGTCAAAGACCTCGCCGGATTTTTCCGCAAGCCAGCGCTTCACAAAGGCGCGATCCGCCTGGCCACGTCTTCCAACCAGTGATCGCGGATGCCGAGCGCCCGGAGATGGTCCAGCGTGCTCGACACATAATCCTCATTATTGCCGGACTGGCCGACAGCGCCGCGCACCACATCAGCGGCGTGGGCCGCATCGAGCGCACCGGCATACTGCTCATGATTGCGGTCGACGATATAGGCCACGGCCTCGACCGTGCCGCCGCCGTCAAGGCGGACATTGAGCATGCGCTCGAGATAGACATTGGTGACCAGCTCGCGCTCACGCAGATAGGCGATGACCTCGTCCCGCAACTCGCCCGGCACCCGGAAAGCCAGCCCGACGCAGGAACCCCCGCGGTCAAGGCCGAGCACCAGCCCCGGACGTTCCCGCGTGCCGCGATGCACGAAGGAATAGACGCACAGCGCGCGACGATAGCCATGCAGGCGCGCCCGCCTTGTCTCGACATGCGCGAACCCCGGCCGCCATATCAACGAACCATAGCCAAACACCCAAAAATCGCCCATATCGCCGTGCCTGATTGCGTAAGAATGGCAACACCACACCGGAATCGGTGTTTTTTCCGTCCATCTCTGTCTACCTTTTGTCGTTGCCAGAATCGACAGCCCGCCCACAGCCCCCATGCGTGAACGAGAACCGCAGCATGACGTCCACTGACGAACGCCAGCCGAAGCATCGCCGCCGCCTGTTCTGGCTTGCAGCGTTTGTCATCGCGCTGTTCGCCATCTACAGCGGCGGCTGGTTCTATCTCGCCGACAGGGTCCGGAGCGAAGCCGACAAGGCGATCGCCACGCTCAACAAGAGTGGCATCGAGGCCGGCTGCGCCAATCTCCAGGTCAGCGGTTATCCCCTGAGCTTCGCCGTCTCCTGCGACAATCTTGCTTATGAGGACGACGCCAAGAACCTTGCCGCCTCTGCCGGCTCCTTCAACGCCGTCGCCCAGATCATCCAGCCGCTGTCGCCGGTCGCGGACCTGCGCGGTCCGCTCAGGACCTCGGTTCCGGGCATGGTGCCGCTGTGGATCGACTGGGATGATCTTAAGGCCAACGTCAAGCTCTCATGGCCGCTGCCGCGACGCATTTCGCTCACGGCCGAGGGCCTGTCCGGCCAGACCGATCCGGCCGACGACACCGATCCGGTGCAACTGTTCAGCGCCGGCAAGGCGGCGGGCCAGCTGCAGCCGAACGGCAGGGATATCGACTATATCGGCAGCTTCGGCGATCTGGAGATCGACCCCGATGCGATCGGGGGCCGCGTCCTGCCGCCGCTCGACGCCAGTGGCGAGGCGACGCTGAAGAACGGCCTGGCCCTGATCGGCACGCAACTGAAAAGCCTGCGCGGCCAGGCCGTCGAGATCCGCAGGCTGGATTTGTCGTCGGGCACGGCGCACGTCGCCGTTTCCGGGCCGCTGTCGGTCGACACCGAGGGCCTGGTCGATGCCGATCTGATGATCAGGCTGAAAGACCCGAAAGCCGTGGCCGCCATTCTCGGGGCCGCCATACCCGAACAGAAGAACCAGATCGAACAAGGCTTTGCCGCCCTGGCGCTGCTCGGCAACGAACCGTCGATGCCGCTTAAGGTGGTCAAGGGCAAGGCCTCGCTCGGCTTTATCCCGCTGGGCAAGATCAAGCCGGTCGACTAAGCATCCCCAATGGACAGACCGGCAAAACTCCTGAGCGTCGGCGCGCTGACGCTCGACACCATTCTTCGCGTCGAAGCGCTGCCCATCCATCAGGGCAAGTTCATGGCCGCCGATGGCGTCCAGATCGCTTCCGGCATGGCCACGAGTGCCGCCTGCGCCGCACGCCGGCTGGGCGCCGAAGTGTGGCTTTGGGCGAGCGCCGGCGATGATCAGGTCGGCAACCAGCTGATATCGGGCATCGAGGCGGAGGGCGTCGATTGCAGCCTCGTCCGTCGCGTCCCCGGAGCGTCCTCGGCGCTGGCCGCGATCCTTGTCGACGGCCATGGCGAACGCATCATCGTGCCTTTCTACGATCAGCGCGCTCAGGCCGATCCCGACGGCTTGCCGGTCGCCGATCTCACGGCTTTCGATGCCGTGCTGGTCGATGTGCGCTGGCCGGGTGCTGCGGCGCTGGCGCTCAGCGCTGCGCGCGCTGCCGGCCGCCCTGGGATCCTCGATGCCGACACCGCGCCATTGGCAGTGCTGGAGCGGCTGTTGCCGCTCGCCTCGCACATCGTCGCCTCCGAACCGGCGGCGCGCATCGTCTGCGGCCAGGCGCTGGACCCGCAGGCCGCATGCGCCGACCTTGCGTCGCGCACCGACGCTTTCGTCGCGGTAACCGCCGGCGGGGCTGGAACCTGGTGGCATGACAGGCAGGCCGGTTGCGTACGCCACGTCGCTGCGCCAAAGGTCAAGGTGGTGGATACGCTGGCAGCCGGCGACGTCTTTCATGGCGCATTCGCAGCCGGATTGGCGCAAGCCATGCCGATCGAGCAGGCGCTACGCTTTGCCAGCGCGGCCGCAGCGCTCAAATGCCAGCGCTTCGGCGGCAGGCTGGGCGCGCCCGATCGTGCCGAGACACTGGCGATGATGGCGGCGACCTGGCCTGAAGGAGCCTAGTTTTTCGCCGGATGCTCGACCGCCTGGCGACCGAAATCCGGCACGTCGATGTCCTGGCCGGCCTCGATGATCGAGCGTCGCACGGCGCGGGTGCGGGTGAACAGGTCGAACAGCTTGTCGCCGTCGCCCCAGCGGATCGCCCGCTGCAGAAAAGCCAGATCCTCCGAGAACCGCGCCAGCATTTCCAGGATCGCGTCCTTGTTGTGCAGGCACACGTCCCGCCACATGGTCGGATCGGAGGCGGCGAGGCGCGTGAAGTCGCGGAAACCGGAAGCGGAATATTTGATGACTTCCGTCTTGGTCACCGATTCCAGGTCATCGGCGGTGCCGACGATGTTGTAGGCGATGATGTGCGGCAAATGCGAGACGATGGCCAGCGTCATGTCGTGATGCTGCGGATCCATCGTGTCGATGTTGGCGCCACAACGGCGCCAGAATTCGGAAAGCCTTTCCAGCGCGTCCGGATCCGTGTCCGGCAGCGGGGTGAAAATGCACCAGCGGTTGTCGAACAGATCGGCGAAACCGGCATCGGGCCCAGATTTCTCCGTGCCGGCCAGCGGATGGCCGGGAATGAAATGCACCCCACCGGGTATATGCGGCTGCATCTGTGCGATCACGGAAGCCTTGGTCGAGCCGACATCGGTGACGATGGCGCCCCTCTTCAGCGCCGGCGCGATCTCTTGCGCCACCGCGCCGGACGAGCCGACCGGCACCGAGACGATAACCAGGTCGGCATCGCGGACCGCTTCCTTGGCATCTATGGCGTAGGAGGAGCCCAGCCCAAGCTCTTGCGCCCGCGCCAGCGTCGCGGCGCTGCGCGTCGAGATGGCGACATGGCCGGCCAGGCCCTCGCGGCGGATGACGCGGGCCAGCGACGAGCCAATCAGGCCGATGCCGACCAGCGCGATCTTTTCGAACATCGGTGATGCCATGGCGTTCTAGCTTTTCAGGAATGTCGTGAGTGCCGCGACAACGCCGCGATTGGCCTCTTCGGTGCCGACCGTCATACGCAGTGCGTTGGGAAAGCCATAGCCCGAAACACGCCGCAGTATGTAGCCGCGCTGGGTGAGATAATCGTCCGCCGCCGCGGCCGAATGCTTGCCGTCGTCAGGAAAATGAATGAGGAGGAAATTGCCGACGCTCGGCGTCACCCGCAACCCGAGCCCGGTCATCTGTTCGCTCAGCCAGGCCAGCCAGGTCTCGTTATGCGCGACGCTACGCTCGATATGGGCGCGGTCGCGGACGGCGGCGATGCCGGCCTCGATCGCCGTCGCATTGACGTTGAAGGGACCGCGTATGCGGTTGATCGCGTCGACGATGTGCATCGGCCCATACATCCATCCGATCCGCGCCCCGCCAAGTCCGATCTTGGAGAAGGTGCGGGTCATGACCACGTTCTGAGAGCTGCCCGCGAGCTCGATGCCGGCCTCATAGTCGTTGCGCCTGACATATTCGGCATAGGCGGCATCGAGCACCAGAAGCACGTTCTTCGGCAGGCCGGCATGCAGGCGGCGCACCTCCTGGAACGGCACGTAAGTGCCGGTTGGATTGTTGGGATTGGCGAGGAACACGATCTTCGTACGTGGCGTGACAGCCGCCAGGATCGCATCGATGTCGGCGCGCTCCTGGGTCTCCTTGACCGCGACAGGCGTCGCACCCGCCGACTGGATGTAGATCTTGTAGACCATGAAGGCGTGTTCGGTGAATATGGCCTCGTCGCCGGGCGCGAGATAAGTCTGCGCCAGCAGGCCGAGGATCTCGTCGGAGCCGTTGGAACAGATGATGTTCTGTGCGTTCAGACCATGCACCTCGGCGATTGCTTCGCGCAGGCGCCGGGCGGTGCCGTCGGGATAGACGTCGAGCTTCGCGGCGACCTCGCGCGCGGCCTCGATTGCCTTCGGCGAGGGGCCGAGCGGGTTCTCGTTCGACGACAGCTTGTGGACCTTGTCCACCCCGGCGGGGGCCGAGCTCTTGCCCGGCACATAGGCCTGGATGTCCATGATGCCCGCGCGCGGGGTTGGACGTGCCTTGTCCGGGGTCTGGCTCATATCGCAAAATCCGTCGAGAACGCTTCCGTCCTGGAAGCCGCTGCGGAAATACAAGCCATGGCCGGCAATGTCGAGAGGTGGCAGTGGTGCCAGCAGGCGGCATTGACGGCGAGGCAGGTGAGTTCTAGAAGGGCAGCGACAGTTCCGTGGTGATTTGGCCGGTCGGCTTGCAGCCACGTTAAACAATTCGCTAAAGGGCCGTTTGCGCGACGTAACCGGCTTTGCGAAGGCAATGCCGGTTTTTTATTGTCTGCGGCCGGCCGGACGAACGCGTCGGCGGCGCGGAGATCGGCAGCGATTTCCGCAAGGCAAGGGTGCAGCAAGAGAGACGAGATGGCCGCTCAGCGCGCTGGCAGAACCAACAACGAGGCAGACCAACCGTCGAGTCCGGTCGTGCGCTTCGGCGCCGACAAGCCGCTCAAGCTCGACGCCGGCACGCTGCTGTCGCCGTTCCAGATCGCCTACCAGACCTACGGCACGCTGAATGACGCCCGTTCCAACGCCATTCTCGTATGCCACGCTTTGACCGGCGACCAGCATGTGGCCAGCACCAATCCAGTGACCGGCAAGCCGGGTTGGTGGGAAGTGCTGATCGGCCCCGGCAAGATCATCGACACCAACCGTTTCTTCGTCATCTGCTCAAACGTCATCGGCGGCTGCCTCGGTTCCACCGGCCCGGCATCCACCAATCCCGCCACCGGCAAGCCTTATGGGCTCGACCTTCCGGTCATCACCATCCGCGACATGGTGCGTGCCCAGCAGATGCTGATCGATCATTTCGGCATCGAAAAACTGTTTTGCGTGCTCGGCGGGTCGATGGGCGGCATGCAGGTGCTGCAATGGGCGTCGAGCTATCCGGAGCGTGTTTTCTCGGCGCTGCCGATCGCCACCGGCGCGCGGCATTCCTCGCAGAACATCGCTTTCCACGAGGTCGGCCGGCAGGCCGTGATGGCCGACCCCGAATGGCATGGCGGCAAGTATTTCGACCACGGCAAACGCCCGGAAAAGGGGCTCGCCGTGGCGCGCATGGCCGCCCACATCACCTACCTGTCGGAAGCAGCCTTGCACCGGAAGTTCGGCCGCAACCTGCAGGACCGCGAAGCGCTGACCTTCGGCTTCGACGCCGATTTCCAGATCGAGAGCTATCTGCGTCACCAGGGCATGACTTTCGTCGACCGCTTCGACGCCAATTCCTATCTCTATATGACGCGGTCCATGGACTATTTCGACCTCGCCGCCGACCACGGCGGCAGGCTGGCCGATGCTTTTGCCGGCACCAAGACCCGCTTCTGCCTGGTGTCGTTCACCTCGGATTGGCTGTTCCCGACCGAGGAGAGCCGCTCGATCGTCCATGCGCTGAATGCCGCCGGCGCGTCGGTGTCCTTCGTCGAGATCGAGACCGATCGCGGGCACGACGCCTTCCTGCTCGACGAGCCGGAACTGTTCGCCGCCATCAATGGCTTCATCGGCTCGGCCGCGCGAGCGAGAGGGCTCGGCGCATGACCCCGCAAAATTGCAGACCTGTCCATCAAGGGTCACGCACCACGACAAGGGGCAAGCCATGAGCGTCAACCGCGCCCAGCGCGTCGATCTCGAGGTGATCGCCGGTCTGATCCCGCCGCAATCGCGGGTGCTGGACGTCGGCTCCGGCGACGGCTCGCTGCTCGAGCTTTTGCAGGAAACCAAGCAGATCGACGGCCGCGGACTGGAGCTGTCGCAGCGCGGTGTCAACGAATGCGTGGCGCGCGGCCTTTCCGTCGTTCAGGGCGACGCCGACAAGGATCTTGAATTCTATCCCGACAAGGGTTTTGATTTCGTCGTCCTGTCGCAGACCTTGCAGGCGACCCGCAACCCGAAGCTCGTTCTCGACGAACTGCTCAGGATCGGCGAACACGCCATCGTTTCCTTCCCCAATTTCGGCCACTGGCGGGTGCGCCTGTCGCTGTTCGTCAAGGGCCGCATGCCGGTGACCAAGGACCTGCCCTATTCCTGGTACGACACGCCGAACATCCACTTCTGCACCATCCGCGACTTCGTCAATCTGTGCGAGGAGCTTGGCGCGACCGTGGAAAGGGCGACCGCGCTCGACGCCAACGGCCAGAAGATCGGCCTGTCGATGCCATGGTGGTTCTGGAACTTCTTCGGCCAGCAGGCGGTGTTCTTGTTGAAGCGATAAGGGCCATCCCGGAGGTGGCTATGACACCCCCTTTTCGGGCGAAGTCGAGCTGCAGGCTGATCTCTGCGACGAAGGTCATCAGCAGGTTGGAACGCATAGCCCGGCGAAGGCTCAGCGATCGAGCTCCGGGAAATACGGATCCGACAAGAACCGTCTGTCGCGTTCGCCTTGCAGGCAGTCGATCGGAGCCTCGGCTTCGGCGGGAATGATCCTGGTCTCGTTCTGAACGCCGCTCACTTCGAGAATCAGCTTGCGCCGGATTGCCGTCGAAAATTCGGCGGCTGTATAAATCGGCAGCACGAAGGAGCCCGGCCCGCCGGTGACGCACTGGGCGTAATACCGGTCGAGGTGGCTGAAGGTGGACGATGGATTGATCAGGATCGGCAGGCCGTTGATGACGATGCCTCTGGCGTTTGCCGCATCCCGCGTGGCGGTGACGGGCGGCCCGATATTGTTCGGTCCGTCACCGGAAATATCGATGACGCTGCGTTCGCTTTTGTAAGCGGTGCGGTCGAAGAGCCCCGCGCCGAAGGCGAGCGCGCCGGAGATCGACGTGCCGCGGAAGCTGCGGAACGGACGAGCCGCTATCTTGTCGGCAAAGGCGTTAGCGCTCTCGGCGCCGTCGATGACCTGCCAGCCGATGAGCGCGTCGTCGCGCACAGTGCCGGCCCATTCGAAATAGGTGAGCGCGATGCGACCGGCGTTCCCGGCGCGGACCGCCTTGATGAAGTCGGGATGACGCAGCGCCTCCACATAGCCGGCGCGCTGCAGGGCGAACTCCTTCTCGTCCATCGACAATGAGATATCGACCGCCAGCACCAGTTGGACATCAACGGCCAGACTATCCGGCGCAGGCGCAGTCACGGCGGCCTCGGTGCAGGCCAGGCAGGCAAGCAGGCTGAGAGCATCAAGCATGGCCGGCTCAAGCGATGTTTCCGCCGCAATCTTCCGTCGCGATCACGGCGAAATAAAGCTGCCGCATGGCGTGCCGCGGGCCAGCCCGAACAGATGCCGGAAGTGCTATTTCTTGCGGCGAGGAGCGGCCGGCGGCGGCTCGATCGCGCCTGCCCTTATACGCGCGGGCTTCAGGGCCGGCACGCTGGACGCCTTTACGATGGTCAGCGCGCGCGGGAAGAACTGATTGTTGTGCTGCCCGCGGCCGATATTGAGGATCGTCGCCCCGCCCAGCCGCTTCTCCAGCGTCGACAGGACCCGCCGCAGTGTCGGTCCGTCGAAGGCATCGAGAGCCTCATCGATGATCACCCATTTCGGCTGCCGCAGCACGAGCCGGGCGAAGGCCAGCAGGCGCAGTTCGTCGTCGGCCAGTTCATGCTCCCAGCGCGCGCTACGGTCGAGCGACGACGACAGGCGCTCCAGGCCGATCTCGGCCAGCACGGCCGAGATATCGGTATCGCTTGCCGGCGCAACCCCGTCCACGCGGTCGAGCACTTCGCGCAGCGTGGCGGTTGGGAAGTAGGGCGTGCGCGGCACGAAGATAGGCACCTCCCCCGCCGGCATGCCGATGCGCCCGCTCCCCCACGGCCACAGGCCGGCAATGGCGCGAAAGAACAGCGTCTTGCCCGCGCCAGGCTCGCCGGTGAGCATGACGCGTTCGCCGGCGTGGATCTCGACATGCTGGTCGGCGAGCCTCGTGCAGCCCCCCGGCGAGGCCACTTCGAGTTTCTCGAAGGTCAGCTTGCCGTTTGCATTCTCGCCGAATTCGATGCGCCTTTCCTGGTCGTGCAGCACATCGGTCTCATCCAGCGCAATGCGGAAATCGGCGACGCGCATCAGCGTCGCGCGCCAATCGGCGATGCTGCCGATATTGTTGATGAACCAACGCAATGAAGAATGGACCTGATTGAAGGCGCCGACCGCCATCATCAGTCCGCCGAAGCTGATATCGCCCGCGAAATAGACCGGCGAAGCGACCAGGATGGGAGCCACCACGGTGATCCAGCCATAGGTGTCCGTCACCCAGGCGAGATTGATCTGGGCGTTATAGATGCGTCGCATGGCGCCGAGCACGGTGCCCAGGTCGGTTTCCAGCCGCCGCCTGGCATCGGGCTCGCTTCGGGCGAGCGCGATGGCATCGATGTTCTCGTTGACGCGCACCATCGAGGAACGCAGCTCCGCCTCGCGTGTGTAGCGGTCGCTGTTGAGGTGGATCAGTGGCCGTCCGACCAGCCAGCTCAGCCAGGAAGCCGTTCCGGCATAGAGGATGGCCGCCCACACCATGTAGCCCGGTATGGCGAGCGATGTCCCGCCGACATGGAAGACGAAGCCCGAGGACAGCTCCCACAACACGCCGACGAAGGAGATGAGCAGGATTAAGGATTGCAGCAGACCCACGCCAAGATCCGTCGACAGGTCGGAAAGATGGCTCGCATCCTGCTGCATGCGCTGGTCGGGATTGACTCCGATGGCGCCCGCATGCGCCAGGCGAAAGGCGCGCGCCGGCCGCATCCATCCATTGATCAGATCGAGCGTCAGCGCCTCGCGCAGCTTCAGCCGGATCGTCTGATTGAGCCAGGTTTGGCCGACATTGAGCACAAGAAGCCCACCGGCAATGGCGGCAAAAATGGCGAGCTGGTGCAGGAAGGCCTGCATGTCGCGACGTGCAAGCGCATCGTAGAAAGGCTGGTTCCAGCGGTTGAGCAGAACCTGGCCGATCGAGGTCGCGACAATGACGGCAACCATTCCGATGGAGGCCCAGCGTAGCCTTTTGCGGACCGGCGACCCGGCAAGCGCCAGCTTGATCGTCGCCACCTGATCACGCAGGCTCGAAGCTTCGACCGCAGCGATAGGCCGGGCAGAGGCATCATTGTCCGGATAATCGGCCATGAGCTGAAGTCCTTGCGTTCAAAAGCGGTGCTGAAAACCGGATGAAGTGTAGTGACGCCACCGGTCACTCAGCCAGGCTGCGAGCCCGTCAGCGACAGATAGGTCGCGAAATGCCGTCCGGCGCAAGTTTCCGGCATGATCACGAAGGTGTCATTCGCGGACTCGGCGATGTCGTGGCCCCGGTCTCTATTCGCCGGCCGAGCCGCGTTGCTGCATGCGGCGAAAGCACCGGCACGAAAACGCGTCGCGAAGCGCGCTGGGCGGCCGGCACGCCCTGATAGAGCCGCTTCTGCGCCTCGACCACGATGACGCCGGAGAAGATCGGCCACAGCCGCCGGCCGGCGCGCTCCAGCATATTGTGGAAGCGCATCATGAAACGCCGCCGCGATGGCGGAAAGAACAGGGCGTCGGACCAGGCGGCGGGCGTGAAATTCGCCTCGCGCAGCAATTCGGTGAGCTGACCGCGCGAGAAGGGCCTGCCATTGCCGAACGGCGTATGTTCGAACCGCGCCCAGACGCCGCGCCGGTTGGGCACGACGATGACCACCCGGCCGGCCGGCGACAGCACGCGCCAGATCTCGTTCAGCGTTTCGCGCGGGTTTTCGACATGCTCGAGCGAATGCACGAGCAGCATGCGGTCGATGCAGGAATCGACCAGCGGCAGTTCCTCGTCGAAAACCAGAGCCGTCGCCGTCGGTCCCGCCGCCGGCCAGACCACGGCGCCCTGCGTCGCCGGCATGAAGGCGAACACCCGCTCGGCGTCGCTGCCGAACCGTTCCAGCCAAGGCAAGGTGTAGCCGAGCCCGACAAGCCGCTCATTGGGCACGGTGGCCCATATCGATGACAAGGCCATGGTGATCGAATGCTCGGCGAAGCGACCGAGCGCTGTCGAATAGAAGGAGCGGAGATCGACGATGTCGGAATGCATGTCAGGGATGTAGCCGCGATATCGGCGGGTTTCAACAAAAGGCCGCGACGTCCCGAGATCCCGGATGTCGAATGACATCCTGACATTAGTCATCTCCGGGATGACATCCGCGCGTCGGCGTCCTATGTCTGCGGCGAAAGATGGAGAGATGCGATGGCGGTCGAAATCGAACAGTTCATGTGCCGCAGCGACAATTTCGGCGTGCTGGTGCATGACCCCAAAAGCGGTCAGACCGCGCTTATCGATGCGCCGGAAGAAGCGGCGATCCTGGCTGCGGTCAAGCGCACCGGCTGGACGCCGACGATGATCCTGACCACGCATCACCATGCCGACCATGTCGAGGCCAATCTGGCGCTGAAGCAGCGCTTCAAGCTGCGCATCGTGGGTCCCGAAGCCGAAAAGGCCAAGATTCCCGGCATTGACGACACTGTCGAGGACGGTTCGATCCTGCATCTCGGCGAGGAGCGCATCGAAGTGATCGCCACCCCCGGCCACACCGCCGGCCACGTCTCCTATCACCTGCCGGCATCGAAAGTGGCGTTCACCGCCGACACGCTGTTCGCGCTCGGCTGCGGGCGGCTGTTCGAATGCAAGCCGCCGGTGATGTATGGATCCCTGAAGAAGCTCGCGGCACTGCCTGCCGCGACCGTGATCTATTGCGGGCACGAATACACGCTCGCCAACGCCCGTTTCGCGCTGAGCGTCGACCGGACCAATTCGGCATTGAAGGAACGCGCGGCAAAAATTGAAGCGCTGCGCGCCGATAACAAGCCGACGCTGCCGACCACGATCGGCGAGGAATTGTCGACCAACCCTTTCCTGCGCTGGCACGATCCGGCAATCCGCAGGCATCTCGGCATGGAGAAGGCGTCGGATGTCGAGGTTTTTGCCGAGATCCGCAAGCGCAAGGATAATTTCTAGGCCAAGCGACACTGGTCGAAACCATGACGAGTTCCGCAGAAATCATCGCCATCCTTGGCATGAAGCCGCATCCGGAAGGCGGCTGGTACACGGAAACCTTTCGCGACGGTGGCGGCGGAGCTCGAGGCCACTCGACGGCGATCTATTTTCTGCTGGAGCAGGTCCAGGTTTCCGCCTGGCATCGCGTCAGGGATGCAGCCGAGGCCTGGCACTTCTACGCCGGCGCGCCGCTGGCGCTGTCGATATGGGAAGAAGGCGGCCCAAAGGCTAACCGGGTGATCGAGCAGGTGCTCGGCATCGAGCTTGCGGCCGGCGAGCGGCCGCAAATCGTCGTGCCGGCGGGCTGGTGGCAATCGGCGCGCAGCCTGGGCGAGTGGACCCTGGTCGGCTGCACCGTGGCGCCGGGCTTCGACTTTGCGGCGTTTGAACTGGCGGAGCCTGGTTGGCGGCCTAAACAGCTCTGACGCAGCCGGAAACCCTTAGCGCAGCAGGAAACCAAGCGTGATCACGAGCTGCGCGGCGTAGTAAAGCACCCAGACCGCCAAACGCATCCAGGCGCGATGTGGCGAAATGGCGGCCGCCAGGAAGCGTTCCGTGGCCAGCAGCGCGTCGGACGCCATGAACAGCACGGCACCGCCGATAACAGCGGCACTGCTCGTCGTCAGCGCCGAAATGCCCATGGCGAGGATGGCCGCGACATAGCCCGCGATCGGCGCTCGCAGGGCCGGGCCGACGCGGCGCCACAGCGCCGCCAGCATGAGAATAACGAATACCGCCATCGCCAGTGCGATTGCCGCGCGCCAGGGTTCGGCCCCCAGCACTCCCAGCCCCTCGCCCCTGCGCAGGAACAGCACGACATAGACGATATGCGCGGCGAGAAAGCTGCCCAGCCCGCCGAGAAACATCTTTTCGCCATCCCGCGACAGGAAGGCGTCGCCGATGGCGCTCAGTGCAAGGGCGGCGACCAGCAGCAGCGGCCCGCCCTGCATCGCCGCCAGCACGGCAAGCATGGCCACGGCGAGCGTTTTTGCCGCCGAACGGGCGAGCGTCGGCGCCATGCCTGATGTGAAGGCGTAGACAACCGCCGCCACCAGGGAAAAGATCAGCGTCGCATTGGCGTTGCCGTCGATGCCGCCCGGAAACGGCATCGTCATGCCCGGGCTCCGCCTTCGGATGCCCCGGCTCCGCCTTCGGCAGCCGCAGGCTTGCGCAGGAACAGCGATTTTGCCGCCAGGGCAGCGCCGCCGGTGATGAGCACGCAAGCGGCGAGGATGCGCAGCGACGGTTCGGCGACGCCGGCCGCGATCAACACCAGCGTCGACAGGAGCGGCGCGGCATAGCTTGCCGCGCCCAGCACCTGGATGTTGCCGCGCTTGACCCCGACATCCCAGGCATAGAAGGCTGCCCCCACTGGCATCAGGCCGAGCCCGAGCACGGCAAGCCATTGCCCGGCACTCGCGGGCAGCACCGTCTCTTCCAGCGCCAGATGGCAGGCAAGCGACAACAGCGCGGTCGCCGCGCAGAACCAAGTGACGATGCTGGTCGGCACTGACGGGAAACGCCGCGACAGGAGCGAATAGGACGACCACAGCACGGCGCAGACGGCAGCCATGGCGTAGCCGAAGGCATAGCGCGCGTCGAAGGCGAGGCCGCCGCCCTTGGTGACGATGAGGACGGTGCCGGCAAGGCCAAGCAGCGCGCCGACGATATGGTTCCAGGCCAGCCGCTCGCCCGGCATCAGCGCCGAGCCGAGCACGATCAGCAGCGGCCACAGATAGGCGATCAGACTGGCCTCCACCGCCGGCGCGTTGCGCAGCGCGGTGAAGTAGAAAAAGTGGTAGCCGAAAAGGCCGGCAATGCCGATCACCCAGACCTGGCGAGGTATCCTCTGGCTTTTATCCGCGGCCGGCATGAAAAGGCGCGCGAAAAGCCCGACCCCGGTGCCGATCGAGAAGGTGATCGCCGACAAGAGGAACGGCGGCACCTTGCCGGATGCGTCCGTAAGCAACGCCAGCAGTGCCCACATGGCCACGGCCGAAAAGCCGATCAGTGTCGCGCGCCCCATTCTGTCTCCAGCGGCGCGCGTGGCGCCTTATTGTATTGCTTCGAAACGCCTGGCGCTGATGGTCAAGGTGCCGATCTGCGTCCCGACCGTCGCGCGGATCGGCGCATATACCCCGGTTTGGCCGAGCGGCGCAAATGTCACCATTATACGGCTTTTGTTCTTGAGGTAGTTGAGCGCCTTGCGGCCCTTGCGGTAGCCGGCCACCGGCTCGAAACCCATCCGGCATGTGACGGTGTCGCCCTTGTAGCCGGGCACCGAGATCGACCCTTTTGAAGCGTAGCTCAGCGTCAGGTTGGCGCGCATCTCGCCGTCATACAGCCTCACGGTGCGGCCGCAGACCTTGTCGAGGCTGCCGGCATGGATGACGGTTGCCGCCATCGGATCGAGCACCGATGCCAGGTCGCCGGCGCCAAGCGGCACCCAACTGTCGGGATCGCGCTTTTCCGGCGCGGGAACGACCGTCGTCGAGATGACGTTGCCATTGGCAAAACGAATGTCGATGGCGGAGGCTTTCTTGCCGGAAGTGTAGTCCGCGCGGAACGCCTGCGGCACCATCTTCTGGCCCGAAATCGTACCCTTGGACGAGATCGTGCCGCGCGTGTCATCGAACAGCTTGGCGAGACCGGCCGCGGAAACGCTGCCGTCGATCGAGTAGACGCCGTTCTCATAATGGCTTGAAAAGCTTGATTTCGCGATAGAAAGGCCCAGAAACGACACTGTGTATTCGCCCCTGAAGGACTGCGGCGAGGCGGCCGTCGCAGGCGACGGCGAGGCGACGGCCAGCGCGGCGGCAAGGGCATGGGGCAAGCGAAGCATGGCGCGATCGGATCCTTGATTTCAACCGGAGGCGGACAACTCCGGTCTGGCATGTCCCTATGGAACCGCTTATACGACGAATTCCGGCCTTAGTATGAAATGCCGCTGGGCCAGGCTGGAGCTTGACGCATGGGCGAAATGCAACTATGGAACGCCAACTTTTTCCATAAGGCCGCTTGACCAGAACCGCGCGCCACCCGGCGTGGGCACGAAGGTTTGGCAGGTCCCCGAGAGAACTGAAGGTTAGAACCATGTCCCGCACCTGCGAACTCACTGCCAAGGCAGTCCAGACCGGCAACAATGTGAGCCACGCCAACAACAAGACCAAGCGTCGCTTCCTGCCGAACCTCGTCAATGTGACGCTGATTTCGGAAGCGCTGAACCAGAATGTGCGCCTGCGCATTTCCGCCAACGCGCTGCGTTCGGTCGAGCATCGCGGCGGTCTCGACGCCTTCCTGGCCAAGGCTGACGTCAAGGAGCTGTCGCAGCGCGCGCGCCTCTTGAAGAAGCAGATCGCCAAGAAGCTCGCCGAGCAGGCTGCCGCGTAAACTGCCTTCAGGCGGGGGACAACCGCCCTGGCCAACCTCTTGTTGGCCTTGGACATCGGGTCGCCGTCCGCAAGGCGGTTTCGGAAATCCGATGCTCGAACAAAGCGAGCGCCATCCGGTTTCGGCATGACGCTCCGCTGGTTCCATTACCCAGGATAAAAAAATGACTTCCTTCTCGCGATACCTGCCCTTCGTGGCCGCCATGGCGCTTGTCGTCGTGGCATCGAATATCCTCGTGCAGTTCCCGATGCAGGGTCGGATCGGCGGCTTGTCGCTGGCCGACCTGCTCACCTGGGGCGCGTTCACCTACCCGTTCTCCTTTCTGGTCACGGACCTTGCCAACCGCCGCTACGGGCCTGCCGTGGCGCGCCGGATCGTCTTTGTCGGCTTCATGACGGCGGTGGTCTGCTCGGTCCTCGTGCCGCCCTTCCTGTTCCGCCATGGTTTCATCGAGTTCGAGACCGCCGCCGACCGGCTGGTGCGCATCGCGGCGGCGTCCGGCGCGGCCTTCCTCACCGCGCAATTGCTAGACGTGACCGTGTTCAACCGTCTGCGCCGACAGAGCTGGTGGCGGGCGCCGATCGTCGGCACGCTGGTCGGCTCGGTGTTCGACACCGTCGTGTTCTTCAGCGTCGCTTTCTCCGCGGCTTTCGCCTTCGTTGGCCCAAGCGACAGTTTTGCGCTGGAAACGGCGCCGCTGATGGGCGTGCTGCCGGTCGAGGCCATGCGTTGGGTCTCTTGGGCGCTTGGCGACCTCAGCGTGAAGCTGATCATCGCCGTCGTGGCACTGATCCCCTATCGGCTGCTCGCCGCCCGCTGGAGCCAGCCGGCTGTTGCTGCGGTCTAGGCCGTGATTCCCTGGATCCAGCTGGACTCCGCGAAAACCCCGGATGGCGCGCAGGAGCTTCGGCTCAAGCGGCGCGGTTCCGAATTCTCGATCATGCTGGGCACCAACGAGTTGATGAACAGCCGCCTCAGCGGCTCGGAAGAAGCGTTGGCCAGGCTCTCCTGTCGGAGGATCGCCGGCCGCAGACAGCCGAGAATGCTGATCGGCGGGCTTGGCATGGGTTTTACGCTGCGCGCCGCTCTCGCCGAGTTGGGCGAGAATGCCGAAATCACTGTCGCGGAGTTGGTGCCGGCGGTCGTCGCGTGGGCACGAGGGCCGATGGCCGAGCTGTTTGGTGGCTGCCTCGACGATCCGCGCGTCATCGTTCGGGAGGCCGATGTCGGGCAGTTGATAAGACCCCGGCCCGCGGCCTGGGACGCCATCCTGCTCGATGTCGACAACGGCCCGGACGGCATCGTTCACAAATCCAACGACGCGCTTTACAGCCTGCAAGGCCTGGCGGCAGCGCGCATCGCACTGAAGCCCGGCGGCGTGCTTGCGGTGTGGTCGCAAGGGCCGGACAGCGGCTTCACCCGGCGGCTGAAGCAGGCAGGTTTCGCGGTCGAGGAGGTGAGCACGCGCGCCAACGGCAAGCGCGGCGCGCGCCATGTCATCTGGATCGCCACCAACGGCTCGCGACCCTGAGCGGACGCCGTCATTTGATGAGTAGTCGACCCCCACTCCGTCGAGTTGCGCTCGACGGAGTGGGGGGAAGGCGTCCGACCAAATCGAAGCCGGCGTTGAATACCTTCAACTTCAGCTTCGCAGTTGGAGCGCCAAATCAGTCCTGGTGCAAAATGAATTCCAGGTAGAGATTGCGCTGCAGGATCGAGTGGTTGTCGTCGGAGATCAGCGACACCATCAGCGCGCCGTCTTCGCGCGTCCAGACGTCGAGCCCTTCCATATTGTCGATCTGGTAGCCCATATCGGCTTCCAGCAGCACCGGACCGTCGGCGACCGCGCCCTTCTCCACGGTCTCGCCATCAACGCTCCGCAGCCGCATCTTGAGGCCTCCTGCCATCGTGAAACTGCGCTCCAGCAGCAGAAGGTCGCCATCCGGCAGGAAAGCCCCATCGGTGATATCGAAATCGCCGTTGCGCTTGACGGTGAAGACGCCCTTGTGCGGACCTTCGATGATGGCGGCATAGATGTTGCCGGCCTTGTCCAAGCTCTTTTCCGACACCACGACCAGGCCACCTTGGTGGCGGCCATTGGCATTGGCGTGGGTGACCGTCTCGAAGCCTCGGTTCCGGCGCAGCTCCCATGCCGGAACCAGGAAATCCATCTGCCTGAACGGCGCCTTCATATCGTCGCGGCCAATTTTGAATTGGGCGACGCGATGGTTGCGCTCGAAACCCACGGTGGCAATGCCGTCCTTGACGGAAAGCCCCTCGGCATCGACTTCCGATTTCTCGTCGATCGGCTGGCCCGATGCATCGACCATCTGTTCCATGCGGAAGTGCCGGATGCCTGACGGGCGCTTGTCCGCATCATGGGTCACGGTGCCGAAGAACCAGAATCCGGTATCGGCGACGCCGACGAAGTCGCGACCGCCTTTCAGGAAACGGAAGGCCGACAGGGCGCCGAAATCGCGCGACGGCGACGTCATTTCCAGCCCGCCGACGAATTCGAGCGGACCGAATTGCTTGTCGGCACGGCCTATACGGAATTCGGTGATCGGGCGGGCCGAGACCTCGACCGGTTCAACCGAGGTCGCGCCGGCCGAACTGGATGGCACCGGGGCTGCACCGGCAAACAGGGCGACGGCGGCGAAAAGCGCTTGTCGAAATCCGCCGTGCGAAAAGATCATCCGGCGCGCCGCATGCCGCCGCGCCGCGTATCGCGTGCGCTTTCCTCGGCGAACAGCGAAGCCAATTGCTCGGTCATGGCGCCGGCCAGTTCCTCGGCATCGACAATGGTGACGGCGCGCCGGTAATAGCGGGTGACGTCATGGCCGATGCCGATGGCAAGCAGCTCGACCGGCGAGCGCGTCTCGATCAGCTCGATGACGGCGCGCAGATGGCGCTCGAGATAATTGCCCGGATTGACCGACAGCGTCGAATCGTCGACCGGCGCGCCGTCGGAGATCATCATCAGGATCTTGCGCTGCTCCGGCCGGGCGATCAGCCGGTTATGCGCCCACAGCAGCGCCTCGCCGTCGATGTTTTCCTTGAGCAGGCCCTCGCGCATCATCAGTCCGAGATTGCGCCGTGCCCGCCGCCAGGGATGGTCGGCCGACTTGTAGATGATGTGGCGCAGGTCGTTCAGCCGGCCCGGATTCGGCGGCTTGCCGTCCTTCAGCCACTTCTCGCGGGCCTGCCCGCCTTTCCAGGCGCGCGTGGTGAAGCCCAAAATCTCGACCGAAACGCCGCAGCGTTCCAGCGTGCGCGCCAGAATGTCGGCGCAGGTGGCGGCCACGGTGATCGGCCGGCCGCGCATGGAACCCGAATTGTCGAGCACCAGCGTCACCACCGTGTCGCGGAATTTGGTGTCGCGCTCCTGCTTGAAGGACAGCGGCTGCATCGGATCGATGACGACGCGCACCAACCGTGCCGGGTCGAGATAGCCCTCTTCCAGGTCGAAATCCCACGACCGGTTCTGCTGCGCCATCAGGCGGCGCTGCAAACGGTTGGCCAGCCGGCCGACGACGCCGGACAGGTTGGCGAGTTGCTTGTCGAGAAAGGCGCGCAGCCGGTCGAGCTCTTCTTCCTCGCAAAGCTCCTCCGCCCCCACCGTCTCGTCGAAAGCTGACGTGAAGACCTTGTAATCGATCTCCTTCGGAAGGTTGGTGAAAGGGTTGTCGTTGCGGCGCGCCTCGCCGGGCGTCTCGGCATCGGCATCGTCGTCGTCGGACAAATCGTCGGCAGTGGCGTCGGAGGCTTCGGTCTCGGCCGACTGCTCGTCGTCAGAGGAAGCCTCGGCATCTTCGGACTGCGACTGTTCGGAGCCGGAATCGTCCTCGCCGCCTTCCTCGCTCTGTTCCTCGCCTTGCGGCTGGTTGTCGTCATTGTCCTCTGAATCTTCTGTCTCCTGCTCGTCGCCGAGTTCCTCGGCCATTTCCATGGAGGCGAGCATTTCACGCACGACGCGGGCGAAGGCCTGCTGGTCGTCGAGCTTGGACGACAGCCCGTCGAGGTCGGCGCTGGCCTTTTCCTCGACCCAGGGGCGCCAGAGCTCGACCAGCCGCTCGCCGCTCTTGGGAATCGGCCGGCCGGTCAGCTTCTCGCGCACCATCAGCGCCAGCGCCTCCTCGATCGGGGCGTCGGCCTTATCCTTGACGTCGACGAGATTGGCCTTGGCGTATTTGTCCTCCAGCATCGAGCCTATATTGTCGGCGACCCCTTGCATGGCGCGGCTGCCGATCGCCTCGACGCGCGCCTGTTCGACCGCGTCGTAGATGGCGCGGGCCGCCTTGCCTTCCGGCGCCAGTCTGCTGTGGATACGCACGTCATGGCAGGCGCGCTTGAGCGCCATGGAATCGCCGAGGCCGCGGGTGATGGCTATGTCGGCCTTGGACGCTTTCTTGGGCAATTCCGGCAGCCGGGCGCGGCTGCCGGCGAGCGCCGGGCGGTCCTTGGCGAAGCCGACTTCCAGCTCCTTGTCGCCGGCGATGGCGCGCATGCAGACGGTGACGGCGCGCTTGAAGCTGTCGGCTTCAGAGCCCGTCTTCGACTTGTTGCGCGTATTGTCGCCCGGACCCGCCATCGAGGCTCTGCTTAGCCCAGCACCACATTGGCGGCGCTCTCCGGCAGATCCTCGCCGAAGGCGCGCTGGTAGAACTCGGCCACCACCGAGCGCTCCAGTTCGTCGCATTTGTTGAGGAAGGTCAGCCGGAACGCCATGCCGATATTGCCGAATATCTCGGCATTCTCGGCCCAGGTGATGACGGTACGCGGGCTCATCACGGTCGACAGATCGCCATTGATGAACGCCGAGCGCGTCATGTCTGCGACGCGCACCATCTTGTTGACGATGTCTTTGCCCTTGCCGTCGCGATAGTGCTTGGCCTTGGCCAGCACGATGTTCACCTCATTGTCGTGCGGCAGGTAGTTCAGCGTGGTGACGATCGACCAGCGGTCCATCTGCGCCTGGTTGATCTGCTGGGTGCCGTGATAGAGGCCGGTGGTATCGCCCAACCCGACCGTGTTGGCGGTCGAGAACAGCCGGAACGCCGGATGCGGACGGATGACGCGGCTCTGGTCGAGCAGCGTCAGCCGACCAGACGATTCCAGCACGCGCTGGATGACGAACATCACGTCCGGACGGCCGGCGTCATACTCGTCGAAGCACAGCGCCACATTGTGCTGGTAGGCCCAGGGCAGAATGCCGTCGCGGAATTCGGTGATCTGCAAGCCGTCCTTGACCACGATCGCGTCCTTGCCGACGAGGTCGATGCGGCTGACATGGCTGTCGAGATTGACGCGCACGCAAGGCCAGTTGAGGCGGGCCGCGACCTGCTCGATATGGGTCGATTTGCCGGTGCCGTGATAGCCCGAGACCATGACGCGCCGGTTGTAGGCGAAGCCGGCGAGGATCGCCATCGTCGTCGCCTTGTCGAAAAGATAGTCGGGATCGATGTCGGGCACATGTTCGCTGGTGACCGAATAGGCCGGCACCACCATCTTGGAGTCGAAGCCGAATTTGTCCTTCACCGACACCGTGGTGTCGGGTAGGTTGGCGATGTCGCGATCGACCTTGTTCATCTCTATCCACGTCTCCACGGGCGAAACGACTGATTTCGCCGGCAATCGATTTTCTCCGGGGGCGGTCTTAGAGCCTTTTCCACCCTTATGAAAGTTGGAAAACGACACGAACCGTTGGGTCGCTCAGCACAAACCCGCCTGCTTGAGCACGCGATAGGCCTGGAGCACATCGCGGAACCGGTCTTCCGAACCTCTGTCGCCGCCATTCGCATCCGGATGGTGACGCTTCACCAGTTCCTTATAGCGCGCCTTGATCTCCTTGCCAGTCGCCTTTGTATCAAGGCCAAGCGTTTCCAGCGCCTTGGCCTCAAGCGGCTTGGCCTTGCGCTCGCGCACCTCGCGGGGATCTTTCGGCCCCTTGAACAGGTCGAACGGGTCGCGCATCCGGTTGTAGTAGCCGGCGCGGCCGGAGCGCATCTGCGCCATATCGGGAGACGAGCGCGTCGAGGCGCCGTTGACGCCCATCTTCCAGGTCGGCCGATGGCCGGTCATCGCCTCCTTCTGGAAACGGGCGACCTCGGTGTCCGGAACGCCGGAAAAATAGTTGAAACCCTTGTTGTACTCGCGCACATGGTCGAAGCAGAAGCGGAAATACTCGCCCTCCTTCATGCGCCCGACCGGAGCGCGATGGGTGCCCGCCTCCTTGCAGCCATCCCACTGGCAGATCGGCGCGTGCGACTTCAGCTCCGCGTCCTTCTCCTGGCGGATGCGGATCTTCTCGAAATATTTGGGATACGGCTTCATCTAACCCATTTATGGGGCGTTCGCAGATGCGAAACAAGAATTGACATTTTCGCGATGATCGCCCTAACCGCTGAATCGCGGCATAAAGCAGGCGAAGGACCGATTTTGTTGAAGCGCGACATGCAACGAAGTCGGTTCGGCTTCCGCGATCCCGCTGGCGATATGTGGTGAAGGGAGACGGCAATGTCCATACAGGCAACCATGGAAGACAAGTTGAGCAAGGCATTTTCGCCGGAGCGGCTGGTCGTCATCAACGAAAGCCATCTGCACGCCGGCCATCATCATGTGGAATCCGGCCACCAGGCTACGTTCGACGGCACCGGCGAGACGCATTTCCGCGTCCGCATTGTTTCGCCGGATTTTGCCGGCATGAGCCGCATCGAGCGCCACCGCGCGGTCAACGCGCTTTTGGCCGACGAATTGAAGGCTGGCCTGCACGCGCTGGCGATCGAACCGGCGGCTCCCGGCGAAAAGACGCGCTGGTAGGCCGGTCCTCCTCGCTCCTCGCGGTGACGTTCAGAGCTCCGTTTCGATGCCGCAATCACCCAATCGCCGATTTCAGGAATGCCAGTGCCGCCCCGGTCAAGGCGTCGCCATCCTCGCCGAAATCGCGGTTGATCGACATGTGCGTATAGGCGCTGCCGTCGAACAGCGTCACCTTGGTGCCGGTGGCGCGCAAGCGCTCGGCGAACGCCTTGGAGTCCCCGTCCCGGCCCGAAGCGCCTGAGTAGGCGATGAAGGTCGGCGGGTGCTTGCGGCCATCTACATAACTGGCCGGCGACAACGCCGCCCATTGCGCGGGATCGGGGAAGGCCCGCGCATAGGCCCCCGCCATGCCGCCATTCCTGGAAAGCGCGGTGAGGTCATAGGCCCTGGTGTCGTCGAGAAGCAGCGCGGCGACACCCGGTAGACCGCCGCGCATGCCGGTCAGCGCAACGAGGTGGCAACCGGCCGAATGGCCCATGGCCACGATCCGCCTGGCATCGCCGCCATGCCGGGCAATGTTGGCGCGGACATAGGCATAGGCCTTTTCGACATCGTCGGCCTGGGTGGCGACCTCCGCTTCGGGCAGCATGCGATAGTCGATGGAGACCAGGCAAAACCCGTTGGCGAGCAGGAAGGCCGGCTTCGCGTTGACCTGCGAGCGCTTGCCGGAGCGCCAGGCGCCGCCATGGACGAAGAAGACGACCGGCAATCCGCGTGCGCCATCCGGCGCATAGATATCGAGCTTGGCCGGCCCGTAATCGAAGGTTGTCGGCACGGGTTGGCGCTGGCCCCATGCGACCGATGTGCCCAATGGCAACATCGCCGCCGCGGACACCAGAATAAGGCTTCGTCGATCGATCATCGCAATCTCCCGATCGTTGGGCCCGATATGTAGACGAGGAATGCCCGCACGCACCACGAGCATCCCGTTAGACTTGGGAGTGCTCAACGATCTGATTCAACACCGTACCAGCCGCATCAATGCACTCGCTTTGCCGTTCGGTTCACGAAATCGATATTTGCCCTTGACGGTCTCCTCTGGCCATCACCACCTGAGATATCAGACGAGCATTGTAACTGTGTGCTGTCCAAGTTCGATGCAGATACACGCTCTCTCTCCAATGTGGAGGGAACCACAATGCATCCCGGTAGTTGAATGAGATGAGCCGGGCGGCAGCCAGAATGGCTCTGAGGGCAACCATCATGGGTGAGAACCAGTCCGACGTCTTCGATCTGTTTTCGGAGATTTATGCAAACGCGGGCCAGGAGGAAATAAGCCTCCAGCAGTATCTCCTTGCCTGCCGGGAAGACAAGTCAATGTATGCCTCGGCGCCGGAACGGATGGTCGAGGCAATCGGCGAGCCGAACCTGGTCGACACCAGCAAGGACGAGCGGCTCGGCCGCATTTTCTCCAACCGCACGGTCAAGGTGTATCCCACCTTCTCCGATTTCTACGGAATGGAGGATACGATCGAACGCATCGCCGGCTATTTCCGCTATGCGTCGCAGGGGCTCGAGGAGCGCAAGCAGATCCTCTATCTCCTCGGCCCTGTCGGCGGCGGCAAGTCCTCCCTGGCCGAACGGCTGAAGAAACTGATGGAGGAACGCCCGATCTACACGCTCAAGGCCGGCAATCAGATCAGTCCGATTTTCGAGTCGCCGCTCGGCCTGTTCCATCCCGATCGCATGGGCGATCTGCTGGAGGACAAATACGGCATAGCCCGGCGTCGCCTCAACGGCATTATCTCGCCCTGGGCGGCCAAGCGGCTTGATGAATTGTCTGGCGACATTTCCAAATTCAGCGTGGTGAAATTGATGCCCTCGCGGCTGCGCCAGATCGCTATAGCCAAGACGGAGCCTGGCGACGAGAACAATCAGGATGTCTCGGCTCTGGTTGGCAAGGTCGACATCAGACAATTGGAGGATTTCAGCCAGTCCGATCCGGACGCTTATTCCTACAGCGGCGGGCTGAACCGGACCACGCAAGGCCTGCTCGAATTCGTCGAGATGTTCAAGGCGCCCATCAAGGTCCTGCATCCGCTGCTGACGGCGACCCAGGAAGGCAGCTATAACGGCACCGAGAATTTCGGCGCCTTCCCCTATCAGGGCATCATCGTTGCCCATTCCAACGAATCGGAGTGGCAACAGTTCAAGAACAACAAGAATAATGAGGCCTTTCTCGACCGCATCCTCGTGGTCAAGGTGCCGTATTGCCTGCGGATCACCGAAGAAAGGCATATCTACGAGAAACTGTTGCGCGAGAGCGAGCTGGCCGGCAGCCCCTGCGCACCTGAAGTGCTGGATATTCTCAGCCGGTTCACGGTCTCGACCCGTCTTGCCGAGCACGACAATTCGCCGCTCTACACCAAGATCCGCGCCTATGACGGCGAAAACCTCAAGGAGGTCGACCCCCGGGCCAAGTCGGTTCAGGAATATCGCGACGCCGCCGGCGTCGACGAGGGCATGACCGGCGTAAGCACGCGCTTCGCCTTCAAGATCCTGTCGCAGACATTCAACTACGACACCAACGAGGTCGCGGCGGATCCCGTGCACCTGATGTACATCCTGGAAGAGGCGATCAAGCGCGAGCAGTTCCCAAAGGAGACGGAAGCGAGCTATCTCGAGTTCATCAAGTCGGAACTGGCAACGCGCTATGCCGAGTTCATCGGCCACGAGATCCAGAAGGCCTATCTGGAATCGTACAGCGAGTATGGCCAGAACCTATTCGACCGCTACATCGCCTATGCCGATGCCTGGATCGAAGATCAGGACTACAAGGATCCCGATACGGGCCAGATCCTCAATCGCGAGATATTGGACAAGGAATTGTCGCAGGTCGAAAAACCGGCCGGCATCGCCAACCCCAAGGATTTCCGCAACGAAGTGGTCAAGTTCACGCTGCGTGCCCGGGCACGCAACCACGGCCGCAACCCATCATGGACAAGCTACGAAAAGCTGCGCGAGGTTATCGAGAAGCGCATGTTCGGCCAGGTCGAAGATCTTCTGCCGGTGATCAGTTTCGGCTCCAAGCAGGACAGCGTCACGGAAAAGCGGCACAATGAATTCGTGCAGCGCATGGTGCAACGCGGCTACACCGAGCGGCAGGTACGGCGGCTGGTCGACTGGTACATGCGCGTGAACAAGGCGGGCTGAGAAAAGCCCGGATGGTTCCATGCCGATCTTCATCGACCGCCGCCTCAATCCGAAGGACAAGAACCTGGGCAATCGCCAGCGCTTTCTCAGGCGCGCGCGGGAAGAACTCAAGCGGAGCATCCGTGACCAGATAAGGACGGGCCGGATCGCCGATGTGGACAGCGGGCATGCCGTGCCGATGCCTCACAGAGGCACCAGCGAACCGACCTTCAGCGATGCCAGGGACAGCGGCCGGCGCCAGCACATCCTGCCAGGAAACAGGACGTTCATTCCCGGTGACCTGGTGCCCAAACCCGGGCAGGGCGGCGCAGGCTCCTCGTCGCCGGGAAACACGGCATCCGAGGACGACTTTCGCTTCGTGCTTTCGCGCGAGGAAGTTCTCGACCTCTTTTTCGAGGATCTCGAACTGCCGGATCTGGTCAAGCTCAATCTCAAGCAGATACTCGCATTCAAGCCAAGGCGGGCAGGTTTTGCGGCAACAGGATCACCGACCAACATCAATGTCGGGCGCACGATGCGAAACAGCCACGCCCGCCGTATCGCGCTTGGGCGCCCAAAGCAGCCGGAGCTGGATGAGATCCTCCGGCAGCTCGCCAAACTGGAATCGAAGCCGCCAAACGCCGCGACCCGCGAACGCATCTTGACTTTGCGGGAGGAACTCGAGCGGCTGGAGCGCCGCCGAAAGCGCATTGCCTTTGTCGATCCCGTCGACATCCGCTTCAATCGCTTCGACCCGCAGCCGGTGCCGAATGCCAGCGCCGTCATGTTCTGCCTGATGGACGTCTCCGGGTCGATGGGCGAGCGCGAGAAGGATTTGGCCAAGCGCTTCTTCGTTCTGCTGCACCTGTTCCTGACCCGACGCTATGAGCGCACGGAGATCGTCTTCATCCGCCACACGCACGAGGCCCAGGAGGTGGACGAAGAGACATTCTTCTACTGCACGCAAAGCGGAGGCACGGTCGTTTCCACCGCGCTGGAGGAAATGCAACGCATCATAGAACAACGCTATCCGGCCACGGAGTGGAACATCTATGCGGCCCAGGCTTCGGACGGTGACAATTTCGCCACCGACTCGCAGCGCTGCATAGAACTGCTCCACGGCAAGCTCATGCGCCTGTGCCAGTATTTCGCCTATGTGGAGATCATCGACGAACGCGAAAGTCATATTTTCGGCTCGACCGAAAATGGCACCTCGCTCTGGCGCGCCTATAGCGCCGTCGAGCAAAAATGGCCGAACTTCCAGATGAGGCGCATCGCCGCTCCGGCCGATATCTACCCGGTATTTCGCCAGCTTTTCGCCAGGCAGCCGGCTATGGCCAAGAGCGCGTAAGGGGTGCCGGATGGCTGGCCAGGCCAACAAATCGGGGTTGCTTTTCTCCGGATCCGACTGGGATTTCAAAAAGCTGTCGCGGGTCTATGAGGAGATCGAGGCGATTGCGGTCGACCAGCTTCATCTCGACACCTATCCGGTGCAGATGGAGGTCATCTCTTCCGAGCAGATGCTCGACGCCTACTCGTCGGTCGGCATGCCGCTGATGTACCGGCATTGGTCGTTCGGCAAGCATTTCCTCTACAACGAGCTTCTCTATCGCAAAGGCGGTCGCGGGCTGGCCTATGAATTGGTCATCAATTCCAATCCGTGCATCGTCTACCTGATGGAGGAAAACACCATGGCGCTGCAGGCCTTGGTGACTGCCCATGCAGCACTTGGACACAATCACTTCTTCAAGAACAATTACCTTTTCCGCCAATGGACGGATGCCGGAGGGATCCTGAGCTATCTGGACTTTGCCAAGGGCTACATCGCCCGGTGCGAGGAGCGGCACGGCCTGGCCGCCGTGGAAGCCATTCTCGATTCCGCTCACGCGCTGATGGAGCAAGGCGTGTTCCGGTATCACCGGCCGCCGAAACTGTCGTCGGAGCAGCAGCGCGAGGGACTTCGCGAGCGCCTCGAATACGAGGAGCGTTCCTACAATGACTTATGGCGCACCCTGCCGCCCGCGCAGGACGCCGACAACTCCGAAGCGGGCGATGAAGGCGTGTCGGAGCGGAAGAAATCGCTCAATCTGCCCGAGGAAAACCTGCTCTATTTCCTTGAGAAGAACAGCCTTGTCCTCGAACCCTGGCAGCGCGAGATCCTCAGGATCGTCCGCGTCATTGCGCAGTATTTTTACCCGCAGCGGCAAACCCAGGTGATGAACGAAGGCTGCGCCACTTTCGTGCACTACACGCTCATGAACATGCTGTTCGACCGTGGCCGGATCACCGAAGGCGCGATGCTCGAAATCCTGCGCAACCACTCGAACGTGATCTTCCAGCCATCCTTCGACGACCAGCGGTTTTCCGGCATCAACCCCTACGCGCTCGGGCTTGACATGATGCAGGACATTCAGCGCATCTCGACCGAGCCGACAGCCGAAGATCGCGACTGGTTCCCGGACATAGCCGGCCGTGGCGACTGGCTTGAGACGCTGCTCGACGCCTGGGCCAACCACCGCGACGAATCCTTCATTCGCCAGTATCTCAGCCCGACCTTGATACGAAAATGGCGGCTCTTCGTCCTGGCCGATGGAGCCGACCAACCGCACTACGAAGTCGCATCGATCCACAACGAGCGGGGCTACAACAACATACGCGCCGCGCTGGCCCACAGCTATGATGTGGGCGCGAGCCGGCCCGACATCCAGGTTGTGGACGTGGACCTGCTCGGCGACCGGCATTTGCGGCTACAGCACAAGGTGAAGAATGGGGTCGTGCTGGAGAATGACAGCCGCGACGCGACCCTTCGCCACATCCGGCATCTCTGGGGCTATGAAGTCAGCCTGGCGGCCGTCGACGCCGACACCGACGCAATGGTCGGCGAACGCTCGACCAAGGACTGTTGAGCATCAGGGATGACGCGGTTGTGCGTGTCTGCGACACGATGGACCGTTCAGCTGTCGCCTGCCGGCCTGATCCTGAGCCTGGCGACGCGGTTCTTGTCGCGTTTCATGACGATGAAACGCTTGCCGTGGAAGGTGAAGGCCTGCTTCTCCTCGGGGATCGACTGCGTCTCATGGATGACTAGGCCGGCGATGGTGGTTGCCTCCTCGTCCGGCAGGTCCCAGTCGAGCGCCCGGTTCAGGTCGCGGATCGGCACGGTTCCGTCGACGACGACGGAACCGTCCGCCTCCTGCTTGACGCCCTGTATGTCGACATCGTGCTCGTCGGCGATCTCGCCGACAATCTCCTCGATGATGTCCTCCAGCGTCACCAGCCCTTCGACCTCGCCATACTCGTCGACGACGACGGCGAAATGCGCCTTGCGGCGCAGGAAGGCGTTGAGCTGTTCCTGCAATGTCGTCGTATCGGGCACGAACCAGGGCTTTGACGCGATCTTCATCACATCGATCCTGGAGAAGTCGTTGCCGACATCGTTGAGGGCGCGCAGCAGGTCCTTGGCGTGCAGCACGCCGACAATGTTGTCGAGCGACCCCTTCCACAAAGGCATGCGGGTGTGCGGGCTCTGCAGGATCTCGCGCACCACGGCTTCCGGTGCATTGTCGGCGTTGACCGAGCGCATATTGGTGCGGTGGACCATGACGTCGGAGACTTCGAGCTCCTCGAGGTCGAACAACCCGCCGATGCGATCGCGCTCCTCGCGCACCACCTGGCCGTCACGGCGGAAATCGTCGACGGCGCCGCGCAGCTCGTCCCCGCTCGAACGCTGCGGCTCGATGCGCGACAGTTCATAGCCGAAAGCGGCAAGCAGGCGCGTGCGCATGGCGACGGCCAACAGGATGAGGACGGCAAGGAAAGCGACGACGATCCAGCCGGCCCCGTTCATTTCGGACGGCTTCCTTGCCTGTCCGGACGGCTTCCTTGCCGGCCCGGACGGCTTTCCGTCGCGCTCGGGTGGTTCTCCCTGAGGAACGAGAGCACTTCCGAGGCCGGCACGTCCTTGGCGATGAAGGCCTCTCCGATGCCGCGCGTCAGGATGAAGGTCAGCGCGCCGCGCGACACTTTCTTGTCCTGGGTGATGAAGCCAAGCAGCGCATCGGCGTCGGGCAGTTCGCCGGGGATATCGGCCATCCGCCACGGCAGTCCCACCGTCTTGAGATGCGCCTCGACGCGCGCCGCATCGTCGGGACTGGCCAGGTTGAGCCGCGACGAGAAGCGATGCGCCAGCGCCATGCCGATGGCGACGCCTTCGCCATGCACGAGGCGGGCGCCGTCATATCGGGTGGCGGCCTCCAGCGCATGGCCGAACGTGTGGCCGAGATTGAGGAGCGCGCGGTCGCCGGTCTCGAACTCGTCGCGGGCAACGACATCCGCCTTGGCGCGGCAGGCCTCGGCGATGGCCTCCACCCTCTCCGGTCCGCCGGCGAACACGCTGGCCCAGTTTTTCTCCAGCCAGGCGAAGAATTCGGGCCGGTCGATCAGCCCGTATTTGGCGAGTTCGGCATAGCCGGCGCGAAATTCGCGGATCGGCAGCGTATCGAGCACTCCGGTATCGGCCAGCACCAGCTTCGGCTGGTGGAAGACGCCGACCAGGTTCTTGCCGCGCGCGCTGTTGATGCCGGTCTTGCCCCCGACCGAGGAATCGACCTGCGCCAGGAGCGAGGTCGGGATCTGCACGAAGTTCATGCCGCGGCGCACGATGCCGGCGGCGAAGCCGGCCAGGTCGCCGATGACGCCGCCGCCGAGGGCGATGACGACGTCGCCGCGTTCCAGCTTCGCGGCCAGGACGCCGTCCACCACCTCTTCGAGATGCGCGAAACTCTTGGTTTTCTCGCCGGGCGGCAGCGTGATCACGGCGGGCTCGATGCCGCTCTCCAGCAGACCGGCCTTCAGCGTATGGAGATGCGCCGCCGCGACGTTTTCGTCGGTCACGACTGCGGCGCGTCGGCCCGGCAGGCGGCGCGACATCTCGGCGCCGGCGCGCGACAAAAGCCCCGGCCCGATCAGGATGTCGTAAGCCCGCTCGCCGAGTCCGACCTCGACGGCAACGGCTGCATTGGCGTTCACGGTTCGACCTCGCCCGCGGGAGTGGTCTGGGCGATATCGAAATGCCGGCACAGCGCCTCCACCACCTCGGCCGCGATGACTTCCTTGCGGTCGTCGCGGGTCGGCACGGTGACGTCCGATGTCGCATAGACCGGATAGCGTTCACTCATCAGCCGCTCGAGCACGCCACGCGGATCGGGGCTCTTCAGCAGCGGCCGGTTCTGTTTCTTGGAGACCCGTTCCATCAAAAGGTCGAGTTCGGCCTTCAGCCATACCGACACGCCATGCGCCGCTATCGCCTCGCGCGTCTGTGCGTTCATGAAGGCGCCGCCGCCGGTCGACAGCACCTGCGGGCCGTTTTCCAGCACGCGCAGGATGACGCGCTGCTCCAGCGCCCGGAACTCCGTTTCGCCATAGCGTTCGAACAGTTCCGGAACGGTCATGCGCGAGACGTTTTCGATCTCCTGGTCGCTGTCGATGAAAGGCAGCGCCAGCACGGTGGCGACCTTGCGGCCGATCGCCGTCTTGCCGGCGCCCATCAAGCCGACAAAGACGATGGAGCGGCCGCCAAGCCTGCCCAGCAGCGCGGCATGGCTCCCGCCCGGAGGATTTGCTGGTAGCGCGTTCATCAGCCTCGAAGCCCTCTTTGCCGGCGTATCGACATGAAAAGCCCGGTTGCGTCAAGCGCACTGAGGCAGGCTGGCCTCCCGCGAGCGAGGAACCGGCTGCATTGGAAGTTGCCGGCGCGCTTCAGCTTCTTGCTTGAATTGGCCGGATTGGCGTCCCATAAGGGCACAGGGTTTGGAAAACGCAGAACAAGAAGACGGGCGAAGATTGATGCCGACACTGTTTCGCCTTGTCGTGATAACAGCGATTCTGGCGGGCATCGCCTATGGTACGATGTTCGCGTTGGTGATGTTCGTCGAGCCGAAAAAGGCGGAAATGAGCGTGCGCATCCCTGCGGAAAAGCTAAACCCAAAGAAAAACTGAGCCCGAAGAAAAACTTCAGGAAATGAACAGCGCCGCCCGCATCGAAGCCTTTCTGGAGATGATGAGCGCCGAGCGGGGTGCCGCCGAAAACACGCTTTCCTCCTATCGCCGCGACCTCGATGACGCTTCGCAGGAAATCCCTGGGGGTCTTGCCGGCGCCGGCGCCGCGGACATCCGCGCCTATCTCGACGACATCGCCGCACGCGGCTTCGCACCGACATCGCAGGCACGCAAATTGTCGGCGATCCGCCAGTTCTTCAAATTCCTCTACGCCGAGGGCCTGCGCGGCGACGACCCGACCGGCACGCTGGACAGCCCGAAAAAAGGCCGCCCGCTGCCGAAGACCATGAGCGAGGCCGACACCGGCCGGCTGATCGACCGCGCCGCGCAGGAGGCCGGCGATGCCGGGCTCGGCGACAGCGACAGGCTGGCGGCGCTGCGTCTGCACGCGCTGGTCGAAGTGCTTTATGCGACAGGCCTGCGCGTTTCGGAACTGGTCGGCTTGCCGGTGACGGTGGCGCAGCGCGATGATCGCTTCTTCATGGTGCGCGGCAAGGGCGACAAGGAGCGCATGGTGCCGCTGTCGGCCAAGGCGCGCGCGGCGATGCGAGCCTGGCTCGCCGCCCGGGCCAAGGTGCCCGCTTTCGCCGACAGCCCGTTCCTGTTTCCTGCCGCGTCGGACAGCGGCTACCTCTCGCGCCAGGTCTTCGCTCGCGACCTCAAGGGGCTGGCGGCCCGCGCCGGCATTGCCTCGGCCAAGATCTCGCCGCACGTGCTTCGCCATGCTTTCGCCAGCCATCTCTTGCAGAACGGGGCCGATCTCAGGGCCGTGCAGCAACTGCTCGGCCATGCCGACATATCGACGACACAGATCTATACCCATGTGCTGGAGGAGCGATTGGTGCGGCTGGTCAACGATCATCACCCGCTTGCCGACTAGACCTCATATCGCTATGTGAGGGCGACGTTCCATCGCCCGGAGCCCCGGATTTCAGGGTCCCGCCAGTCTTTGCTTCCGACGTATCGGTCCGCTCAAGCATGTACAACTACCTCGATTTCGAAAAGCCGGTGCAGGATCTGGAACTCAAGATCCTGGAACTGAAGAAGCTTGCCGAGAACGGCGAGGCGGTCGATGTCGCCGACGAGATCAGCAGGCTCGAGAAGCGGTCGCGCGATGCCCTGCGCGATCTCTACAAGGCACTGACGCCATGGCAGAAGGTGCAGGTGGCGCGCCACTCCGACAGGCCGCACTGCGTCGACTACATCAAGGGCCTGTTCAGCGATTTCACGCCGCTCGCCGGCGACCGCAATTTCGGCGAGGACCAGGCGATCGTCGGCGGCTTTGCCCGGTTCCGCGGCGAACCGGTAGCGATCCTCGGCCAGGAGAAGGGCTCCGACACGGCGAGCCGGCTGAAGCACAATTTCGGCTCGGTGCGCCCCGAAGGCTATCGCAAGGCCGTGCGGCTGATGGAGCTTGCCGACCGCTTCAAGATCCCGCTGCTGACATTGGTCGACACGGCCGGCGCCTATCCCGGCGTCGGCGCCGAGGAGCGCGGCCAGGCCGAAGCCATTGCCCGTTCGACTTCGGCCTGCCTTGCGCTCAAGGTGCCGTCGATTTCGGTTGTCATCGGTGAAGGCGGTTCAGGCGGCGCCATTGCCATCGCCACCGCCAACCGCGTCTACATGCTGGAACATGCCATCTATTCGGTGATCTCGCCCGAGGGCGCGGCCTCCATCCTGTGGCGCGACACGACGCGCTCCAAGGACGCGGCGACCAACATGAAGATCACCGCCCAGGACCTTCTGGAACTGAAGATCATCGACGCCATCATTCCCGAACCGATCGGCGGCGCCCAGCGCGCACCCGAAACGGTGATTGCCGCGACGGGCGACCTCATCGCCAGGACGATGAAGGATTTTGCCGGCGCCAACATGGATTTTCGCGAGCAGCGCCGCGAGAAGTATCTGGCAATGGGCCGCAGCCTCTGACCACGATTTGGCGGCTCAACCGGGCCGCCGCAAGCCGCCTCCACGGCAACGCTCCACGGCAATGTGGCGGCGATGAGCAATTTCGCCACAAAAATGCCGCCGGATTCGGTTCAATGGAATTGCCGTGAGGGGTGGCCGAGGCTTGCGGTAAGGAATTTTCAAGGTTAACGGGCTTACGGTCCGTCTGTGTTCAGCATGCGGGCTCGGCCGTTTCGAAGCCATTGGCCCGAAAGAGAAGACGTAGCCTTATCCATGTTTGCCAAGCTTGCCCGCACCGGAATTCTCATCACCGCGATAGCCGTCGCCGGCTGCAATGATTCGTCGATGAAGGATTTTGCCCCGGAGGCCAACAAGCCCCTGCCCGACAAGATCCTGGCCGACATGAGGGCCAAGGGCATGGTGCGCACCTCCTCGGTGATGGCGCGCATCTTCAAGGAAGAGGGCAAGCTCGAAATCTGGAAGGCCAAGACCAACGGCCGCTACGACATGGTCGCCAGCTACGATATCTGCAAATGGTCGGGCAAGCTGGGGCCGAAATACACCGAGGGCGACCGCCAGGCGCCGGAAGGTTTTTATACCGTGCGTCCGGCGCAGATGAACCCGCGCTCGAACTATCATCTGTCCTTCAACATCGGCTATCCCAACGCCTATGACCGCGCCAACGGCCGCACCGGCTCCAACCTGATGGTGCACGGCGCCTGCTCGTCTTCGGGCTGCTATTCGATGACCGATGCCCAGATCGAGCAGATCTATGCGTTCGGCCGCGATGCCTTCCAGGGCGGCCAGACCGAGTTCCAGATCCAGGCCTTCCCGTTCCGCATGACCGCCGCCAACATGGCGCGCTACCGCAACGACCCGAATTACGAATTCTGGAAGATGCTGAAGGTCGGCTACGACAATTTCGAGATCACCAAGGTACCGCCGAAAGTCGACGTTTGCGAGAAGCGCTACGTCTTCAACCAGGTGGCTCCCGAAGGCACCACATTCAATCCGACCGGCCCCTGCCCTGCGTCCACGCAGCCGGATTCGCTGAAAAGCGCCTACAGTGCTTATCAGAGCACGTATGAGGCTGCGTTCAACGGCGCCCTCAAGGCAAGCACGCCGGCGCCCAAGCCCACCATCGCCGGCATCAAGGAAGCCAGCATCGTCTCCGACTGGTCCAAGCGCCGTGCGCGCGGCGAGCGCGTGCCGATCGACCCGCCATCGCTCAACTCGGACGGCTCGGTCACCGAGACGGCGCGCATGGGCCGCATCGATTCGCCCGCCGGCCGCAAGATGGCCGCGCTCGATGCCGAAAAGGCCGCGAAGCAAAAAGCCGAGGAGCAGCGGCTGGCCGCGATAGAAACTGCCAAGCAGGCCAAGGCGCAAGCGCTGGCCGAAAAGGAAGCCGCCAAGGCGCAGGCGCTGGCCGAAAAGGAAGCGGCCAAGACCGCCAAGGAAGCCCCTGTCGCCACCGCGACGATCGAAGCGCCGGCCGAGCCCGCACCGCCGGCCGAAACGCAGGCCGCGAGTGCCGACGAGAGCCGCGTGACGAGGCTGAAGAACAAGCTGCTCGGCATGTTCGGCGGCTGACATTTTTCGCCGTGACCGACGTCACCGTCTACGATCTGAAGGGGCTGAACTGCCCTTTGCCGGTGCTGAAGGCGAAGAAGCGGCTGGCCGGGATGCGCCCCGGCAGCCGGCTCTGGCTGGAAACGACCGATCCGCTCGCCGTTATCGACATTCCGGCGTTCTGCGCCGACTCTGGTCATCATCTCGTAGAGACATCCGCCATATCAGGCGGTCACCGCTTCCTGGTCGAGCGCGGCGAATAGCTGTCGTAAAGGTCAGCGTCCCGCGATCGCCAGGGGATTGTTCTCCAGCGCCGCGCGGTCGGGCGTGTCGATCGAGGGCCGGTTGGTGAAGGCGGCAAACAGTCGCCTTACATAGTCTTCGGGCATGTCGAGCGTGATCAGCACCAGCCGGGTGCCGCGCTGGCCGTCCGGCCAGGACGGCAATCGAGCCGGCGGATGCAGGATTTTCTGCACGCCATGCACCACCAGCGGCCGCGACGGATCTTCCTCGAGTTCGATGACGCCCTTCATTCGCAGCAGGCGCTCGCCATGCGTGGAGCGCAAAAGATCGAGGAACATCTCGATGGCCGAGAACGGCACCGGGCCGTCATGCACCAGGGAGTGGGTGCGAATGCGCTGATCATGCCGGTGCCCGTGGTCGTGGCCGTGCCCGTGGTCATGCCCGTCATGATCATGATGATCATGATGATCATGGTTATGCATCGCTTCTTCGCCGAGCCAGCGCCGCACATCGGCGGATTTGGTCGCCGGGTTATAGAGGCCGCAGTCGAACAGCGCTGCGACGCTCGTTTTCGCATCGTCGACAGCCAGCAGTTCGGCGCCCGGATTGATCTGCCGCAGCCGCGTCCGCAGCGCTTCCGGTCCATCCGGACCAGCGACCAGGTCGGTTTTGGAGAGCACGATGCGGTCGGCGACGGCGACCTGCTTGACCGCCTCGACATGGGCGTCGAGCGTGGCATCGCCGTTGGCCGCGTCGACCAAGGTGATGACGCCGTCGAGCCGGAAAGCCTGGACCAGTGCCGGATGCGCCATGATCGATTGCAGCACCGGTGCCGGATCGGCAAGGCCGGTGGTCTCGACGATGACGCGGGCAAGGCGGGCGATGCGGCCGGTCTGCAGCCGGTCGACCAGATCGGCCAGCGTGTCGACCAGTTCGCCGCGTACCGTGCAGCAAAGGCAGCCGTCCGAAAGCTGGATGATGCCATCGGACGCCTGTTCCACCAGCAGGTGATCGATCGCCACTTCGCCATATTCGTTGATGATGACGGCCGTGTCGGCCAGCGCCGGGTCCTTCAGGAGCCGGTTGAGCAGCGTCGTCTTGCCGGCGCCGAGAAAACCGGTCAGCACGGAAACAGGGATGGGAAAACCGCTCATTGCCTAGTTCGCAACCTTGACGGGTTGGTCGCCCTGCGCAGCCGAGCCCGCCACCGTCGGGCCGGCGCCGGGCGCCGGTCTGTCCGGCCGCCAGGTCGGAATAGGCACGTCGGCATATTCCTGGCTGCCCTGGGCGAGCATGGCCAGCGGGGTCGGGCCGGTCGCGCCGCCAAGCCCGACGGCAACCAGCGTCGGCACATGGTCGAGCTTTTCCTGGTAGGGCGATTTCGGCACGTTCTTGGCGACGGCGGGCGGCGCCTCGGACTGCTCCGCCGGCGCCTTCTTCTTGCAGACCTCGTCCCGCATGTCGTTGGGCGAGATGGTGTCGCCGTAGGGCGCCAGCGTGGCAATGGTGGCCGAGCCGGCGGCAGGCGTATCGAAACCCTGGTCGAGCAGTTTGGCCGCGGCCTCGGCACGGGTGATCGCCGACTTCTCGCCGAGCACCACCGCCACCAGCGTGCGGCCGTTGCGGGTCGCCGAACCGATCATGTTGAAGCCGGAGGGGCAGACGAAGCCCGTCTTCATGCCGTCGGCCCCGGGATAGCGGCCGATCAACAGGTTGTAGTTGGGGATCGCCCTCTTGCCGACCGCAAGCCCCTCGATCGAGAACCACGGCGCATATTGCGGAAACTCGCGGCGGATCGCCGTCACCAGCACGGCCAGGTCGCGCGCTGTGGTGTACTGGTCCGGCGAATAAAGCCCGTTCGGATTGACGAAATGCGTTCCGTTCATGCCGAGCCGGACCGCTTCGGCGTTCATGCGCTCGGCAAAGGCTGCCTGCGATCCCCCGACATTCTCGCCGACGGCCATGGCGATGTCGTTTGCCGACTTGACCAGCATCATCTTCAGCGCATTGTCGAGCCGCATCACCGAGCCTGGCTTGAAGCCCATCTTGCTCGGCGGCTCGGCGGCGGAATGTTTCGTTACCTTGATCGGCGAATCGAGCCGGACCTCGCCGGCCGCTATCGCCCGGAAGGTCACATAGGCCGTCATCAGCTTGCTCAGCGATGCCGGGTACCAGCGCTTGAACGCGTCCTGATGCTGGAGGATCTTGCCGCTGTTCAGGTCGAACAGCACGACCGGATTGGCCAGCGCCGGCCCGGCCAGCGCCGAGAACGCCACGGCGCCCGCGCAGAATAGTTTGAGGAAATGCCTGTGCCGCATGATCGAATCCGAAATCGCCTCTTGCCGTAGTCGCCCCTGGCTCCGTAAGATTTACGCGATCGCCAGCAAAATGAGTCCGCCCTCAAAAACGGACCGCATTGTTGCGGTGCTATTTACTCTATGTGACGTCAACATGGCAAAGTGCCTGACGATCACAATTGCAAGGCAGCGGACCTGCCCCAACAGCGAGATGGAACCATCATGCCAATCCTGAACCGTGCCGCCGAAATGCAGGACGAGGTTGCCGGCTGGCGACGATATCTGCACCAGACCCCGGAACTGAATTTCGACGTCTTCAAGACAGCCGCCTTCGTCACCGAGAAGCTGAAGGCCTTCGGCTGCGACGATGTGGTGACGGGGCTGGGCAAGACCGGCGTCGTGGGCATCATTCGCGGCCGCCAGGGCGAAGGCGCCACCATCGGCCTGCGCGCCGACATGGACGCGCTGCCGCTTAACGAGATCACCGGCAAGCCCTATGCCTCGACCGTTCCCGGCAAGATGCATGCCTGCGGCCATGACGGCCATACGGCGATGCTTTTGGGTGCGGCGAAATATCTCGCCGAGACGCGCAATTTCGCCGGTTCGGTGGCGGTCATCTTCCAGCCGGCCGAAGAAGGCGGCGGTGGCGGCAACGAGATGGTCAAGGACGGCATGATGGAGCGTTTCGACATCGCGAAAGTGTTCGGCATGCACAACATGCCGGGCCTGCCGGTCGGCCAGTTCGCCATCCGGCCGGGCCCGATCATGGCGGCGACCGCGGAATTCACCATCACCGTGAAGGGCCGCGGCGGCCATGCGGCGATGCCGCACGGCACGATCGACCCGATCGTCATCACCAGCCAGTTGGTCGGCGCCCTGCAGACGATCGCCTCGCGCAGCACCGACCCGGTCGAAGCGGTGGTGGTGTCGGTGACCAAATTCCATGCCGGCGACGCCTACAACATCATCCCGGAATCGGCGGAGATCGCAGGCACGGTGCGCACCTTGCGCAAGGAAATCGCCAAGAAGTCGGAAGAGCGCATTCGTGCCATCTGCGACGGATTGGCCACGGCCTTCGGCGCGAAGATCGAGGTCGATTACCAGGCGAACTACCCCGTAACCTTCAACCATGCGGAAGAGACGGTTTTTGCCAGCGACGTCGCGGCAAACGTCGCCGGCGACGCTCATGTCCACCGCGGCATCCAGCCGGTGATGGGCGGCGAGGACTTCTCCTACATGCTGGAAGCCAGGCCCGGCGCCTTCATTTTCATTGGCAATGGCGACACCGCCGGCCTTCACAACCCGGCCTATGACTTCAACGACGAGGCCATCCCGCACGGCATGAGCTACTGGGTGAAGCTGGCCGAAACCGCGCTCGCCGCCTGAGGCCTGGCGGCGGCAGGGGCGGGCCGATTGTGTTCGGCCCGCCCCTTGGCGAAACGATCGGAAGCGGCTATGTGTCGGGCCGCGTGGTCCCGTAGCTCAGTAGGATAGAGCGGCAGATTCCTAATCTGTAGGTCACAGGTTCGATTCCTGTCGGGATCACCACGTTTTGCTGCTTAAGCCGGATACTGTCGGACCTGAATCGGACTGAAACCAGAGCCGATCACCGGGGTCGCATCGGTCATCTGTACGGAACCTGCATGCGGATTCCTACCCTTCGAATAACGTCAGAAAAGCGCTTGCAGACGTTCCGACAAATCGGAAATTGGGTGATTGGTTGGAGCCCGGTCGACGGACCGCAGCGGTCCCGTCCGGGATGAGGTTCAGAGCCGTTCCAGCGTCAGCATGCCCGGATCGCCCTTCCAGGCTTTGGAAAGTTCGTCCGCGGCTTTCGTTGCGGCGGCAGTATCGCCTTGGGCCTCCGCCGCCTGCTGCAGCCCGAACAGTGCCCAGGCGCTGCTGCGTGCGCGGTGGAGCGCCGCCACAAACTCCTTCGCCGCGTCCGCCGGCTGACCGTTCTTGAGGAGGGCGGCACCGAGGGACTGCCGCACGGGATAATACCAGTACGGAGGCTCCATGTAGGGGATCGTGTCCTCCGTTTCGACCGCTTTCTTCCAGAAGGCTATCGAGCCGCCGACGTCATTCTCGGCCTGCGCAGCGCGGGCACGTACGACATCTTCGGCCACTTGCAGGACCGACAATGCCGGGATTCCCCAGGCATCGTGCACCGACCAGTCGGTTTCCTGAGCGATCTTGTGGATGGCGTCCGCCTCGACTCGCGCGCCCGAGGCGTCCTTCTTCTCGGCCAGGGCGACGCCGCGCGCATAGTGCCACATCGATGTGATGTAAGGCGGCGCGCCGGCCGGCTCGGCCTTAGCCAGGATCGCATCCGGTTCGGCATATTGCGCCCAGGCGAAATACGGAGCTGCCTTCACCGGCTGCACGATCGGTATTGCCGTGGCCACCTCGTTAGTCAGAAACTTGTCCAGCTTCTCAGCCTCTGCAAGCACCGTCTTCGAGTCACCGAGGAGCTGGGCCGAAACCAATACGAAGTGCACGTTGTGGGAATAGTAGCCGAGCGGATAGACACCGGTAGCGCCGGTTTCGGCGAGATAGGTCTCGTCCACTTTCGAGGCAGCTTCGTTGGACTTCAGCGAATCCGTGTAGCGGCCGACGCGATAGTAGATGTGGCTCGGCATATGGACGATGTGTCCGGCCCCCGGCATCAGCGCTGCTAGCCGGTCCGCGTAGGGCTCGGCGCGCTCCGGACGATCCGAGGCCTCAACAAGATGAATGTAGAGGTGAATAGCCATCGGATTGTCGGGCTTCCTGGCGAGAACGCCTTCCAGCCGCCTCTGGATGTCGGCGGTGCGGCCCTTGGGTTCCTTGCCGCCCGGCTGCCAATAGTCCCAAGGCTGCGTGTCCATGCCGGCCTCTGCGGCCAGCACAGCGAGTTCGAGATCGTCAGGATATTTGTCGGAAAGCGCCGCAGTTGCATCGGCGAAGGCGGCGTTCAGGGTGTTTCGATCGGCCTTGGGATCTTCGGAATACCGCGTGGCGACCGCCTCGATCAGTCCCCGCTCCTTCTCGGTGGCACCGGATGAAAGCGCCTGCGCCTTTCGAAGAGCAGTGATCGCTGGTGCATTTGCGGTGGGATCCATCGGCACGTTGATGTTCGGGCCCAGGACCAGTGCCTCGCCGAGGAAGCACATCGCACAGTCGGGATCGAGGCTTTGTGCCTTGCGGAAGGCGCGTCGCGCCTCCGCGTGATTGAAGTTGGTGGCGAACCGCAGCCCCTGGTCAAAGTATTTTTGGGCATCGGCGCTCTTTGTGCTGATCGGATAGCTCAGGGAGCCCAGGTCATCCCACAATGGCGGCTGGGCCTCCTCGTAGGCCTTCAAGTCTTGCGGGGCCAGTGATTGGCCGGCAGCGGCCAGAGCGACGCAGTGTGTGATGTCGAGTTCCCCCGGCAACGATACTCTTGGCGCCGCAAGCTGCGACTGCAACGGACTGTCCGCGGCGTAAGCAATGGCAGCACCTGTGCCGAAACTCATTAAGGCAATAGCTGTCCATCCTGCACTTGGCAGGCAAGCACGCAGTTTCATCTGAACCTCCTGGCGTTCGGTACGATCGGCAAGCTCCGATCAGCCCTGTCTTTCCAATTCTCGATCGGAGGTGCGGGCGTTGATGATCCGCCTCGCGCCGCCGTTTGGCAATATATTTCCTACTGCTAATGTAATAGCGGACGCGATGTTTTCTGCTCACCTCTTCGGCCCGAAGGCACTAGTCGGACACCAGAGGGATTCAGGCACGCGCCGTTGCAAAAACCAAATATCGTCTGACCGCCCGCCCCGCTTGAGACGTATCGGATCGAGACCGGCGCCTGTTGTTGTGAAGTGCCACGGCCCCGATTCAGCGCAGAGTGCAACCCTTGGACCGTCAGGGCTTCACCCGAACGGGTGACACCGCGACTTCAATGCGTGGAGGACCCTTGGTATCGGGACAAGAGCTTCGCGAGTTCCGCCTGACTTCCGGTGCTTGTTTTCGAGAATATTGCACGGAGCTGGGTTCTGGCGGTTTCACGGCCAATTCCCAGGGCAGAGCTTGCCGCGCCGATACCTCGGCCATCGGCAAGGCGGCAGGCCAGCCGCGTTTCGGCTGCTGTTAGTTGAAAGGCGTGCCTTATCAGTTGCTTGGGTAGCGCCGTTTCGGCCACAAGATCGGTAAAATAGAGGAGCGCGTCTCCGCCGTTAAAGAGGTCATGGACGAACGAGGTCATCGGAATGGCTTCAGCAAGAAGCCATGGCGAACCCTCGCGAGCAATCAAAACGGGCTCCCCGTCGCTCAAGTCGCCGCATTGGCTGACCACGCCTGCGATCAATTTCTGCAAGCGTGAATCACTGGGCCGATCTGCCGCCCGGAGACGACCACCGTGGATAACGAGGCCAGTACCAAGCAGAGCTTCCGCGTGTTTATTGTAGCGGGTGACGCGGCCTCGGCAATTCAGCAACAGCGCTGCGCTTCCCATCCGATCCAGAATGGCCAGGTTCGGTTCGACTGCCGTGTCCCAAACCTTTTCCGCAGCACTGATGATGCGAACCATCGACGGAACGATCGCCAAGAAATCCTCGGCTTCATTCCGGTAGAATGGCCCCTTATGAGCGTCACGAAACATCGAGAGCATCCACCTTCGATCCTTCACCATGAAGTCTATTGCAGCCCACCATTCCCGGTCGCCTGGACGCGCGATTTCTTGGTAATAAGGGAGAACCTCGCGCTCATCACGAGTGGTGATCTCATCCTCGACAACGAAGCTGTCTGTCAGTTTTGCCAACCTCTTGCGCGGTCTACGTTCATGCGGATCGGGAGCACCTTCGATTCTTTCGATCCAAAGGGCGGCGAATTCGGCATGTTCGGTCGAATCGGGTCTGAGCGCGGTCGGCGACCGCTGATCGCTACGAAACGGGTGAGTTGGATCGCAGGTGCGGATAACGCAACTTGTGGCTCCTAGGGAGTGGGCCAGCATTTGAAGCGCTGCGGGCCACTGCCTAAACTCGAACGCGGCGTCGTAGCAAGCCTCGATCGCAGCGGCAATGTTCCGATTGTCGGACATAGGATTTGCGTCGCGATCCCGGTTTCTCGCCCTTTTTCTCCTCATGGCCCGTCGACGGCCCTCCAGCTACAGGCCCCGCAACCGGCTCCGGCCAGGGATGTTTATTTCCCGCGGCCATGCTCGACAGACGGTCAGCTGAGGACCTATCGTCAGACTGACGCATCGAATGAGAGATAGCTACATTAGCATAATAGCCACGCAACTTCACCGATGCTTCTCGACGAAATCTCTGCACGCAGGTGAAAGCCGTTCGATCTGGCTTTCAAGGTCGCATTTACCCATCGGTTTCGTCGGGCAAAACCGTGCGTAGTCGCGGCGACATCCCTTGCCTTCGAAAATTTTGAAAGATCTTACCTGCGTAGGGTTTGTTGCGTTGACTGAACTGGGTATCAGCCCGGTTTCGATCTCCATCGCACCGTCACGACTTGACCCCTTGCTTCCACCCTTGCCC
>NZ_VFWR01000012.1:0-240652 GCF_006443035.1 Mesorhizobium sp. B1-1-6 | reverse complement strand
TCTGCATGACGCCCGACGTGGGATCGTAGGTTCCGACCGAGACGCCGTTCCACAGCACTTCGAGCTTGGCGCTGTGTGGGAGGCTGGTGTCGTTGGCGGCGCCGATCTCGAAGGAGATGCGGTATTCGCCGGCGCTGAGCAGCATGGTCTGCGAGATCTGGATGTTGCCGGGGCTGGCCTCGAGGTCGACCATAACGCTGTTGGTCGGGCTGTCTGCACCGCGATAGCCGTCACCGACCTTCTGCAATTCGATGCTGCTGGCGCCTTCGTAGGGCGAAGCCGTGACGGTCCAGGCGCCGGCGGGACCGGTCGTGGTGCCGCTGCCGGCGCCCCAGGCGTCGCCATTGGGAACGAAGCCGTCCAGGAACAGG
This sequence comes from Mesorhizobium sp. B1-1-6, assembly GCF_006443035.1. Lineage (NCBI taxonomy): Bacteria > Pseudomonadati > Pseudomonadota > Alphaproteobacteria > Hyphomicrobiales > Phyllobacteriaceae > Mesorhizobium > Mesorhizobium sp. B1-1-6. The sequence continues at coordinate 240,281 of NZ_VFWR01000012.1, read as the reverse complement.
CCGTTCAAGGCACCGTTCGGCTGCGAGATGGTCAGGCTCGGACCATCGTCGTCGAAGCTGATCTGGCCCGAGACATCGGCGCTGGCGCTGGCGGTGTCGCCGTCGCCATCGGTGACGGTCACGCTCACTGCGACCGAATGCAGGCCCAGCACCACCGTGTCGTCCGGATTGGAGGCGTTCGAATGATGAAGCGACAGATATTGCTCGACGGTCACCTTGCCGGTGGCCGGATCGATCGACAGCGCAAACGCCGCATCGCCATTGAATGTTCCGCCCTGCACGACGCCGACCACGACGCCGTTGGCCAGCGTCTGCAAGGTGATCAGCGAGCCGTCGGTGACGGCAAGGCCGGAGACCGCATTGGTGACGCTTAGCGCATAGACGGTGCTGCCCGAAACGGCCGGACCGTCGGCGCCGAACAGCGCCGTGATGTTGACGAAGGCACTGTCGCTGGTGCCGTGCGCGATCGCGCCGGTGCCGCCGACATCGGGATCCTCGCCCTTGGTGACCGTACCAGTGTCGATCCCAGCCGGGGTGCTCGTGGTCGCCGTCTCGTCAAGCGCTACCGTAACGCCGGTGGCGGCGACAGCCGTCACCTTCGGCCCGTCATCGTCGAAACTGATCTGGCCCGAGACGTCGGCGCTGGCGCTGGCGGAGTCGCCATCGCTATCCGTGATCGTGACCTTCACGGCCAGCGAGCCGGAGGTGAGTGCAACCGTGTCGTCGGGATTACCGGTGTCGGAATGGTGGAGCGACAGATATTGCTCGACGGTCACCTTGCCGGTGGCCGGATCGATCGACAGCGCGAACGCGGCCTCGCCCTTGAACGCGCCGCCCTGCACGACTCCGACAACCACTCCGTTCGCAAGCGTCTGCAAGGTGATCGTTGAGCCGTCGGTGACGGTCAGGCCGGAAACGGCGTTCGTGACGCTCAGCTGATAGACGGTGGCGGTGCTTGCCGCCGGGCCGTCGCCGCCGAACAGCGCCGTCACATTGACCAGGGCGCCGTTGCTGGTGCCGGAGGTGATCGCCCCGGTACCGCCGATATCGGGATCATCGCCCTTGACGATGGTTCCTGTGTTGATCGCAGCCGCCATGCTCAAGGCCTGCGTTTCGTCGAGTGAGACCACGGCGCCGGCGTCGGCGACGACTGTCACCAAAGGTCCATCGTCGTGGAACTGGATCGCGCCGCCGATCTGGGCACCGCCGAATGCGCTGTCGCCATCGAAGTCGGTGACGGTCACCGAGGCTGTGATCTTGCCCGAGAGGGTCAGCACGTCGTCATGGGCAGCAGCGCTCGATCCATCGACAGGGTGCTCCAGCGGAGCGTATTGGGTGACCGTAAGCGTGCCATTGCCGTTGATGACGATGGTAAAGGCGGTGTGGGTGCCGCCGTTCTGATAAGTGCCGGTGACCGTCGTCGCATTGGTCTGCTGCAGCGTGATCGCAAAATCGCCAATGGCCGTCTTCAGGCCCGAATCGAGCGATGCGACATTGCCGGTCAGGCCCAGCGCATAGGCGATGCCGCCGCCGGCGGCGGCGCCGTCGGCACCGAAATTGGATGCAACGGAAATAATCGGGTTGGCGCTCGTCACATCGATCGGAAAGCCAGCCGGCGAACCGGCGTTGCTTTCATCGAGCACCGCGGAACTGGCTGCCGTGTTGCCCACCGTCAGGGCAGGGCTGTCGTCCTCGACGATCACGGTCATGTTGGCCGTTGCCGAGCCGCCGAACGGGTCCTGCACGGTAACCGGGACGACGATGGAGAGGTCATCCTCGAAGCCGGCCAGCGGGTGGTCGAGGGGACCGAGCAGGGCGATCTGGAAGGTTCCCGTGCTCGCATCCGTGATGGTGACGCTGATCACAACGTCCGATCCGACCCTGCCGACGAGATGCGTCGAATCGACCAGTTCCCACACGACGTCGGTGCCGTGCGAGGTAAGCGTCGTGGCAGGCACTCCGAGGCCGTAGGTCAGCGGATCGCCATTGGGATCCGTAGCGCCGAAGCTGCCGTTGATCACCGAAAGATTCGATTCGTCGAAGGGTGAGCCGGGATCGCCGTCCGGGTTTGCGCCGGAAAGCCCTTCTTCCGACACGCGGACGGTGAGATCGCCAAATTCCGGGTTCGCATTGGGAAGGAACAGTTCCCGCCTCTCAGCCTGCCCGAACTGCAGATCGGTCGGCGGCAAGAGCGCCGAAAGATCAAATCCATCGCCGATGCCGCCAGGAGGAATTTCAAAATTTCCACCGGCGCTCGAGGTCGAACCTCCAGGGCCAGCCGACATCGAACCATCGGCGCCGAAGGCGACATCCACATGGCTCGCCTCGAGCGCGGCGATCAAGGCGACGCGCGGCACCTCGACGTCACCAAGTACGAAGGTCGGCACGTTGAGCGCGCCGTCCTTGATCACGATGACCGAGCCGTCGGCCTGTTCGAGCACGAGATTGTGGCCGTCGACCTTGATGTTGTCGATCGAGACGTTCGCCGGAAGCTTCACGACGTTGCCGGCGTCGGCGACGTATTCGTGCGGCGCGGCTGCCGCCTGGGCCTTCGCCTCCGCGGGTGCTTCCGCCGGCGCGCCACTGCCCACATCGACCGGCACTGGTTCGGCCGCTGCCGGCGCGGCCTGTTGCGTCGAAGCCGCCTGTGCGACCTGGAACTCTGCCGGCGAGGTCTGGTCGTGACGTTCACTGGCCATGGAATGCTCGTCCCACGAACCCGAAACGGCGTCCAATTCGTTATTGATGGTCATTGCTTGTACCCCTCCGGCATTTCCCCGAAAGAGACAGCGGCAACCATTACTTTGCAACCGTCCGTCAATCTACTTTATATACCATTATATGCCTACAATGGCATTTTTTACGCGTGGTAAACTGGGAGCATATATTCTGTTATATAAGTCGATATGTGCCGGTGCGGATGAGGCCTCGCCCCCTGTTGTATGGTAAATAGAAGTATAAATTCAAATAAAATTTTACGAAAAATAGCGGAAACAAGTTTCGTCGCCATTATCTACCTTCATTGCCAATAATTTGAGACAAGATCGGTACCGTCCACAGTCAAAAGGTGGGCGTTATGAAAAAAGAAAAAACCGCGCCGGGAACAGCCGGCCTCAAGCTACTCTTGCTGACGATCAGCCTCGCAGGCCTGCCGCAGCCATCGCTCGCGAGCGTCCATTTAGAGGGCACCGCTTCGGTCGGCGGGCTTGTTGAAGACGTGCGGATGCCGCCCAGCCTGGGCGGCGTTTCCCTGGAAAGATTCCAGCCTTGGCGACCGGCGGTAGGATACCAGCCCGACCTGGTTTCCATGAGTTACACGATCGACGATGCCCAAGCGGGCGTTGCGCCGGCGCCTGCGAATGTCGGAATTGATCCCATCAAGACGGCAACGATTATCCCCGGCGTGTTCGGCTCGGTCGCGTTGTCCATGCATAACTTTCCCGTCGCCGCGCGGTGGGCACCGGTCTACCAGGCAATTGTCGGCTGCTCGGCGGGCAGTGCCTGCGAGCAGAAGAGTGCGGCTTTTGCCAGGCTGATCTCGTCGGCACAGGGCAAAGGGTTCAGCGAGAAACTGTCATTCGTCAACAGCGGCATCAATCACCTGATCGCCTACAGGAAGGACAGCGTCATCTATGGCAAGCTCGATTACTGGGCAAAGCCCACCGAGGTGCTCGATAAGCGCGCCGGCGACTGCGAGGATTTCGTCATACTGAAGATGACGGCGCTGCTGAGGGCCGGCATCCCCGCGCAAAGCATGGCGTTGGTTGTTCTCCAGGATCGTAGGCGGGGATTCTTCCATGCGGTCCTGTCGGTAAGCACGGCAAGTGGCGTGTTCATTCTCGACAGCCTCAACAACACCGTGCTGCGCGACAGCGATCTCCCCGATTATGTGCCGCTTTATTCCTTCAGCACGGACCGAGCCTGGATCCATGGTTCGAGATCGGGCAGCGCGCAGGTCGCGGAGATCAAGGGCGGTTTTGCAGGCGTCGCGCCCGGCGAGGGATTGCAGCCCGACACGGCTTCTGGAGCGCTTGCCCGTCGGTGAGCAACCGCGGTTCGCCGGCTTTTATGGAAAACGCCGAACCGCTCTATCTCTTTGTTTTGCGCAATTCCCAAGGGAAAGCGCTACACGCTTTTCCCGGGAAGCGTTTCGCACTTTTCCTGGAACTGCTGCTAGCCGCTGACGAATGCCATCAGCAGGTCCTGCCCGACCAGCGGTGCTCGCACGGCATTCAATTGGCCACGATATCGGCGTTCGCCGGCGCCGATGACGAACCCGCTGGCGACCGGAATCTCGCCATTGGCATCCAGCCGCGCGAAGATGTCCGCCACGTTGAGATCGAGCGCCAGCCTGAGATCCTGACGCCCGTCATCGCTCGGCGCCGTCGGCAATTGGCGCTTTACCAATTGTTGGAACGGAGCGTTGAAGGTCAGGATCTTTTTCGACGATGAAAGGGCGAAGGCGGGCGAGGGGCAGGCGACCAGTATCGCGGTGATCGTCCTGATCGACGCAAGCCTCTTCAACGTCAGGTTTTCTTCCGTCAAGTCACGAATGCAGGCAACCCTGATCGCCGACGTCAGATTGCCGGCCGGAGGCTGGCTCTCGGCGATCTCATCGACAAGCATGCCGATCGTGCATTTGCGGCTTTCCGCCATCTGCCTGAGCGACGTCCAGAACGTCCGCTCCAGGCGGATGCCGCGGCGGATGCCGCGGCGCGCGACAACCCGGAACTCCATGCCGAGGTCTTCCGTGGCCATCGGCACGAGCAACCGCTCGAGAACAGCGGGAGGCGTGGCGCTATCGTTCACTCATCGCCTCCTCTCGTGCCTTGTTGATGGGTTTCAGCAGGTAGGTCAGGATCGTCTTGCGGCCGGTCTTGATGTCGACGGAGCAGATCATGCCCGGGATGATGGAATAGGTCTTGCCATCCCGCGTCAGCGTCGACCTGTCGGTCGCGACGCGCACCTGATAATAGGGCTCGCCTGTCTTCTGGTCGACGAGACTGTCGGCGGTGATGTTCGAGACCTTGCCTTCGATGCCGCCGAAGATCGAGAAATCATAGGCGGTGACCTTGATCAGCGCCTCCTGGTCCGGCCGGATGAAGGCAACGTCGCGGGGCGAAACCCGCGCTTCGACCAGCAAGGTCTCCGAAGTCGGAACGATGCCGGCGACCACCGCGCCGGGCTGCACGAAGGCGCCAACCGTATTGATGTCAAGCGTGTTGACGATACCGTCGACTGGAGAACGGATGTCGGTGCGGGCCACCTTGTCGGTCGCGCCGCGAATGGTTTCATCGACCACCGAGAGGTCAGCCAGCGCCTGCGTGAGGTCGCTCAGCGCCTCCTGTTGCAGCTGCAGGCCGAGCTCATCGACCTGAAGCTGGGCCTCGGTGATAGCCGATTTGGCTTTCTTGGTGGTTTCTCCAGCAAGCGTCAGCTGCCCATTGAGCTCGGTCTGCTCGCGTTCGACCCGGAGTTGCTCGGTTCGCGCCATCAGGCCTTTCTTGACCATGGCTTCGACCAGCTTTGCCTCCTGGTCGCTGACGACCAGATTCTTCGTGAGGCGATCGGAATTGGCCGTCGCCTCGTCCAATTCCTTCTCGCGCTGATCGAGGCGCGACTTGAGAACCGACAGCTTGACTTCGAAGTTGTCGCGGCGGGCCACGAGCAGCTTCTGCTCGTTGTCGCAGATTTCCGGGGCGACTTTCTGGATTTCGGCCGGACATGGAAATTCGCCTTGCAGATCGCCGCTCTGCTCGAACTTCAGCCGTGCAATGCGGGTCTGTAATGCCCGTGCCTTGGCCTGTTGCTCGCCAAGGCTGGAGGTGTTGAACGTATTGTCGAGGCGGATGATGAGGTCGTTCTTCTTCACGACCTGCCCGATCTTGACGGCAATTTCCTGGACGACGCCCGGCTCGCTGGCCTGGATGATCTGCGTTTTGGAAGCAGGTATGACCTTGCCGTCGCCGCGTGCGATTTCATCCACCTCGGCAAAGGACGCCCAAGCAACGGAAGACACGAAGAGTGCACCTATGATAAATATGGACGCCGACGCAAAGAGCGGCGGCCGGTCTTCTCTTGCAAGCATTTCCCACGGCCCCAACGCATTGAATACTTTGATAGTTTTCGTTCTTCAGGTGCTTTTTTTCTGCAGCGCCTGTATCACTTGGTCCTTTGGTCCATCGGCAACGATCCTGCCTTGCTCGATGACGATAAGCCGGTCGGCAAGTTCGAGCATGCTGAAGCGGTGCGTCGAGACGATCAGCGTGGTGTTTCGATCGAAAGCCACTTTGAGCTGCTTGATCAGTTGACGCTCGGAAGCCAGATCCATCGAGCCGGACGGCTCGTCCAGGAAGACGACTTTCGGTTTCGTCAGCAACAGCCGGGCGATCGCCATCGTCTGTCTCTGGCCGCCCGAGAGATTGGTGCCGCGCTCGCCGACATTCATGTCATAGCCACGCGGGTGGCGGGAGACGAAATCGTCGACGCCGGCGGCCTTGGCCGCTTCGACGATCTGCTCATCGGTCGCCTCCGGACAGGCCATCAAAAGATTTTCCTTGATGGTGCCTGAAAACAGATCGTTCGCCTGCGCGACGATGCCGACGGCGGCGCGAACCTCGGAGGGGTGGTATTGACGGATGTCGATGCCGTCCAGCAGCAGTTCGCCGGAACTCGGCAAGAAAAGCCTGCCGATCAGCCGCCCTATCGTCGTCTTTCCCGATCCTATGCGGCCGATGATGCCGATCCGCTCCCCCGGCTTCACGGAGAAATTCAGGCCGGTCAGGACTTCGTTCTCGGAGCCGGGATAGGTAAAGCCGACGTTCCGGAACACCATGGCGCCGTTGCGGATGGGCCGGTTGACGAAGCCCACAGTGTCCGGACGATCCTCCGGCTGAGCCATGATCGAATTCACCATCCGCAAAGAGAGCATGGCCTGGCGCAATCTGGACAAGGTGATGGCGATCTGCCCGAGCGGGGCCACAGCCCGGCTGGCCAGCATGACGGTGCCGATGATGGCTCCGGTGGAGACATGTCCTTCGGAGAAGGCGTAGGCGCCGGCCACCACCAGCGCGACGGTGACCAGCTGCTGGATGGCCTGCGTTATGTTGCCGGCGGCGGCCGAAAGCTGCTTGATCTTCTCGGAGGTGTTGGAGGCGTTTTTGGAATGCTCTCCCCATTTTCGCAACAGGTAGGCTTCGGCGCGCAGCGACTTGATCGTCTCCAGCGTGGAAATGGATTCGACCAGCAGCGCCTGGCGCTGCGAGGCCTCGTTCATGGAGGCCGCCACACGCTTGCCGATGCGCCGCTGCGTGACCAGTCCGACGATCATCGACGCGACGAAGGCCAGCGCGGGTATCATGACCAGCCAGCCGCCTATCGCATAGATGACGAGGAGAAAAACAAACACGAAAGCCGTGTCGATGAACACGCTGATGGTGTTGGACGTGAAGAATTCGCGCACGAATTCATATTGGGTCACGCGATTTGCGTATTCGCCCGTCGAGCCCGGCCGTGCCGCCAGAGACGAGTTCAGCACCTTCTCGAACAGCATGTATGAAATGCGCAGATCCGCCTTGCGCCCGGCATAGTCGATGAGCGATGCCCGGGAGGTCTTTAGCAGCAGGTCGAACAGGATGACCGCGCCGATGCCGATGGCCAGCACCCAGAGCGTCGATATCGCTTTGTTCGGCAGGATCCTGTCGTACACGTTCATGGTGAAGATCGGCGAGGCGATGGCGAGCAGATTGATGAACACCGCCGACAGGACAACCTTCGAATAGGTGCGCCAGAACGGCCCCATCGTTCCCGTCAGCCAATGTCGCCGCTCGATTTTCGGCGCCGAGCCGACGCTCATGGCCTCCGTCGCGTTGGCGTAGGTGATCGAGAAGGACGCACCACCGCTGATATAGCTGTTGGCCAGCTCCGACCGGCTGATCCTGGTGCGCCCGTCCTCCTGGGGAGCTGTAAAATATTCCCCGGCTTCACCATCGGCCAGCAGCGCGACAGGCAGCTGGCTGACGCGAAAGACGATCGCGGGGAGGTCGATGCGCCCCCGAACAAAGTCGCGCTGGCTGAATTCGGTGATTTCAAGGCCGACGCGCTCGGCAAGATGCCGGATTGCGTCGATATCGATGCGCGTCTCGGCCAGCGGCACGCCGGCAAAGAGCACGGTTTCGGCGCTGGGGCGGCCGAGATATGCGGCGACGGCCGAAAAGCAGGCCTTGAAAGCCTCTTTCGGTGACAGGATGTTGGGTTGCTGGTTCACGATCCGCCCGCGGGGACTCTCGATCGATCCTTAGGCCCGCCTATTTTTTCCTGACCGGTGCCAGAATATCGAACGGCACGTCATTTTTCTGTTCCGAAGGCGTGCGCGCATAGGTCTCGGTGTCGGCTATTTCCGGTGCGGCGAACTCGGTTCGCGCGTAAGCCGTGGCCTGTTTTGGCGGGTGGATATCCATCGTTTTCAACAACTGCCCGGTCGCCGCCAGAAGCCGATATTGCGCGAAAAGGGATGCGTAGGACGCGGTGTCGGCCAGCGTGGCGGTGTTGAACCGCGTGTTCTGCGCATCGAGCACGTCGAGCAACGAGCGCTGACCGACCTTGAACTGTTCGCGATAGGACGCGACCAGCTTTTCGTTGGAGGCTGCTTGAAGCTTCAGGGTCTTGGCCAGATCGGCCTGCCGGAAGCGACGATCCCATGACGTGCGAACGGCTTCCTCGATCTCTCGCAGAACCTGGTGCATCGCGAGCCGCTGCTCGCTGGTGCGGCGGATCTGCTCCTGCTCATTGGCCTTGTCGATGCCGCCCCGATAGAGATTCCAGCGCAACACCAGACGTGCCTGCAGATCGGATGCGTCTCCATTGTCGCCGTCAATGTCGTAGCCGGCCCGGGCAGAGCCTTCGGCAATGATCGAGGGACCATATTTCGCCCGCGCCGCGTCCACCAGCGAGGCCGCCGCGGCAATATCGCTGTTGGCCATGTGGACGCGCGGGTTACTCTCGCGCGCAAGGCCCAGTGCATCATCCAGCGACCTTGGCAGCGTGCCGGACACGTCGGCCGGCCTCGCTGCATTGGTCAGCGGCTTGCCGACAGTCTTGAAAAACCGTATCCGCGCGGCCTCCAGTTCCTCCGACGCTTCCTGCATGCGGGCCTTGGCCGCGAACAGCCGCTCCTCGGCCTGTTGCCGGTCGGCTTCGTTCAACCCGCCGCCGGCAATGCCTTCCTGGATGTCGTGGAGGATTGCTTGATGGAAGCCCAGGTTTTTCTTTGCCTCGGCAACAATCGAAGCCTGGAGCATGTATTCGAGGTAGTCCTGGACAACAGAGAGACCGATGAATTCCGACCGTTCCAGCACCCGAAACGACGCGCCATCGACGCGGGAGGCCTGGCGGTTCAATTCTGCGCGCCTTGCGCCGCTGTCATAGAGCGTCTGCGAAACGGTCAGGCCGGTTTCTGCCGGATAAAGCGCGTCGTCCTCTATCGAGAGTGCGCGCCGTGACGAATTGTCGAGACGGCGAGCGCCAGCCGACGCCTGCAGGTCGACGCTGGGCAAATAGAGGCCCTTTGCCTGACGCAATTCGAACTCGATCGCTTCGCGATTTTCTATGGCCTGGCCGATCTCCGGATTGGATTCGACCGCTACCGCCACCGCCTCCTTGAGCGTGAGGGCGTTCGCCCCCCCGCAAGTCAGCATCGTAGCCGCCATCAAAAGACCAAGGCGCTTGCCTATGGCCGACATGCCAGTTCTGTTCATTTAGCCCACCCGTTTCCCCAACGCCTTCCTCAAGGCGCTTAAGCGGGCCAACCCCAGGCCCACCATTGCCGAATTACCCGATATATTCAGAAAATACGTGAGCGAATATTAATTTAGGCGACTCTAAATGGGTTTTCCCAGTCATGAGCAGTGACATGTAGCAAAAATAACACATAACAGCGGGGCCGATGGGGATGGGAAAATGCCGATCGGCTGCAACGAAAAAATGCCTTGGTTGGAGCGGTGAGGGCACTTTTTGAAAAAACCGCGCAATGGTTCCCAATAGTTGGACACGCTTGCCCGGGCCGAGACGGTGGCGCTGTTGCCGAACGGGGATGCCGGACGCGGACTATAAAACGGATGAAGCCTCCGATAAGTGCCGATAACGCGTCAATGGAGTGCTGCCCATCCAGTCACAAGGATAAGGGCAAGCGTAACCAGCGCTCCCGAAACGTACAGAACCGTCCTGACACTGCCTCCCTTTGCGGCGTTTCCGCCACGTAGGTAGATTCCCAGATGAATCACGCGTATCGCCAGGTGCAGCCCCACAAGCGTCGCCAAAGTGGTCGGTCCAACACCAACCATCATCGCCAGCACCGCGGGCACGACAAAGGGCGCCAGTGCCTCAACCGAGTTCATGTGGACGCGGTCGATCCTGTAGAGCGGGTTGTGGTCGTCCGCGGGGACTACCGGTCCTGAAAGTACCCCTGCAAATCCCTTGGACGAACCGGAATAGACTGCCAACACCACAGACAGCAAACAAAGCGTAAGCACGCCGAGGATGCTTAACCAATAGACTTCCATATTGTCTCTGCTCCTGGAATCTCAGTGGGCGATACGGTGCTTGCGAGTCATACCCCATGAACTGCAACGCGGTTGTCAGGCTGTCCGATGGTTGAACAGGTCGTGGAACCGTTGCAGGTAGAGCGGCCAGCCCTGATCGCTATCAACTGCACCCCTCACGCCTACCCAGCCTTCCCCATGGCGCTCGAAATGCCGGTGCTCGATCTCAACCCGGGTTCTGTTCTCGGTCTCGGCCGTGAATCGGACCTCCCATTCGCTCGTCTTGTTCGGGTCGGTCTCGATCTGCCACCGAGGGCTGATGTCCCAGCTCAGAACCAGCCGGCTGGGCGGATCGTAGGCCAACACACGAGCCCAGCGGCACTCGCTGCCATCCACACCTCGGTCGTAAACGTGCCCTCCGACCCGGGGTTCGAAGATCGTTTCTGCGATCGGAACGGCAAGAAGATTGTGCTCTCGAGGTTTGAATCTCCCGAAATCCTCGGTGAAAACCTTGAAGGCATGCACAATGGATGCCTCGACGACGACGAAATGCCTTACGGGCGCGAGTGCAGGATCCTTACTCATGCTTAGTCCTTTTTTGGATGCTCGACAGCTAATTTGTAGCCCGCCAGGGTCTTGCTCCAGAACTGGTCGATTTCCGCGCGCAGGCCTGCCAGCCCATCCTGATCGATACGGTATATGCGTTCTTTGCCCGAGCGCGTGTCGGCCACAAGCCCGGCAGCCTTGAGTATCTTCAAGTGCTGAGAGACGGCCGGCCGGGTTACAGGCAGGGCACGAGCAAGTCCGCTGACCGAACAGGGCTGTTCGACCAGCAGTTCGAAGATCGTGCGCCTTGTCGGATCTCCGAGCGCTGTCCAGTAGTTCGCGTTAGTGGCCACTAACGCGAACTTAAATCGATGGCCGCGACCTGTCAATATCGGGAGGTCAACGATGCGTCGTCCAAGCCCCCGTCCGGCTCCGCGGGATTAAAGGAAACCATTCAGCGACCTGCGCCGTCTCGTGGCGTGAATCATGCGGCCGTCGCAGGGAGTGCCCGTTGCGCTTTGACGGTATCGGCATACCGAATTGCATTTTTTGAATTGGTCTTTGCCGACCTGCCTTGGCATTTATCGAGCAGTCAGTTGATGCTGGGATCGAGGATGGCCAAAGTGGCGCAAGTCTATTGCAATCGGCGTTACATGCCCGAAGACGAGGCGCGCATCGGTCTCTTCGATCGGGGGTTCCTCTTTGCAGACGCGGTCTACGAGGTGACCGCCGTGATGGGCGGCAGGCTGATAGACAATGATTTCCATCTCAATCGTCTCCAGCGGTCGCTTGCCGAGATATGTATTCCCATGCCCGTGACGCTGCCTGAGATAGAAGCCATTCAATTGGAACTGATCTCGCTCAACGGATTGGATGAAGGAACGGTCTATCTCCAGATTTCGCGCGGCGAAGCCAAGCGCAATTTCCTGTTTCCCGATGATCTTGAGCCGACCATGGTCGCCTTCACAAGCGCCCGCAAACTCGTAGGAACCAAGGCTCAGGCCGAAGGCGTCGCCGTCGACCTGGCGCCTGATCCGCGCTGGGCGCGGCGCGACATAAAGACTGTCATGCTGCTGGGGCAGGTTCTGGCAAAGCATGCTGCAAGCGAGAAAGGCTTCGATGATGTCTGGTTTGTCGAGGGTGGACAGGTGACCGAGGGCGCATCGGCGACGGCTTTCATCGTTACGCACGACGGCCGTGTCATTACTCGCGCCAATTCTCAAGCCATCCTGCCCGGCTGTACGCGGCGAGCAGTGGCGCGTCTATGTGAAGACCAGGGCATTTTGTTTGAAGAGCGTGCGTTCTCGCCAGAGGAGGCGTTTTCGGCGGCGGAAGCGTTCCTGACCTCCGCCTCGAGCCTGGTCACCCCCGTCATCCGTATTGCCGGCCACAGGATCGGAAACGGCCAACCTGGTCCATTGACACGCCGCCTGCAGGAAATTTACGTCCAGACAGCTTTTGCAGAGATGAACGGGCATGCGGCCGGAAGAGCGGCCCTTGCTTGATGAGTGGGATGTGAAAATGGGCGCGGCACGGCGTTTAGGCCTTTGCATGGGGCGGCTGCCGCCCGGCCCGAACAATGCGATCACGGACGTGCCGGGTGTCCTGGTCGGCCATAAGACGATCATCGCCGACGGACTTGCGACAGGCGTCACCGCCGTCTTGCCCCATGGCGGCGACCTGTTCAGATCCAAGGTCAGGGCGGCGGTCGATATCATCAACGGTTTCGGCAAGTCCGTCGGGCTCATGCAATTGTCCGAACTGTGCACGATCGAAACGCCGATCCTTCTGACCAACACGTTCTCGGTCGCACCATGTGCGGAGGCGCTGATCAAGCGTGCCATTGCCGCCAACCCGGAGATCGGGCGCAAGACCAGCACGGTCAATCCCGTCGTTTGTGAATGCAACGACGGCGGCATCAATGATATTCAGGCAATGGCGGTCACCCGGCATGACGCCGAAGCGGCGCTGGATGCCGCGAGCGCCGGTCCGGTCGAACAGGGCAGCATCGGCGCCGGCACCGGAATGACGTCGTTTGGCTTCAAGGCGGGTATCGGCAGCGCGTCCAGGTCTGTCGAGATCGGGTCTCGCGCCTTCACGCTTGGCGCTCTGGTGTTGTCCAATTTCGGCAGGGCAGGGGATCTTGTCCTCCCGGATGGCCGCAGAGCCGATCCCAAAGGGCTCGGCGAGCCTGAAAGCGGGTCGATCATCATCATTCTCGGCACGGATATTCCTCTTGACGACCGGCAATTGAACCGTGCCGCCAGCCGGGCCGGCGCCGGCATTGCCCGCCTCGGTTCGTATTGGGGACACGGCAGTGGCGATATCGCCATCGCCTTCACGACCGCCGATCCTCTGCCGCACGTCTCGCCTTCACCGTTCATTTCGATTTCGCGTGTCGATGACAGATACATCGACCTCGTTTTCGAAGCGGTTGTGGAAACCACGGTCGAGGCCGTTCTGAACGCCCTGTGCGCCGCGCAAGGCGTGGTTGGACGAAATAGACGCAGGATTCCGGCGTTGACCGACTGGCTGAAGGAGCCCCTTTGAGCATGAAGATTTTCATTTCGGCCGATATCGAAGGCACCGCGGGCATTCAATCCTGGGACGAGGCGGAAAGAACGCATGCCGACCACAGGGAATTCCGCGAACTGATGACCGGGGAGGTCCTGGCCGCCTGCGAAGGAGCGCGAGCCGCTGGCGCCACCGAAATCATGATCAAGGATGCGCATGACAGCGGGCGCAACCTTATTCTCGAACGCATGCCGCCTTTCGCGCGCATCGTGAGGGGCTGGTCGGGACATCCGGACGCAATGATGTTCGGGATCGATGAAAGCTTCGATGCCGCGCTCTATACCGGCTACCATTCCAAGGCCGGCGTCGAGGACAACCCGCTTGCACACACATCGACATTGCGAATATCGCGGCTGATCCTGAATGGCGAAACAGCGTCCGAATTCACATTGAATGCGTTGTGCGCCGCGCGCTATGGCGTGCGCTCGGTATTTCTTTCCGGCGACGAAGGCATTTGCGCGGACGCCAGAGCCCTCGTCCCGGGGATAGCCACTGTCGAAACCCTCAAAGGCATCGGCGCGGCCACCATCTCCCTGGCGCCTGCGGCGGCGCGCGGCGCAATATGCGAGGGCGTTGAAAGGGCGTTGCGCGACAGGGCGCGGCAAGCTTTGCCGTCAATGCCGGAAAGGGTCGAGATCATCATCGAATTCAGCAATCCCGTCGATGCCTATCGCGCCTCCTGGTATCCCGGAGTGCGCCGGCACGGGCCACGTGCCGTCGCCTTTGCATCGAACGACTATTTCGAGGTGCTGCGCGCCTTCCGCTTCATGAAGAGCTGAAGGTCGCCGTGCCCGCGGCTGGCGCGGCGGGCTTCAACGTTTGCGCCAGCGCCTTGGATGATTGCCAAAGAGCCTCTACCATGGTGCTTCGCGTCTTCTCCGAGCTGCGATACAATCGTATCTCGAGATCGAGCGTCCATGTGCTGTCATTCGAACAGATGACAAGGGCTCCATTGGAGATGTCGTTCTCGACGAGGCTTTCTGGCAGCCAGCAGATGCCCGCGCCGGTCAGCGCAAGTTCCTTGAGTCCGGCGCTTATTGTGCTTTCATGCACTGTCTGACGCCGGAACGGCGAGTGCTTCGAGAACAGTTTTCCGAGGGCGACACCAAAGAAAGAGCTGTAACCATAGCCCAGATAGGGCAAAGCTCGCTTTGCCGTTTCCGGACTGTCCAGAATGCCCGCCGCGGGCACGGTCGACTTGTCGAAGCGCAGTTCCGGCGCCGCGACCGGGATGAGCCGATCCGATCCGATAGCCAGATGAGAAAACTTGTCGCGATCCAGGTGAAACGGCACTTCACGGTGCGCATAGGTCAGGAAGAAGTCGGTTTCGCCATCGGTCAGTGCAGCCAGGTTCGCCTCGATGCCACCCCTGTCAGCCATGAAGGATGTGCCGAAGGTGCGAGTGTTCCGCTGCACCTCCCGCAGCCAAACCGGAAAGAACGTGATGGTCAATGTGTGAAGGGCCGCAAAGCGTACAAGCCCCTGTTCCGCAGGCGGGCGCAGAGACTCGCGCACCGAATAGAACATCCTGATGGCGTCTTGCGCCATCGGAAGAAAATTGCGTCCGGCCGATGTCAGTTCGGCCGGCATGGTGGCACGACTGATGAGCGGTGCTCCGAGCCACGTCTCAAGCTGCTTGATGCGCCGACTGAAGGCCGACTGGGTGACATTGCGGATTTCGGCTGCCCGCGAAAAGCTCGATGTTTCTGCAAGTGTCACGAAATCTTCGAGCCATTTGATTTCCACGCGGCCTCTCCTCCACTGCGTTCGAGCATTGATCGAACCGCAATGGGGAACATATTTCATTATAATTGCTATGTTATGCAAATTTTGCATGCTTGATTGCGAAAACCGAATTGGCCTTGTGATCGCCGACGCCCCAACGTCTGCAAAACGAAAAAGCTGGCAACTGGAGCCGGTGGCAGGGGGAACGTGACGTCGAGCGCGGGAGAAGAATCTGACCGCGCGCGAAACGGAATGCCACTCAAAGTCAAATCTATGTCGGCGACGTCCGTGAACGCCGGGGAGAAGAAAAGGCAGCATGAATTCGCAGAACCAAGCCGATCTCGTTTTGCATGGCGGCAAGATTTGGACCGGTTACGGAAATCCGATCGCGGAGGCGATTGCGGTCTTGGGCAACCAGGTCGTGGCCAGTGGCTCCAACGCCGAAATCAAGGCCCTGATCGGAAAGGGCACGAGGGCCGTGGATCTGGCCGGGCGCTTCGGAATGCCCGGTCTGAACGATGCGCACCTGCATCTGATCTCGACGGGGCTCCTGCGCGGCAAGGTCGATGCGACGCCCGATGCCGCGCCGACCCGCGGCGCGCTGATGGCTGCGTTGCAGGCGCGGGCCGCCGAAACGCCCAAGGGCGCATGGGTGACCGCGCGGGGTTTTGACCAGACCCGATATCCCGACGCACTGATGCCGACCGTGAAGGAACTGGACGCCGCCCTGCCCGATCATCCCGTTTCGGTCACGCGCGCCTGCGGCCATGTCACTGTCGTGAATTCGCTGGCGCTGGCGCTGGCGGGAATCGATATCGACACGCCCGATCCGGATGGTGGCGTCATTGGGCGCGAGGCCGGGCAACTGACCGGAATGCTGGCTGAGAACGCCCAGAACTTCGTCTACGACGTCCAGCCGACACCCTCTTTCGCCGAGATACTCGATGCTATCGAAGCGGGGGGCCGTGACCTCCTGCGGTTCGGCATGACGTCCTGCATGGACGCGGCCACTGGCCAGATCGACGGTATGACCGAGATCGAGGCTTATCATGAGGCCGAGCGCAGCGGCCGGCTCCCGGTACGGGTCTGGGCAACACTTCTGGGCGACCCCGGTTCGTCCATCGTCGAGCCTTGCCATGCCGCGGGTCTCGTTACCGGGGTCGGCAGCGACATGTTCCGCATAGGCGGCGTGAAGATATTCACGGACGGCTCGGCCGGCGGACGCACGGCCTGGATGCGCCAGCCATATATTGACCAGCCTGACAATTTCGGTGTCCGGATGCTGCCAGACGCTCAATTGTTCGAACTGGTCGACCGCTACACCGCAATGGGCTACACCATGGTCTGCCATGGCATTGGCGATGCCGCCATCGACCAGCTCGTGCGCGCTTATGAACGTGTGCGCGCCGCCAGGCCGGATCACAAGCACCGGCACCGGATCGAGCATTGCGGCTATGCCGATGATGCCATCAATCAGCGGATGTTGAAGGCAGGCATCCTGCCTGCGCCGCAGCAGGCCTTCATCTATGATTTCGGCGACGCCTACGTCTCTGTTCTCGGGCCGGAGCGCGGGTTGCGCTCCTATCCGATCGGAACCTGGGATCGCCTCGGCATGAAGCCGTCCACCGGCAGCGACTCGCCGGTCTGTTCGCCCAATCCCTTCCCGGACCTCTACGCCATGCTGACGCGCAAGACGCACAAGGGCACGGTAATGGACGCTTCCGAAAAACTGACGTCCGAACAGGCGTTGCGCGCCTATACCGAACACGGTGCCTACTCCCAGGGCGCGGAAATGGTGAAGGGCCGGTTGGAGCCTGGAATGCTCGCGGACATCGCCGTGTTCTCCAACGACCTCCTGACGGCCACACCGGAGACAATCCTGCGTGAAACGCGCTGTGAGATGACAATTCTGGATGGGCGCATCGTCTATGAAGGAAGTTGAGGCGGGATGCCGGTTGGGCCCGTCTCTGACAGGAAATCAACAACGAACCACAGGGAGGAATTGAGGGATGTTGAACAGACTTGGCTTGATCGCGGCGCTTGCGCTTGGAACGGCGACCGCCGCGCTGGCGCAGGACGCCACACCGAAGGATGGGGGGAAATTGGTGTTCACCGCGCCCTATGGCAACTCCATCACATCGCTGGACATCACGGCGACACCGCATACGCAAGACGAGATCGTGGCCAAAGCGATCAACCGCTCCCTCTACAAATGGAACCCGGAAAGCGGCAAGCCTGAGCTCGACCTCGCCGAAACGGTAGAGAAGTCGGCGGATGGCAAGACCTATACCTACAAGCTCCGGGAAGCGACCTTTCACAATGGCGACAAGCTCGACGCCGATGACGTGATCTGGTCCTACAACCGTCTTGCCGATCCCAAGAAGGCCCTGCCGGGCGCCGAGCAGATGTTGCAGATCGCCGGCGTCGCCGAATTTCAGGCAGGCAAGGCCGATCATATTTCCGGGTTGAGGAAGATCGACGACAGGACCATCGAAATCACCTTCATCAACCTGGCCGATCCGGGCTGGAACCTGATGTCCAACTATGCGCCGATCTACTCCAAGGACTATCCGGAGGATCAGCTGGCCTCCAAGCCGAACGGCCTTGGCCCGTTCAAGCTCGCCAATTACGTTGCGGGCTCGAAGGTCGAACTGGAGAAGTTCGACGGCTATTATGAGAAGGGCAAGCCGCATCTCGACAAGCTCGACATCATGCTGATGGGCGAAGCTTCGGCTCGCGACGTCGCCTTCCGCAACGCGGAGATCGATACCAACGTTCTCGGCCCTGTGCAGTATGAGGCCTACAGCCAGGATCCGGCGCTGAAGGATCACATCCTTGAGGTGGCCGAAGTCTACACCCGCAATATCGGCTTCAATCCGAAGGTCGAGGCATTCAAGGACAAGCGCGTCCGGCAGGCGATCAATTATGCGATCAACAAGGACCTGATTGTCGAGAAGCTCTTGAAGAACAAGGCTTATCCCGCGGTCTCCTGGCTGCCGATTTCATCGCCGGCCTTCGACAAGGACGCCAAGCCCTATGCCTATGATCCGGAAAAGGCCAAGGAACTGCTGAAGGAGGCAGGGTTCGAGACCGGTCTGAAGTTCTCGGTCACCGCGACCTCGAACGAAAGCTGGGGCCTGCCGATCGTCGAGGCGATCATCCCGATGCTGGCCAAGGTGGGCGTCACCGTGACGACCGACCCGGTGGAAAGCTCGGTCCTGTCCGACAAGATCCTGTCCGACAATTTTGATGCCTTTATCTGGTCGAACTCGTCGGGCCCGGATCCGCTGAAATATCTGAACTGCTTCTATTCGAAGACATCGCAAACCGCCTGCAACTACGTCAAGTTCAACAATGCCGACTTCGACAAGCTGATCGAGCAGGCAGGCAACGAAACCGATCCGGCCAAACAGAACGATCTTCTGAGGCAAGCCAACAACCTGCTGCAGGACGAGGCTCCGGTCTGGTTCTTCAATTACAACAAGGCCGTCATGGCCTACCAGCCATGGGTCCACGGGCTGAAGCCGAACGGCGCGGAACTGGCTATCCAGGATTACGAGGACATCTGGATCGACGACAGCGCACCCTCATCACGCAAGTAGCGCGATGGCATGGCTGGCGGGCGGGACCGGTTTGTACGGCCCCGCCCACCGCATGGCGCCCACTCCTCGCCCGCCGCATGGCGCCCAGTTGTTGAAAGGCAGGATTCGCGGATGTCGCGCTTCATCTTTCGTCGCACGCTGCAGATGATCCCGACCCTGCTGGCGGTCGTGCTGATCATTTTCGTGATATTCAGCGTCGTCCCCGGCAGCTTCATATCGAGCCTGATGTCGGAGGGGCGCAACGCCACGAATGCCGATGTGATGGCGCATCTGAACGAGCAGTTCGGGCTGGACAAGCCTCTGCCGGTCCGCCTGTGGGACTATCTGTGGGGGCTGGCGCATTTCGACCTTGGAATTTCCTACCGCACCCGCGAACCGGTGTGGAACGTGATCGAGCCGCGGCTCTGGCCTTCGATCAAACTGGCGCTGGCGGCGATGGGCTTTGCCGCGGCAGTCGGTATTCCTCTGGGATTTCTGGCCGCGCTGAAGCCCGGCAGCGTGTTGGACACCGGCACGATGATGCTGGCGGTTTCCGGCCTGTCGGTTCCCGAATTCTGGCTAGGTTTGCTGCTAATGTACGTCTTTGCGCTGCAGCTCGGTCTGCTGCCGAGCTTCGGCTACCAGCCCGGCGGCATCCGCTACATCATATTGCCTGCCATCGCGCTCGGCGTATCGCCGATGGCGCTCCTGGCGCGAACCACCCGCGCTGGCGTTCTGGACGTGATGAACGCGGATTTCGTGCGAACGGCGCGAGCCAAAGGGTTGACCGAACCGCGTCTGGTGCGCAGTCACGTCACCCGCAACGTGCTGGTGTTGATCCTGACCACGCTTGGCCTTCAGATCGGTTCGCTCATGGGGCAGGCGATCGTGATCGAGAAACTGTTTTCCTGGCCAGGGATCGGGTCGCTTCTGGTCGACAGCGTGTCGGCACGCGACATTCCCGTGGTTCAGGGTACGGTCATCGTGATCGTGTTGTGGTTCCTTGTCATCAACATGCTGGTCGATATCGCCTATGCCATGATCGACCCGCGCATCAAGGTGGCCTGATCCATGCGGTTGCGTTTCAATTTCGCCCTTGGCCTGGCGCTGGCGTTGCTCGTGGTCGCCGCAGCCGTCAGCGCCGGCTGGATTGCCCCGTACAACCCGATATTCGACGCCGACCTGATGAATTCTGAAATGCCGCCGAGCTGGGACCATCTTTTGGGCACGGACGGGCAGGGTCGCGACGTCTTTTCCCGTATCCTCTACGGCGCCAGGGTGTCGCTGACCGTCGGCCTCGTTTCGCAGTTGATCAACTCGTGCATCGGTATGGCGCTTGGGGTTTCGGCCGGTTATTTCGGAGGCTGGTGGGACGACCTGGTGAACGGGCTGACCAACGTCATGCTGGCGATCCCATCCCTGGTCTTCGCGCTCGCCATCATGGCGGTGTTGGGACCCGGCTTGCCAAGTCTCCTGATCGCATTGGGCCTGACCAACTGGTCCTGGACCTGCCGCATCGCCCGCAGCTCCACCTTGTCGCTCAAGAATCAGGGCTTCGTGCAGGCCGCCAGGGCGGCCGGCTTCAGCGACGCCAACATCATGCGCACGCAGATACTGCCGAATATCGTCGGTCCGGTGCTGGTCATCGCGACACTTGGCATCGGCGGCGCGGTTCTGGCGGAAGCTGCACTGTCTTTCCTCGGCGTCGGCATCCGGCCACCACAGCCGAGCTGGGGGAACATGCTGACCGACGCGCGCGAACTGATCCGCACCGCCCCCTGGGCCTCGCTGTTCCCCGGCCTCGCAATCTTCGCCACGGTCCTTGGCTTCAATCTGCTCGGTGACGGGCTGCGCGACATGCTGGATCCGCATATGAGGATAAGGCAGGCATGAGCGGCATTCTTCCCGACCCTGTTCTGTCCATCCGCGACTTGCGCATCGGCGTCGGCAAGCGGAACGAAATCCTTCACGGCGTGTCTTTCGATATCCTGCCTGGGGAAACTTACGGACTTGTCGGCGAATCCGGTTCGGGCAAAAGCATCACCGGCCTTTCGGTGATGGGGTTGCTTAAACGCCCGCTGGAGGTGACCGGCGGCTCGATCTTCTTCCGGAGCCAGGACGTGTTGAAGCTTGGCAGCCGCGCCAGGCGCCGTCTGCGCGGCGACCGTATGGCGATGGTGTTTCAAGAGCCCATGACGGCGCTCAATCCGCTGATGGCGATTGGCCGTCAGATCGCGGAAATGTTCGTCGTTCACAGGGGCTTCGGGTGGTCGGATGCGCGCAGGAAAGCCGTCGAGGCACTGGAAAGTGTTCGTGTGCCGGCGCCCGAGGAACGCGCCCTGTCCTACCCCCATCAACTGTCGGGAGGGATGCGCCAGCGCGTCATGGTCGCCATTGCACTGGCCTGCCGTCCCGACCTGCTGATTGCGGACGAGCCGACCACCGCACTTGATGTGACGGTCCAGGCAGGCGTCCTGGAATTGCTTGCCGAGCTTTGCACGGCTGAAGGAACGGCCGTGCTGCTGGTCAGTCACGATTTGGGCGTGATCGCCAATATGTGCCGGCGCGTCGGGGTCATGGACCGGGGGCGGCTCGTCGAGGAGCAGGACACCAAGGCTCTGTTCGAAAATCCGCTGCATCCCTATACCCGAGGCCTGCTCGCGGCACGCCCTCGCCTGGGGTCGCGAACGCTGGTTGGACGCGCCCGCCTGACCGAACTGGACCAGGTCGTGGGCAGCGAGGAGCGTGGACGCGACGCACCGACGCTGACCACGCCGCGCGGCCTTGGTCTGGAGGCGACCGCATGAACCAGCCTCTTCTGGAAATCCGCGACCTCAACGTCCATTTCCCGCTGCCGCGTCGCTCGCTGTTGGGGCCAAAGCGGACGCTTCGTGCCGTTCAGGGCGTGAATCTGACCCTGAACGACGGAGAGTGCCTGTCCATCGTCGGTGAATCCGGCTGCGGAAAATCCACCACCGCGCTGACCGTGATGGGTCTGCAGGAGCCGACTTCGGGAAGAATCCTGTTCCAGGGCAAGCCGTTGACAGGCCCTGGCGCTCCCGCCCGCAAGGAGCGCGCGCGCATCGCTCAGATGGTGTTTCAGGACCCGTATGCGTCGCTGAATCCGCGCCAGACCATCGGCCGCATGCTGTCCTCGCAGCTTTCCCTGCATGGAATTGTCAAGGGAAGCGAGGCCAGCCACCGCGTCGCCGAGATGCTGACCCGCGTCGGCCTGACGCCCGATCACGCCGACCGTTATCCGCATGAATTCTCCGGTGGGCAGCGCCAGCGGATCGGCATCGCGCGGGCGTTGATGCTTGATCCGAAGATCCTGGTGCTGGACGAGCCGGTGTCGGCATTGGACGTGTCCATCCAGGCGCAGATCATCAACCTGCTGATGGACCTGCAGGAAACGCTGGGCTTGAGCTACATCATGATCTCCCACGATCTGAGCGTGGTCGAGCATGTCAGCGACAGGGTTGCCGTCATGTATTTCGGCCGCGTGGTGGAAGAGGGTGACTGGCATTCGATTTTTAGTCGCCCGACGCATCCCTACACGCGTCGCCTGATCGGTTCGGTTCCCGATCCCGACGCGATCCTGACCGGGGCACGCACCTTGCCGGATGCCGCCTTCGTTCCAGACGCCGCCCGCTTTTCGCCCGACATTTCGCGCCGTCCGGATCCCGACGAAGAACACGAGCCAAGCGAGCTTGTCGAGATCGGCCGCGGTCATCGCGTCCGCCTCGCGCAATAGGAATTGCCGATGACCTTCACCGTCCTTACCTGCGAATTCATGCACGAGAGCAATACGTTCTCGCGCTTCCGCACCGACTTGCCGCAGTTTCAGGTGGACACGCTTCTCCTTGGCGACGAAGCGATCCGCGCCCGCCGCAACGCCAACACCGAACTTGCTGGGTTCATGGATGTGGCGGAACCGGCGGGCTGGAACGTGATCCACGCGATTTCGGCACATGCCGTGCCCGGGGGGCGGGTGACGAAAGCCGCCTATGACCACATCGCCGGTATTATCCTGGAGGCAGCGCGTTCGAACAAGGGCCGCCTCGATGGAGTGCTTCTTGGACTTCATGGCTCGATGGTGCCGGAGTTTTGCCATGACGGTGAAGGGTATCTGCTGGGCCTTCTGCGGGCCGAACTTGGAGCGGACATTCCTGTTGCGGTAACGCTCGACCTTCATGCGATGGTGTCCGAAGACATGGTTCGGGACGCGCAGATCCTTGTCTCCTACAAGACCTATCCGCATGTGGACATGCGCGAAATCGGCGCGCATGCCGCCCGTATCCTGGATCGCGCAATGAAAGGTGAAATCGCGCCCCGGACTGTCAGGGCGCATGTGCCGATGCTGGACGAAGCGAATTCCGGCCGCACCGACATTCCCGAGACGCTGGCCCTTTATGACCGCGCCCGCGAGGCCGAGGCCGAGGGCTTGCTCGCGGTTTCCGTCAATGCAGCCTTCACGGGCGCCGACGTGTCCTGCGTCGGTCCCACCGTGCTCGCAACCTATGACAGCCGTGATCCCGGCGCCAAGCCAGCCGCCATGCGTGTGACAGAGGAACTTGCGGACAGGATCTGGCAGGGCCGGACCAAGAAGCGCAATGTTTTCATCGAGGTCGACGAGGCTGCTGCCGAGGCGCATGCCTGGCGCGGCGACAAACCGCTTGTTATCGCCGATTACGCCGACAATCCCGGCGCCGGTTCCTACGGCGACTCGACCGCGCTGTTGAAGGGCCTGCTTGATGCGGGAGTAAAGGGTGCGGTACTCGCGCCGATGATCGATCCTCAAGCGGCAAATGAATTGCACCGTCACCGGCAAGGCGAAACCGTGACGGTGACGATTGGCGGCAAGGGCGACGCCAACTTCGGCGGCGGCCCGCTGACGGTGACGGGTGTGCTGACTAGGCTTTCGGACGGCGCCTATGTCGGCGACGGACCGATTCAGGGCGGGCTCACCCATAGTTTCGGCCCCACCGCCGTAATCGACGTCGACGGGATCGAAGTCCTGGTCGTTTCAGAAGCGCAGCAGATGGTCGACCTTCAGCAATTGCGCGCTTTCGGGATAGAACCGACGGCTCGCCGCGTGTTGGTCCTGAAATCGATGCAGCATTTCCGGGCGGCATTCGAGCCGATATCGGGCAAGGTCATCGTCTGCGATGCAGGCGCGCTGGCAACGCCGCGGGCAGAGCGGCGCCCCTATATCCACGCGCCGCGCCCGCTCTGGCCGCTCGACAAGGATTTCGAGCGCTTCGTTCGTCCCTTGGTCGACACATTCTAAATTACCAAAGCGGGCCAGTGCAGACGGCCCCTTCCTGGATGCGAATGCTGACAGCGAGCGCACTCTTCGCAGGCCCTGCGTGGCGACGGCGGTGCGATCGATCATCGACCGTCAAGTCACAGACATCGCCGATACGCTTCAGCTCATCTATTCGCTCCGGCCTGCGGGCCTGCCCGGGCCGTTCTTCGAGGCTCGGAAAACGGCGGCGTCCGCGCTGCATCGTGACGCGCGCCGTCCCGGTGCCAGAAGTCGAGAACGGCTGCGGTGATAGCCTCTGGCGCGTCCTCCTGAACAAGATGCTTCGCATCCGGTACGACAATGAATGGAGCGTTTGGGATGCGCCGCGCGAGTTCTTCACCATCCTTCAACGGGATAAATTCATCCTCGGCGCCCCAAAGAATGCTCACGGGGCAGCGGATTTCACCGTAGCGGTCCTCGACCTCTTCGCTGTACTTGTCGTCCATCTGCGCCACCTGGCGCCAGAACGCCTTCTTGCCCTCCTCGCTAAGCCAAGGCTGGAGATAAAGCCGCATCTCCTCTTCGCGCAATTTGTGCTTCGCTGCGGCACCGATATACGCGCGCAGGACGGCTTCATGGATATAGGCTGGTAGACCGGCAAAAACGTCTTGGTGCACCTTGGCCGCCTGCACCAGCGCGGATCCCTGCGGGCTGATTGCGACAGGATCGATCAGCATCAGCCTGCTGTAGTCGATGCCGTCCATGAGATGGGCGCGCAGCGCGGCAGACCCGCCAAAGTCATGCGCGACGACGTCCGGGCGCTCTATACCCCAGTGCTTTACCAGCGCCGCGAAAAGTCCATTCTGAAGACCATGCAGGACGTCGGCGTCCGGCTTGTCGGACTGCCCGAAACCCAGCAAATCATAAAAGAAAACCCGACGGTGCCGCGCGAGCCACGGTGCAATTCGCCGCCACACCAGCGAGGAAAATGGCGAGCCGTGCAGGAGGATCGCAGCCTGTCCCTCGCCGAGCGTGCCCCAGGCGATCGCATGACCGCGGTAGATGAAGCGTTCAGGCAGAGTCCAGTTCGCAATCATCTCGTCCTCCGTATCCAGAGACTTGTCGAGGAATCCGACAGGAAGCGGGTCGGACCGAAACTCTCAGCCATGGTGCGATGGTGCGAATTCCGGTCCTGGACAATCTCTCGGCGACAGAAACTCAGGTGGTAGCGTCGTCAGGCCAGCCGTGCAGCAGCAAAGCCGCTGTGTCATGCTTCGCGCCTTCCTCCAGAAAGGCGATGTCGAGCATTTGTGGCCGCGGTTGACGGCATGATGAAGCGCGCGTGGGTCTGCATCCCTGCCCAACGAGGACGGCGCGATCGGGTTCCTTGGCATGCGACCATCAGGCCGCTCTTGTCGACCTCCGTCCGAGGCAGCCCGTTCACGGAAAGCCTTCCCCTATCCGAGCCGGACTTGCTTCATGATCCTGTTCCTCAGATGACCCCGCCATTCGCTCGGACGATCTGGCCGTTGATCCAGCCGCTGTCCGGTCCAACCAGCAGGGAGACGACGCGCGCGATGTCGTCGACCTCGCCCAGACGGCCGAGCGGGTTCATCTGTTTGATACGATCGAGCGTAGCCTGATCCTTGCCTTCGAGAAAAAGCTCGGTGGCCACCGGCCCCGGCGCAACCGCGTTGACCGTGATGGCGCGGGATCCCAACTCCTTCGCCAGAATGTGGGTGAGCGCTTCGACCGCGGCCTTGGTGGCCGCATAAACGCCATAGGTCGGCTGGTAGAGTCCGACGACGCTGGTCGAGAAGTTCACGATGCGGCCGCCGTCGCGCAGGCGCCTCGCCGCCTCGCGAAGGCCGTTGAACGTGCCCTTGAGATTGATCGCGATGGTCTGATCGAAAGTCGCATCATCAAATTGAGCGACCGGTGCGAGCTTCATGATGCCGGCATTGTTCACCAGCACGTCGACGCCGCCATGGGCCGCTTCGGCGGAATCGAACATCCGTCTCACAGCTTGGGGGTCGCTGACATCGGCCTGGAAGGAGGTGGCCCGACCGCCGGCCTTTTCGATCTCGTCCACCAGCTTGGCGGCCGCTTTGGTGCTGCCTGCATAGTTGATGACGACCGTGAGGCCGTCGCTCGCCAGTCGGCGGGCGATGGCCGCTCCAATGCCACGAGACGCTCCCGTGATGATCGCAACTTTGTTCGTTGAGGTGGTCATTGTCGTTGTTCCTTTGCCGTGTTGTTGCCGACATCAATCCTTCGCTCGATATTCCTGCGGGATCACGAAGACCTCGTCGGCGCGGGCGTAACCGCCGTCCTTGACCTCCTCGATCAGGACCATGGTATGCGGCCGAGCGGCCTCGGAGAAATATTCCACGAGCATCGCGGTGGCCCGATGGACGATCTCTTCTTTCTGGGCCCGGTTCAGCGCCGCCTCGGGGACCTTGAAATTGACGAAAGGCATGATCTTCACTCCTGTCGATCTGAGGACTTGAATGGTGTGAAGATAGCCGTTTTTAAAACCAGCACTAGAAAGCCGATTTCAACATCACCATTTCAAAAGCCATAACAATCGACTACGAGATGGTCATGGATCGTATCGACGTCATGCGGCTCTTCGTCAGGATCGTCGAGCGTGGGAGCTTTGCCCAGGCCTCGCGGGACCTGCAGGTTCCGCGGCCCACTGCCACCCATGCGATCCAGCGCCTGGAAGCGGATCTCGGCGTTCGGCTCCTCGAACGGACAACCCGAAATGTGAGGCCGACGCTCGATGGCGCACTCTACCATGAACGCTGCATCCGGCTCCTTGCGGACCTGGATGAGGTGGAGAGCGTCTTCAGGAATGCTGAACCCAAGGGTCCGCTTCGTGTGGATATGCAGGGGACCATCGCGCGGTTTTTCGTCATGCCCGCCTTGCCCGAGTTCATCACGCGCTATCCCGGCATCTCGCTCAGCCTCAGCGAAGGCGACCGGATGGTCGACCTCATCACTGAAGGCGTCGATTGCGTCGTGCGAGCCGGCGAGCTGTCCGACTCGTCTCTGATCGGTCGCCGAATAACCGCATTCGAGCAACTCACCCTGGCGAGCCCAGCCTATCTTGAACGTTACGGCGTCCCTTCGACACCGGATGATCTCGGCGGCCATCACATGGTTGCCTATACCGCCTCCGCGACAGGGCAGCCGTACCCGCTGGAATTCGAGATGGACGGCGCGGCAAGGGAAATTCCACTGCCCTACGATATCGTCGTCCGGGGCGCCGAAATCTACACGGCCTCCGGCGTCGCCGGGCTCGGGTTGATACAGGTCCCGCGCTATCGCGTAGAGCATCAGATCGCCACCGGGGAATTGGTTCCGATACTGGAAACCTTCCCACCACCGCCGATACCCGTATCCGTGCTCTATCCCCAGAGCCGCCATCTGTCTTCGCGGATCAGGGTGTTCATCGATTGGCTGGCGGACGTCTTTCGCGCCCCTCGCGGCGCTGCCGGGAGTTCCTCTCAGAAGGGCTCGGTCGAGATATCAAGCTGAGGCAGTTCATCGTTGCACGGAAAGGCGGAACAGGTACGCCACGCTTCGGCACACCGTCTCATGGCCTGCCCCTCGACACGAATATGAGATGCCTCTGGTGCATTCTCAGGCGAAGGCGTCTGGCGAGCAGAAGCGCCAGACCAAGCGCAAATACGATGCCGCCCGCCACCAGCGCCTGGGCCGCCAGAACCAGCACCGTCTGCTCTGTCGTCGAGCCTGCCCGCATCTGGCGCACATCGGCTGCCGTGACGCTGACTTGCGGGTTTCCGAAGCGCGCTGTCACATAGTTTGCAAGGGCCGCCACCTGGCCGTCGTCCAGCCAGCCGTCAAAGGCCGCCATCGATTTGCGGCCCGCGACGCCGCCTGCCTTGACGCCTTCAAGGATGGTCATGACGACATTCTCAGGCGAGGTTACGCCGAGAGTGCTGTTGTTGGTCAGTGATGGATAGGTGCCATCCGCCGATCCGCCTCCATTCAGGCCATGACATCCCGAGCAGAGCGACCGGTAGAGATCGTCGCCCACCGCGACCCCGCTGCCCTCCACGCTGGTCTTCGTCCCGGCATCGCGGGCGGCTGCGGGCGGATTGGTCCACGCGAAGCGCGGCCGCTTCTCGTCTCCCGATTGGGCGGGCACGGTCCTGAGATAGGCGACGATGGCATGAATGTCGTCGTCCGAAAGATATTGCAGGCTGTTCATGACCGTTTCCGCCATCGGACCGCCCGCATATGCCTTTCCAGGCATGGCGCCGGTCTTGAGAAACCGAAACAGCTCCTCATCGCTCCAGCCGCCTATGCCCGCGATCTTGTCGCCGCTGATGTTGAACGCCTGCCAGATACCGGCGCTGCCGCCGGCAAGCTTGCGATCTTCATCCATGCCGAACGTCGTATCCCTTGGAGTGTGGCAGGCGCCGCAGTGGCCAAGCACCTCCACCAAGTAGGCGCCCCTGTTCCATGCGCCGGTTCGGCTTGGATCTGGTCCGAAGCCGCCGGCGTGGAGGTTGGCAAGTTTCCACAACCAGAGCGTCCAGCGCTGGTTAAATGGAAAGGGCAGTGTGTTTGGCGGCGACGGCTGAGAAATCGGCGCGGTCGTGAGCAGGTAGGCTCGGATCGCGAGCACATCCTCGCGGTTCATCCCGACGAAGCTGTCATATGGCATGGCGGGATAGAGATCGGCCCCGTCGCGTCTGACGCCTTTCTGCACGGCTCGCACGAATTCGTCGGCGGAATAGCGCCCGATGCCTGTGTCGGGGTCCGGTGTGATGTTGGTGGAATAGACATCGCCGAACGGCGTCGGCACCCGATAGCCTCCGGCGAAAGGCCGGCTCGGATTGGACGTGTGGCAGCCGACGCAATCGGCGGCTCGGGCAAGATATTCGCCTTTCTGGATCTCGTTCGCCCGCAGCGGCGTGCCAGGCGCCAGCGACGCCATGACGGCCGCGATTCGTAGGAGAACGGCGAGGAACGGAACGCTTGCAGCAGGCCAACGCAAACGCTGCCCAGGGCGGATGACCGCTCGTCGGCTCCGCTGCACAGTCACAGTTCGCATCCGCTGAAGATCAATCCGGCCGCCATTTGCGCCAGCATGACGAGCGTGAACAGGGCCCCGATGCCTACCGAAGTCCTGGCCAGAAACGCGCGCGTGCGCGCCTTCAGGGGCGGGCTCGTGCCGTGCCCTGGATCATGAACGGCGCGCCATGACAACAGGACGCCCAGCGCCGCGACGGCGGCGCCTGTCAGCGAGAACAGAACAGTGGGCTGAAACCCGGCGTCGCATTGCCAATATGCGATTGAATAGTCGAGCTGCAGCGATATCGCCCACGCCGTTGGTCCGGTGGCCATGCCTGCCCAGGAAACGCCCGTGCGGATCGCCTGCATGTTACATCCTCGGAACCCAGTAGATTACGAGATAGAGCACGACCCATGAGACGACCACGAAGTCCCAGTAGAAGGCATTGTCCGACACGTCGCTGAAGTGGCGTCCGGTGTTGCCTTTCTTGGTGAACATGAGAACGGCGAGCACGATCGTGTCCCCGACATCGGTGAGGAGGTGTGTCGTGTGCAGGCCGAGCAGGAACCAGACGATCGACCCGTAGGCGTTCTGGTCCCAGGAGATCCGGAGCGCGGGAAATTCCCAGATGCGCACGATCAGGGGAAGAATTCCGGCGATCGACATGACGACGATGCCGATGCGCACCTTCACAAGGTCCTGCCGCCGCGCCCAAAGATCGATCAGACGGTTGGGGACGGCGCTGGCAAGCAGAATGATCAATATTGCCGTGCCCGGCAGGAGGTCGGGTGCTGGCGCTCCGATCGGCCAATGCCGCGCCTGCACAGCCAGGTAGAAATAGGTGCCGATCGCCAGGGCAAAACCGGTTGCTTCAAGGGTGATGAAGGCCACCGTTCCCCACCAGATCGGGCTTGCCGATCCAAAATCATAGGTGGGCAGGTGGCTGACGTCGACGGTTGGCCGGTGTCTCATTCTTCGTCCTCCGGCTCGCCTTTCGGCCAGAACCAGCAGATAAAGCCGATCGAGACCGGTATCGCGCCCCAGACCACCGCCCATGGCGTGTAAATCGAGCCCAGAAACGCGCCACCCACGGCGACGGCCGAGAGCAGCGGCCAGATCGAGTTGTCGGCCGATGGCACGCGCAGTTGCGGCACCGCATCGGCGACCGTGCCGGCAAGCACTTCGCGCGCATCGACGCGCAGGCCCTCGACCACCGGGAGTATGTCGGGTTCGGCCCAGAGCGGCTCGCGATGGGTCACCACTGGCAGGCGCGAAAAATCGTAGGAAGGTGGCGGCGACGTCGTTGCCCATTCCAGTGTGCTCGCCCCCCAGGGATTGTCTCCCGCGAGGCGACCGTTGCGAAGGCTGAGCAGCATGTTCAGGACGAGAAGCGCGAAGCCGGCGAACACCACCAGCGACGAGATGCTGATGAACAGGTTCGTGCCGCCCCAGCCGCTCGCCGGCGGATAGGTGTAGACGCGCCGCGGCATGCCTTGCAAGCCAAGGATGTGCATCGGGAAGAAGGTGAGATTGAAGCCGATGAAGACAAGCAAGAAATTCCAGCGGCCGAGCCTTTCGGACAGCATGCGGCCAGTGATCTTGGGAAACCAGTAGTAGACGGCGCCGAGCAGGGGGAAGACGGCGCCGCCGACCAGCACATAGTGGAAATGCGCGACGACGAAATAGGTGTCGTGCACCTGCAGGTCGAGCGGCACCGAGGCGACCATGACTCCGGTCAGCCCGCCAATCACGAAGGTGAAAATGAAGCCGAGCACGAAAAGCAGCGGCGTGGCAAAAATCGGCCGGCCGCCCCAGATCGTCGCGATCCAGCAGAAGATCTGGATGCCGCTCGGAATGGCGATCATCATCGAGGAGGCGGTGAAGAAGCTTTCGCCGAGCTGCGGCAGGCCCGTGGCGAACATATGGTGCACCCACAGGCCGAAGGAAAGAAAGCCGATCGCGATCAGCGACAGCACGATCCCGAGATAGCCGAAGACCGGACGGCGCACGAAGCTCGGCAGGATAGCCGAGACGAAGCCGGTCGCGGGAATGAAGATGATATAGACCTCCGGGTGGCCGAAGAACCAGAACAGGTGCTGCCAGAGCAGTGCGTCGCCCCCCGCCGCCGGGTCGAAGAACCTGGTGCCGACCAGCCGGTCGAGGATCAGCATGGTGCTCGACACCATCACCGCGGGCATGGCGAACAATATGATGAAAGCCATGACGAGGACTGACCAGACATAGAGCGGGATGCGATCGAGCGACATGCCAGGGGCGCGCTGCTTGAACACAGTCGCGATGATCTCGACGGCGACCGCGAGTGCGGACACTTCGGTGTAGGTCACCATCTGCGCCCAGAAATCGGGGCGCTTGCCGATCCCATATTCAGGTCCGGCGAGCGGCACGTAGGAAAACCAGCCGGCATCCGCGCCGGTGTCGAAAGCGAAGGCGATCCAGATCATCAACCCACCGGAGAGATAGACCCAGTAGCTGAAGGCGTTGAGCCGCGGGAAGGCGACGTTTCGGGTGCCGATCATCAGCGGCACCAGGTAGATGGCGAACGCTTCCATGACCGGTACGGCGAACAGGAACATCATCGTCGTGCCATGCATGGTGAAGAGCTGGTTGTAGAGATCGGGGCCGATATGGCGTGCCTCCGGCGTGGCAAGCTGGAACCGCATGGCAAGTGCCGACAGGCCTGCAAGGGCGAGGAACAGGAAGGCCGTCACCATATAGCGCCGGGCGATCAGCTTGTGGTCGACCGTGACCAGCCAACCATAGAGGCCGTTCGGCGTCCGCCAGGCATGCGCCAGATAGTCGTGCAGTCTTGCCTCGTCGAGCCCGGTGTCGCGGATGCCTTTCAGGGCCGCTTCCTGTTTTCGCCTAGCCGTCTTCCCGGCAACGCCACTCATTCAAGACTTCCAAGATAGGTGACGACCGCACGAAGATCGTCGGCGCTGAGAGCAATGCGCGGCATCTTCGCGCCGGGTTTTGTGGATTGCGGATCGGCGATCCACGCGGCGAGCGCGCCGGGTGTCATGGCCAGCGTGTCGGCGGCCAATGCACGCCGGTTTGCGAGATGGGTAAGGTCGGGCCCGACCGCTCCCTTGGCCGGCGTCCCCCTTATCGTGTGGCAGAGCGCGCAACCGGTGGAAAGAAAAGCCCGCTGGCCGCGGCGTTCCTCCTCGCTGGCAGGCGCGATGGCGGCGGCGTCTTGTCTGGACCGCCATGCCTCGAACGCTTCGCGGCTTTCCGCGATGACGGTGACGGCCATGTGAGCATGCTGGTAGCCGCAGAACTCGGCGCACTGGCCGCGATAGATACCAGGCCTGTCGGCAATGAGGGTGATCTCGCTCGGCCGGCCCGGAATGAGGTCCCTTTTACCGGCCAGGCTTGGCACCCATAAGCTGTGAATGACATCGGTCGAATCGAGTTCCACCTTTACCCGTTCGCCGACGGGAAGATGGATCTCGTTCGCCGTGACAATCATGCGCGACCGATCATCGTTGGGATAGCGTATTTCCCACCACCATTGATGCCCTGTGATGCGGATGGTGAGCGTCTCCTTTCCGCCCAGCGAGGCAATGGATTTGCCGGCGAAGAAGCTCGTTATCGTCAGCGCGGCGAGAACCAGCACGGTCGCCGCGACGGCGCTTCCGACCGCGCGGCTAAACCTGTGCTCCTGATGGCTGTCGATGACCAGCGGCGGGGGTCCTGCTTGTGCCCGGCGCTGATGGAAGAGCGCCATTGCCAGGGCCAGCATGACGAGCAGCCAGGTGATGGTCGCCACCGCGCCAAAAGACCAGATGAGATCGAGAATCGCACGGGCATTCGCACCATGTGCGTGGAGTGCGGATTGCCAGCCGCTGCACCCGCTCAGGACCGGTGCCGAGACCACTGTAGACGCGAGGCCGAGCCATTTCAGGACGCCTGGAAGACGGCTGCCGGACGTGCTTCGAGCTGGACGTGCAAAGGCGGACGCAATGGGCCATTGCCGCCGTTGCCGCAGGCGGATGGACGGGCCCGTGCATCTTGCCATGTGAAATCCCCATGGATGCCAAGGCGATAACGCGAATCGCTGTAAAAGGATGCTTGGCAACGATGGCCGGCTTTTCTCCGCCATGCGATTGGCGCCGGGCCGATGCTTGCGCGCCGGGAGCGCAACCAAATGGCGGATATGTCCGTTTCTCCAGGCAAAGGCGCGGGACGCGCATCGGACGGTTCCACGCCGCGAAAGCTTAAGGAACTAGCCATGAGCAACACAGACAAAACGGCCGGCGGAAATCGAAGCGTCGCAGGCAAGGACGATCGCAGCCAGGACGCGACGCGCAACGACCGCCGAGGCAGGGAAGAGACGCGGCAGGAACAGGCTGCGGACAGCCATCCGGAAGAGGATCCGGCGGAGGGCTCTCGCCAAACGGTCGAGCACGAGTTGGACAGGCTGGATCGGTCGGGGCGCAGCGCCTCGCAATCCGCGCGCGAGGGCCAGGTGGAACGCGCGCGTGAGGAACTGCGGAAGCAGGTCAGCGAAGAGACGCAATTACCGGGACGAGGTTCCGCCTGACAGCGGCTGTGGATCGCCCCGCGGTTGGCTTTTTGTTTCGATTCTTCGGTGTCAGACGGCACGCAGGTCGTGTCGGGCCTGCCGCTTTCCGCTTTCCCGGATCCAGAGGGTCGCCATGAGCAGCGCCGCCCCGCCATAGATCAGGCCGGCTAGGGGAAGGTGCGGGTGAAGAGCCTCACCGCACTCTTTTCGACCGTCGGCCCCAGGCATATCCATGTCGATCTTCAAGGCGATGCGGCTCCAGCCGCATCAACGGCCAAGGCGGGCGCTGCGTTTCATTGGCGGTTGGCTTCCACAGGAACAAAAAGCTTGACCGGAGGTTCGAACCTCAATCTCGGCATCGGCACTTGGTCGGAACAATCGACATGATTTTTTCCCGTGTGGCCTCGTTGGACACGCATCTCCCATGAGTGGAGCAGCTGACGATGCCGGCCGAAGCGAGGGAGAGCGAAAAGACGGCGGCATCACACGCGCTCTCGGGCTCGGACTGATCACTGGGGCGGCTGACGACGATTGCTCGGCCATTGGCACCTATGCGAGTGCCGGAGCCCGGTTCGGGCCCGGCCTTTTGTGGACGGCTCCTGTCACTCTCCCGATGATGTACATCGTCGTCTATCTCTCGTCCAAACTTGGCCAGGTGTCGGGCCGTGGTCTTTTCAAGGTCATTTCCGATTTCTATCCGCGTTGGCTGCTGTGGTCCGTGCTGGTGGGCGTGCTGATCGGCAACACGATCGAGGCAGCCGCCGACCTTGGCGCGATGTCGGCGGCTGTCGTGCTGTTCGTTCCGCTGCCTTCAAACTCGGTCGTCATCGGTGTCGCGATGATTATTTTTGCCTTGCAGATGTTCGGATCCTACAAGCTAATCCGCAACATATTCCGGTGGTTGGCACTGGCCCTGCTCGCCTATGTGGTCTCCGCTGTGCTCGCCAAGCCGGATGTGGTCTCGGTGCTGCGCGGCACTCTGCTGCCGAAAATCGAGTTCAGCCGCGAATATCTGTCCATCATCGTCGCCATCATCGGCACGACGCTGTCCGCCTATCTCTACACCTGGCAGTCCAACCAGGAGGTGGAGGAGGAGATCGCCAAGGGCAGAACGAGCCTCGAAGAGCGCAAGGGAGCCACCGAGGGTGAACTCCGCCGGTCCCGGCGCGATATCCTGATCGGCATGATCTTTTCCAACCTGATCATGTATTTCATCATCCTTTCGACCGGATCGACGCTGTACGAGGCGGGGCATACCCAGATCGAAACGGCAGCGCAGGCGGCCGAAGCGCTGCGGCCGCTTGCGGGCGACGCGGCCGGAATTCTCTTTGCGGCCGGGGTGATCGGCGTCGGCTTCCTGGCGGTGCCGGTCATGACTGCCGGCGCCGCTTTCGATTTCGCGCAGGCCATGGGGTGGAAGAATGGCTTGAACGCCAAGCCCCGGCATGCGCCCAAATTCTACATCGCGACGGGAGTGATCACCCTGGTGGCGGTGGGTCTCAATTTCTTTGGCTTCAACCCGATGAAAGCCTTGGTCTGGTCCGGCATCGTGCAGGGTTTTTCGACGCCACCTCTGCTGCTTCTCATGCTCATCATGACCAACAATCGCAAGATCATGGGCGACAAGGTCAACAGCAGGGCCACCAACATTCTGGGTGGCGTGACGACCATAGCGGTCTTTGCGGCGTCCGCGGGACTGGTGGCGACCTGGTTCATGTAGTTCGCCGGCGCGGAAAGGACGTTCAGGCGCAGTGGAACATCCACGGTCAACTCTCGTTGAAATGCGTGTGAGAGAAAGGGCTGTCCATGTCAAAGCTCCAAGCCGCCACTCAAGAGCATTTAGAGCAACTGAGACTCGAGGCTTCGGCTCGTTTCGCCCCGATGATGCTGCATGAGGCATTGTTGCGTCTTTCCCGGGCCTGCGGGGGTGATAGCCTTGCCCGGTTCGAGAAAGCCATGGTCGATCAGATCGAGGCGACCAAGGACGATCGAGCCGATTTCGAGGCAATCAAGGAATTCGCGATCGAACAGCTTTATGCCTGGATCAGGAACGCGAACGAATCGCCGGATAAGAAGCAACCGCTGGAAAAGATAGAGGACCGCAGAACCCCCGGCCGCTCGGAAGAGCCGCAAACGCTGGAGGATCAGCTGCAGGCCGGTCTGGAAGATTCCTTTCCCGCAAGCGACCCGCCAGCGGTGGTGTCCACCTCCATTCCAGGCGGAGCCAAGAAGCTGGTCGGAACCGACGAAGTGCTGAGAAAACAGCGGGAGGCCAAGGAGCAAGACCGCCCCTAGCCCGCACCGACTGGAATCCCGCTGGCCGAACCGCCGCTCACGGACGGGAATCCGTGCTGGGTAGATCGCGTCACAGCTTGACGGCCGCTTCCCGGGCCCACAGCCGCAGCTTGCGGCAAGCTTGCACGAATGCCTTGGCGGAGGCTGCGGAGTCCAGCCGCATCAATCCCTCATCGGCATCGGCTGCGACGCCTGCCTTGGCCAGGAGCGGCGCGGCTCCCTCTGTAAAGCCGATGAATTTGCAATGCGCAAAGGCATCCGACACGAAGTCCCTGGCGGCTGCCTCCTTGACCAGCAACTCGGCGCCCGGCTCGGACAGGAGCAGTACCACCGCGTCGAACAGGACCGACGGGCCGCCGTCGATCATGTGTCTGGCTTCGATGTGGGTGCCGTCTGCGGCCTCGACGCCGCCCACCTTGGGCGCGATCACCTCCATGACCGCGCCTTCCGTTTCGATGGCCGAGCGAAGTTGTTCGAAAAGGGCCGTGTCGGCCCCGTCGCTCAGCAACACGCCGACCTTGCGGCCTTTGAAACTATCGGGACCGTTCTCGATGATACTGAGAGCCGGAGACGGCGGCAGGTCGTCGCGCGGCGGGATGGCGGTCTCGGCGGGGTCGGGCATGTTCCGAATGCCAAGCTTGTCGGCGACTTGAGTCGCCAGCGTTTCGTCTATGTTCAGCAGATGCGCCACCATGCGTTCGCGGATCGCCGGTGCCTGCACCTTGCTCAATTCGAATGTCAGCGCCATGGCGATATGGCGTTGCTCCGGCGCTGTCTGGCTGTTGAAGAATTGCCGCGCCTGGCTGTAGTGGTCGGCGAAGCTCTCCGCCCGCAGACGCACCTTCTGCCCCTCTTCGGCGTCGGCGAAAGAGCGGAAGCCGCGTTGCGGATCCTCGCGGGGACCCGAGCCCCACGAATTCGGCTCATAGTTGGCGCGGCCGACCGGGTTGTGCATGGCCATGTGCCCGTCCTGCTGAAAATGTGCGAAGGGGCATTTCGGAGCGTTGATCGGAATATGGGTGAAGTTCGGGCTGCCCAGCCGCTTCAACTGGGTGTCGAGATAGGAGAAGTTGCGGCCCTGCAGAAGCGGGTCGTTGGAGAAGTCGATCCCGGGCGGCACGTTCTGGGTCATGAATGCAACCTGCTCGGTCTCGGCGAAGAAATTCTCCGGCATGCGGTCGAGCACCAGCCGCCCGACCGGGATTGGCTCGATGATCTCTTCAGGTATGATCTTCGTGGCGTCCAAGATGTCGAAGTCGAAGCTGTCGGCAAAATCCTGGTCGAACAATTGCACCGTCAGCTCCCATTCCGGGAAGTTTCCTGACTGGATCGCTTCCCACAGGTCGCGGCGGTGGAAGTCGGGATCGGCGCCATTGATCTTGACCGCTTCGTTCCAGATCACCGACTGCATGCCGAGTTTCGGCTTCCAGATGAATTTGACGAATGTGGATTCGTCGTCGGCATTGACGAGGCGGAACGTATGGACGCCAAAGCCTTGCATGAAACGGAAGGAGCGCGGTATCGCTCGATCCGACATGATCCACATGACCATGTGCATCGATTCCGGCATCAGGCTGATGAAATCCCAGAAATTGTCATGTGCGGTCTGGGCCTGCGGGAAAGCCCGGTCTGGCTCCTGCTTGGCAGCATGGATGAGGTCCGGAAATTTGATGGCGTCCTGGATGAAGAACACGGGAATATTGTTGCCGACGAGGTCCCAATTGCCTTCTTTGGTGTAGAGCTTGACGGCAAAGCCGCGCACGTCTCGGGCGAGGTCGAACGAGCCCTTGTTGCCGGCAACCGTCGAGAACCGCACGAAGGCAGGCGTCTTTTCGCCGGCGCGCTGGAAAATGTCGGCACGCGTGTATTTGGCCAGCGATTCATAAGTCTCGAAATAGCCATGAGCGCCGTAACCACGGGCATGCACCACCCTTTCCGGGATGCGTTCGTGATCGAAGTGGAAGATCTTGTCGCGAAAGTGGGAGTCCTCGATCAGAGACGGTCCGCGCTCGCCAATCCGCAATGTGTTCTGGTCGTCGGAGACAGGCGTTCCCAGGGCAGTCGTGAGAACAGGCGTGTCGGCTTCCGCGATCTGGTGCAATTCGCCGCCATTTCCGCGCGCGGCATTCTGATCGTGCATAGGCGCCGATTTGGGAACTGAACGGTGTGCGGATTTGGCCATGATTTTTTCCTCGATTGACGCCCGTGGGCTGACTTGGCTCAAGGCGCCGAACTGCCGGTGCATGGCTTTGTTCCCGCACAACGGCGCGTCGCGCCTATCCTAAGCCAGCGCGAACACGCTGGTGGACGGCGCGCAAGGGGGGCGCGGCCGCAGCAGGATCGTTCGGCCGCATCAGAATTTTCTGGAGAGTTGTCTTCAACGCCCGGAACGATACAAACGTCCATGCATTTAGCTGGGGTCTGCATTCATACTTCTTTCTGGGAGCTGGACCATTGTCAGGCGAAGGCTATCTTTTGGCCGACCAGGAAACCCATGAAGTTTCCATCGTTGACCTGATACCCGCGCTACGGGCTTTCGCGCGCACCTTCTGCCGTATCCCCGACGATGCCGACGATCTGGTGCAGGAAACGTTGACGAAGGGCCTTGCCAACATCGACAAGTTCGAACCCGGCACGCGCATGAAGTCGTGGCTCTTCACGATCATGCGCAACACCTACTACACCCGGGTCAAGGTCGCGGCCAGGGAAGCGCCTGGCCTGCTCGACTGCGCGTCCTCGAGGCCGATTTCGGAAGCCACACAGGAATGGACCGTTCAGAGCAAGGAAGTTCACGGCGCCATCCAGAGGCTCCCTGAACACCAGCGCGAGGTGCTGATGCTGATCGGCGTCCTAGGTGTCAGCTATGAGGAGACGGCCGAGATATGTGGCTGTGCGGTGGGAACGGTCAAAAGCCGGCTCAACCGTGCCCGCGCCGCCGTTCTTGAGTTCCTGGGGGAGAGTTCGCTGCAGACGCTGATGGAAAGACGAAATCATCTGTCGGACGGGCAGATCGATATCGATGCCGACAGCCGAAGATAGTCAGTTCTTTATGTCGCGCCGGCGTTTCGCAAGGAGCGCGTTTTGCAGTTCGATCGCCAGTCTGGTCAAGCGATCAGGAACCTTTTCCTGCTCGATCGCGATCAGCAGAGAGGCAATCTCCTGATCCATCGCCATTCCTGCGCGCGGGTCCATTCTATCATCGCTCGAACGAGACATCGTATTCCCTGGCTGGATGGATGGCAGTCCGTCATCCTATTGTGATGACAAGCAACCGCCATTACAAGGAGATGCCCGGTGCCGAAACCGTTGCCGGCAGCCCTTGCACAGGTTTTTCTTCCACTCTCGATTGCCGAGGTCACAGATCCACTGCGGCGCTTTCAGTCCTTCGGCAATCGATTTGCGGCATGATCCTGATATTGATCGGACTTGATCTGATTGCCGTCCAGGCCGCGTTCCTCGCTGTGCTGCTTCTTGTCCCTGTTGGATAAAACGGCATTCTCTTCGATCTTGTCCTTGGCCAGTTCGGTCATTGCTCCGGCGCCGGCCCCTTTGCCGTGGCTGCCACGGCCGATATGTTTCTTGCTGCCGGATGCCATGCTGTCCTCCTTCGAATTGGCGCCGCTCTTCAGCGTCGCTGTGTTCGACGCCCGAACTGGCATTGGCTGGTAATGTTCCGTCACGCCGGCAAGCAGGAAGGCGTCGCCGTCCCACAGCCGAAACGGCTTTTCGCCATCGATGACGACCTGCAATCCGTGACGTTGCGCCAGGCGACATATATCGGAGCGGTCCAAAAACAGTGATTCGCGATATGAGTAGTTCAGCAAGGCCAGCCTGCCCGGCCTTTTGAGGACGCGCGCAATTTCGCCGAAATGCCGCTCCGCCACGCCGGCTAGCACCAGATAGGGGAAACTGTCGACCGCCAGAACGCAGTCGAAACTCGCGTCGCCGAACTCCGCCAGATCCAGGCCTGAGGTCCGCCGCAACTCTACATTGCCAAGCGCTGCGCATTGCTCACGGGCGATCGATATCATCCTCGACGATATGTCGATACCGACGACCCGCCCACAGGACGCCGACAGCGCGCGTTCGAAACGCCCGATGCCGCAACCGATGTCCAGAATGCTGCGTCCAGCGCCGGTGAAGTCTTGCGCTGTCAGCCATGCAACGATTTCGTCGGTCGTGGCTGCCAGCCTTTCCTCATCGCCAAGGGAAGCCAACTGGACACTCGCCACCCGGGAAATCGCTGCCGCGGCATCAAAGCCCGAGGCCAGCCGCGTCACGACATCTGCATCCGTCTCGTCGTCGTCGCGTTCGTGACGAACGGCAGAACCCGTTTTCTGCAACGTGGCAAAAACCTCCGATCCGCGGCGAAGCAGCCCGGCTATCTGCTGGAGCCTTTCCCTGTCTCGAGTATCGACCGGATCGATCTCCGCCACGATCTCCGCCAATTCGACTGCCCCGATGCCTGGGTGGAGATGCAGCGCCAGCCTGGCGATGACGGCCTCGGCACTGACAGCGTCCGCCATACAGTCCTCGACCGCCAGCCTGACCGCTATCCGGCGGCGCACGGATGTTGGTTCCATCGAAACCATGGTCTCATTTCCGCGTCCAAGTCCTTCGCATCGTCCACCTGTCGCCAGCGCCCCAGCCATATTTGTACGGCTCCTGGCCGCGCAGGAAGTCGAACTCGCGCGCACCTTCGCGGATCGATTCGGCGATTGCGTGGCCGACCAGGATCGCGCCTGGACTTTCCTCGGCATAGGCAGGATCGAAACCGCCAAGATAGGCATAGGCACGGCCGCGATGGTGAAATCCGTAGTAGACGCCGATTGGCTTGCCGTCGATGGCGAGCACCCAGCGTCGGGTCAGATCTCGAGCGTCGAGCAGGGGAAGCGAGCACCTGTGGAATTGCTCGACGGCGAGGTCGGCCAGCACGCCGCCTCCGTTTCCGGCCCAGCGCGCGCCGTGCAGGCCTATCAGGTGGTCGAGGAACAGTTGAGGATCGCCTCGTACCGGCGACAACTCGACCCGGCCGCGTCTGGATGCGGCGCGGCGCGCCCGGCGCAACTGGCGTCTGCGCCGGGCAGGGACGCAGCCCGCCAGCGTTTCATCGCCGTCGGTGGCAAGCACGGGACAAACGGCGTGGCCGACCAGTCCATCGGCTTTCAATTCGGGATGTTCGATCGCCAGACCGGCACTGCCTTGCGGCAGATCCGGCAGGATCCACTGCGACCACTCGATCGAGAGTATCTTCTCTGCAAGGGCAGTGGCGACCTGGGCCTCGCTGCCGGGCACACACAGCACGTCCAGATAGTCGCTGAGGGAAATGCCGATCGGAAGCAGTTTCGAGCCTTCCGTGCCATGTTCGAGATAGAGCGGCGCCAGGCCCACCAGATCGTTGCCGCGCCAGATGGCGACCGTCGCCAGCTCCCCCGGAGCGAATGTGCGCCACCACGGCAGCAGCCAGGCGGGACATTGAAAGGGCGTCGCCGACGAACTCTGCTCCCACAGGTTCCACCAGTGCGGCGCCAGTGCATGCAATTGCTCTGGATCGCCGATGATCTCGCTGCGCAGCATCTGCTCTTTCACCGCACCGCGGCGAGACGCCTGCGGTCGGCGCCGAGCCGGGCCAGCGCCAGATAGGCGCTCATGTAGGACGAGACCATGCGCTCGAGCGAAAACCGCCGGCGCGCCTCGCTTCGGCACGTCTCGGCATCAAGGCTGGGTGCCGCGACAATTGCTTGCGCCATCTCGTCGACATTGTTGACGATAAAGCCGGTCTTGCCGTGCTCGACCACTTCGGGAAGCGCACCATTTGGAAAGGCGATCACCGGTGTGCCGCAGGCGAGTGCTTCCATCGCGACCAGCGAACTGGTCTCGGCGGCGAGGCTCGGAACGACCAGGCAGCGTGCTGCATTGAGCAAGCGCCGCTTGGCGATGAAGCCGAGCGGACCGAGGAAGCGGCGCCGACGATCGAGGCGAGGTTCGACCTCATCGCGAAAGTACTGGGTATGCGTCTCGTAAGGATAGACCCGCCCGCCGATGACCAGCGGCACATCAGTCTGCCTGGCGGCATCCAATGCCAGGTGTATGCCCTTTTCCGGGCAGATGCGGCTGAGCACGACGGCGAAGTCGCCCCTGGGCCGCGGCTGGTTCAGCGCGTCGATATCGACACCATTCGGGATCGGGGCAACCAAGCTTGCGTCCGGCGGTGCGGTTCTTTGCTGGGCTGACGAGACGGCGTGAAGCCAGAGATCGTCGCGCCCTAGGCGC
This sequence comes from Mesorhizobium sp. B1-1-6, assembly GCF_006443035.1. Taxonomy (NCBI): domain Bacteria; kingdom Pseudomonadati; phylum Pseudomonadota; class Alphaproteobacteria; order Hyphomicrobiales; family Phyllobacteriaceae; genus Mesorhizobium; species Mesorhizobium sp. B1-1-6. The sequence continues at coordinate 197,905 of NZ_VFWR01000012.1, read as the reverse complement.
AGCGCCCCGGCCGGGTACCAGTCGAGCGGCAGGTGAAGCGTCACCAGGGTCGGACCGTCGGCAGGCAGGTAGGCGTCGAAGTCGATGCCATGCAGGTGAACCACGTCGATCGGCCATTGGGCGCGGGCAGCGGCGATCGCGGCGCGATGGGACTCCTGTGCCCGGATTTTTGCTGACTGGTCGAGCACGCCGGCTTCGGCGGGCGTTTCCACCAGAATGCCGCTTGCACTGGAACCCTGGCAGCCGATGACGATGGATCGGTGACCGGCACGGGTCAGGGCCTGATCGAGCATTGACAGCACCTGCTCGGCGCCGCCAACGGCGTTCGGTCCCACCGGCGCGAGAGGATAGGCAACATTGAGCACTGTGAGCGTCATGGCTGGTCGAGCCGGAGCGCCTCGTGAGCACGGGCGCTTGCATGCAGCCAGGTGCCGGGCTCGAAACCCAGCGGCAGCGATTCATAGTAGAGCCTGCCATCGTTGGGCAGCTTCAGGAAATCATAGGTCGGCGCCAGCCGGAAACGCTCGGTGCGGGTCGAGAACGGCGCCAGCGTCCGCTGCTGCGTCAGGTGGCTGGCCAGCATGCGCTGCTTTTGCTGAAAGGCCGCTTCGGTCAGGCAGACCTCTATGCAATCACTGCCGGTGCCGCTGGCGAAATCCTGAAATACCGGGCCGTCCGGGCCAGCCGAATAAAAGGCCATTTCGATGATGGTGGGCACGGGCCGGCGGTCACGGCGCAGAAGATGGCAGGCCGCGTGAACGGCGAAAGCGGTCGCGTCGTGGTCGGGATGGCCTCCCTCGAAAGGATGTGTGCAGACGAAGCGGATGTCGGGTTCGCAAACAAGGCAGGCGAGTTCCTGCGCGAGCGCCACGAGATTCGCCGCAGCCTCCTTGTCGGGATAGCCAAGAGCGGTCAGGCCCGATGGCGATATGCCGGCCGCGGCCAAGGCTTCCGTCAGTTCCGCACGGCGGGCATCGGCATAGTCCTGCCATGTCTCGAAACCATGCGCTTGCGCGTCGGCAAGATCGCGTGGTGCTCCGTCCGTGACATGGACGATGCGGCATGACCGCAGTCCGGCAAGATGCCCGCCGATGCCGATTGTCTCGTCGTCCGGATGCGCGACGACGACCATGAGGGCGGAGCCATGAGCTGCGTCACTGCCCGTCAACAGCGCCGCGAATTCGCCCAGGGTTGCCGACGGTTGATGCATGGGAGCCTCACGCTGCCGAGGCTCGCCGCTTCGACGTGGAAGCCACGCCGGGCGCGTAGCGGCGGATCATGGTTGCACAGAATTCGGCGAATTCCTCCGGCACCAGCGGCGGACTGGTGTGGTGAGGCATCATCCCGCGATGCTCTGGCGTGAAGCAGAAGGTGACGGTCACGTCGAAATCGGCGAGCGCTTCCATCTGTCGGTCGAACCAGTTCAATGCATTCGGCCTGAAACTGTCGGCCCAGGAAAGTCCGGTCCGCATATTGGTGACCCCGAGCCGCTTCATCCAGGCGACGGCGTCGTCCAGCCGCGGGTCCTCGAAATGAAACCACTGCACCAGCCCCATCTCGGGCGTATGGCGCAGGAATTCCTCCAGTGCCGGTTTTGGCGTGCCGTCCTGGCGCAGCAGCCCCATATGGAAGTGACGATAGTAGGAGGAGCCTTCCGCTTCGCGATGGCGCGTTGTTGCTTCCCATTCGCGCGGAAGATCATAAAGGCTGTACCACTGGATGCGCGGAGCGTTGCCGAGCAGCAATTCAGCGGTGCGCCTGAGGCCCCAGACCTGGATCTCGTCGGCGCCGAAGGTCGATACGCCAACTTCGCTGACCCAGATCGGGAGATCGGTGACGGCCGCGATCTCACCGATCTTCTGTGGCCATTCCTGGATCTGCCACAGGTTCCAGTCGAGCGGAAAGCCATGCACCGCGACGGCATCGACGTGGTCCAGCAATCTGAGTTCCTTCATGCGCGTGACGAAGCCGGGGTCGATCGGAGAGATGCCGCCGAGCACCTTGGTCAGGGCCGGGTTCTCGGACGCTATCGCATCCGCCGACAACATTGCCATGGCGGCGAAGCGGCTCCAATCGGGGTCGAGCTCGGGATCCCAATGCGATTTGTTGTTGGGCTCGTTCCAGATCATCGCGGCTTCAATCATGGATCTGTCCTTTCGACGGGTAGACGGCGCCGCCGCCGGCCGGATCGCCGGCGGAACGGCAAAAATAAACCTCCTGCTCGGGGTGCAAAAAAATCTCGAAGCCGGCGCTGCGCAACATCGCTTCGGTGCAGGCGCGGTTGGGAATCCACCAATTGGTCGGATCGTCGGCATATCGATGTTCGATGAAATGCAGTTTCGGAAATTCCGGCCGCTCGAACAGGTCGTGCGTCCAGAAATGATAATTCTGCTCAAGCGCAGGCAGATCGGCGCTGCCGCGTTGCATGGACTGGAAGATCATCAGGTCGCCGGCGACATGCCCGCGGATCAGGTCGAGCGCGAGCAGGGGATGGCGCAGGTGGTAAAGAACCCCCATGAACAGCACGATGTCGAATGTCTCGCGCAGGGCGCCGACGTCATAAACCGAAAGCTTCTGGAACTCGATGTCGCAGTCCGCGATCTCGGCGGCAAAGCGCGCCTGTGCCAGATAGGCCTCGTCGAAATCGATGCCGAGGACGCGACCGGCGCCGCGCCGTTTCATTTCGATGGAATAGAAACCGGCATTGCAGCCGATATCGAGCACGGACTTGCCGGACAGGTCGGCTGGAATGGCATAGGCGAACTTGCGCCATTTGACCAGCGGGTAGTTACCGAGAAAATGGTCCGGAGCAGTTTCGACGCCGGCCAGTTCCATGTTGTGGAACCATGGGCCGAGGGCATCGATACGGCGTTGGATTTCAGCATGGGAATGCAGCATGGCTAAGCTCCTTCGCCCGGAACGGCATGCGAATGTGCCGTAGGCGCGATCATCGTGGGCCGGTGCTGTTTGGACGCAGCATCGTCGTCGAGCAGCCGAAGGGCCGCGCGATAACCGTTGAAAGTGCCGACATCGACGTAGGCGGCCCCTGCCTTCACCCCATACGCCTGACCGCCCGCCGTCAGGTAGGCGTTGATCAACGTGCCGATATATTCGTCATAGCAATCCCGCTCGCGCCAGAGTGCCGCGAGCTGGTGCAGGACATGGCCCGGCATCTTGAACGCGCCCCATATCCAGTTCGTCGCCGCGTCCTGCCGCTTGACCTGGATTTCCCGCACCCGGCCCTCCTCGTCGAGAACCACAGCATCGAAGAATTCCGGCCGATCCACCGGGAAGAGCAGGAATGACAGCCGGTCGTCCGGCAGACGGCAGAAGCCGTCTTCGGGAAACCAGATCGTATCGGGAAGCCCGATCAACACCGTCTCGTCCGGTGCGACGAGGGGTGCTGCGCGGAAGATGGCGTCGCAAAGGCCAACAGGGTTGGGTTGTACCACGAACAGAGCGGTCGCCGCTCCGTAGCCCGCGGCATAGTATTCGAGGATGTCGGATTTACCCGATCCGATGATGAAACAGACCTTGTCGACGCCGGCGCGCACCATCCGCCGCACCAGGTATTCGCTTACGGCGCAGGGGCGCTCCGTCTGTCCATCGATCCGGCTCCCGACCGGCAGCAGCTCTTTCGAGAAGCCGAGCGGTTGAATGCGGCTGCCGCGTCCGGCAGCGGGCACGATGCCCAACATCAGACTGCTTCCTTCATCGGTTCGCCGGCCGACCTCTGCAGGGCTTCGTTCAGGATGCGATCCAGTTCCGCCGCGCGCCGCGTGGATGTGTGTTCGTCCAGAACCCGTTCACGCGCACGGCTTCGGATTGCGTTGAGCTCGTGCGATGGCAGTTTGAGCGCCGCGATCACGTCGTCTGTGTCGTACGCCAGCAGGATCTCGCTACCGGGTTCGAAGAAGCTGCTGAGGCCCGGCCAGGTGTCGGTGACGATCGGCACTCCGCACGCCGCTGCTTCGAACAGCCGGCCCGAAGGGCACCACCCCTTTTGCGCCATCGCCTCGCGCGTCACATTCAGCGTCAGGCGGGACGACGAAAAGAAGGCTGGATGATCTGCCGGCGGAAGATGCCTGACGAAGAAGATGTTGTCGCTCCACGGGAATCCCTGTGGATATTGTGCACCGCCGATGATGAAGCGGTGGTCAGGCAGGAGTGCGGCCGGACGGACCAGCAGTTTTTCGACCCCGGCCTGGCGATCTGCCGCATAGGTTCCGAGATAGGACAGGTCGCCCGCAAATTCCGGCCTAGGTACTGCCGGCCGGTGTTGGTCGGGATCGACATGGCCATAGAGCGGCACCACGTAGCGTGCACCGAGAACCGACTTGAGTGCATCGATTGCCGAGCCGCCCGTGTAACTCAGGACGAGATCGAAATCGGCAAGCCCCTCGGGCCCGAAATAGGGCGGGCGTTCACCTTGATCGAGGCGCGCCAGCGTGATCGGAGTGTCCAAGTCGTAAAAGACGCGCAGCCCGCGGCATGCCTGCTGCGCCAGACGTGAAGCGTCCACGGCGTCGGGGCAGTAGGAGGTAACGATGACGACGTCCGATTGCTTGATCGTCTGCTCCGCGACCCTCCGGATGTCCTCCCAGTCCGGGTAGAGCACGATGTTGCCGCCGTCCAGCTGGTCGAGGTCCCGCGCACCTGCATAGTAGGGGGTGTTGCGCTCGAAAAAGGTGATGGACCAGCCGTGCCGGGCCAGCGCCCGGATCAGCCCGCGCCACAGGGTGGCGTGGCCGTTTCCCCATGAGGACGTGACGGTGAGACCGAAAATGACCATCTGCATCCGGCAAGTCCTCGTCAGGCAAGTTCGTTCAGACGGATGAGCTTTGCTCCCCAGTCTCCGGACACGATCGTCGTGATTGAGGCGGGGTCGATATCGAAGCGAAAACTGTCGCCGACGGGCAGACCAAGCACATGGCAGATGGCTGCCTTGATCACGTCGGCATGGCTGATCAGCGCGACGCATTGATTCTGATGCCGCTCGCGAGCCTGATCCATCAGCGAGACGATACGCTGTTGGACATCCAGCATGGTTTCGCCGCTTGGGGTGCTTGCTTCCTGCCGCCGGCTGTTCCACGCCTGCCAGCCGGCATCGCCGTTCAGTTCCTCGAACGTCTTTCCCGACCAGATGCCGAAGTCGATCTCGTCGAGTTCGGCGCAGATCGCGATTTCGCCGACATTACAGGCAGTCGCGATCGGCTTGGCGGTTTCCTGCGTGCGCTCGCGTGGGCTGCACCAGATAGCGGCAATCGGCTCGCGGGCCATGCGGCGGCCAAGATGCGCCGCCTGAGCCCTGCCGGATTCGCCAAGGCGAACTCCGCCCATCCGTCCGGCCAGATAGGAGCCGACATTGTCGTGTGCCGCGTGCCGGATCAGGAAGAAGGTCGTCGTCATTCCGCGGCATCGAGCATAGGCTCGTCCCTGCCTGTGATGAATGCGAGCGTGCGCTGCCGAGCTTCGGCATCGGTGAACTGCTCAGGCGGAGACTTCATGAAATAGCTGCACGGACCGGTCAGCGCGCCGGCGATGCCGCGGTCAAGCGCCAGCTTGGCGCAGCGCACGGCGTCGATGACCACGCCGGCCGAATTGGGCGAATCCCAGACTTCCAGCTTGAGTTCGGCATTGAGCGGCACTCCACCGAAGGTCGTGCCTTCAACCCGGATGTAGGCCCATTTGCGATCGGTGAGCCATGGCACATGGTCACTGGGGCCGACATGAATGTTGCCCGGCTCCAGGGGAACATCGAACTGGCTGGTCACGGACTGCGTCTTCGAGATCTTCTTCGATTCCAGCCGCTCGCGTTCCAGCATGTTGAGGAAATCGGTGTTGCCGCCGAAGTTCAACTGATAAGTGCGGTCGATGCGGACGCCGCGCTCGCGGAAGAGATTGGCCAGCAACCGATGCACGATTGTCGCGCCGACCTGGCTCTTGATATCGTCGCCGACCAGCGGCAGCCCGCGTTCCTCGAAACGCAGGCGCCATTCGGGCCGTGACGCGATGAAAACCGGTATGCAGTTGACGAAGGCGCAGCCGGCCTCGAGGGCGCATTCGGCATAAAAGCGCGTCGCTTCCTCCGACCCCACCGGCAGGTACGAGACGAGCACATCGGCACCGCTGTTCCGCAGGATTTCGCTGACATTGGCAACCGGCTCCGGCGCTTCCTCGATTTCCGTGCGCAGATATTTGCCGATGCCGTCCAACGTGGGGCCACGCTCCACGCGAACCCCGGTTGCAACCGCATCGGCAAAACGGAACGTGTTGTTCGGGGCGCTGTAGATCGCTTCGGCCACGTCGCACCCGACCTTGCCCTTGGCGACGTCGAACGCACAGACGACCTCGATGTCATCGACGTGGTACCCGCCGAGATCGGCGTGCATCAGCCCGGGGATCGGCTCGTTGCCTTTTGCGTCTCGGTAATAGGAAAGGCCTTGCACCAGGGAGGATGCGCAATTGCCTACACCGACGATACCGACACGAACTTTCTTCGATCCCACGAAACTGCCGTCCTGTGCTGTCCAAGGTAAGTTCCTGGGCCCGAACCGTCAGCTTGCCGGAATGTTCCTTGGCATGTGGAAAAATTGCGCGCGGCAGGATGGATCAAAGCCGCGCATGCCGCGTTGGCGCACGGCGAGCTTGGAATCGGTGGATGATCGTCTACGGCGACCACAAACGAACGGAAGACGCGCGACAGCTTCGCGAGGCTGCAAGCGAAATGGCTGAAAGCCTCGATTGCAGGCCCTGCGGCATTCAACGCCACGCTGCGCTGGTAGGGTTGTTCGTCAAGGTCTCGGAACTGGTCCAGGCACTGGCCGATGTCGAGTTCGAGGTCCGCGGCGGGGACACCCCTTCGCCGAGGCAGCGGCAAGGTGCCAAGCTGCTGGTCGGCCTTGCGGCGGAAGTGGCGAGGTCCTGGCGAAGCGGCTTCACAGTGACCGGCGCCGTCGATCCCATGCTGAGGCATATGCTGGCCGCGCTCGACTGCCGGGGCGAGGTTCTTACCGGCGCGGCCGAGGGATACGCGCATTATGCGCTCTATCCTGAAAGCTATCTCGGCGCGGCGCGGGCATCAGGCCTCGACTCGAATACATGCGTCATCGGCATCCGCAGCATTGGCCTCGGGCTTGCCGCCTTGGTCGCCGCGGCGATCGACGCGCCGGCACCCATCAGCGTGCGCCCGATCGGCCATCCTTTCCGCAGGTATGTCAACGCCGATCCGGAATTGATCGGCGCCTGGAGGGGCAAGCCGTCGGCTTGCTTCGCTGTCGTCGACGAGGGCCCCGGCCTGTCGGGCAGTTCAATGCACGCCGTCGTCGCATGGCTGCGGCGGCTGGGCATCGATAGGGATCGCATTCACCTGTTCCCGAGCCATTCCGGCGGCCCGGGTGCCGAAGCCTCTAAGGAGGTTCGTGAGACATGGTCGGGTTGCCGAAAACATGTGGCGCGGGCCTTCGAACGCACCTTCCCGGGCGGCGCGCAAATGCCGACGCTGCGCGATTGGGTGGCGGAGGCTGCCGGCAGCCCGCACTTGGCCCTAACCGAAATATCCGCTGGAGAGTGGCGAAACCTCCACTACGCCGAGGAGAGGCTCTGGCCACCGAGTCAACGCGGCATCGAGCGGCGAAAATTCCTGGCGTCCGCGGGACGCGATCGGTGGCTCGTTAAATTTGCCGGCCTCGGTCAAACCGGGCAGCGCAAGATGCAAACCGCGGAGATGCTGCACGAAGCCGGCTTCGGACCGCAGATCGTCGGGCTTTGTCACGGTTTTCTGGTTGAACGGTGGATCGAGGGAAAGACAATGGATCAGGCAAGCCTGTCCAGAGACAGGCTTGTCGCGGAGCTCGCACACTATCTCGCTTGGCGTGCGGCCAATCTCAGAACTCCGGAACCGGGTGCTGGATTGCCGGAACTCGCTGAGATGGCCGTCCACAATGGCGCCGAAGCCCTGGGTGAGCGGCGCGCGGCGGAGCTGCGGAACTGGTTCTCGAAGCGTGCCCCTGCGCAAGCGCTGCCACGGGTCGAGATCGACGGAAGGCTTCACCCGTGGGAGTTTCTCGTTTGTGCCGACGGGATGTTGATCAAGACGGATGCCGTCGATCACTGCCGCGGGCATGATTTGATCGGCTGCCAGCCCATAGAATGGGACATTGCCGGCGCTCGCGTCGAATATAGATTTTCCGACAGCGAGCTAGCGACCTTGGTCCACCGCATGGAAGCCGGCGAGCGGCTCAATATCGATACCGGCCTCATTGACTATCTCGAACCTTGCTACCTGGCGTTTCAACTGGGACTCTGGAACGTTGCTGCCCGATCCGAGCATGGCCCGGAGAAGCCAAGGCTGGTAGCCGCGGCAACGCGGTACAAGAAAGGGCTGCTACGGTTCCTGGAGAGGTCCGGGCCGTGACGATCAGTCCAGTCTCCGCAGCATGTCCGCTTCGCGTTCGAGAATGGTGGCCACTTCCTCGCGCTGCAGATGCGTCATCATCAGGCTGACGCAGCACTCGAGATAGGTGATAGAGGCCCGTCGCAGAAAGGCAGCCGTCTCTCTTTCCGCAATCTGCTCGATATCCTTTGCGGATCGTTTGGGTTGCACAGGTCCGTTCTCCATAGCGGGGTCTCATCGTCAAACCCCGAGCTTGCCAGGATGTTCCGCGCAATCCGCAAAAGTGCGGCAGGAGGCATGACCGTGCTTGAGCGGTCATGCCGGAGCACGTGGCTGCGGCGGCCTGGCTTCAGGCCGGAAGGTCCTGCAACCTGCCCGATCTTGCGCTTGTCGCAATAGCTGTCATCCGGCCGTCGATCCCGCTGGTTTCGAGATTGGAGAAGTATCCGATCGTCTGCATCAGCCCTTGCCTGAGCGGCACTTTCGGCGTCCAGCCGAGCAGCGCCTTCGCACGCGAGATGTCGGGCTGCCTCCGGCGGGGATCGTCTTGCGGCAAGGGCAGGAATTTCAGATCCGATTTGGTTCCGGTCATGTCTCTCACCATGGATGCCAGTCGCATGATGGTGAATTCTCCGGGATTGCCCAGGTTGACGGGTTTTCCGGGATTGGGGTCGAGATCCATCAGGCGCATCATACCGTCGATCAGATCGGAGACGTAGCAGAAGGACCTTGTCTGCAACCCATCACCGAATATCGTCATCGAGCGCTTCTCAAGCGCCTGCATGATCAGGTTCGAGACGATGCGGCCGTCGGCGGGGTCCATCCTGGGACCGTAGGTATTGAAGATGCGAGCCACGCGAATATCGGCTTTTGCCGCTCTCAGATAATCGAAGCAAAGCGTTTCGGCGGTGCGCTTGCCTTCGTCGTAGCAGGCGCGCGGGCCGGTGAAGTTCACATGGCCAACATAGTCTTCCCGTTGCGGATGTTGTTCCGGGTCGCCATAAACTTCACTTGTCGACGCCTGCAGGAATCGCGCATTGTTGCGGGCGGCGAGTTCGAGCAGGTTGAGCGTTCCGATGACGCAGGTGCGTGTCGTGTGTATCGGATCGGCCTGGTAGCGCGGCGGCGAAGCAGCGCATGCCAGGTTGAAAACGCGATCGACCGGCTCGCCCAGGTTCAGCGGCCGGCAGATATCCTGCTCGATCAGCCGGAAGCGCGGCTGGTCCATGATCGAGACGATGTTGTCCATGCGGCCGGTAAGGAAATTGTCGACGCAGATCACACGCCAGCCGTTGCGGAACAACGTTTCGCAAAGATGCGAGCCGAGGAAACCCGCGCCGCCGGCGACAAGCACTGTCTTCGCCCTTCGCGCTTTTCTTGTTTGCCGCATCGCTGTTTTCTCCTGTCTCTCAGTCATGCTGCGGTTCCGATATCGAGATCGATCATCGCCGCTCTCGGTCGTGTCAGCAGCGACACGAATTCGCGGGCCCTGGCCGCACCGGTATGTGCTGCCAGGACGAGTTCGCGCGCCCGGCCGGCCATGGCGAGCCGGGCGCGCTCGGATTCCCTGAGCAGGATATCGACGATGTCATCCCCCTTGTCGGCCGTGCGGATCGCCGAAGCAGGAAAGAAGCTGTCGAGACCTGGCCAGCGATCGCTGATAATCGGCGTACCGCAAGCGGCCGCTTCGAAAAGGCGCACGCTGGGGGACCATCCGGCGGCGATCATTGATCTGCGCGTGACGTTGAGCGTGTAGCGCTGGCGGCTATAGAAAGCGGCATGATCGGCCGGCGGCAAATGTTCGATGCGTTCGACATTTTCGGGCCAGACGATGTCGGGCGGATATTGCGAGCCGGCGACGACGAAACGGCGGTCCGGCATGCGCCGTGCGGGCTCGAGCAACAGCGCGTTCAGCATTGCCTGCCGGTCCGTGCTGTAAGTGCCGAGATAGCCGAGATCCCAGCCGACCGGGTCGGCGGTTCGATGATGCCGTTGCGGGTCGACCGAACAGTAGAGTGGCTCGGCGCGGCGCGCGCCGAAATCCTCCGTCAGTCGGCCAAGCGTCGGCCCGCCGGTGAAGGAGAAATAGACATCGAAATACGGAATCTGGCGCCTACAAAGATAGTCGCATTCATCCGTCGAAAGCTTTGCCAGGGTCACCGGCGTGTCGATGTCATAAAAGCAGAGCGCCCCCTTGCAGAGCGCCGCGGCAATGTCGATGACCGCGCGCCCCTCCGGAACGAAGGACCCGACGACCACGACATCCGCCTGTTGCAGGCATCGTGCGCAGTCCTGTTGCAACTCCTGCGTCGTTTCGTAGTAGCGCAGAGTGCAGAAATCGGGATCGCGCAAGTCGCGATGATGGGCGTACCACGGCACGTTGCGCTCCAGGAATGTCACACGATGGCCGAGTTCGTGCAGGCCCTTCAGCAGGCCTCGAAATGTCGTGGCGTGGCCGTTTCCCCAGGACGAGGAGAGGGACAGGCCGAGAAAGACGATGTTGAGCCGCTTGGTCATCACGCCGCCTCCACGGTCCCGCGCTCGAAGTGCCGCCTCAAGACCGTATCGGTCACGGCCGCTCTCATGGCGTAGGTATGTTCACCGCGGACGCGGCGCAGCGCGGACGCGCCGATCGCCTTTGCCCGATTGGGGGTCAAGGTGCGCATGATTTCGGCGACATCGCCGCCGTCGCGTGCGACCAGGATCTCCTCGCCGGGTTTCAGGAACAGTTCGACGCCCAGCCACGCATCCGTGATGAGGCAGGCACCGGCGCCCGCCGCCTCGAAAACCCGAGTGGCGGGCGAAAAGCCGTTTGCGGCCATGCTGTCGCGGCTGATGTTCAACACGGCCTTCGGGGTGACGTTGAAGGCGTTGTGGTCACGGGTGCCGACGTGGCCGAGCCAACCGACATTGGCGGGAAGCGGCTTGTCGCCCCAGCCCGATCCGCCAAGCAGGAAACGCTGCTCCTGCAAACGGCTGGCCGGATCGAGAAAAAACGCCTCGACGCGCGCCTCACGGTCCGGCAGCCGGTTTCCGAGGAAAGCGAGGTCGCAAGCAAAACGCGCCTGACTGGCGACTGGATAATGCGTTTCAGGATCGAGCGCATTGTAGATCGGCACGCATTCCTTCGCTCCCATGGCGCGATAGGCCCAGACCACGGGGTCGCCGCCGCCATAGGTCAACACAAGATCGATTTGCCGCAGCGCGGCATGCAGCGGATGGTCCGGTTCATCGCGCAATTGGCCGAGCGTCGCTGGAGCATCCACGTCCCAGAACACGACGAGCGCGTCAGGACGCGCGTGATCGAGCACGGCGCGCAGCAGCGCCTCATCCTCGAAACCGACGCCGCTCGCCTTGACGACGATATCCGCCTCGGCGGCGCACGCCGCCACCTGCATCAGCGCGTGCTGGGTCGCCTCGTACACGACGACGGCGCACCAATCCGGCGCCTCGATGTCGCGGTTGTTCCGGCGGTCATAGACGTCAGGTTCATAGAAGGTGATTTCGTAGCCGAGTTGGGAAAGCGCCTTGAGCAACCCACGGTAATAGGTAGCGGCGCCGTTCCAGTAGGACGACAACAGGCTCGATCCATAAAAAGCGATCTTCATTCAGCAGCTTCCTTTGCGGCGGTCGGATTGGTGATGTGTTGAGGTCCGCATTCGGCGAGCACGCCGAACAACTCGTCCACGCGGTGCCGGCATGTGTGCCGCAGGCGGATGGTCTCGAGACCAGACGCCGCCAGGGAGGCAGCGAAATCCGCGTCGCCGAGTACGGCCCGGAGGTGTCGCCGCATCTGGGAGCCATTGTCCGCAAACAGGAAATCGACGCCTGGCCTGAACAGTTGCTCGGTGTCGGACCATGGGGCCGAAATCAGCGGAATGCCGCAGGCGAGCGCCTCGAACACGCGGATGGTCGGAATGCCGGGCAGGCCTTCCCGATAGGGGCGGCGCGGAACATGCACCGTGACACGATGCGCTGCGAACGCCTTCGGCACGTCGGCATTGGCGATCCAGCCTTCATGGCGCAGGCCGGCGGCTGCGAGATCGGCGAGCGCCTGCCTGGGGTAGCGCACGCCATGAACGGTGGCATCGAGGCCGAGTTCGTGCACCGGCTCGATCAGAAATTCCTTGAGCTCCGCGGTACGCTCGTCGTCGCCCCAGTTTCCAATCCAGATCAGATCGGAGGTCGGGCGGATCTCAGGATGCGGTCTGAACAGGCGGTCGTCAGCCGCCTCGTGCCAGGTGAAGACGCGTTTGCCCCACCCGGCGCGCAGGTAGCTCTCGCGCAGGGCTTCGCCAAAGGCGAGGACGCCGTCGTAATGCTCCAGCCGGAGCGCCGAGATCGCCTCGGTCGCCGACACGGCGCGGTGGTGGGTGTCGTGAAACAGGAGGATGAAGTTGCCGCCGTTGGCCCTGGCGCGACCAAGGCGCGCGACGAGGTCCGGCTCGGTCCATTCATGGACGACCACCACGTCCGCATCGGCGATCCAGGCCTCGTGGTCGAAGCCGGCATCGTAGGTCACCGGCATCAGCTCGGGGAAATCGTTCCTGAAGCGCTCGATGGCGAAGGAGCCCTTCTCGGCCAGCAGATTCGAGCGGCTCCAGCCGTCCGCCGGCTCCAGCGCGATCGCCTGATGCTGGCGCGCGACCAGCTCCCGCATGACGCCGCGCAGGAAATGTGCGTTGCCGTGGTTCCAGTCGGAAACGACCGAATGGGTATAAAACAGAAAGCGCATGATCAGCGCTCCGCCATCGCTAGGGCCGCTTTGTCGTAGACGTAGCGCATGGCCGTTGCCTGCCTCGCCAGCGAAAACCTGCGGCTCCGGCGCAGGGCTGCCCGTCCGAGCTCCCGCCTGTGCTGCGCATCCGCGGAGAGACGGTTGATGCAGGCGGCGAGGTCGTGCGGGTCGCGCGCGTCGTAGAATAACGCGGCCCCGTCCCATAACTCGCGGTAGGTGGCGATGTCGGATAGGACCAGCGGCGTCGCCGACATGGCCGCTTCCAGCGTCGCCAGGCCGAACGGCTCGTAGAGCGATGGCGACACGAAGATTCCGGCGCGTGCCATCAGGGAGCGCATCTCATCATGCGGTAGCGCTCCGAGAGCGACGGCATGGCTGAAGCCGGCGCGCTGGCCGTCCGGACCTAGCGTGGAACCGGCTGCAAAGACGGGCCATTGCGTTATCGACGCGGCCTGGTCGATCACCGTGGCGTTCTTGGCTTCGTCCCACCAGCGGGCGGCGGCGAAGACGAGCGGTTGACGTTTTTCGGCTTTCGCAACCGGGCGGGCGCCGTTGGCGACGACATTGAGACGCGCGATTTGTCCATAGCAGGTTTCGAGCATTGCGGCGTGGCTGTGGCTCGGCGCGATGACGGCGTCGGCCCTGTCGAAGCCGCGCCTGTTGCGCTGCTTCTGCCAGTCCCATGCACTGTCCACCGCCTGTCCCTTGACCGCATGGAACCATGTGACCACGCAGGAATGCGAGACCACCACGACAGGGCAGGGCGCATCGAGCCCCACTGCCTGCGTCGGCGCATTGAGATGAACAAGGTCGATGGCGTGGTCACGAATGGGCGCATGCAGCTCCCCCGGCAACGCATCGAGGTCGCTGGCATTGCGGGTCATCCAGTCCGGCGGCGTGTTCAGCCAGCTCAGTGTCGCCAAGGACTGTGCTTCTTCGGCCTGTTGCGTGGATGGTTCCGGACCGAGACCGGCGAGCAAAACGCTGTCCCCGCCGTCCACGAATTCCCGCGCCAGATCAAGCGCGTACCGCCACACGCCGCCCACGGCATCGACCGTCATCAGGATGCGCCGCGAACGCGGGGTCAGTGTCCGCAACATGTCGCCTCCAGTTCCGCCAGCGGACGCGGGCGCTTCTCCTGGATGTCGCTGAATTTTTGGAACGAGGCGAGATAGTGTTCATGCGCGCGCTCCCACGCGATGTCATCGGGCTCGCCCCAAAGCTCGCGATAGCTGGGCGAACTCGGGTAGGGATAGAGAGGTACCGGCTCATTGGCCCATACGCCGTTGTCGATCAGGTGGTTTCGCCAGTAGTCGACCAGGGCAGGGTCATCTTCGACCACGCCGATCAGATTGGCCTGGACGAACGGAACATGGCGTCTTGCATCGACGAGCAGCGCGGCGAGTTCCTCCGTGCCCAGGCGGCAGCGCTTGGCCAGCATGGCCCGGCCCTCCACTGTCAGGCTTTCGAGGCCCGCTTCGATGGACACGCAACCGGCCGCGCCAAGCAATTCCAGCAACTCGGGCTTCCACAGGTCGATGCGGGTCTGTACGCCGAATTTCACATCACGGTCGACCAGTGCCTCCAGCAAGGCTTTCTGCGGCAGGAAAATCTCGTCGATGAAGTAGATATAGCCAACACCTTGGGCGATCAGCCGGTCTATTTCCGTCACGACCGCCTCGTGGTTTCGGCGGCGATAGGCATCGCGGAAGTCCATCTTGGCGCAGAAGCTGCAATTGTAAGGGCAGCCGCGCGACGCCTCGACTTCCGCGCCGAACCCCACCTGGTGGTCGTCGAACCTGTGATGGTGGTGCGCGTGCGCGGCGATCCAGTCCGATGGCCATTCGAGCGGCGGATGGTCGATGAACGAACTGGCGTGGACACCGCCGTTCGAGATCAGCCTTGCTTCGCTAAAGTAGGCGGTTGACGACACCGCACTCCAATCATCGCGCCGTGCAAGGTCGGCCACGACCTCCTCGCATTCGCCGCGCACGATGATGTCGACGCCGAGCTTGCGCAGCGTTGGCGCCGGTGTCGCCGAGCCATGCGGCCCGACCGCGACGGTGCGCCCGCCCCGCCCGGCAAGGCGGTTGAGAAAATCGGCCGGCACGCGCAATTCCGGCGGCGCGCAGCGCCAGAACAGATAGGTCGGCGCGGTGGTGACGACCGTCATTGCCGGCGCGAACTCGGCCACCCGTTCGGAAAGGCTGGAATTGTCAAGCTTCTGAAGCTGTCCGTCCAGCATCAGCACCTCATGGCCAGCCCGTTCGAGCAAGGCTTTCGAGTAGCCGAGTTCCAGGGGTAGATGCGGTTGGCGGCAGCCGAAATAGATGCTGTCGTCGTAGGTCCAGAATGGGTTGACCAACGCGATTTTCATGCGACGTACCTCTCGGCTTCGGCGTGGGGTTCGAGCCGGTGACGCTGCAACCATTCGGCGAGGTCGCGGATGCCTTCTCGCCACGAAACATGCGCCGTCCAGCCAAGCGTGGTTTGCATCTTTCTCGTATCGGCGACGAAGAAGGGCTGGTCGCCCGTCCGCTCTGCCTCATAGCGGATCGACAGTGCTCGATCCGTCAGGCTGCCGATCTCGCTCAACAGCATGCGCAGGCTGAGCGCATTTTTCGGTCCGCCGCCGAGATTGAACGCCTGGCCCGTGATCGTCTCGATCCGGTCGAGCACGGCCCTGTAGGCTGCAACTGCATCGGAGACGTGCAGGATGTCGCGCACCTGCCTGCCGTCGCCGTAAATGGTTATCGGCCGCCCCGAAAGCGCGCAAAGCAGGAAGTGCGCAACCCAGCCCTGGTCCTCCGTTCCGAACTGGCGCGGGCCGTAGATGCAGCTCATCCGCACGACCGCCGTCGGCAAGCCATAGGACTTGGCGTAGTCGAGCACGTACTGGTCGGCCGCGCCTTTGGAGCAGCCATAGGGTGTGCAAAAGTCCAGGCTGCGGCCCTCGCCGATGCCCTCGGTGCGGATCGCAGGGTCGCAGGGCACATAGCGCTCGCCCTCCGGGCGAACCGCAATGTCGGGGAGGCTGCCGTACACCTTGTTGGTGCTGGCGAAGATCACCGGGATCCGTTCGCCGCTCTGTCGCGCCGCCTCCAGGACGTTGAACGTTCCTCTAAGGTTGATGTCGAAATCCTCGCCCGGCCGAACCAGGCTGGTGGTAACGGCGGTCTGCGCGGCCAGGTGGAATATGGCTTTCGACCCCGTGAGGGCCGAAGCCAAGCCGTTGGCGTCGCGCACATCGACGGTTTCCACGGTGAGGCGGCTTCCATGCTTGTGCGACAACCATTCAAGGTTCTGTTCGACACCAGCGCGACTGAGATTGTCGATCACCAGCACCGGCTCGCCGTCCGACAACAGGCTGTCGGCGAGATTGGACCCGATGAAGCCGCTGCCGCCGACGATGGCGACAGGTGCTTCGCGACGGTTGCGTCTACCCGGCTTCATGACACCAGCCCGCGTTCTTCGAGCTCGCGTTTCATGTCGGCGCCCCGATCGATGGCAATCGTGTTGCGCACCCAGGAAACAAAGTCGCCGAGCGAATTCTCCAATTGCCGCCCCGGCTCGAAACCGAGCAATTCACGCGCCTTGGAAATATCGGCGAAGCAGTTGCGAATGTCGCCGGAACGCGCTTTGCCGAGCAGCTCGGGTGAGCGGTCCGGCGTTCCCATGGCCTCGGCCAGCAGGCGCGCGACATCGCGGATCGCATAAGCCCGGCCGCTTCCGATGTTGATGACGTGGCCTTTTGCCTGGCGTTGCTCCAGTGCCAGGCGAAAGGCGCGGGCGACGTCACGTACATGAACGAAATCGCGCTTCTGCTGGCCATCTTCGAAGATCATCGGCCGCTTGCCGTTGGCCAGACGCGAGGCGAAGTTGGCCAGCACGCCGGTATAGGGGTTTGAAAGCGCCTGTCCGGCGCCGAAAACGTTGAACAGGCGCAGCGCCACCGCATCGACGCCATAGGCTTCGCCGAAGATCAGCACGGCGCGTTCCTGGGCATATTTCGTCAATGCATAGATGGAGGCGAGATCGATCGGCTTTTCTTCGTCTGTCGGCAACGGCGAGAGAGGTTCACCGTCCGCCGACAAGGGATCCCACTGTCCGCCTTTGAGGTCGTTGGCCTTGCGCCGGGCGTTGCCGACGCGCCGGCCGTCGGGCGTGG
This sequence comes from Mesorhizobium sp. B1-1-6, assembly GCF_006443035.1. Classification (NCBI taxonomy): domain Bacteria; kingdom Pseudomonadati; phylum Pseudomonadota; class Alphaproteobacteria; order Hyphomicrobiales; family Phyllobacteriaceae; genus Mesorhizobium; species Mesorhizobium sp. B1-1-6. The sequence continues at coordinate 180,604 of NZ_VFWR01000012.1, read as the reverse complement.
CATACAGACCTTCGCCGTAGACGCTCATCGAAGACGCGACGACGATCCGCTCGACCGGGTGCTTGATCAACACCTCGAGCAGTGTTGCAGTGCCGAGATCGTTGGCGCCGACATAGCGGGCGATCTCGTACATGGATTGGCCGACGCCGACTTCCGCAGCCAGGTGAACCACCCCGTCGACGCCCTTCAGCGCCTTGGTGACGGCTTCGCGATCGCGCACGTCGCCCTTGATCAGTTCGGCTCCAGCGGGAAGGTTGACGGCTTCGCCGGCATGCACCTGATCCAGCAATGCATCTAGGATGCAAACCGAATAACCGTGATCGGCGAATTCTTGTGCGACGTGGCGACCAATGAAACCACAGCCCCCTGTGACCAGTATACGTTTCACGACAACTCCTCGGACTGGTGACCTCGGCGTCCCCAACTTCTCGGCAAAAGCTTTGTTCCCTGGGCATCAACAAAGTTCTCCTGGCGGTTTCATTCGACAGCAGGCGCATCGCACCGCGCGACGGGTGCTGGAACATTGCCTGCCGTGTGCTGTTAGGACGCTCAACAGTTGCCGCGGTGCGTGCGCGGCGAGAGAGCAGGTCCAAAGGAGATTTCGATGTCGCAATCGCAGACGACCACCAATCACGAGGAGATTCGCAAATGGGCCGAGGAGCGGAACGGCCGGCCGGCAGTGGTGCGAACCAAGGGCGAGGGCGGCATCCTGCGGATCGATTTCGGCGAGCCCGAGGAGGCATTCGAACCAGTCGAATGGGATGAGTTCTTTCGGATATTCGATGAGAACCGTCTGGCTTTTCTTTACCAGGCCAACACCGGCGGCGGGCAGACCAGCCGTTTCAACAAGTTCGTCGAGCGTGACCAAAAGGGCTGACCGAGGCCCGGCCGGCGATCAATCGGAAACCTGGTTCGGCTCAGTTCAGAAGCCTTGCGCCGCTGGACTTTGCCAAATCGCGCATGATGGCGTTAAGCCAGTCTTCGGTGGACTGGCCGATCCGCCTTTGGTCGATGTCACGGATCGCTCGCTCAAGCGTCCTTTCGACAAGCCGGTCGGAGGCTTCCACATCCCCCAGCAACAGACGTGCCGCAAGCCTGAGTTTGGGCAGGAGCGAAAACACGTCGTCCGGCGAACTTGGCACAAAGCCGCTCGCCGCAGCCGGGCTTTGCGGCGGGAAAAGAGCATTGAATACAGCCCCGCTGCCCGAGGATTTTCGCAGGTTGCTGGCATGCCGGAGATGTTCGGGAATGGCGATATCGCTGTCACCGCTGAAAAACACGAACGGCACGCCGCGGCGCATCAGTTCGTCCGCGATCGGAAAGACACGTCGCCCGTTGAGGTTGACGTCGAGGATGGCAGCCTCGGCCGATTCAGTGTGCAATGATGCTTGTTCGACCGTCGCTGCCGGTCCCAGGATGATCGCACCCATATTGCTGAAATAACGGGCGAGATCTCCGGCTACCATCCATTCGTCTTCGACGATCAGAAGATGCACCCCTTGCAGATCGCGCACCTCGTCATCCTTTCTCGACCAGTATCTCGTGGAAACAGTCTCCCTGGCCGAGCCTGCTGGCGTGTCGGCACGAGCCCGGCCGAAATCGTCGAGCAATTCCACGCCGCTGACTCCATGTGCGTCGGGAGCTTTGTTTCAGAATGGACGTTTGGTCATTGAACACGTGAACTCCAAATTCAACGCCATCCGTCGCGACTTGTTCCGTATCTCCGCCGCGCCTATGCTTACCTGCTGTCCGCCTGCTTCATAAGTGATTTCGCACACAGGTGCTGAAAGGGGAACTTCCAGTGACAGCCCAGTCGAAAAGATTTCCCATCGTTGGCGTCGGCGCGTCCGCCGGCGGGATTCCGGCGATGGAAGGGCTGTTCAAGGGTATGGCCGATCAGCCCGGCATGGCGTTCGTCGTCATCACTCATCTCAGCCCCAAGCGAGAGAGCCTGTTGCACGAGGTCGTCGGCCGCTACACCGAAATGGCGGTCGAAATCGCGGCGGACGGCATGATCGTTCAACCAAACCACGTCTATGTCATGCCGCAGAACGTGACCATGACCATCGACAAGGGAATGCTGCGCCTGCGCCGGCCCAATGGGTTCAGCCAGGAGCGCAAACCCATAGACATCTTCTTCAGCGCACTTGCCGAAGACCAGGGCGAACATGCCGTCGGCGTCATCCTGTCGGGCGGAGATTCCGATGGAACTTTGGGCGCCAAGGCGATCAAGGAGCATGGCGGGCTCACCGTCGCGCAGATCTCCGACGGCTACGGCCCGCGCAACCCCGATATGCCGCAGAGCGCCATCACCAGCGGACTTATCGATATAGCCGCGCCCGCCGAGGAGATCGGCACGAAACTGGAAGCCTTCACGCGCGGCTTCGACGCGTTGAATGGGTTGGCGGAGGAGGATAGCGTCCGCACGGCGGGTATGGAAAAGGTCCTGTCCCAGATCTACGGCATCCTGCGCAGCCACTCAGGCCATGATTTCTCGGGCTACAAGACCAAGACGTTCCTGCGACGCATCAAGCGGCGCATGCAGATCGCGCAGATGCAATCCATTGGCGCATACGTGGAATGGCTGCAGAAGGACCCTCGCGAGGTGATGAACCTTTTTCGCGACCTGCTGATCAACGTCACCAACTTCTTTCGCGATCCCGAGGCCTTCGAACTGCTCGAGCGAAAGATCGTACCGCAACTCTTCGAAGGCAAGACCGCCAACGACATCATCAGGGTGTGGATTCCCGGCTGCGCCACAGGCGAAGAGGTGTTCTCCATCGGCATCCTGCTGCGCGAACATGTGGAAAAGCTCCCGGTCGTTCCGCGAATCCAGATATTCGCGACCGATATCGACGAACCGGCGCTGGCGGTGGCGCGGGCAGGGCGCTATCCTGAAGCCCTGCTGCAGGGACTTTCCCCCGAACGCCGCCAGCGGTTTTTCAATGGCGACGGGGACACCTATGTCATCAGCAACGAGATACGGGAGCTGTGCATCTTTTCGCCGCACAGCGTCGTTCGCGACCCGCCTTTCTCACGCATGGACCTGGTGTCGTGCCGTAACCTGCTGATCTATTTCGGCCCCGCCATTCAGAACCGGGTCATTCCTATTTTCCATTACGCCCTGAAGCCCGGCGGTTATCTTTTCCTCGGCACCTCGGAGAGCGTCGGACAGAACGACGATCTGTTCGCTACCGTCGACAAGAAACATCGCATCTTCCAGGCGCGGGAGCATGCCTCGCCGCATGTCAGGCTGCCGGCCCTGATCGGCGATGGCCGTTCAGGCGCATTCCCGTCCGAGAGCACTGGCTTGAGGAAGGGAGCCGCCGGTTATCCCCTACGCCAGGCGGTCGAGGCGCAGGTGCTGGAGCGCTTCGCCCCCCCGCATGTGCTGGTCAACGCCGAGGGCGATGTCGTCTACTACTCAGCTCGCACCGGCAAATATCTCGAAGCGCCGCAAGGCATTCCCAGCCGGCAACTGTTGACAATGGCGCGCCGTGGGCTGCGACTCGACCTGCGCGCCGCGCTGCGGGAAGCGACGTCGACGCGCCGGACCGTCATACGGGAAAATCTCACGGTCGAGGAGGATGATGAGCGGATCCAGCCGATCAAGCTCACCATTGAGCCGCTGGCGGAACGCGACAATGGCGAGCCGCTCTATCTCGTCCTGTTCGAACCGTCGGGACCTACGCAGATCCGCACAGACGAAGGCGGCAGCCATGACACCGACAGCACCGCCGATCTGGAGCGAGAACTGCGCGATGCGAGGGAGCGCCTGCAATCGACGATCGAGGAATATGAGACCGCACTGGAAGAGGTGAAATCGTCCAACGAGGAACTCGTCTCTGTCAACGAGGAGGCCCAGTCGACCAATGAGGAACTTGAGGCCTCGAAGGAGGAAATGCAGTCGCTCAATGAGGAACTGAACACTATCAATGCCGAGTTGACGAACAAGATCGAGGAACTCGATCACGCCAACAGCGATCTGCGCAACCTGTTCGAAAGCACGGAGATCGCGACCATTTTCCTCGATCGCAATCTGGTGGTGCGGACCTTCACGCCCGCGGCTTCGTCGTTCTTCAGTCTGCGACCCTCCGACGTCGGCCGGCCGCTGACGGACCTGTCGAGCCAGTTGGAGTATCCCGAGTTGAAGCAGCATATCGCCGAGGTGTTCGAGACAGGCGAGACCCTGAACCACCACCTTGCGCGCGACAGCGCCGGGCGGTTTCACATGGTCCATATCAATCCCTATCGGGACAAGAGCAACCGCGTTCAGGGTGTGGTCGTGACACTGGTCGACGTCACCACTCTGGCTCAGGCGGAAGAACATCAGCAGGTTCTCATCTCTGAGCTCAACCACCGGGTCAAGAACATGTTGGCGGTGATCGTCAGCATTGCGAGCCGCACGCGGGAGAAATCCGTGTCGAAGGATGAATTCGCGGAAGCCTTGATCGGGCGCTTGCATGCGATGTCGCGGGCCTATGGGTTATTGAGCCGGAAAAGCTGGAAGGAAGCTTCGGTCAGCGAGCTGCTTCACCAGGAGCTCGAGCCGTTTGGCATTGAACGGTTCGAACTGAACGGCCAGGAGATAGAACTTGGACCGCAACAGGGCCTTTCCCTTAGCATGGCCGTCCACGAACTGGCCACCAACGCGGCCAAATATGGCGGTCTTTCCAAACCTCGTGGCAAGGTGGTGGTGATGTGGTCGATCGCTGACGACATGTTTACGCTTACCTGGCGCGAGAAGGACGGTCCCCCTGTCAATGAACCCGTCGGCAGCGGCTTCGGCCTCACGCTGCTGCAGGGAGAGATCGGCTACAGGCTTGGCGGTCATGTCGAAACCGCTTTTCGCAAGGAAGGCCTCAACGTTCAGATCGCATTTCCCGTTAACCGGAAGGAGGGGTCGTGAACGACGGACCGCGCGTCCTGGTTGTCGAGGATGAATGGCTGATCGCGGAAGACACCGCGTTGGTCCTGCGTAGCGCCGGTTACCAGGTGGTCGGTCCCGCGCCTTCGGTAGCCGCGGCGCTTCGTCTCGTCGGCTCGGACAAGATCGACATGGCGTTGCTGGACATTCAGTTGAACGGTGAAACGAGCCTGCCCCTCGCGGAGACATTGCAGGCGCAGGGTGTTCCCTTCGCCCTCATGACGGGATTTGGCGCGCGCGACCTACCGGCATCCTTTCGCGACTGCAAATTCGTGCCCAAGCCGGCGACTGAAGCAGCTATCCTGGCTGCGTTGGCCGACCTGGGGTCGCTGCGCGACGTTTCGCGTTGACGGGCACTCGAAGGGCGCCATAGGATCAGTCCAAGGGCTTGTCCGTCGGTCGCGGAGTCGTGCTGGGCTGACGGGGACGACCGGCATTTCGATTGGCTGTGGGATTGTCCAGGGGAGGGGCTGAAGGGTGAGATCCTCCGGCAGTCTTCGGCGTCGGCGATTTCGCCCCTGCGTCCGTAGCACCGGCGTCTCGCCTCGGGTGTGGCAAACCATCGGTGTTCGGAGACCGAATAACGGGTTTCGAGCGAGAATTCTCGTTGGCCATGGCGGCACCCTTCTTCCGAACCGAACTCAGCGGGTCAATCGCCGACACAACAGAAAGTTCCGAACTGCCAATGCCGATCGGGCGGGCGTCCAACGGATGCCGGGAATGAGACAGCTCTTGCCTCTGGAACCGCGACATCTCAGCCATGCGGCCGCATAACCACCTTGATGCAACCATCCTGCTTGTCTCGGAAGGTCTTGTAGAGGTCCGGCCCGGCTTCGAGCTCGGCTCTGTGGGTGATGACGAAAGACGGGTCGATCTCGCCATTCTGGACCTTGGCCAGAAGTGGTTCGAGATAGCGCTGGGTATGGGTTTGGCCCATTCGGAAGGTCAGCCCCTTGTTCATCGCGGCGCCGAACGGGATGTGATCGACCAGGCCGATATAGACGCCGGGAACCGAGATGGTGCCGCCCTTGCGGCAGCAATAGATCGCCTCTCGCAGCACATGCGGCCGATCGGTGCCGAGATAGACGGCGGCCTTCACCTTGTCGAGCATGGCGTCGGCGCTGGCGCCGGGGTCGGATTCAGTGCCGACGCAGTCGATGCAGCGATCCGGGCCGCGGCCGTCGGTCATCGCCATCAGTGCGTCGTAGATATTGGAATTGCTGAAGTCGAGCGTCTCGGCTTTGCCGTGTTCACGCGCCATGGCCAGCCGCTCCGGCACCTTGTCGATGGCGATGACGCGGCCGGCGCCGAGCATCCACGCGCTCTGGATGGCGAATTGGCCAACCGGGCCGCAACCCCATATCGCGACCGTATCGCCCGGCTCGATGCCGGCGTTCTCTGCCGCCATGTAGCCGGTCGGGAAGATGTCGGAGAGAAACAGCACCTGTTCATCTTCCATTCCCTCCGGCACCTTGATCGGACCGACATCGGCGAACGGAACCCGCAGATATTCCGCTTGTCCGCCCCAATAGCCGCCGACAAGATGCGAATATCCGAAAAGGCCGGCCGGCGATTGCCCCATCGCTTCGGCGGCCTGTTTTGCGTTGGGATTCGAGCGGTCGCAAAGCGAAAACAGCCCGTTCTGGCAAAACCAGCACTCGCCGCAGGAAATGTTGAACGGCACCACCACCCGGTCACCCTTCTTGAACTTCGAATGGCCCTGACCAACCTCCACCACTTCGCCCATCGTCTCGTGGCCAAGCACGTCGCCCGATTTCATCGTCGGCATGTAACCGTTCATCAGGTGGAGGTCGGAGCCGCATATGGCGCAGCACGTAACCTTGATGATCACGTCGCGGTCATCCTCGATGACGGGATCGGCCACTTGGTCGCAGCGTATGTCGCCTTTGCCGTGCCATGTAAGGGCTTTCACGATGTTGCTCCTGAGTTTCGAGGGCGCGTTTCAACGCGCGTTTCTCGTGCGTGGCGCCGGAGATGCCGCCGGTCAGTCCTGGGACGCCGAGCCCGGGGCCGCCATCTCGCGGTGCTGTTCGGCCAGCGTACCCGCTGGCGTGACATGCGCAGCGGCGACCTGCAGCTTGTTCTTCCAGCCGCTGACCACCTGTTCTTCGCCAGTCATCATCGCTTCGTAGCCGGCCTTGGCAACGTCGGCCGGATTGTCCTTCTCGTCGGTGCCGACCTTGGTGTCCATCATCTCGGCGCGTTCGAAGAAGCGTGTCTGCGTGGCGCCGGGCATCAACACGGTCACCGTGACGCCGGTGTCCTGCAATTCGTGACGCAAGGCGATCGCGAAGGAATCGATGAATGCCTTGGTGCCGTTGTAGACGGCTTGGAAAGTCCCGGGCATGAAACCGGCGATCGACCCGGTGACAAGAATGCGCCCGCGCCCGCGGCGAGCCATCTTGGCGCCGAGTTCATGCGCGAGATACACCGTTCCGGTGATATTGGTGTCGATGATGCGCCGGATCTTCCCCCAGTCCTGGTCGACGAAGCCATTGCCGAGCCCGCGTCCAGCGTTGAGAAACAGCAGGTCGATGTCACGCTCGCCAATTCGGGAGATCAGCCGATCCACGCCTTCGACGGTCGCGAGATCGGCCTCGACGGCTTCGACTGCGATATTATGTGAGCCGAGTGCCTCGGCGGCCTGCTGGATTGCCGGTTCATCAGCCGCAACGACGAGATCGTAGCCGTCCTTCGCGCAGAGTTTCGCAAGTTCCTTGCCTATGCCGCTCGAGGCGCCGGTGACCACTGCGAGTTTTGCATCCGTCATGATTTCCTCCGTCGTGCCGGCCGAACCAGCAGAGGAGATGATTGTTCCGTGGATCGGTATCGTCCGGTCGGCGCCCGCCGGGAGTCTGACTTCTGCTCTTGGCCGGGCGATGGATTTTCGGAATTCGGGCGGGAACAACGGGTTGGTCCCGCAGTTCGGCGCGTGCAGGAGGAACATGATGCAACATGCTGATAAGATCGCGCTCCGGCGTGTGAAAATGCTGGTCGAGCAATATGTGCTGACCAGGAGCAGGCGATATGATTTCGTGTCGACGGAGCTGGCTTGCAGGGCCATTCGTGAGGTGATGCGCAGCCCCATCGAAGATGCCGAACTGGATCGCATGTTGGCCAGAAGCGCGGCCAGGCAGGGGCTTTCGGTGCGATTCGACCGGATGGAAGCTTGGCAGGCTGCTTCGCCATCTCCCACCGAAGGAGTATCGATATGAGAGCCGTGTTGCTGATGCTGGCACTGGTTTGTCTGGCCGGGTGCAACAATCCCGATCCCGACAAATCCAAAGCGGATACGAACAGTCAGCCGGTCGACAAAAACCCCACAACCGACACGAACCCCACCCCACAAACCACCACCGGCGGAGATCAGCAAGGCACCCAACCGGCCCAGCCGGCATCCCCTAAGCCGGCTGGCGGCTAGCTACGGCCTGGCCCACCAGACTGGGACCGCCATAGAGCAGTTCATCGTCTGCGGAAACGGCTAACCACTCTGTGTTGTTGTTTTTGCGCAATTCCTATGGGAAAGCGCACCGCGCTTTTCCCTGGAAAGCCGTACACACTTTTCCTGGATTGCTTTAGTGGCGCGCCGAGCTTCTCGTTTTGGGTTCCCTGGCAACAATTCTGACGGGAACCGACTTTACGGCGGGGACGTGAGCCTTCTTGGCCCGGTGCCACAGAGGAACCAGGGGATTGAGTTCCGGATAATAACCGGCGCAGTTGCCTTCGGGCACGGAGTAGGGGGTGATGCGCAAACCTCGAACCCGCCGCTCCACGCCATCGTCGGCATGGGTTTCCAGATCGATTTCCTGCCCGGCGCTCAATCCGAACCGCTGAATGTCGGCCTCGTTCATCAACAGGACCATGCGTGTGCCGTGTATGCCGCGCAGTCTGTCATTGTACCCATAGACGGTGGTATTGAACTGGTCATTGGAGCGCACCGTTATGAGCGTCAGCACATTGTGACCCGAAACATCGATGTCCGGGTCTGTTTCAAGCGTCGTCGGCAGCTTGAAATTGGCTTTCTTGTTCGGCGTCTCCCAGACCCGTTTCGAGGCCTTGATATCGCGGTGAAAGCCTCCCGGCGTCAGGAACCGCTTGTTGAACTCACGAAATGCTGCGGGTAACAACGCTCGATCTCATCGCGGATAAGGGAATAATCGGCGACCCATTTATCCCACGGGATCGAACTCACCCCCGATACGGTGGCCTTGGCCAGTTCCGCCACGATCTTCGGTTCGGAAAGCAGATGCGGTGAAGCCGGCGGACGCGAACCGAAGGAGCCGTGGATACAGGCGGTGGAGTCCTCCATCGAAACGGTCTGGTCGCCGCTCGCCTGATGGTCCCTTTCCAGCCGCGACAGGCAGGGCAGCAGATAGGTCACCGCCCCCGGCAGGAGATGACTGCGGTTGAGCTTGGTGGCGACTTCGACATGCAGCCCAAGCCGACGCCATGCTTTCTCGATCAGGCCGGTTTCGGGCACGGCGCGAACGAAATTGCCGCCGAGTCCGATGAAGCCTTTCACCGAGCCGGCGATGACGCCCTCGCAGGCCTCGACCGTGTCGAGACCCTTCTCGCGTGGCGGCTCGAAATCATAGAACCGGGCGAACTTGTCGAGCGGAACGAGCTCGGGTTTTTCGGATATGCCGACAGTGCGCTGGCCCTGTACATTGGAATGGCCGCGCAGCGGTGAAATGCCGGCGCCGGGCTTTCCCATGTTGCCGCGCATGAGCAGCAGATTGCATAGCATCTGGACGTTCTCGGTACCGTGCCGGTGCTGTGTCAAACCCATGCCGTAATTGCCGATCACCGCATTGGAGCGGCTGTAGACCTCGGCAACATGTTCGAGATCCGCCTGCGCTATTCCCGAGCGCCTGACGACTTCGTCCCACCTGGCTGCCCGCAGGTAAGCCTCGAATTCGGCAAAACCATCCGTGTGCTCGGCAATGAAATCGACGTCGAGGACGCGCGGATTCCCGTGTTCCCGTGCCGCGTCGTCGAGCGCCAGCACCGCCTTGGCGATGCCGGTCATGGCGGCGATATCGCCGCCGCTGCGGACCTGGAAGAAGTCGCTGGACATCTTCGTGCCGGGCCCCGGCGACAGCATCTCAAGGGGATCTTGCGGATTCTTGAAGCGCTTCAGCCCCCTTTCCGGCAAGGGATTGAAGGTGAACACCGGCACCCCGCGTTGACGAGCCTCTTGCAGCGGATGCAGCAGCCGCGGCGCCGTCACCCCGGTGTTGTGGCCAAAAAAGAACATCATGTCGCACTGGGAGAAGTCCTCGAGCTGCACGGTTCCAACCGGCGAGCCGATCGATTCGGGCAGCCCGACCGAGGTCGATTCGTGGCACATGTTGGAAGAATCGGGCAGGTTCGATGAGCCATAGATACGCGCAAAGAGCTGATACATGAACGAAGCCTCCAACGAGGCCCGGCCGGATGTGTAGAAGACGACCGATTTCGGATCGAGCCGCCGAAGCTCCATCCCGATCTCGAGGAACGCGTCATCCCAGGAAACCGGTTCATAGCGGTCGGTTACGGCATTGTAGCGCAGGGGATCCGTAAGCCTGCCCTGTTTTTCGAGGTCACGATCCGGCCAGTCGAGCAGTTCGGTGACCGTATGTCGTGCGAAGAAATCGGGGCCGCAACGCAGCTTCGTCTGATCCCACATGGTCGCCTTCGCGCCATTTTCGCAGAACTCGAAGGGCCGCGGATCGGCCGGCTTGGCCCATGAACAGGAAACGCACATGTAGCCATCGGCTTTGTTCTGCTTGAGCAGCGTGCTCCATATGCCCGACATCAGCAGGCCTTCGCCGTATGCCTTGCGGACCAATGACCTCAGGGATCCCCATCCGCCTGTGGGATGGTTGTATTTTTTTGTTTCAATACGGTCGGTTACGGCAGGTTTCATCGAGATCGTCCTTGAAGAACCGATACCGAACCTCGCCCGTCACCGATTGTTCCCGCGGCTCCGTGCAGAGTTGGGGTCGAATCTTGCGGGTCGAAGCCGACGCGACCGAGGAGTGATCGCGGCCGGTCGTGGAACTATTTTCGTGATCGGCTGTTCGGCTTGGGAAGGGAGCCTAGCAATGGTGCGACGCAATGCAGTGCTTTCGCTCGTGATAGCCGCCATCATCATCATCGGCTTCCTCATAGGATTTCTCTATGCCGACATGGGCTGGCATACCTCGCCACTGAAGCGGGCGCCTGAACAGAACCGGGGCGGTAACGCGCCGACGGATACTTCGCCAGCCGCGGGTGTCCGGAAAAATCCCCAGGAAAACACCGAAATGCCGGGGCAGCAGTAGCGACCTCGAACGGGATCCCGCGCGAAAGGATGTCATGCTGTCAGATCCTACCGTGCTGATCTTGATGTATTTCCTGCTGCCGGTCTGGTTGGCCGCCGGATTTGCCGACTGGATCTGCCATCGCGCCTCTCACATCGAATCGACGACAGGCGCCAAGGAGTCGTTGATCCACCTTCTGATGTTCGCCGAGGTCGGAATACCTTTGCTGGCCGCCATGTTTCTTGACGTGAATGCTCTCATCATTCTCATCATGATCGTCACCTTCTTCGTCCACGAGGCGACAGCGATGTGGGACGTCAGCTACGCCACCACCGCCCGCACCGTCACGCCGATCGAGCAGCACGTTCACAGCTTCCTGGAGATGATCCCGCTGATGGGGCTGGTCAGCGTCATTTCCCTCCACTGGGGACAGTTCCTCGCCTTGTTCGGGGCGGGGACGGAAACCGCGCGCTTCGAACTTGTCTGGAAATCGGAGCAGCTGCCGGTGACCTACATTGCCTGCGTGATGGCCGTGATCCTGATTTTCGAACTGCTTCCCTATCTGGAAGAGCTCGTCAGGGGATTGCGGGCCAATGCCGGGAAACTGATCCCGTCGAAGGCCAGGCGAGGGGATCCGGGCCAGACGACATTGCGTTGACGTGATCGCGCAGCGACACTCCTCCGGCCACTGGCATCGGAATCCAGCCGGTCTGCAATGCCAGGATCGTTGTGCGGAACATTTCTGTCGGGCGAGCCATTGAGAGAGCGGGCATGGCAGCGATGGGGAGTGCGACGATGGGATTTCTATCCGACCTCGACAAGAAATTGACGGACAATGTCTACGAACATGGCAGCCAGCTCACCGATTCCGCCGCGGATCTCCCGCAGACGGTCGGCGAAATTGTCGAACGGCTGATGCCTTTCGTCCAACCTGAGGCGCGCGAGACGGTCAAGGCTCAGATTCTGGGCCTGATCCACGAGTACAAAGCCGAGCGCACCCGGAGCGCCGCCGAGCAGGATCATCCAGACTGAACTACCCGTTCTGGTCTATCGCGTGAGGCGCCGGCTGGCTGCCGCCCCCGCTGCCCGATGTATCGCGCCCGAACCATATCCAAGCCGCGACAAGCACAATCACCACGATGGCTATCCAGGCAATGAGACGGGGCATCGAGGGGTCCTTCCCTGCCAGTCGATCGTTCGGGCGGCGCGGCGATCAGGATGGAAGTCGAACCGCCCGACTCCTCGTTAATCCGATTGCCGATCCTTTGTTCCGCTCGAGCTGGTCCCCGTCGCTGCCGCTTGGCACCTGCCGCGGCCGACAGACTTGCACTCCGTGCTGGGCTCGATCGTGGCCTCGGTTGACGGGGAGGGCGGGCGCGCTAGATCAAAACTTACGCCGAACATGGTTTTCGTTGGTGGGGGAGGTCATTCGTGTGGCGGGTCCAACGCCGGATCTAATTCTTAGCGGCCGTCGCCTTGGCCGCAACAGCGCATGCCTGCTGTTGCTCATGGCCATGTCGACCGCGTGCTCGTCCTCGGACCAGATCGAACAGCAATCCCGAACTGCCGCCTCGACGGCGCAGACCGTATCAATGACGCTTGATGCCTGGGCGGCGGGAGCTGCCCCTTCCAAATATGCTTCGGGCACGCTGCAATCGGCCGGCACGACACTGGCCGATATCGACGCGAAGATCCGATCGGCCACTACGGCTGAACCTGCCGAGCAGGCTGCGTTGGCGGAGGCGGTCAAGGACCTGTCGATCGCGGTGAACCGCGCCCAGGCGGGAGTGCAAGCGGACCGCCGCCCGCAAGTGCAGGAGGCTCAGGAAGATATTCGGACGGCCACGCGCTCCCTGGCCGCCGCTTACTTCAGATATTTCGCGCCGAAGCCATGAAGAAGCTCCTGGAAATATCGCTGGGCATCGTCACCAGTGTTGGCGGCTTCCTGGAAGTCGGATCGATGGCGACGGCAGCCCAGGCAGGTGCGACCTTCGGGTTTCAGCTGATCTGGGCGGTGGTTCTCGGCACCATCTGCATCATTTTTCTGGTCGAGATGGCCGGCCGGTTTGCCGCCGTGAGCCATCACACGATCTCTGACGGGATCCGGGAACGATTTGGCTTCAACGTTTCGCTATGGCCATTGCTTGCCGCCCTGCTGGTCAATTTCATGGTGCTGTCCGCCGAGATCGGTGGTGTTGCCATCGCGCTCGAACTTGCCACCGGCATTGGCTTTCAATGGTGGGCTTTACCCGTGGCTTTGATGGCATGGCTGTTGCTGTGGAAAGGCACGTTCGGGCTGATCGAGAAAGGCGTGTCGATACTCGGCCTCGTGACGCTGTGCTTCGTGGTCGCAGCGATGATGCTGAAGCCCGATTGGACAGCTGTCGCGTCCGGCGCGGTGCCTACACTGCCGACCCATGATGCGGCGAGTTACTGGTTCATGGCGGTCAGCATCCTTGGCGCTTCGATATCGCCTTACCTGTTCATGTTCTATTCCTCGGGGGCGATCGAGGACCAGTGGGACAGAAGCTATCTCGGAACCAATCGGGCCATCGCCGGACTGGGCATGGCCTTTGGCGGCACCATTTCGATCGGCGTCTTGATGGTGGCCGCGCTCGTGCTTGCAACGCACGGCATCGATCAGGTCGACGACTATCATCAATTACCGTTGATGCTGATCCCGATATTCGGCTTCTGGGGGTTCGTCCTGTTCGTTGCCTCGCTCGCCATCGCTTGCTTCGGCGCCGCACTCGAGGTTGGGCTGCAACAGGCTTATCTGGTGGCGCAAGGGTTTGGATGGAACTGGGGCGAAAACCTCAAGCCACGCGACGATCCTGGCTTCAGTGCCGTCTACACGGTATCATTGTTTCTGGCCGCCATCCCCATCATGCTTGGGCTCGATCCGCTGAAGCTCACCATTTTTTCCATGGCGCTGACCGCCGCCAGCCTGCCGCTGACGGTAATTCCTTTCCTTTTCCTGCTGAACGACAAGCGCTATGTCGGCGAGCACCGCAACGGCATTGTCTCGAATGCCGCGGTGATCTTCATCATCGGGCTTGGTTTCGTGCTCGCCGTGGTGACCATTCCCCTGCAGATATTCGGAGGCACGTGATGGATTTGCTGCGCGACATCCTCGACAAGCAGATCGTCGACCGCGAACAGGTCAAGATCGGCAAGATCGACGGGCTGGTGGCGGAGTTGCGGCCGGGCAAGCCGCCGAGGATCATCGCGGTCGAGCTCGGCTCCGTCACCTTGGCGCGTCGCCTCGGCGTACGGCCAGGGCGTTGGATGACGCAGCTCGCGGCAGCGTGGGGCGGCAAACGCCATCGCAAGCCGCACCGGATCGCCTGGAAGAAGGTCCAGGACATAGGCGTCGACATCCAGTTCGATATCGATGTGCGCGAAACCTCGATCTTCGCCTGGCAGGACTGGCTGCGCGACCATGTCATCGGACGCATTCCGGGAGCTTGATGATGTCCACCGTCAACCTCGAACATCTGGCCGGACGACGCGTTCTCTCGCGGCAAGGCGAAAGCATCGGCTATATCGAGGAGATACGAGCCGAACCGGCCGGCGACGACTTCGTCGTTACCGAATTCCATGTCGGTATCTACGCCGCTTTCGAGCGTCTCTCGGCCTCGACCATCGGTACGGCGGTGCTGGATTTCTTCCGGCTGCGCCGTCGCGACGGCCTGTACCGTATTCCCTGGGACAAGCTCGACATCTCCGATCCTGCACGGCCGAGGCTGCTGTGTTCGACAACGGAACTTTCCGGCATGAAGGGCGCGCCCGAATTTCATCCACGAGCGAGGCAGGATCGATGACGACCCAGGCGGACGGCCGCGCGAAAAGTGCTCGAACTCAGCCAAGGGTTATCTGATGCTGTCTGCACTCAGGATGATGCGCCTTACCGCAGCAGGCTGGCTGCCAGGAACACCGCGGCCGCTATCAGTACGACGGCCGCAATCACCATTAGCGGCCAGTTGCTGCGGGGCTGCAGTTCGGGCTCGTTCTCCACCGGCCGCATCGCGTTGGCGAAGCTGGCATCGTTTTCGAATTTTGGCCGGAGAGAACGCTGCGGACCTGCTTCAGTGACCGGGTTCTGCGTGTCCGCCGCCTCGGCGTCGGTCTCGAACGGGGCAACTGCAGGATCGAATCCGGGCGTTTTGTCCCGTGTGGCTCCGGCCTGAACTTCTCCCCTGGCTGCGGCAGGTGTGGAATTTGAAATCTTGGCCATGAACTCTCCTCGGAACCCAATTCGGCAAGTTCGCTCGGTCGACAGATTGACGCTCATGGGTCGCATTTAAAATCAAATCTCGCAGCCGCCGATTTGTTCCGCGCCGCGGTCCCGATGTTGAAGGTCTCCTGGCCGGCTGTGGGGCCTGTCCGAAGGCGCTTGCAGCGCATCGCACGGCGCCGGAACAAAGCCCATCCTGGCTTGTTAGGGCGCATCGTAAGTTCGCGCATCGACAAGGACAAAGCCAATGAAAACGCGACACCTTCTTGCCTCGCTCGCCGCTGCTTCCATGCTTATCGCAATGCCTGCTTTGGCTGCTGCCGACAGCGCCCAGGATTTCGTCGACAAGGCCGCCGTCGGCGGCAAGTTCGAAGTCGACTCAAGCAAGATTGCCCAGGACAAGGCCCAGGATCAAAGCATCAAGAATTTCGCGCAGACGATGATCCGGGACCACGGCGCGGCCAACGCCAAGCTGGAAACGATTGCCGGCGAACAGAAGTTGAAGATGCCGACGGCGCTCGATGCGCAGCATCAGGCCGATCTGGATAAGCTCCAGAACGCACAGCCGCCAATCGATCCGGCCTATGTGGACATGCAGCGCAAGGCGCACGCCGATGCCGTCAATCTGTTTGAAAGCTACGCCCGCGACGGCGACAACGCGGCCCTCAAGACGTTCGCCCAGCAGACGGTCGATACGTTGAAGATGCATCGGCAGATGATCGAAAAGATCGCCGCCGGCCAGGACTCCATCACGGGAGCGACAACGCCCGCTGTGAAAACCACGAACACGCCCAATGCCGCGGCCCTGGTGCCCGGCGCAAACAGTTTCACCGAGACCCA
This sequence comes from Mesorhizobium sp. B1-1-6, assembly GCF_006443035.1. Classification (NCBI taxonomy): domain Bacteria; kingdom Pseudomonadati; phylum Pseudomonadota; class Alphaproteobacteria; order Hyphomicrobiales; family Phyllobacteriaceae; genus Mesorhizobium; species Mesorhizobium sp. B1-1-6. The sequence continues at coordinate 164,295 of NZ_VFWR01000012.1, read as the reverse complement.
GGCAAAGAGCCGCATCGAGGATGCCGGCTATTCCAATGTGTCGAAGCTTGCCAAGGACGATCAAGGCATCTGGCGCGGCCAGGCGACCAAGTCAGGCCAAAGTGTCGCCGTCGGGCTCGACTATCAGGGCAACGTCGTCGCCGACAGCAAATGAGCCCGATCAGGAGATATCAAAATGAAAACCGTAACTGCACTGTTCGACAACTATGACGACGCAGCCGACGCGGTCGGCGAACTGGAAGCGTCCGGAGTGCCACATTCCGATATCAGCATCATCGCCAACAACTCGGATGGCTGGTACGAGAGAGATCGTTCCGAAGCCGCTGAAGATGCCGCGAGCGGTGCAGGGATAGGGGCCGTGGTCGGTGGCGCCGGCGGTTTGCTGACAGGGTTGGGCGTCATGGCCGTTCCGGGCGTCGGACCTGTGGTTGCGGCCGGATGGCTTGCCGCTACCGCCACCGGGGCGGTTGCCGGCGCGGTGGCTGGTGGTGCGGCGGGCGGTATCATTGGCGCTCTGACGGATTCGGGCGTTTCCGAAAACGATGCAAATGTCTATGCAGAGGGCGTACGTCGTGGCGGTACGCTGGTGACGGCCAAGGTGGACGATGGGCTTGTTCCGGAAGCCGAGGACATTCTGGGTCAGTCCAGCTCGGTTGACGTGATGGAACGCCGCAGGGCTTACGAGGCGGATGGCTGGACCGGCTTTGACGTCAACGCGGGCGACTATGTCCCTGAGCGCGACGGCGGCAGGGCAATAAACCGGCCCTGAAGAACAAGCCTGCCAGGGCGGCGGGGCACTTTGCAGCCAGGCCGGCGTGGGTGCCTCGCCCGAAATTTGATCTTCGGGACATGTGCGAGGGATGTTTGGACCGCTGATCGAGTTTGCTGTGGGCCACAGTAGCTACAATCAATCCTTGTCCTGATGATAGAGCCGATCGGTGGCTCGATCGCTTTCTCTGCGTTCTGCGGGACCGCGGCGACGTCGAGTGACAATGACGTAGGCCAGCAATACGAGCAGCAACAATGGCCCGCCGGCGACGACGATCAACCACATGACGCTTTCAAACATGGGACGTCTCCTTTCCCTCACAACCGGCAAGGAGAAGAACCGTTCCGCGCGTGGACGACGGCGCCCGGATCAATCTGCCTTCAATTACCGGCCACGTTCGTAGGTTCCGACGAGTTCTGCCTGCTCCAGCAAATGTTTTTGCGCCTCCTGCCAGATACGCTCCACGCCCGTGCTTGCGGGGATAGCAAGGTTCGGCGTGTCGAGCGCCGCCAGCCGGAAGTGGTAGTGATGGACACCGTGGCCCGCAGGCGGTTCAGGGCCGTCGTAATAGGCGTTACCGAAATCGTTCCGCGCTTGCCTGAGGGCCTGTGGACCCGGTCTGCCGCTTTCCGCTTCGGGCAACTCCTGCACCTCCGGCGAAATATTGAACACCCCCCAATGGCCGAACATTCCGCTCGGCGCGTCGGGATCCTGGACGACAAGGACGAGGCTCTTTGTGCCGTCCGGTACCCCGGCCCACTTCAGAGGCGGAGATACGTTCTTGCCGTCACGAGTATAGGCTTCGGGGATCTCTCCGCCGTCGGCAAAGGCGGGGCTACTGAGCGTCAGGGGCATGGTTCGCACTCCTTTCGAGGAACATTCGATCGCATCACCGCCGCATCGCAAAGCGTGCCGGAATTGTTTGCGGTCATCGAATTGCTTGCGAGCACGTTCCGGCGCGGCTCAAGCGCGCTGCGGCTCGAAAGGATCCTAAGATCCCGTCATAAGCGGCTTGAGGACGAATATGGCCAAGAGGCCAATAAAAAACACGGCGGCGATCACGACACTCCAGGTGATGAGCTTTCCGGTACCGCGTTGCTCTTCCTCGCGAGACAGGTCTTCCGGCATTTCGCGGATCCTCCTGTAAGGTTCGATGATTTGACAACCTGTTTTGTCGAGGCAGGTTCCCGGCAGCCAAATCCAGAGCAGGACCCGCAGTTCAACTCGAACGCACCCCGCTCTGGACAGGAAGGCTGCCGGGCGCCTAGCGCCGCGCCGCCCCGCGGCTAAGCGGCTTTCTCAAGAGCGCGCTCATTGACCCCGCCTTCGCCTAAGCCTGTAAGCGCTTCATCGGTTGCCACTTCCTCTTTGAGCGTCTCGTTCAGGAGCTTGACCGCGTCGCTTTTGCCAAGCTGTTCAGCCCACGCGATCAACGTGCCGTAACGTGCGATTTCATAGTGCTCGACCGCCTGTGCCGCTCCGACCAGTCCTGCATCCAATGCTGGGTCGCCCTTATAGTCGTCGAGAATCTCCGACCCCTCTTCGAGAATGCCGTCGATTGCCGGACAGGTCTTGCCGCGGGCTGGCTTGTCCATCAGATCGAACACCTGTTCGAGGCGGTCGACCTGGCCTTCGGTTTCCACGCGATGTTTCTCGAACGCCGCCGCGACCTCCTCGGACTCGGCACCCTTGGCCATCTTGGGCAGCGCCTTTAGTATTTTCTTTTCGGCGTAATAAATATCCTTCAGCCCGTCGAGGAACAGGGCTTCCAGCCCTTTCGTCGCCGCCTTCTTCGCAGTCGCCATGTTTTCGTCTCCCTAAGGTTGTCATGAAAGCTCCACCACCGGTGTAGCTTTCCATAACCTTGAACACGGGCCGTTGTTCCCGCCGGATCGAGACAAAGACAAGGACGGCCGTATCTCACACGATCGCACTGTCCCAGCCGCCATAGTGCGCATCGCTTGACGCTGGCTGCGGTCCAGCTACCTCTCACCAGCCGGCTGGAGAGAGTGCGTAGCGGGTTTTCGACCTTCTAGGTTCGGCCCGCACGCGTGCTGGCGGCCTTCTGCGCTGCTTTCTTTCTTCCGGCAGCACCCTTGGTGCGGACCGCCTTGCGTGCGGCGGCGGACCGGCCTGCAGTGCCCTTCGTCTCCGAGGCTTTCTTGGCTGCGGCCGAGCGCTCCTCGGCCGTCCGGCGCGACGCCGCCTGCTTGGTCTGTCTTGAAAGCGCCTCATGGGATGCCGTGTTCTTCGGCTCGTGCTCGAGAACCTCGGAAACGGCCTTCGAGACCTTGGGGCTGCGTTTTGGCTTACGTTCGCCCTGGCCAACTTCATAGGCGTATTCGGCGCTCTTGCGGGTGCTCTCCTTGACGCTTCGTTTCTTGGGCGGAGGCAGGTCGACGCCTGCGCGGCGCGCCTCCGAAAGGCCGATGGCGATCGCCTGCTTGGTCGAGCGCGCGCCGTGCTTGCCGCGACGGACCTTCTCGATCTTGTCATGCACGAATTCGCCGGCCTGCGTGGTGGGCGATTTACCTTCGCGCTTGTCTTTTTTCGCTTTCTCGATGGTTTTCTTATCCGGCATCGCTTTCTCCTCGTTGGATACAGCGGGACTGGTGGCGGTGCGACGTCGCGACCTCCAGAAAACCTAACGCGTCGATGGCGCAAATGATCCGGAGGAAAAGAGACTTTCTCCGCGAGGATCTATGGGCCGGCCGGACGCCACGAGAGCGCCGACAGCGTCGCGAGGCAGAGTGCTGCAAATACAATCGCGGTATTTACCGCATGAGAATATTCCCATTGCTGCCTGAGCGCTTCCCAGTTTGCAGGAACTGTCGTCCAGTTCTGCGTCGCCTGGTTGGCGGGGAGCGTCCAGACAACGAAGATCGCAAGCATGATCGCGAAACACAGCGCCGCAAGCAGGGCGAGCCAAAACGGCCAAGCCTGTGCGCGCACGGAGATCGCCAGCAGTGCATTCACGATCAGCGCGGCAGGCCAGAGAAAACCGAGAATCGCCCATCCGTAATAGATGCCTTGGACGGTGAAATATTCCGGCTGCGGCAGAGATATCTTGTTGGGAAGAGCGGCGAGATGGGCCCCTGCCGGGATGAGCGCGAGGGCCGAAATGACAATGGCGAGAAATTGCAGAACCTTGACTGTCATGGAAACGTCTCCGCGGAATGACGCTTAATGCGCCGACGGCCCAATCGATCTGGCTCTCGGATGAGTCGAGGGCGATGGCTTTGGCCTCACGCCGGCAGTTGGCGCAGGAACCATTGGATCGCGAAGTCCGCGACGTCTTCCAGCGCGCCGGGCTCCTCGAACAGGTGCGTCGCAGCCGGCACGATGGCCAGCTCCTTTTCACACCGCAGCGCCGCGAACGCCGAACGGTTGAGCGCGATCACCTGCGTGTCTGCGCCGCCGACCACGAGCAGCGTTGGTGCCCGGACGTGGGGCAGGGCAGGTGCCGCAAGATCCGGACGCCCGCCGCGCGAGACGACGGCGACCGCTCGATCCGGGCGCTCTGCCGCAGCCATCAGCGCCGCGGCAGCCCCTGTGCTCGCGCCGAAATAACCGACGCGCAGCGCCGACGTTTCCTCGGACATGTGCAGCCAATCGGTGACCTGAACCAGGCGATCGGCGAGCAAGCGAATGTCGAACCGCAACTCGGCGGTAATCTGGTCGATACGCTCCTCTTCGGTCGTCAACAGGTCGATGAGCAACGTGGCGAGTTCCGCCTCGTTCAGCCGTCCGGCCACATAGCGGTTGCGTGGGCTGTGCCGGCTGCTGCCGCTGCCGTGAGCGAAGAGGACGAGCCCACGGGCTTCCTGCGGCAGCGACAGGTTGCCTGCGAGCATTGCGCCGCCGGCGGGAACCTGCACGGCCTTCTCGTTTGTCTTCAGGACTGAGACCATGGCGATCTCCAATTCAATTGGATCGGGCCCTAAACCCCGAACGGATAGGTCTCCGCGAGCTCGCCGGCGTCCCATTGCGAGCTGCGCTCCAGCGGCTCAACCGCCCGCGTCTCGTCGAAATGCAGCAGCATGTCGAATTGCGCGGCAAGGTCGGCATGGAAGTAGTGGCTGGCCCGTTCGGTCTCAGGGCGGTAGATGACGCCGATCGCGCGCTCCAGGAGCCGTCGCGGCAGGGCTTCGCCGTCGCCGCGCAGATCCAGCTGGAAGCGATCAGCCGGGACTGCATGCAGCAGCGCCTCATAGCTGCGCGCTAGGGCAGGCCGGACAACCTTGCGCTCCGCGGGGCCGTCCCAGTTCGATGCCGCCGTCACCGTTCCTTGATACGTCGTGAAGCCGACGAGAAAGGCGTCGCGCTGATGCTTTTCGCGGATAAGCTGTCCGAGGTTGATCTCGCCATGCAGGCTCCTGTCTGTCGCCCTGGCGTCGCCGAGATGGGAGTTATGCGCCCAAACCACGATCTTCGGCGATCGCCCGAGCCGGCCGAGATGAGCGGTGAGAGCGTCGAACGTCTCGGCCATGTGCCGATCACGCAGGTTCCAGGTCGATTCGGGCGCCAGGAACATGGCGCGATAATAGGCCTCCGCATTCTTCACCAGGCGGGCGTTTTGCTGCGCCGCGAAGAGTTCGTCCGCGATGGCGCCTTCGCGTGGCTCGGCCTTCGCCGGGCGCCGCTTCAGCATCTCGACCAGCTGTGCGACCACAGCCTCCTGGCAGGATTTGTCGACCTCATTGCCGGCTATGAAGCCATAAGCCTGCGGGTCAGGGCCGAAATGATCGAAACAGGCATAGCGGCGACGCGCGATCTCCGCCGCGGCCGGGTCGGCCTTTTCGAGATAGCGCAGCACCGCCTTCATCGCGCCATGCAGGGCATAGAGGTCGAGCCCATAGAACCCGACTTTCGGATTGCCCTTGCCGGGCGCTTCATTGTGCCGGCGCAGCCATTCGACAAAATCGACGACGACCCTGTTCCGCCACATCCAGGTCGGGAAGCGTCGGAAATCGGCGAGCGCCTCTTCGGCGTCGATATCCCCGCCTGTTCCCTGAACATAGCGGTTGACCCGGTATGTGTCGGGCCAGTCGGCTTCGACAGCGACGGCGGCAAAACCCTGCTCCTCGATCAGCCGCCGCGTGATCCGCGCGCGCTCCTCATAGAATTCGTGTGTGCCGTGCGAAGCTTCACCGAGCAACACAAAGCGCGCCTCGCCGATCGCCGCCAAGAGCTCGTCGTAGTCTCGCGCGTCTCCGGAGAGCCGAACGACGTGCTTGTGCAATCGGTTTGCCGTATTCTGCGGCGCATCGCGGCCGGACGGTGCGGTTGGTCGCCCCGCCTTGGCGAGAAGGGCGCGGACCTCGTCGTCGCTGGTTTGGGAGAAGTCTTCATACCAGCGCCCGACGCCGATGAGCGGCTGCGGCGTCGTCGCACAGACGACCTCGTCTGCCTCGCTCTCCATCGCCTCGCAGGTGTCGGGACTGCCGACCGGAACGGCCGCAACTATACGGGCAGGCCGCTTTTCGCGCAGCGCCCTGACCGCCGCGCGCATGGTCGACCCAGTGGCGAGCCCATCGTCCACGAGAATGACGATTCGATCCTCCACAAGGAGCGGTACCCGCTCGCCGCGATAGAGGTGCTCGCGGCGTAAAAGCTCCCTCTCCTCGCTGGCAGTGACCGCATCGATGACGTGGGCCGGCACAGCGAGGCCTTCCACGATCTCGTCGTTCAGGACGCGTACGCCGGAGGTCGCGATTGCGCCCATGGCCAACTCTTCGTAACCGGGAACGCCGAGCTTGCGCACGACGAAAACGTCGAGCGGTGCCTTCAATGCCTGTGCGACTTCGTAGGCGACAGGCACGCCGCCGCGCGGCAGCGCCAGCACGGTGACATCATCGCGCGCTGCGAAGTGGCCGAGCTTATCAGCGAGAACGCGTCCTGCCTCGCGACGATCCGAAAAGACAATAGTCATGATCTCAAGCCCAATATTTGCGTCGCGCCCACCCTTTGGGGTCCCGCTGCAAGGCTTTGATTGGCCGAGGCCACACGGGGCGGCAAGGCGTGGCGCAGGCACATCATTGGCGTGTTCGTCGCCAAGAGTTCGAGCGGCGGGCATTCCCAAGCCATCCCCCACTGCGCCGATGCTCGGAAACGGCCTAATCCCCCAAGGGTTCCGTGTCGCTCCGGTGCGGCTAGTCCGGATCGCTCCAAAAGCGTTGCCTTTGTTTCCGGAGGGAACAAAGCGGCCTGCCGGAGATTGGGGCACGCAGGAGGAGTTTCCAATGGACAAGGAAGAACTCATAAAGCGACGAGCCTACGAGATCTGGGAGCGCGAAGGCCGCCCGCCGGGCCGAGAGCAGGAGCATTGGGACCAGGCCGTGCAGGAAATAGAGGCGGAAGGATCGGAAGCCGAGCGCGGTCCGGTGGTGCCCGATCCGACCATCGGCAGCGGGTCGGAGCCTCGAAGCTCCTGAAGCGACGTCACTTGCCGCCAAGGAGGAAAAATGCGTCGACCGACTGTTCATTCCGTCGACGCATTCGAGATGGCGTCTCGGTCAACGTCCGAGCAGCGCCCTGAGCCTGGCGAAGATATTGAAACCTTCGCCCATGGCGGCGCGCACGCGAACGGCGACCCACCCGGCTTTCATGGTCGCACCGACGTGGCAATCGCAGACGATGTTGTGCAACTGCCAGTTGGACAGTTCGAAAAAGCGCTTTGCCTCGCCATAGGTGTCGCCTTCCAGACCCTGCGCCCGCAGTATCGGATCTTCGAACGCTACGCTGATGGGGGATTGCACGCAGTAGGCGTTTTCGCGCATGTCGGGGCTCATATATTCGGTGCCCGGAAGCGCTCCGAGGCGCCGTTCAGGATGACGCTCAAGAAGACTTGCCCAGCGCTCCAGGCGTTGGTTCCGCGTCATTGTCGGGCACACCGTATCAACTTCCGCGATTGCGTGTAGTTGTTCGAGTGTATGGGACTTCATGGTCAGCTCCTGTTGATCCAGGTTCCTCCCGCTTCAAGGTGAGTCGCGAGATCACGACAGCGCGCTCGCCGTCGCCGCGCTCCGAACTCTTTGTTGTCGCTGAAGTTCCATCATTTTGAGAATTTGAAGGCTGGTGCGGCGGCAACTCGGCAAACCCCAGGGCCGTTGCGCCACCTCGGTCGGTGCTGGGTCAGCCCCTTCCAACTCCACGCTCCTGGCCCCGGCCGCCTTTCGGCGCAGGAGTGTCGGTGTTCAATGCTGGAGATCGTCGGGCGGGTCCTCCAGGCTCCTGCTGGGGTGAATTTCGTTCGAGAGGGGGATATCCATCGTGCAGATCACCTCGGCATCGGTGAAGCGCAGCGAGCCAGCTCCGCCGATCTCATAGGGCACCACCTTTTCGATCAGCTCGGATCCGAAGCCGCGTCGCGCAGGTATTGCTGCCGGACCATGCAGGTCCTCGATCCAGCGGATCTTCAGCTCCTGTCTGGCGGGCGTGCCACCCACTTTCCAGCTTACGCTGATTGATTTGTCGGCTGCCGACAGCGCGCCATATTTCATCGAGTTGGTGGCGAGTTCGTGGAACGCCAGGCCCAAGGTCTCCGCCGTCTTTCCGGACAAGGAAATATCCGGGCCATCTATGGTGAACTGATCTTCCGTCCGGCCGCCTTGGGACGCAAGCTCGTCAAGGACAAGCATGTCAAGCTGCACGGTGGCCGAGGCCGATCGCATCAGCACATTGTGCGTGCGTGCAAGCGCATTGATGCGGCCCTCGAGGTGAAAGGCATAGTCCTCGACATTGTTGCTGTTTTCAACCGACCGGCGAGCGATCGAACGGACAATGCTCAACGTGTTGCGAACGCGGTGCTGCAATTCGGCGGCAAATGCCTTCGTCGCCTGGAGGCGGTCGCGTGTGACCTGGAGTTCGGCTTCGAGCCGGGCGATATGATCGTCACGTTCGTCCATCTGTTCATCGACATGGCTGAGCCGCATCGACGCGGAAGCATCGCGTTCTTCGGCGGACACACTTTGCGGACGGGAGAATGTACCCGTGACGTCTTTCTTGGGAGGTCTTTTTCCAGCCACCTGTCAGTCTTTCAACCGTTCATCGATCATGCGCGGTGCCAAGCGCATCGTCTCGTCGGCCTTTGGCTCGCGTTCACGCGCCCAGGATTGGCTTTCGTGCCGCCGCGCGCGGTTTTCAGCCGGCGAAAATGATACCGTCGAGCCGGCAGGAGCATTAATGCCGCCGCTGTCGGCGGAAATATGGAGGGCGATAGCAGCGGCCCAGCGGATCGATCGTACCTGCCGATCCGCCGATCAAATCGCGCTTGGCCATCGCTCGCTACCGCCTCCGGTCACGCCGAACCGGCAGAAGCAGGCCAGGTTCCCTATGATGTTTCATTTTTGCGCTCCACTCGATGAGGCCGTGCCTGATCATGCAAAAGGCTCCCTGACGTCCAACAGATGAAGGTAATCAGGATTGAAAAAGGCCGCCGCCTCCAGTTTCGCCAGGTTCTTGATCGTTACAGTGCCGTTGTTGAACGAAATGAGGCCATCGCGCCTGAGATCCTGAAGCGTACGGTTGATGTGCACGTTCGAAAGACCGAGCGTATCGCCCAGGGTCGCCTGGGTTACCGGTAGGGGATAGCTCTTGCCGGCCGTTTCACCAATTGCGTGAAGCCTGTGGAACAGCTCGCAAAAAAGGTGAGCCATCCGCTCATAAGCAGTCCGCTGGCCGATGTTGACGACCCATTCGCGGGTGATCGCCTCGTCGAGCAGCGTGGTCCACCAGAGCGCACGCGTAAGATTGGGATAGCTGTTGGTGAAGCCGAGGATGGCGCTCTGCGGGATCGCCGCAACCTTGGAGCGGCTGAGAGCACCGATCGAGTGGTCCATGCGCCGCAGCAGGAACACGTGAAGATCGCAAAGGTCGCCCGGCACCAAATAGGCAAGGATCTGTCGCCGACCGTCTTCGAGAATCTTGTAGCGGCAGGCAAATCCTTCGAGCAGCAGGTTGACCCCGCCTGTCCGGTCGCCCCTTTGGATGACGTCATCGCCGGCGGCGAATTCGGCGACCTTTGTTGTCGCGCTCTCGATGGCGTCGCATTCTTCCACGGACAGGACCGTGAAATTGGACAGCTTGCGGATAAGCGGGTGCCGCGCGGTCTTCGCTCTCAGGCCAACCGCCGGCTCGCTTCTCTCGTTCATCGCGTGTCATGTGCCGTCGCGGCAACGAACTCGACAATGCTGCCGAATTCCAGAGGCTTTTCAAATCGCCTGATCCCGCCGAGCTCTGCTGGAATGGCCGTCTGATCATAGCCGGTGGCGAAGGCGATCGGAACGCCTTTCGCCAACGACTCGCGGGCAATCTCGAATGTCTGCTCGCCGCGCAAGTTGATATCGAGAATCGCAAAATCGCATTGACCGCTGTTCAGCAATTCGATTGCGGGCTCGACCGTGGCGACCGGGCCGAGCACTATCGCCCCTTGTGTGACGAGAGCCTTACGCAGGTCATCGGCGAGAAAATATTCGTCTTCCACGATCAAAACGCGAATCCCGCCCAGAAAGGCTGATTTCGCCGCTTCCCCGTCCATGGTGCAAGAGCTCTCCCTTTGCAGCGGCCATCACTTGGGACACTACACCGCAACCCGCTGCACTCCCAGTTATATTTCCACCGATGCAGCGGAGGTGAACTCCAAAGCCACCGCCAGCCCCTATTTTCCTGAATCGACATCTTTTTCGTCTGCCGTTTTAACAATTGTGATGGCAGGTTTCGGTGTCCGTCAACACAGTGAGAAAAACGGGGAAATAAGGAGGAGGAACCGATGCCTGTGATCGATATGACCTCGAAGGAACTGATCCGGGCCATCGATCACTACATCAATTCCCGCAGAAATCTCGAATGGCCAATTTCCACGGCGCAGGCGGTGTCAGCCATCCGTTACGAACTGCCAGAATGCACTCTCTCCGACAAAGAACTGGCGGACATTGTTGCCAGCTCAGCAATTCAAAAGCATCGCAACATCGCATTTGACCTGCAGTCGTAGCCATGCTCATGCATGTCGCCCAAAACGCCTCGGTTTGGAACAAAGACATGCATGAAAACAGAAACCTGACACAGGTCGCCCGCCTCGACGCATGCCGGGGCGGGCGCTTTGGAACATGCGGTCATTGAAGGACCTGGACGATTTTCCGGGTTTCCGGGTCGACCAGAACTGTTCGATTGTCGACCACGACGTAGCGGTATTTCACATCGGGAACTTCATGAAGTTCGACCGTATCAGGCACGGTGGATCCGACATTGAGTTCCACGCCGGGCAGTTGGACCGAGGCCAGCGGCTGCTTCTTCACATACTCCTTGATAACGGTTTCTTGCTCCGGCTGGATGACCACATCTTGCGCCGCGGCCGCTCCGGCCCCCGCAAGAAACAGGATGCCCACTGCCGTTCCCAGTAGATATTTTTCCACTTCTGTCTCCATCAGATGTTGGGCAGGGCGCCAAGCCGACGACGCCACCGGCGTTTCGGCAGGTGCGCCCTATGCGCCGAACTTCGCAAAATGCCGGCAGTTCCATCCGCTCCGGAATATATTAGCCTTCGGTGGAACAATCACGGGGTGGCAAAGTTTTGCCGCGAAGGGACTGCCATCCTAGGAGATTTCCCATGAGAACCACTCTGATCACCAGCATGTTAGCGCTTACCCTCGGATGTGGGGCGGCAATCGCGCAGACCCAGCAGCAGTCGGGCGAAGCGGCCCAATCGGGTGGGGCAGACACTTGCGCAGCCGGCTCGGCCAATTGCCAGAAGGGCGGCAGCACCGAGCAGCAGACGCAAGGCAAGGCCGGCATGAAGACCGACGAGCAGGCGCAAGGCAAAGCCGGAGCGAAGACCGATGAGCAGGCGCAGGGCAAGGCGGGCGTAAAGACCGACGAGCAGGCGCAAGGTAAGGCCGGCATGAAGACCGATGAGCAGGCGCAAGGCAAGGCCGGCATGAAGACCGACGAGCAGGCGCAAGGCAAGGCCGGAAAGAAGACCGACGAGCAGGCGCAAGGCAAAGCCGGAGCGAAGACCGACGAGCAGGCGCAAGGCAAGGCGGGCGTGAAGACCGATCAGCAGGCGCAAGGCAAGCCCCGCATGAAGACCGACGAGCAGGCGCAGGGCAAGGCCGGTACGACTACCGGTCAGCAAGCGCAGGGCAAGGCCGGTACGACGACCGATCAGCAAGCGCAGGGCAAGGCCGGTATGACGACCGACCAGCAAGCGCAGGGCAAGGCCGGTACGACTACCGACCAGAGTTCAACCGCTTCAATCAACAATATATCCGTCGAGCAGAAGACCGAAATCACCAACGTCATCCGCGAGACGAAGGTGGAACCGGTCTCGAACCTCGACGTGGACATTTCGGTCGGCGTGAAAGTGCCGAAGCAGAAGGTGCGGCTGCATCGACTTCCGCACCGGATCGTCGAAATCGTTCCTGCCTATGAGAGCTATGAATATTTCCTCCTGGCCGATGGCAGGATTGTTATTGTCGATCCGAACTCATATGAGATCGTCGCTATCCTGAGTTAGGAACCGAGCCGACTAACAAAAGCCCGCTCTCCATCGAAAGCGGGCTTTTGCGGCGCCTTCGGGCTCGAAAAATGTCAGTCGTGCGTCCCCTATTCACTCCGCTGCCATGTCGGGTGCCGGCTTCGTACCGGGCCTAGCGCGTCGGCGTTCTGCACCAGTGCGCGCATGTAGCCCAATGCGAAGGCCTTGCCGGCGTGCCATGGCGCGTCGCAGGCCATCTCAGGCGTGTGATCGGGTATCATGACGCCTTGATAATTCTCGTCGCGCAGAATGCGCACGATCTCGGCCATGTCGATGTCGCCGTCGTCGACGAAGGTTTCGTGATATTTCGGCACTTTGCCCCGCACATTGCGGAAATGGATATAGCCGATGCGGCCACGCCGCGCGAAACGGCGCACATGGCTGTAGATCTCCTCGGTCTGCGGCATCTCCTGCAGCGAGCCGAGGCAGAGCTCCAGCCCGTTGGCGGGCGAGTCGACGATATCCATCAGCCGATCATATTTCTGCGGCCGGTTGACGAGGCGCGCCGTGCCGCGCAGCGCCTCGGCGGGTGGATCGTCCGGATGCGCAGCCATCACGACGCCGGCCTCTTCGGCCACCGGTACGATTTCGCGCAGAAAGACGCCAAGCCGTTCCCACAGTTCTTCTTGCGAGACCCTGACAGGCGCGGCGCCGGCTCGGCCCGGCCGGTAGCGCATATTCCAGACCACTCCGTCGGGCAGCGGCAGGTCGGGATCGATATTGGACAAATCGAGCCCCACGGACATGGCGTCGCCGCGCGCGAATGGCCCGCGCTGCCAGCCCCACACGCCCGCGATCGAGAAGTTGTAGCCTATGCAGGGAATGCCGGCCCGGCCGGCGTCACGCACCAGGCGCTTGAGGCCGTCGAGCTGCCTCGACCGATCGGGGCCGCCGAGCAGCACGTCGGACCAGAAGCGCGGCGACAGGTTTTCGATGCCGGCGATCTCCAGGCCGTTGTCGCGTACGGTTTTCACCAGTCCGGTGAAATCCTCGTAGCTCCACAATCCATCCGTCGAACAATCGCCCCAGCCATCCGTTTCGGTGCCGGCCGACAGCGAGGGATCGCGGCCGCGAAAATAGTTGGTGAGATGCGCAACGACATGCGTTGCGCCGGCCTGCCGGGCAAAACGGAAATTCTCCGGCGTCAGCGAATCGCGATAGAGGCCAAGTCCGATCTTCATCCGCGTCGCCCTACTTGACGCCGATGCCAGCGGTGAGGCCGCCATCGATCTTGTAATCAGCGCCGGTGCAGAAGCCGGCTTTCGATGAACACAGGAAAGCGATGAGTTCCGCCACTTCCTCCGGCTCGCCGATACGGCCGAGCGGATGGGCGGCGCCGAAGCGCCTGTAGGCTTCTTCGACATCGGCGTCGCTGCCATTGTCGCCACGCGCTGCCTTCTCGAGGATTGGCGTGCGGATCGAGCCCGGGCTGACCGAATTGACTCGGATGCCGGCCGCGGCATAGTCGAGCGCCAGCGAACGCGTCAACGTGTGGATGGCGCCCTTGGTCGTGGCATAGGCTGCGACGTTCTGCTGGCAGGCGAACCCCTGCACCGAGGCGACATTGACGATGGCACCGCCGCCTCGGCGGATCATTTCGGGAATGCCGAAATGCGCGGTCAGGTAGATCGACCCGACATTGACCGTCATCGCCCGGTTCCAGGTTTCCCAGTCGGTGGTGGTCGCCGTGCCGTAGGGGTGGACCGCCGCCGAATTGACGATGATGTCGATGCCGCCGAACCTCGCGACGCCCGCTGCGACCGCGTCGCGCACCTGGTCGGAAACGGAGACATCCACCGTTTGCACCAGCGCATTCGCTCCGGCCTTGGCGAGGCTCTCCTGCATGGCGGCATTGGCCGCCCGGTCGATGCCGCAGGCGATGATCGCAGCGCCGCCTCGCGCCAGGCGACTCGCAGTGGCGAGCGCGATGCCGGTCGTGCCGGTGATCAGCGCCACCTTGTTCTCAAAATCAGACATGATGCAAATCCTTGGAAGATGCCGGACCCGGATGCACCGGGTTTGCCGCCGACATACGGGCGTTTTCGAGGTCGTCGGGAACGAAGCGCAAGCCGAAATCGAGATGCCGGCTCATCAGGTAGCAGTAGGCAATGCGGTCGCGCGCGCGCAGCGCCGCGATGATCTCGCCATGCGCGTGGCGTGTTTCGCTCAGCACCGGCCGGATGGATTTGCCGACGGTCATGATGTGCAGGATGACCGGCGACAGGAACTGATAAGTCTGCACCAGCATGCGGTTGCCGGCGAGCTTCATCAGCGCCAGATGGAAATCGAAATCGCGTTGCGCGGCTTCCTGGACATCCTTGCTGGTCTCGATCAGGCCATTGACCTCGTCCAGGGCTTCAAGTTCGGCGGCGCTGGCATTGAGGATGATGTGGTCGCCGACGCTCACTTCGATGATGCGGCGAAATCCTTGTATGTCGTGAAAGGACGTTTTCGATATGTCCATTTGCGCGGCGAAAAAATTCTGGATCGCGACATTCTGGCGATCGGCGAGCACCGCGCCGACGCGCGGCTTGGGATCGATCAGCCCATAGGTTCGGATGGTGCGCAGCGCCTCGCGTATCGTGTTGCGGCTGGCGCCGAACAGTTCGCCAAGCTCCCGTTCGGTGGGCAGCACATCGCCGATGGACATGGCGCGATTGCGGATGAGGTCGAGGATCTGCCGCACGGTCTGGTCGACGGCGGAACTGCTGATCCCGGCTTCGTCTGCCGCCTCCATCGAATCGTGGCTCGCCTGTTCCACCGCAGAACTCCTTGCTATTTGTTGGACCACCCTAGGGCTCGATCCACAGGAAATCAACTGTATGGCGACGGAAAGGTTCTGTTGACAGGCTTGTGGTCCGACAATATGGTCGCCGCCAACCCTGAGGAGGCTTCATGGAACAGTGCTGGCGCTGGTATGGTCCCGATGATCCGGTGACGCTTGAACATGTCAGGCAGGCCGGCGCCACCGGCGTTGTCTCCGCGTTGCACCAGATCTATGACGGCCGCGCCTGGCCTGAGGCCGATGTGCTCGAGCGCAAGCGGATCATCGAGGCGGCTGGCCTGAAATGGTCGGTCGTCGAGAGTATTCCGGTCCACAATTCCTTCAAGATCGGCGCGCCCGAGCGCGAGCGCTATGCCGGCTACTACCGCGACAGCATCCGGGCGCTCGCCAAGGCCGGCATCGAGACGATCTGCTACAATTTCATGCCGGTGGTGGACTGGACCCGCACCGACCTAATGTATCGCCTGCCGACAACCGGCTATGCGCTGCGCTTCGATGCGATCGATTTCGCGGCCTACGATCTTTTCGTGCTGCAGCGCAAGAACGGTGCGGCAAGCTATACGCCGGCGCGTATCGCCGAGGCCGAGAAGCGGCTGAAGATGCTGACGCCAGAGCAGATCGACCGGATCGAGCGCAACCTCATTGCCGGCCTACCGGCGACCGAACGCAGCTATAACAGGGACAGTTTTCGCGAAGCCCTGGCTGAATACGATTCGATCGGGCCGAAGGAGTTGCGCGACAACCTCGCCTGGTTCCTGCGCCAGATCATTCCGGCGGCCGAAGAGGAGGGGGTGCGCATGTGCATCCATCCCGACGACCCGCCATTCTCGCTCTACGGCCTGCCGCGCGTGGTTTCGACGGCACAGGACGCGCGTTTCATCCTCAACGCCGTCGACAGTCCCGCCAATGGACTGACCTTCTGCACCGGCTCCTATGGCACGCGCGCCGACAACGACATCGTCGCCATGGTCAAGGAATTCGCCGACCGCATCCATTTCGTCCACCTGCGCAACATCACCATCGAGGAGGACGGCTCGTTCTATGAAGCCGAGCATCTCGAAGGCGGCACCGACATGGCGAACGTCATCCTCGCTCTGATGCAGGAAGAAAAGCGCCGTCGCGAGCAAGGCCGGGCCGACTGGCAAATCCCGATGCGGCCGGACCATGGGCATCTGCTTGCCGACGACATCGGCAAGAAAAAGATCAACCCCGGCTATTCGCTTATCGGACGGCTCAAGGGGTTGGCTGAACTGCGCGGCATCATGCGCGCCGTGGAGCGTTTCGATCTGGCTTGAACCCTGCATCGGCCAGTCGGGAGGATGTGTGCGCTTGCGCGAATGAAAACAAGTTGCGCATATGAAAAATGGTGCTAGTGTCGATGGCGAGCCGGCTATTGCCGGTGCCGGGAGGATTTGAGTGGCATGACGAAGCTGCGCGGACTGGCGTGGGATCATAGACGATGCTGGGGTCCGCTGGACGCCAGCATCGAGTCCTATTGCGCCGCGCATCCCGGCCTGGAGATCCAATGGGACCGCCGCAGCCTCTATGAATTCGGTGAGGGCGCCCTCGGTCCGGTGCTCGGCACTTACGATCTGGTCGTGTTCGACCATCCCTTCATCGGCGATATCGCCCAGGATGAACTGATGGTCCCGTTCGACGCTTATCTGTCGGCCGAACAGATCCATTTCTTCGAACGTGACTCAGTCGGGGCGTCCTGGCGCTCCTACCAGAAGAACAGCCGTCAGTGGGCGCTGCCGATCGATGCCGCCTGCCAGGTCGCCTCCTATCGGCCGGATTTGCTGGAGCGCTACGGGCCGGTGCCCAGCACGCACCAGGACGTGCTGGAGCTTGGCCGGCGCGCGCGCAGCGACGGCAAGTGGCTCGGCCTGCCCTTCGTGCCGACCGACGCCATGTGTCTGCTTCTGACGCTTGGCCGTCCCCAGGAAGATGGCGAGCAATTCATCGCGAAGGAAATGGTCGAGCAGGCGATTGCGCAATTGCGCGAGCTTGTCGCGCTTTCGCACCCGGACTCGTCGAAGTGGAATCCGATCCGCTGCTACGACCACATGATCGCGCATGACGACGTTGTCTACGTGCCGTTCGCCTTCGGCTATGTGAATTACGCCTCGAAACCCGACAGGCCCCATCTGCGCTTCGCCGACGTGCCCACCCCGCAAGCCGCCGGCGCCTTGCTCGGCGGTGCCGGCATCGGCGTCAGCGCCCAATCGAAGCACAAGCAGGCCGCGATCGACTACGCACTGTTCCTGTGCTCGCCCGAATACCAGCGCGGCGACTATGTGAAATCTGGCGGACAACCGGGTTCGCTGGCTGCCTGGAAGGATGGCGGGGTCAATGGTCTTTCCGGCGATTTCTTCGGCTCGACGCTGCGGACGATCGCCTCGTCCTATCTGCGTCCGACCCATCCGGGCTTCATCGCCTTCTTCCGCGAATGCGCGCCGCATGCCGCCGCAGCCATAGCCGGTGACATGTCGGCGACCGAACTCGCAGGCCACGTCAACAGCCTCTACCGCGAAACCAGGCAAGTGCAGCCGGAACGGAGCGTCGCCTGATGGCCGCCAGCGTTGCCGAGACGCTCGATGAGGGCGAAAGCGGCCGCAACGGCTATCGCGTGCCGGCGGTGGAGAAGGCGCTCGACGTTCTGGAATTCATGGCCTCCAGCGCCGAAACGCTGACCCAGACCGAGATCGCGACCGGCCTCGGCCGCTCCATTCACGAGATCTACCGCATCCTGCTTCTGCTGGAGAAACGGGGCTATATCTTTCGCACGCAATCGGACCGTTTCCGGCTGTCGCTGAAGCTGTTCGAACTGGCGCACATGCATCCGCCGGTAAACCGGCTGGTGGAATGCGCTCTGCCGGTGATGCGCGAATTGACCGCCAATGCCGACCAGAGCTGCCATCTCGTGGTGCGCGAGGGCCAGAACGCACTGGTGGTTTTGCAGATCGATTCGCCGCTGCCGATGCGCTACTCGGTAGCACTTGGGTCGCATTTCCCGATCCTCGAAACAAGTTCGGGTGCCGTGCTGCTCGCCCATTCGAACCGGGCCGAGCGCGACCGCATCGTCGAGCGCATCGTGGCCGCCGGTGAGGGCCAGGGCACGCGGGCCGAAATCGAGGCGCGGCTGAACGAGGTCGCCAGGCTCGGCTACGAGATGCGCGCTTCCTTGGCCGTTGCGGCCTGCACCAACATCTCCATGCCTGTGCACGATCACACCGGTGCCGTCATCGCCGCGCTAACCGTGCCGCTGCTGCCGCAGAAGGCGGCGCGGTTCGACAGCGAAACCGTCTTCGAACGCACCCGCGCCGCCGCCGAGAAGATATCGGCGGCACTCGGCTGGGGCGAAGCCACCAACTCCTTACGTGCCGACCCGGAACGGCGGGACTATCCGTTCAGCGACTAACAAAAGCGATAAATCTGGGAGAAGAAAATGCTCTGGTCCAAGTCAATCCTGTTTGCGTCCGCCGCCGTGCTGGCGCTCGGCGCCGCCGCCGCGCATGCCGAGAACATGCCCAAGCGCATCGGCTACGTCACCAACTACGCCACCCATGAGTGGTATCAGAACGTCATCAAGGGCATGAAGGCTCACGGCAAGGAACTCGGCATCGAGGTCGAGGTGCAGGATGCCAATCTCGACATAGCCAAGCAGGTCGCCGCGGCCGAAGACTTCATCGCCAAGGGCGTCGACGTGCTGATCATCACCCCGGTGAACGAAGAAGGCGTGGTGCCGCTGCTGCGCCAGGCCAAGGCCGCCAACGTGCCGGTCGTGCTGGAAGGCAATCCGGTCAAGGGCATGACGACCATGGTCGCCATCTGCGACTACGACACCGGCTATTTCTCCGGCGTCGAGGCCGGCAAATACGCGAAGGAAAAGCTCGGCGGCGTTGCCAAGGTGATGAATGTCGGCCTGCCGCTGCTTTCCGCCACCGTGCTGCGCTCGCACGGCTTCATGGACGGGCTGAAGACCATCATCCCCGATGCGGTCATGGTCCACGATCTCGACGGCGGCGGCAATCCGGACCGCGCTCTCGAAGTGTCCTCCGCGGCACTGGCCAAGAACGCCGATATCAACATCATCTACGGCATCAATGATTCGTCTTCGTTGGGTGGCCTGCAGGCCTGGAAAGCGGCGGGCAAGTCGCAGGATGGCCTGTTGACGGTCGGCACGGGCGGCGAAGGGCTTGCCTTCATCAACGCGATGCAGAACGAGCCTTCCTACCGCATCGAAGCCGCGATGTTCCCCGAGAAGGAAGGCTTTACCGCCATCGATGCCGCGGTGAAGCTTTTCAACAATGAGGAAGTGCCGGAGCACATCGTCAGCCCGACCGCGCCGATGAACGGCGACGATTGGAAGAAGTTCTATGACTATGACGGCACCACCCGCACCATCAAATGGGATGCCGTCAACGCGCTGCAGCCGCCGGCAAAGTGCATGAAGACCTCCGCCGACCTGAAGAAATAAGGCCGGCCGATATCGCCCTTCCCGTGTTGCGGGAAGGGCAGGCGGCCAGGACCTTTCGGTGGCCAAGACAAATGCCGGGTTCGACACGACAGGTTCCAGAGGGACCAGGCAAACGGCCGGGAATGGACTGAAATGAGCGAGCTTACACAGGCCTCCGCGTCGAAGCGTTTCATCGGCGGCAACCTTCTGGGCAGCAGCCAGCTCGTGCTGGGCGCAATCCTGGCCGTGCTGTGCATCGCCATCTCGATCGCGGCGCCGCAATTCTATTCGGAGGCCAACATCATCGCCATCCTGCGCCAATGCGCTCTGGTGCTGATCGTCGCCTCGGGCATGACCATGCTCATCATCACCGCCGAGGTCGACTTGTCGGTCGGCGCGTCGCTCGCCTTCGTCGGCTGCATCGGCATGGCAGTGCTCAATTCCACCCATAGTCTTACGCTCGGCATGCTGGCGGCGCTCGCCTTTGCCGGCGGGGTCGGCCTGTTCAACGGGCTGGTCGTCACCAGGCTCAGGGTGAATTCGCTGATCGCCACCATCGGCACGATGATGATGCTGCAGGGCGGCGTCTATCTCTTCACGCGCGAGGCGGTGCAGAACCACAACCAATTGGCAAACTTCACCGATCTCGGCGCCGGTTATGTCGGCCCCGTGCCGGTTCCCGTAATCCTGGCGGCGCTGATCTTCGTGGTTGCCTATGTGACGCTGCGCTTCACCACGCTCGGCCGCTACCTCTACGCGGTCGGCGCCAACGAAAAGGCGGTGCGCCTGTCAGGCATTCGCTCGGAACGGCTCAAGCTGTTGGCCTTCGTCGTCACCGGCCTGTGCGTCGGTGTTGCCGGCATGATCCTGTCGTCGCTGATGAATGCCGGCCAGCCTACCGCCGGCCGTGGCTTCGAGCTGACGGTGATTGCCGCCGTCATCCTCGGCGGCACCAGCCTGCTTGGTGGCCGCGGTTCGCTGTTCGGTACCTTGCTTGGCGTTCTGGTGCTGAAGGTGATCGACAACGGCATCATCATCCTCGGCTGGAACCAGGATTTGCAGATGGTGGTGCCGGGCATCGTCATCATCCTGGCAACCTATCTCGACATCATCCGGAACAGAGCCAATGTCCGTTGATTTCCTGCATCCCGGCGAAGGCGCGGCCATCGATACCGATGTGCCGGCGCTGGAACTGCGCGGCATCGGCAAGCGCTTTCCCGGCGTCGTGGCGCTCGACAATGTCGACTTCACCTTGGAGCCCGGCAAGATCCATGCGCTGATGGGCGAGAACGGCGCCGGCAAGTCAACGCTGATCAAGATCATGGCCGGCGTCTACGGCAAGGACGCCGGCTCCATTCGCATGCGCGGACGCGAGGTCGACATCAAGTCGCCGCGCGACAGCTTGAAGCAAGGCATCAAGGTCGTGTTCCAGGAGATCGCGCTGATCTCCGAATTCACCGTTGCCGAGAACATCTTCCTGGAAGGCTATCCGACCGGCAGGACGGGCTCCATCGACTGGAAGAAGATCCGCGCCGATTCAGCCGCGCTCTTCGACCGCATCGGCTTCAACGTCGATCCGGCGGCGCGCACCGGCTCGCTGCCGGTCAGCCAGCAGCAGATGGTCGAGATCGCCCGCGCGCTCGCTCATGAAGCCCGTGTGGTGGTGATGGACGAGCCGACATCCTCGCTGACGCCGAACGAGGTTTCGCTGCTGTTCACCGTCATCCGCCGGCTTGCCGGCCTCGGCATCGCGGTGGTCTATGTCAGCCACAAGCTCGACGAAGTGTTCGAGATCGCCGACACGGTGACGGTGCTGCGCGACGGGCGCCACATCTCGACCAAGCCGATCGGCGAGCACACCAACGACACGCTGATCCAGGACATGATCGGCCGGCGCATCGAAAATCTGTTTCCCCGCAAGCGTGGCGCACCGGCTAGCAAGGTAGCCCTGTCAGTGGACAAGCTCAGCACGGCGAAGAAGCTCAACGGCGTGTCCTTCGAGGCGCGCGCCGGCGAGGTGCTCGGCTTCTTCGGGCTGATGGGCGCCGGTCGCACCGAGCTCGCCAAGGCGATCGTCGGTTACGATCCGATTACTTCGGGCACGATCACCGTCGACGGCCAGCGCCTCTCGCCGCACGATACGCGCACCGGCGTCAGGTTAGGCATCGGTCTGCTCACCGAGGACCGCAAGAGCGAAGGGCTGATGGGCGAGCTGCCTGTCTACCAGAATGCCAGCCTCGCCTCGCTCGGCGCCTTCGCCCGCATGGGCTTCGTCGATAAGGCCAGGGAACACAAAGCAGTGCAGGATTACGTCGACCGCTTCCGCATCAAGACGCCCAGCCTGTTCCAAGAGGTGAAAAACCTCTCAGGCGGTAACCAGCAGAAGGTGCTGATCTCGCGCTGGCTGATGCGTGGCCTCAAGGTCATCGTCGTCGACGAGCCGACCCGCGGCATCGATGTCGGCGCCAAGTCGGAGATATTCGCCTTGATCGACCGGCTCGCCGGCGAAGGCCTGGCGGTCATCATGATGACGTCGGAAATGCCGGAACTGCTCGGTCTTGCCGACCGGGTCGCGGTGATGTGCGAAGGCCGCCTGACCGCGATCATGCCGCGCGACGAAGCCACGCAGGAGAAGATCCTCAATGCGGCGATCGGATAAGACATGAGCGTTGTGAATACAGTCTCCGCGAAAGCCCGGCCGTCCATGCTGGCGCGGCTCTTTGCCCGGCAGGAATTGGCGCTGCTGGTCTGCCTCGTGCTGGTGCTGGCTTTCTTCTCCGTTACCGTCGAGAATTTCTTCTCCGTGCGCAACATGACCAATGTGCTCGGCCAGGCCTCGCTCGCGCTCACCGCCGGCATTGGCTGCGCCATCGTCTTCATTTCCGGCGAGGTCGATATTTCGATCGGATCGCTGCTGGCGACCATTGCACTGCCGCTGATCATCATCATGAACGACACCAATTCGCTGCTGCTCGGCGTCGGCGGCGCGCTGTTGTTCGGGCTGATCATCGGTGTCGTCAACGGCTATCTCACCGCCTATGCCGGCATCAACTCGCTGATCGTGACGCTGGGCACGATGTTCATCATGCGCGGCGGCGTCTATCTCTACACTGGTCAGCGGGCGATCCCTGACGATGCCAGCCTCGACAGCTTCATCGCGCTGTCGGATGGCCGCCTGTTCAACGTCATCCCCTATTCGGCCGTCATCGCCATCGTCCTGCTCGCCGCCTTCGCCTACATGATGCAGCACCGGCCGTTCGGACGGCAAATCTATGCCGTCGGCGGCAATCAGGAAGTGGCCCGTCTTGCAGGCTACGACGTGCGGCGGGTCAAGTTCATCTGCTTCATCATCAGCGCGCTGCTGGCGACGGTCGCCGGCATCATCCTGGCCGCGCGGGTCGGCTCGGCACAGCATACGGCGGGGCTCAATTTCGAATTCCAGGTGGTTGCCGCCACCGTGCTCGGCGGGGTCAGCCTTGCGGGGGGCATCGGCAGCCTGACCGGCATGGCGCTGGGCGTGCTGATCCTGCAATTCCTGTCCAACGGCCTGCGCGGACTTGGCCTGCCGACCGAGTGGCAGTTGGTCATCACCGGCATGATCATCATTGCCGCGGTCGCCCTTGATGAAGCGAAACGCCGGCTTGCGAATGGAGGCTGAAGATGGCTCGTCTTGAAGCAAAAATCGCCGTCATCACTGGTGCGGCCGACGGGATCGGCCACGCGATCACGCAAGCGATGGCGCGCGAAGGGGCGCATGTCTTCCTGGGCGACATCGCCGACAGCGCTGGTGAGGATTTCGCGGCCGCACTTCGCGCCGCCGGCCACCGCGCCGACTATCTGCATTGCGACGTTTCGCAGGAGGCCGACATTTCAGGCCTCATCGACAGTGCCGTCAAAAAGACGGGACGCCTCGACATCCTCGTCAACAACGCGGCCATTGCCATTGGCGGCATGCCGGTGCACGAGATGACCGACGAGCAGTGGCACCGGCTGATAGCAGTCAACCTGACCAGCGTGTTTCGCGGCTGTAAATACGCGCTGCCGCACATGATCGCGCAGAAATCGGGCTCGATCATCAACATGGCCTCCGCGCAAGGCCACATCGGGCTTGATGGCTGGACCGCCTATGCCGGTGCCAAGGGCGCGGTCATGGCGATGACACGCCAGATGGCGGTTGAATTCGGGCCGCTGAACATCCGCGTCAATTCGATCTCGCCGGGCACCATCAACACGCCGATGAACGACAAACTCATCAAGGAGATCGGCGGCAATCTTGCCAAGGCCTGGGTCAAGATGCATCCGCTCGGCCGTATCGGCGAGCCTTCGGAAGTGGCCGAGGCCGCCGTCTATCTTGCCTCCGATGCCGCCGGCTTCACCACCGGCACCGACCTGCGCGTCGATGGCGGGCTGACGGCGGCGCCGCGCTACGTTCCCGAACTGCTTTGAAAATTTTGAAACGAGACATGACATGAACAAGGCCCTCGAAGGCGTCCGCATCCTCGATTTCAGCCATCTGCTGCAGGGGCCGTTCGCTACCCAGCTGCTCGGCGACATGGGCGCCGATGTCATCAAGATCGAGCGCGCCGGCGCCGGCGACATGTTCCGTGGCATGACCTTCTTCGCCAAATGGGTCGGCGGCTCGGAGAGCCCGAACTTCCTCGCCTGGAACCGCAACAAGCGTTCGATCGCGCTCAACCTGAAGAGCCGCAAGGTGCATGCCATCATCATGGAAATGGCGAAAAGCGCCGACGTGGTGGTGCAGAACTTCCGCCCAGGCGTGCTGGCCAAGCTCGGCTATGGTTATGAGGATTTCAAGACCGTCAATCCGCGCATCATCTATTGCTCGGGCTCGGGCTATGGCGAGGAAGGGCCTTATGTCGAGCGCCCCGGCCAGGACATGCTGATCCAGGGGCTCGCAGGGCTGATCGCCAACACCGGCCGCGGCGATCAAGCCCCGGTTCCCGCCGGCGCCGGCCTCGCTGACCAGATCGGCGCCATGAACATGGTCTACGGCATCCTGTCGGCGCTCTATTATCGCGAGAAGACCGGCAGGGGCCAGAAGATCGAGGTCAACCTGCTGGCCGGCCTCTTGGCGCACCTCAACCAGGAATATGTCGCGGTGCTCAACCTTGGTGAGGACTTCGTGCGGCCGAATTCCGGGATCGGCCATCCCGGCATGCAGGCGCCGTTTGGCATCTACGAGACCAGCGACGGCGGCTACGTGTCGATCGCCATGAGCCCGTTCAAGACGCTCTACGAGGTGCTGGAGGCGCCGCAGCTTGCCGTCTACGACGATCTCAAGACTTTGTTCGACAAGCGCGATGAAGTCTTCGAGAAGGTGAATGCCGAGACCAGGAAATTCGCCACGCAGGATTTGTTGGCGCGGCTGCTGGCAGCCGACATCTGGTGCGCCGAGGTGAAGGATATCCGCCGCGCCGCTGAGGACCCGCAGGTCAAGCACATGGGCATGATCACCAGCTACGACCATCCGCGCGGCGGCAAGGTGCAGGTGGTCGCCCCGGCGGTCAAGATGAGCGAGACGCCCGCGACCATAGAACGGCCGGCGCCGCTGGTCGGCCAGCACGGCCGCGAGATCCTGGCCGAGTTCGGCCTCTCCAAGGACGAGATCGCCGCATTGGAGGCGTCCGGTGACATGACCGTGGACGCCGCCTGACGATGCGCGCCTACCAGACACTCACGGTCGAAACCGCGGGCCGCGTCGCGATCGTCACCTTCCGCCGCGCCGATCAGCTCAACGCCATGAACCGGCTGATGCAAGGCGAGATCACTGAAACCTTCGAGTCGCTATCCGGCGATGCAAGCATCGGGGCGATCGTGGTGACAGGGGAAGGGCGCGGCTTCATGGCCGGCGCCGACATCAAGGAATACGCCGCCCAGACCGGACCGGAATTCGACATTTTCCAAGCTGCCGGCATGCGCATGTACGCGGCCATCGAGAACAACCGCAAACCGGTGATCGCGGCGGTCAACGGCTTCGCGCTGGGCGGCGGCATGGAGCTGGTGCTGTGCTGCGACCTCGTCATCGCCAACCAATTCGCCAAGCTCGGCCTGCCGGAAATCAAGCTCGGGCTGATCCCCGGCGGCGGCGGCACGCAACGCAGCGTGGCCAAGCTCGGCCGCAACCGCGCCAATTTCCTGCTGATGACCGGCGCCATCGTCCCGGCCTCGGAATTCGTCGCTGCCGGTCTGGTCAACGAGATCGTCGAGGTCGACCGGCTGATGCCGCGCGCGCTGGAACTGGCAGAAATGATCGCCGCCGAGCCTGCTGCCGCAATCGAGGGACTGAAGGCGCTGACGGCGCATGCCGTGTCCGGTGATCTGGACGATGGGCTCACCATGGAGCGCGACATATTGGGTGAGCTCTATCGCAGCGAGATCGGCCAGCAGCGCGTCAAGGAGTTCGCCGAGCGGAGCACGACAAAGGCAAAGAAGGGCGGGCCGTGAACGCGGGCGACGATTATCGCGGATTGGGCTGGGCGCATGGCGCGCTGACTGTCCAGCGGCTTGGCGCGATGCTGGCGCCGGTTACGTTCATTCTGGAGGACGGTCGGCAGGTTTCGCCGATGCACATTGCGCCGTGGTCGAACGACCCGCAGGCGCAAGCGCTGCCAGGCATCCTGCGCAAGCTGCGCGGCGAATGGCCCTGCGTGCCCTTCGGCTATTCTGTGCCTGCCGAAGGGTGGCCGGAGGACTGGGCGCGGGTGATGGGCTCGCCGGAGGAGGGCGAGGAAGCCCATGGCCATAGCTCCAACCATGACTGGCGATGGCGCGAGAGCGCCAAAGGGTCGTTGTCACTGACACTCGCCTATCCAGCCGGAAGCCCGGTCGGGCGCGTCGAGCGGACGGTGACGCCCGATCCGTCGATGCCAGCCGTCGACGTTGAATTCAAGATCGTCGTTCGCCATGCCTGCCGATTGCCGATCGGCTTGCATCCGGTGTTCCGGCTGCCAGCGGAGATCGGCGCCGCCGCGCTGGAACTTGGTTCCTTCGATCACGGTCGCACCTATCCACACGATGTCGAAACTAGCGCTGAACTGTTCGCCCGGAACGCGTCCTTCACTGACTTGTCGAGCGTACCGGCCCGCGCGGGCGGCATGGCTGATGCTTCGCGACCGCCGCTGGTGGCCGACACGGAGGAATTGTTGCAGATCGAGGGCCTGGATGGCACGGTGGCGCTCGCCAATCATGCGGACGGGTACCGCGTGAAACTTTCCTGGCAGAAGGAGCATTTCCCGAGCCTTTTGCTCTGGTACTCCAATCGTGGCCGCAAAGCAGCACCCTGGAGCGGGCGCCATGTCGCCATCGGCATCGAGCCGATCTGCTCGCCCTTCGGGCTCGGCCCGGCGACAGCGTTGGCCGACAATCCGATCGCGCAATCCGGCATTGCGACGGCGCAGGAATTCTCGCCTGAAAAACAGTTCGTGACCCGCTATCGCATCGAGGCATCCGCGCTGTGACGAACCGTGCCGCAATGTCCCTGGTCAAGCCGAACCGGCCGCGCTTCACGGATGTCGAAGGACTGGCCGCGATGGTCGGCCATGGCGAATCGTTTGGTGTCGGCGGCCACCATTTCGCCCGGCTGCCGATCGCATTGCTGCGTGCGATAGCCCGGTCGGGCGTCAAGGATCTGCATTACATCTGCTGGGCCGGCGGCTTGCCCCTCGAACTGCTGCTCGAAGCGCATGCCGTGGCTGAGATCGACCTCTGTTTCTCCAGCCTCGACATTTTCGGCTTGCCGCCAAAATTCCGCGCAGCCGCCGAAAGCGGCGCGATACCGGTTCGCGATTGGACGGCGCTGGCCATGATCCAGGCGCTGCGGGCGGCGCAGCAGAACCTGCCCTCGATGCCGTTCCAGCTTCCGCTGGGATCGGGCATGCTGGCGCGCGTGCCGGGTGCGAGCGCCAGACCTGATCCGATTGCCGGTACCGAAAACGGATTCGTCCCGCCGCTGCGGCTCGACACATTCGTCGTCCATGCCCAGCGCGCCGATGAAAGCGGCAATGTGCAGATCATCGGGCCCCGCGCGCTGGACTTCGCCATGGCGGGTGCGGCGCGCAAGGTGCTGGTCACGGTCGAGGAAATCGTGCCGGGCGGGACGCTGCGCCAGGACGGCCGCCAGAGCGTGCTGACCCGCAACCAGGTTTCGGCGATTGCGCTGGCGCCGGCCGGCGCCTATCCGGCCTCGTGCCTGCCGTTTTACGTCACGGATTATCAGCGATTGTCGGAGGCGTTCGCCGACCGGCAAACGCCTTTGGCGGACAATCTGCGCCCGCCTTCCGAGGGCGTGCCGAAGCCGTTGCAAAGAGCTGCGAAGGTTCGAGCTGACACAGTGCTTGCCATGCCGGCGCTTGCGCGCGCCGAAGAGAAAGCATCCGTCGACGAGATCATCGCCGCCCGCATCGCCGCCGAACTCACCAATGAGAGCTTCGCCAGCGCGGGTGCGGTCTCGCCGCTGGCCAACGTCGCCTACCGGCTGGCCAAGGCAACGCACGCGCCGGACATGATCATCGCGACGATGAGCTGCGGCCATCTCGACATCGCGCCGAGCCCGATGATCCTGTCGCTGATCGAAAGCCTCGATTGCGAAACGGCCGTCGCGCATGCCGGCGGCGACGATACCTACTCGACCTATTACCAGGCCGGCGCGGTGACGCACGAGATCGTCGGCGCGGCACAGGTCGACCGGCGCGGCCGCGTCAACACGATCGCACTGCGCAAACCAAGCGGCGGCCTCATCCGGTTGCCGGGGCAAGGCGGCATGGCCGATGTCGCCAACATGCACCGCGATTACCTGCTCTACATCCCCCGCCACTCGATCCAGTCGCTGGTGGACGAGGTCGAGATCGTCAGTTCCGCCCGGGGGTTGCTGACGGCGGCCGAACGCGAGCCGATGGGCTATCGCACCGGCAGGGCGCTGGTCTTCACCGATCTCTGCGTCTTCCGGCTCGACGAGACTTCGAGGGAATTGATCGTCATCGAAACCATGCCGGGCGTTACGCAGCAGCAGATCCGTGACGCCACCGGATTTGCGGTGTCGTTCGACGCCTGTTGCCGCGAGGTCTCGCTGCCTTCCGACAGCACGCTCGCCATCTTGCGAAACCGCATCGACCCGCTCGGTCTGCGCCGTCTGGAGTTCGTCAGCGCCAAGGAGCGCGGCGCGCTGATCGCCGAGATTCTTGAAGCCGACCGCGCGATGGTCGAACGCTGCATCGCCGCGCAGACGGCGCTTGTCGAAAGCTGAGATCCCATGGCCAAGCCGTTGCTCGACATGTCAGCCGCGCGCGTTTTCTTCGACGGCATCTTCACCAGCCCGCGCGTCGCGCATCCGGAGGGCGTGGCCGTTCACCGCGATGGCTCGATCTGGTGTGGCACCGAAACCGGCGACCTGCTGCGGCTGGCCGCCGATGGCGGCTCGGTCGAGCGCATGGGCGGCACCGACGGTTTTCTGCTCGGCATCGCTTTCGACAGCGCGGGAAACTGCTTTGCCTGCGACCTCAGGCATGCCGCGATTTTCCGCTGGGATGCCGCGACAGCGCGCATGGAGCGCTTCGCGTCGGCCGGCATTCGCGTGCCGAACTACCCGATCGTCGACGAGGCGAGGGGTTGGCTCCTCGTTTCGGACAGCGTTGGCCAGGACAATCGCTCGGGCATCTTCCGCTACGATCTCAAGACGGGCGAGGGCGGCCTGTGGTGCCGGGAGGCGATGTCGTTCGCCAACGGCATGGCGATGGCGCCGGACGGCAACGGCCTCTATGTCGTGGAAAGCGACGCACCCTGCATCAGCTATGTGCCGATCCTTGCTGACGGATCGGCGGGGCCTCGTGAGATCGTCGTCGAGGGCGTGCACAATGTTCCGGACGGAGTGGCCTTTGCGCCTGACGGCTCATTGTTCATCTCATGTTATGAGCCCAGCCGTATTTATCGCTGGCAAAAGGACAAAGGTCTCGAAGTGCTGATCGAGGATCCCGCCGCAACCACGCTGGCGCACCCCACCAACATCGCCTTCAAGGGCGACAAGCTCTATACCGCCAATCTGGGTCGCTGGCATATTACCGAGATCGACTTGAGCCTTCTCCAGCAAGGGAAGTAGCATTTCGCAGAAGGTCAACTCGTCGGGCGAAAGGGTTTTGCCAGCGAGGCCGGGAAGTGCAGGGCCAGCATCTGGCGGTTTCGTGAGATCAGCACCAGAACGATGATGGTGGCGAGATAAGGCAGGGCCGAGAGCAGTTCGGATGGCACGTCCAGCCCCAGCGCCTGACCTTGCAACTGAAGGATCGTCATCCCGCCGAACAGCCACGCGCCAAGCAGGATGCGCAGCGGCCGCCAGGTGGCGAAGACCACCAGCGCAAGCGCGATCCAACCCTTGCCGGCAGTCATGTTCTCGACCCAGAGCGGCGTGTAGGCGACCGACAAATAGGCGCCTGCCAGGCCTGCCATCAGCCCGCCGAACAGCACGGCCATGTAGCGGATCCTGATCACGGGATAGCCGATCGCATGCGACGTCTGCGGCGACTCGCCGATCGTGCGCAGCACCAGGCCAGCTTTCGTGCGGTAGAGAAACCAACTGATGGCGACGAACATCAGCAGGGCCAGATAGACCATCGGATCGAAGCGGAACAGTAGCGGACCGATCAGCGGCAGATCGGACAGAACGGGGATGTCGAGGCGGCGCAGTGCCTCGATCGGCTCGCTGCCGAAGCCGCGCCCGAGGAAGGCGGAGACGCCCGAACCGAAGATCGCCAGCGCCAGGCCGGCTGCATATTGGTTGGTCAGGAACGTCAGCGCCAGAACGCCGAACAGCAGCGAGGCGGCCGCACCCGCCAACGCGCCGGCCAGGATCGCCACAGGCATCGGATAGCCCGCGGTGACGGCCCAGAATGCCAATGCGGCGCCCATCAGCATCATGCCTTCGATGCCGAGATTGAGGACACCCGACTTCTCTACCACGAGCTCGCCGAGCGCGGCGAATATCAGCGGTGTGGCGGCAATGACGGTGCCGGTGAAGATGGCGATGAACAGATCCATCAGGCTGTCTCCCGCACGATCCGAAACCCGCTCATCGTGCCGTCTCCAGCGCATGCGTGTCCCGGACGGGTCGCACCAGGCGAACGCGATAGAAGATGAAGAAGTCGGCGGCGAGCAGGAAGAACAGCAGGATGCCCTGGAAGATCCGCGTCAGGGCCGAAGGCAGGCCGAGCGTCATCTGCACACCTTCGCCGCCGAGGAAAAGCAGCGACATCAACAGCCCGCCAAGCACGATGCCGAAGGCGTTCAGCCGTCCGACGAAGGCAACGATGATGGCCGCGAAGCCGTAGCCTGGCGAAATCTGCGGCGAGAGCTGCCCGAGCGGCCCGGCGGCTTCCGCCATTCCGGCGATGCCGGCCGCGGCACCTCCCGCCAGCAGTCCGATCCAGACCGCAGCCGATTCGCGAAAGCCGGCATAGCGGGCGGCAAGCGGTGCAGCCCCGCTCACCGACATCTTGTAGCCGAGAAAGCTGCGGTCGGTGAACAGCCATATCAGGAGCACGGCGACGACCGTGATGAATATCGACGGGTTGAGGCGATAGGCGGGGTCAAAGGATTCGAACAGGGCCGCCGTCGGCAGAAGTGCCGTCTGCGGATAGTTGAAGCCGGCCGGATCGCGCCACGGTCCGTGCACGAGATAGGACAGGAACAGCGTCGCGATATAGGTCATCATCAGCGTGACGAGGATCTCGTTGGTGTTCATGCGGGCGCGCAGAAAGGCGGGGATTGCCGCCCAGGCCATGCCGGCGCCCATGCCGGCGATGAACATCAGCGGCAACAGCAGCACGCTTTCGGGGTTCGGCCAGAAAAGCCCCACGCCGCTGGCCGCGATTGCCCCCATGGTGAACTGGCCCTCGGCGCCGATATTCCAGACATTGGCGCGGAAGCCGACCGCCAGCCCGCAAGCGATGAGGATCAGCGGCGAGGCCTTGAGCAGCCATTCGGACAGGCCGTTCATGGAAGAGAGCGGCTCGATGAAGAAGGCATGGAGGGTCGCCAGCGGATCATGTCCGAGGGAGGCGAAGAAAATCGATCCGACGACGACGGTCAACAGCGTCGCCAGTGCCGGCGCGGCGACGCGCATCAGCGAGGAGGGCTCCGGCCTTTGTTCAATCCTGAAGCGCATTGTTGCCACCTCCGTTCGCCAATGCGCCGTCGCCCATGCCGCGGCCCGTCATCAGAAGTCCGATCTCCTCGCGATCGGTCGTCTTGCGCTCCAGCGGTGGGGAAACCTTCCCTTGGCAAATGACCAGCAGCCGGTCGCAGATCTCGAACAACTCGTCGAGTTCCTCGGAGACGACGAGCACCGCCGCGCCGGCGCGGCTGAGATCGACGATGGTCTGCCGGATGAAGGCGCTCGCGCCGACGTCAACCCCCCAGGTCGGCTGAGACACCAGGAGGAGCTTCGGCTGGAGCGCGATCTCACGCCCGACGATGAATTTCTGCAGATTGCCGCCGGACAGGCTTTGCGCGGTCGCCTGCGGCCCGTTGGCCTTGACCTTGAACCTATCGATTATGCCGGCGGCGAACGCCTTGGCCCGGCGCCGGTCGACCAGCCCGTTGCGCACCGTGCCGAAGCGGTGCGCGGTCAGCACCGCATTCTCCCACAGCGTGTGCGAGGGCACGGCGCCGCGCCCGAGCCGCTCTTCGGGAACGAAGGCGACGCCGAGCTTGCGGCGCTCGTGCGGGCGAAGGCGGGCTGCGCCGGTTCCGCAAATCCGGATGGCGTCGCTGCGCTCATGCGTGCGCTCGCCGCTGAGCAAGGCGATCAGCTCGGCCTGGCCATTGCCGGAAACCCCGGCCAGGCCGACAATCTCGCCGCCATGCACCTTGAAAGAAATGTCCTTCAGGTCGACGCCGAAATGATCCCGGGACTTCACCGTAAGTCTGTTGACCTCGAGCACCGGTCTGTCGCTTGGCGTCGGCGGGCCGACATGCATTTCAGGCAGCTTCGAACCCACCATCATGCGGGCAAGCTCCAGCGACGTCGTCTCCTTCGGACGCGCGGTACCGGTGACCTTGCCGTTGCGCAGCACGGTGGCGGTGTCGCAGAGCTCCTGGACCTCGTCGAGCTTGTGGCTGATATAGACGATGCTGCAGCCCTCGGCGGCAAGTTGGCGGAGCGTCTCGAACAGCTTCACCACCGCCTGCGGCGTCAGCACCGAGGTCGGCTCGTCGAGGATCAGCAGTTTCGGCGACTGGAGCAGGCAGCGCACGATCTCGACCCGCTGGCGCTCGCCGACCGACAGGTCGTGCACCTGGCGATGCGGGTCGATGGGCATGCCGTAGCGGCGTGACAGATCGCGGATCTTCTCGGCGAGCGAGGGCAGGTCGTACGCGCTGCTGGCCGAGAGCGCTATATTCTCGACCACCGAAACGGATTCGAACAGCGCGAAATGCTGGTAGACCATTTCGATGCCGAGCGCGCGCGACATCGCCGGGGTGTGCGTGGCGATCGGATTGCCATCGCAAAAGATCTCGCCGGAATCGGCTTGCGTCGCCCCATAGATGATTTTCATCAGGGTGGATTTGCCGGCGCCGTTTTCGCCCAGCACGGCATGGATCTCGCCGGGTTGAATCGACAGCGACACATCGTCATTGGCGACGACGCCGGGATAACGCTTGCAGATGTTGCGCAGTTCTAGTCGCGGATGCATGGCGGGTCCTGCCGTGGCGTGAAGCGAGGTTGGACGGGAACCAGGCAAGGAGACGCCGAAGATATGGACTTGGGCGTCTCCCGGCACTTTTACGGCGATCAGCTCAGCCTGCCGATCATCCCCTTCACGAACCAGTTCATGCCGCGAATGTCGTCATCGGCCAGAACCGAACCGGCGGCAACCTTGACGTTGCCGTCCTGATCCTTCAGCTCCCCGGCGTAGGGATGAAGCTTGCCGCTGCCGATGTCGGCCTCGAGCTGCTTGAGCTTGGCGCGCGCATCGGCGGGGATACCCTCATTGTAGGGGGCCATTTTCACCACCCCGGCCGCCAATCCGTCCCAGCGTACTTCCGGCTTCCAGGTACCGGCGGCCACGGCCTTGGCTGCGCCGACATAGTCGCTGGTCCAATCGAGAACGAAAGAGGTCAGCTGCTTGCCCGAGGCGAATTTCGACATGTCGCTGGCATAGCCGATCGACCAGGCGCCACCTTCGCCGGCGACCTGTACGCCGGTCGCGGTGTCCGTCATCGAGCAGACCACGTCGCAGCCTTGAGAGATCAGCGTCTTGGCCGCCTCCTTCTCCTTGCCCGGGTCGAACCAGGAATTCAGGAAGATGGTGTTGCAGGTCGCGTTTGGATTGACGCTCTGCGCGCCAAGCAGCAGCGCATTTGCCGGACCGACGATGTCGGGGATCGGAAAGCCGCCGATGAAACCGATCTTGCCCGATTTGGACATGTAGCCGCCCGCCGCGCCGGCGACGAAGGTGCCTTCGTAATATTTCGCTTCGAAGGTTCCCAGATTGGCTAGGTGGACGATGCCTGAGCAGTGTTCGAACGCCACCTTGGGAAAGCGCGGCGCCACCTTCTGCATCGGCGTTCCATGCGAAAAGCTTGTGCCGAAGATCAGCCTGTTGCCGGCGCTGGCCAGTTCGCGGAAGACCCGCTCGGCGTCCTGCGGCATGAAGATGTTGTCGATGACGGTGAGCTCGACCTTGTCGCCGAATTCGGCCTTGATGGCCTCGACGCCGAGGCTGTGCTGCTTGGTCCAGCCGATCTCGGCGACCGGCGAGACGTAGACGGCACCGATCTTCAGCACCTCCTGCGCCTGTGCGATGGTGCTCAGCGCTCCCGCGCCAAGAGCCGCGCCGGCCGCGCCGCTGTGTTTCAGGAATTCACGTCTCGTCAGTTTCTTCATGATGGTAGCCCTCTGTTGGTCTTTTTTGTTGATGCCCGGCTTGTCGGTGCCCGGTCTGTTCTGGGGATATGGAGGTGGAGATGCGTTGCCGCGTCGCCGCCGCCGGATGCATTCGACAATCTTCGCAGCGGCACAGTCGCGCCGTCGGCCTTGCCGTCGAGATAGGGTGCCAGCGCTTCGGCAGGCGTCATCTCTGGAAACACTGCGCGATCCATGATGTACCCGCGCACCACCGCGCGGTGGTGGGTGTCGATCAGGTCCATGGCCGGTTTCAGCCGGCCCTTCTCCAGCAGGTCGACGACCCGCGAGTGGTCGTCCAGTAGATTGCAATAGTCGAAATCGGCTGAAATGAGGGAGCGCAGCAGCGTCGTGCGGCGCACCAGCTGCGCGTGGATTTCCTGCATGACCTTGTTGCGGCTGAGGCGTACGAATACGGTATGGAACTCTTGGCCAAGCACGTCGGCCAGCGCATCGTTTCCCGCGGCAACAGCTTGGCGCTGGCGCTCGACATGCTGGCGCAGCTCGGCCCAGCCGGCCGGCCCGAGGCGATCGCTGAGCTGTGCTGCGACGCCCTGTTCGACGAGCGTCAACGCGTCGTAGATCTCCATCGCCTCCTGCATGCTCGGCTTGGCGACGAAGGCACCGCGGTTGCGTTCGATCTGGGCCAGCCCGTCATCGGCGAGCCGGATCAGGGCCTGGCGCACCACGATGCGGCTCACGTTGAATATTTCGGAGAGTTCGCGTTCGCCGAGCTTGCAGCCGGGCACGAGGCGATGGTCGATGATGGCGCGGGTCAGCGTATCCGCGATGGTCTGGGAACGGCTGCTCAAGGCATGGTTCTCCGCCATTTCGACGACATGATCAGCGGGCTTTCGTGATGGCGACATGCCTCGTCAGGACACGACATATCCCAGGTTCAGCTTTCTCATATCGGAATTCAATCATCATAATCTGTCAACACAAAAAAGGATTTTGGACGACAAAAAAATGTTGATTGGTATCCAATCTTGTGGTTTCGTCATCCCGAAACGTCGGGCTAGGTTCATGGTGAAGGGCTAGCCGAGTTGGGAGGGAAGCCGATGGCAACCCGTTGCGTTGACCGCGAGCTTTTGAACGATTGGCACATCGTCGCGGATCAGGAATCGCTAAGCCAGGATACGCGGTTTGCCACATGCCTGCTTGGGGTCGCTCTCACCGTTCACAAGTGTTCAAACAAGATCGAAGTCGTTCGCAGCGATACGGGCGCCACGCTGAAAAGCGCCGAGCGTTATGGCTTCATCTGGACGTGTCTGGAAAAGCCCTGGCGCGACATCATCTATATCCCCGAGGCCAATGAGGCAGACCGGCATCTTGTCAGCGGCGGTTCGATCGCGGTCAAGGTGTCGGGCCTCCGCGCGGTCGAGAATTTTCTCGATATGGGGCATTTCCCCTTCATTCATACCGGCTGGCTCGGCGAGGAGCCGCATACCGAGGTCGCGCCCTACAAGGTTGAGATCACAGCGCAGGACGAGGTGCTGGCGACCGAATGCAAATTCTATCAGCCGGTGGCTTCGCCGACCGCCAAGGAAGGCTTTGTCGTCGACTACATCTACAAGGTGATTCGGCCCTACACGGTGGCTCTCTACAAGAGCAACCCGATCCAGAAGGACCGGCTCGACGTCATTACCCTGTTCGTGCAGCCGGTGGACGAGGAAAACTGCATCGCGCATCCTTACCTCTGCTATCTTAAGGAAGGCATGGAGGCGGCAACGGTGCGCAGCTTCATGCAATTGATCTTCGCCCAGGACAAACCGATCCTGGAGAACCAGGTACCCAAGCGCCTGCCGCTCGATCCACGTGCCGAGACCCCGATCCGTGCCGATGCCGTGTCGGTTTCCTACCGGCGCTGGTTGCGTGATCGGGCCGTCACCTATGGCGCGATACCGGCACAAGCCTGATGACGTCTGAGGGCTTCCAGAGGATAAAACGATGACAAAATGCTCGGATCCTGTGATCCTCAATCTCTGGCATCCCGTAGGGGCGATCACCGAGACCATTCCCGGCGCTGTCCAGGACACCATTCTGCTCGAGGAGCGCCTCAGTTTTGCGGTCGATATGGATGGTGAGCCCGTCGTCTGGCGCTCACGTCCCGATGTAGAAGGGGTGGATCGTGTTCCAGGCGCCGGCAGACTGCCGGCAAGAAGCGCCTACGGCTATGTCTGGACTTCGCTCGGCTCGCCACCGGCCGAGCTGTTCCCGATCCCGGAATATGAAGAGCCGGACCGCCGCAAGCTCAACGCGGCCACGTTTGGCGTCAATGTCTCGGCACCGCGCGCCATCGAGAACTTTCTCGACATGGGCCACTTTCCCTATGTCCATACCGACATATTGGGTGTCGAGCCGCACACCGAGGTCAAGGAATACGACGTCGAGATCTCGGTAGATCGTGACGAGATCCTGGCCACGCGCTGCCGCTTCTTCCAGCCGATGGCTTCGACCGCTTCCGGTGGCGGCGCCGACGTGGACTATGTCTATCGCGTGCCGCACCCCTATTGCTCCGTGCTCTATAAATCGAGCCCGGTCGACGAGGCACGGCGCGACGTCATCGCCATCTTCCTGCAGCCGGTCGACCAGGAGCACGTGCGCGCCCACATGCTGCTTTGCGTGCTCGACGAAGACAATGAAGACAAGGTGATCAAGCGCTTCCAGCAGACGATCTTCGGCCAGGACAAGCCGATCCTGGAAAACCAAGTGCCCAAACGCCTGCCGCTCGATCCGCGCGCCGAAACGCCCATCCGGGCCGACAAGTCGGCCATCGCCTACCGGCGCTGGCTCAGCCAGAAGGGCGTGACCTACGGTGTCATTCCGGTTGCGGCCTGACGAGATTCTTGGAGACGATTGATGTTGGAAGAAGCCAGAAGCCAGTGGCATCCGATCGCCGCTTCCCATGATTTGCCGTACCGCCACGTTTTCCATGGTCAATTGCTCGGCCGGGAATTCGCCGTCTGGCGGGCCGATGACGGCTACATCAACATCTGGGAAAACCGCTGCCTGCATCGCGGCGTCAGGCTGTCGATAGGCATCAATGACGGGCGCGAGCTGAAGTGCCAATATCACGGCTGGCGTTATTCGAACCGCACCGCCGGCTGCACCTACATTCCAGCGCATCCTGCCGACGCGCCGGCCCGCACCATCACCAACCGCACCTTCCCCGGGGTCGAGCGCTACGGCTTGGTCTGGTCCTCCGAGGAGCCTCGCGGCGAGGTGCCGGATGTTGCCGCGCTGATCGAAGGCAAGCTGCTCGCCTTGCGCGGCATCGCGGTCAACGCGCCGGCCGACAAGGTCGTCGAAAGGCTGAAGGCCTATCGCTTTCAGCCCAACGCAGCGATCGAAGGCGAGGGCGCGGAAACCATCATCGAGGCCGCGCAGGATTTTGCCGTAGCGCTGCACTCGCGCGATGGTGGTGCCGAGACGCGCGGCGTGTTCTTCGTGCAGCCGGTTGATTCAAACCGTTCGGTGATCCGTGGCGTGCTCGATCAGGAGGCCGAAGGGGCCACCCGCATCGCCATCCTGCGCCACCACAATGAGCGGCTTTCCAAGCTGCGCGACAAGGTCGAGCGCGACGTCGCGAACGCACCGGCGCCCGCACCGATCGAGCCGGTCTACGAAAGGGTGTCGGCCGAACTCGCCGAAATGCCCGAAGTGACCGCGCATGGCCGCAAGGCGGCGCTGCGCGTCAGCGTGGCCAGGAAATGGCAGGCGGCCGACGGCGTTGCCGGTTTCGAGCTCCGCCCGATCAAGGGCATCCTGCCGACGTTCCAGCCTGGAGCCCATATCGACGTCCATATGCCCAATAGCGAGATCAGGCAGTATTCGATCACCAACGGCCCTGGTGAAACCGACAGCTTCATCATCGGCGTCAAGCTGGAGCGCGATTCCAAGGGCGGTTCGAAATGCATGCACGAGACTGTGCGCGAGGGGGACGTGCTGGCGATTTCCGAGCCGCGCAACAATTTCCCGCTGCGCCGTGACGCGATCAAGACGCTGTTCGTCGCCGGCGGCATCGGCATCACGCCGCTGCTCGCAATGGCGCAGGCGCTGAAGAACCAGGAACTGGCGCACGAACTGCACTATTTTGCGCAAGGGCAGGAACACCTCGCTTTCGCCGATCGGCTGAAGCATCTCGGCGATGCGCTGAAGCCGCATCTCGGGCTGTCGCCGGACGCGACCGGCGCCGAGCTTCGAGGGATTCTCGCCGGTTACCGGGACGGCATGCATCTCTATATCTGCGGTCCCGGACCGATGCTGGAAGCCGCGCGCAAGATCGCCGCCGAGCAGGGCTGGCCGGATACCGCCATCCATTTCGAATATTTCAAGAACACCAACAAGATCGACGACAGTTCGAGCTTCGAAGTAGCGCTGGCCCGCTCCTGCGTCACGCTGCAGGTGCCGGCCGGCAAGACGATCATGCAGGTCATGCGCGAGAATGGCATCGATGTTCCGTCGTCCTGCGAGCAGGGCGCATGCGGCACCTGCGTCGCCACCGTGATCGAAGGCGAGCCGGACCATCAGGACGTCTACCTCAACGATGCCGAGCGCAAGGCCGGAACCAGGATCATGACCTGCGTCTCGCGCGCCAAATCGGCACGCCTCGTGCTCGACGTTTAGGAACTCCCGATGATCACGCTTTACGATTACGAACTTTCGGGCAATTGCTACAAGCTGCGGCTGCTGATGAGTTTTCTCGGCATCGACTACAAGACAGTGCCGGTCGACTTCTACCCCGGCCGCGAACACAAGTCGGAATGGTTCCTGAAGCTCAATCCGCTTGGCCAGCTGCCGGTCATCGAGGATGAAGGGCTGATCCTGCGCGACGCCCAGGCGATCCTGGTCTACCTCGCGTCGAAATACGATCCGTCGGGCACATGGTATCCCCGGAACAGACCGGCCCTGCTCGGCGAGATCAGCCAGTGGCTGGCCTTCGCCGACGGCATCACTTCGACGGCGTCGGCCGCCCGCTTGCACGACGCGCTGTTCTACGATTTCGACATCGATGCCGCGCGCGCCGGCGCGCACCGGCTGTTCCGTATCCTCGACGAGCATCTGTGGTTCGGCGAGCAGCAGGGCCGCGGCTGGATCTGCTCGGCCGATCATCCGACCATCGCCGATATTGCCTGCTTTCCCTATATCATGCTGTCGGAGGAGGGCGGCATCGCGCGCCAGGACTATCCCGCCGTCCGGCGCTGGTGCGATCGCGTCAAACGCATCAAAGGCTTTACCGTGATGTCGGGCGTGTTCCCGGCGGGGCCGGCCAAGGCCGCATGATTTCTACCGCAACGCCGGGCGATCGATCGTCCCGGCAAGCAAGTTTGGGAGAAAGAAATGAAAACCCGCGCCGCTGTTGCCGTTGCTGCCGGAAAGCCGCTTGAGATCATGGAGGTCGACCTCGACGGCCCGCGCGAGGGCGAGGTGCTGGTCGAGATCAAGGCGACCGGCATCTGCCACACCGACGAGTTCACGCTGTCGGGTGCCGATCCCGAGGGCCTGTTTCCCGCCATTCTCGGCCATGAGGGCGCCGGCGTGGTAGTCGATGTCGGCAAGGGCGTCACCTCGGTCAAAAAGGGCGACCATGTGATCCCGCTCTATACGCCCGAATGCCGGCAGTGCCCGTCGTGTTTGTCGCGCAAGACCAATCTGTGCACCGCCATCCGCGCCACGCAGGGGCAAGGCCTGATGCCGGACGGCACCTCGCGCTTCTCGATCGGGGGCGAAAAACTGTTTCACTATATGGGCTGCTCGACCTTCTCCAACTTTACGGTGCTGCCGGAGATCGCCGTGGCCAAAGTCAATCCCGACGCGCCCTTCGACAAGATCTGCTACATCGGCTGCGGGGTGACCACCGGCGTGGGCGCGGTCATCAACACCGCCAAGGTCGAGCAAGGCGCGACCGCGGTGGTCTTCGGCCTCGGCGGCATCGGGCTCAACGTCATCCAGGGCCTGAGACTTGCCGGCGCCGACATGATCATCGGTGTCGATCTCAACAACGACAGACGAGCCTGGGGCGAGCGCTTCGGCATGACGCATTTCGTCAATCCGAAGGAGATCGACGGCGACATCGTTCCCCATCTCGTCAACATGACCAAGCGCGGCGCCGACCAGATCGGCGGCGCCGACTACACGTTCGACTGCACCGGCAACACCAAGGTGATGCGCCAGGCGCTGGAGGCTTCGCATCGCGGCTGGGGCAAGTCGGTGGTCATCGGCGTCGCGGGCGCCGGCCAGGAGATCTCGACGCGGCCCTTCCAGCTGGTCACCGGGCGGACCTGGATAGGCACCGCCTTCGGCGGCGCGCGCGGCCGCACCGACGTGCCCAGGATCGTCGACTGGTACATGGACGGCAAGATCGAGATCGACCCGATGATCACCCACACGCTGAAACTCGAGGACATCAACAAGGGTTTCGACCTCATGCATGAGGGCAAGTCGATCAGGAGTGTCGTGGTTTATTGAGGGCGGCCACACGCCGCGGGCCCGAGGACATCCCCGCTTGGACCGACAGGAGCCCTGTCGGCTTGAGAAGGCGGGCCACAGAAATGCCCGGACTTTTCGCTACCTCCAGCCTCCCGGCCAGGTCAGCGTGTTCCCAAAGTCCGGCGTCGACCGGCGGCGTGACCAAGGTGCACCTCGGTTACGCCGCCGGTGCTGTTTGCAGGGCTGAAGGTTGCGGGTGCGGCGGCCGGCAGCTATGTCGGACGGAAAGGTCATGACGAAAAGGCAGAGTTGATGAAAGTCGTTTCCACGTCCAAGTCGCATGGCGGCGTCCAGGGTGTTTATTCGCACGCTTCAGAGGTCTGCGCCTGCGACATGACCTTTGCCGTCTTCGTGCCGCCGCAGGTCAACGATAGGCCGGTGCCGGTGCTGTGGTATCTTTCGGGTCTCACCTGCACTCATGCCAATGTCATGGACAAGGGCGAGTACCGGCGCCTGGCGGCCGAGCTTGGTCTCATCGTGGTCTGCCCCGACACCAGCCCGCGCGGTGCCGATGTGCCGGACGAGAAGGATAATTGGCAGTTCGGCTGCGGCGCCGGTTTCTATGTCGATGCGACGCAGCAGCCTTACGCCAGGAACTACCGTATGTATTCCTACGTCCTCGACGAGCTGCCGGGATTAATCGCCGCGAACTTTCCTGCCGACATGGCGCGCCAGGGCATATCGGGGCATTCGATGGGCGGACACGGCGCGTTGACGATCGCGCTGAAGAACCCCGACCGCTTCAGGAGTTGCTCGGCCTTCGCGCCGATCGTTCAGCCGACGACTGCTGGCTGGTCGCGGCCTGCGCTCGAGAAATATCTCGGCGCCGACGACAGGGACTGGCGCGCCTATGACGCCACGCTGCTTATCGAGGACGGCCGCCGTTTTGGCGAGTTCCTGGTTGATCAAGGCACGGCCGATGGGTTCCTTGACGAAGGCCTCCGTCCGTGGCTGCTCGATGAAGCCTGCAAGAAGGCCGGCATCGACCTCACCTTGCGCATGCAGGAAGGCTACGATCATTCCTACAACTTCATCTCGACCTTCATGGACGATCACCTGAAGTGGCACGCCGCGCGGCTAGGCTGAAGAACCGCCGGGCATTATCAGCGGTAGGACCTGTGCATCGGCGAAGGCGACATAGCCATGGCGCAGGCGGCGCACGGGTCCGCGCCCGATATCGCCGGCAAGGGTATCGTCAATCCCTACGCGATGATCGAATCCACCCGCATGCTGCTGCAATGGCTTGGCCACAACCGCGGCGCCATCGTCGCTGCCATCGAGAAGGAGACTGAAAATGTCCTCGCATAGGA
This sequence comes from Mesorhizobium sp. B1-1-6, assembly GCF_006443035.1. NCBI lineage: Bacteria > Pseudomonadati > Pseudomonadota > Alphaproteobacteria > Hyphomicrobiales > Phyllobacteriaceae > Mesorhizobium > Mesorhizobium sp. B1-1-6. Next base: position 122,033 of record NZ_VFWR01000012.1, on the reverse strand, counting down.
TCGCCGTCATCGGTGGTGACGGTATCGGGCCGGAGGTCGTCGAGGCCGGCGTGAAGGTTCTGGAAGCCCTGACCGCTGTCGAGCCGGGTCTGGCCTTCGACTTCAAGCGCTTCGACTGGGGTTCCGATTATTACCGCCGCAACGGCCGCATGATGCCGCAGGACGGCCTCGGGCAATTGGAGGGTTTCGATGCGATCTATTTCGGCTCGGTCGGCGATCCGAACCTTCCCGACGACGTCACCCTCTGGGGGCTGCGCCTGGCCATCTGCCAGGGGTTCGACCAATACGCCAACGTGCGGCCGACGCGCCTCTTGCCCGGGCTGACCGGCCCGTTGCGGCCCGATCTCGGCAAGCAGATTGACTGGGTGATCGTGCGCGAAAACAGCGAAGGCGAATATGCCGGCGTCGGTGGTCGCGCCCATCGCGGACTGCCTATCGAGGTCGGCATGGATGTCGCCGTCTTTACCCGCGCCGGGATAGAACGCATCGCACGTTTCGCTTGCGAGCTTGCGCTGTCGCGCCCCCGCAAGCTTCTGACGGTTGTCACCAAGTCGAATGCGCAGCGTCACGGCATGGTTCTGTGGGACGAAGTCGTGCGCGGCGTGCTTCGCGACTATCCCGGTCTCAGCGTCGACTGGATGCTGGTGGACGCCATGACCCAGCGCATGGTCAACAAGCCCGGCAGCATCGACACGGTTTTGGCGACCAACCTGCATGCCGACATCCTCTCCGACCTGGCCGCCGCACTGGGTGGATCACTCGGCATCGGCTCGACGTCGAACATCGATCCCTCGCGCAGCCGGCCGTCCATGTTCGAACCCATCCACGGTTCGGCCTTCGACATTACCGGCAAGGGCGTCGCCAATCCGCTCGGATCGTTCTGGACGGCGAGCCTGATGCTTGAGCATCTCGGCGAGCAGGCCGCCGCGCGGCGCCTCATGGTTGCGATCGAGCTTGTCACGGACCGGGCGGAATATCTCAGCCCCGATCTCGGCGGCACCGCGAGCACCGCCGAGGTTACCGCCGCGGTGATCGCGGCCCTTCGCGCCAATTAGAGTAATTCCAGGAAAAGTGTGTACGGTTTTCCCGGGAAAAGCGCGTAGCGCTTTCCCTGTGGAATTGCGCAACAAAGAGATAGCGCGGCACGAGCAGGCAAGCATGTCATCGAGGGCGTGGCCTCAGGGAGTTCGCGCGCCTTCGGCGTCCGTCCCCCGATATTTCACATGCTTTATGAACGCGCGCAGCTTGGGCAAGACCTGGCGTCTGTCGGGATAATACAGAAAAACGCCAGGCGTCGTGACGGCGAAGGGCGTGAGCAACGCTTGCAACCGGCCATCGGCAATCGGGGCTTCGGTGAGAGGGCCGGGCACCTGTGCAAGTCCGACACCTTGGATCGCCGCGCCAAGCAGTGTCGGGTAATCATGCGCGACCAGCGGCCCGGAGACGATTGCCTCGACCGTCTTGTTGCCGTCGATGAAGGGCCAGGGCGCGATCGATCCGTTGGAGCGGCGCATGCGCAGGCAGGCATGGCCGCGCAGATCGTCGATGCGCTCCGGCCGCTTCTGCCGGCGCAGATAGCCAGGGCTGCCGACGACCACGAGCGGGAACGGCGGCGTCAGCCGAACCGCGACCATGTCGGCGGCGATGAACTGGCCGAGCCGGATGCCGGCGTCGAACCCCTCGGCCGCCAGGTCGACCAGTTCACCGCTTGCGGCGATCTCCACCTCTACTTCGGGATAGGCCTGGCAAAAGGATGCCACCAGCGGCTCCAGCAGGATCGGCACCACGGCGCGCGGCACAGAGAGGCGCAACAGCCCGGTCGGCCGCTGCCCAAGTTCACGTGCGACTTCGCTTGCTGCGACCAGTTCCTCGAAAGCGGGCTTTGCGCGCGAAAGGAACCGTTCGCCGGCTTCGGTCAGGCCGACGCTGCGCGTCGTGCGCATGAAGAGCGCCGCACCGACGCGCACCTCGAGCGCGCGCACCGCCTGGCTGATCGCCGATGGCGTGACGCCGAGCTCCGCGGCCGCTTTTCGGAAGCTGCGGTGTTGCGCGACGCCGAGGAACGCCTCCACGCCGTCGAGCGCACCTTTCCGGATTGTGAAGTTCTGCTTCATGCCCCGTCAACATTATCGCGAATAGTCGACCGCTGGAAGCGGGCGTAAATTGCGCCTTACATCTCTTGGGAGGCCATATGTCGCCTGCAACCATTTTCCTGTTACATCTCGCTCTAGGCTACGTGCCTTGGCTGCTCTGCGTCGGCGTGTATGTCTTGCCCCGGCTCAGATCCGTCAACCTGGTCGAGGCGCAACGTGCCATCGCCACGCTGCACAGCTTCCGCTTCTTCGGGCTTGTCTTCATCGTTCCAGGCGTCGTCGGGCGCGATTTGCCGGCTGATTTCGCCACCTTCGCCGCCTATGGCGACTTCGCAACTGGAGTGTTGGCCATGCTGGCGCTTTTGACGACGAGGATACGTCCGCTGTTCTGGTTGTTCGTCGTCGCGTTCAATCTCGTGGGGACGATCGATATCGCCGTCGACTACTATCACGGCAGCCAAGCCGGTCTTCCTGAGCTGGCGGGGCAGTTGGGCGCTGCATACGCGATCCCCGTAATCTATGTCCCGCTGCTGCTGATCACGCACGCCGTCGCGTTCTACCTGATGCTGCGCCCCCAGTTCCAGGCAGCTCGAGTCTTCGCAGGCGACACGGCCGCATCTCCGTGACGCAGCAAGTGCCGGTGTACCGGGGTGCCGCGGCGCAGACGCTTCGCGGCGCGCCGGTATTCGACTAATAGGTCGTGCGCCCGCCCGACAGGTCGAAGGTCGAGGCGGTGGTGAAGCTGTTTTCCTTTGAGACGAGCCAGGCGACCATGGCGGCGGCCTCGTCGACCTCCAGCAGACGGCCGCGTGGAATGCGCGAGCGCATGTATTCGATGTGCTCGGGCGTGAGCTGTTCGAGGATTCGGGTCTGCGCGGTGGCCGGCGAGATGCAGTTGACCGCAATGTCATACTGCGCGAGTTCCTTGCCGAGCGACTTGGTCATGCCGATGACCGCCGCCTTCGAAGCGGAATAGGCGGCGGCGTTGGGATTGCCTTCCTTGCCGGCGACGGAAGCGATGTTGACGATGCGCCCGTAATTGCGCGCTTTCATCCCGGGCACGACGGCGCGGTTGACGTAGAAGGTGCCGTTGACGTTGATGTCGATGATCTTCTTCCACGTCTCTACATCGTAGCTGTCAAGCGGGGCGGCGGGACCGGCAATGCCGGCGGAATTGACCAGGATGGAGATTTTGCCGGCGCTCTCCTCGGTTTTTGCCCGCGCGGCGTCCACCGTCTCCCAATCCGCAATGTCGACGACCAGGGTCTTGGCGGCCTTGCCAAGGTCGCGCTTGGCCGCTTCGAGGCGCGCCTCGTCGACGTCCCATAAGGTGACCGTCGCGCCGGAGGCGACGAAACGTTTGGCCATCGCGAAGCCGAGGCCTTGCGCGCCTCCGGTGACCACGGCGTGTTGGCCGTCAAGATCGATCCTGTTCATGCCGAGCGTTCTTTCTGGTTGAGTGAATTGACGTTGCCCGTTGCGGGCGGGCGATGTCGCTACATGGTAGCGCCGAGGTTCCAGGGCACGAACTCATTGTCGCCGTAGCCCAGCGATTCCGATTTGGTACGCGCGCCCGATGCCACGCGCAGGATCTCTGCGAAGATCTCCTGGCCTTTGTCGTCCAGCGTGACGCCGTCGAGGATGTCCCCGCAATTGATGTCCATGTCCTCGCGCATCTGCTCGAAAATGAAGGAATTGGAGGCAAGCTTGATCGAGGGCGTCGGCTTGCAGCCGAAGGCCGAACCGCGCCCGGTGGTGAAGCACAATATGTTCGCGCCGCCGGCGACCTGGCCGGTTGCCGAAACCGGATCGTAGCCGGGCGTGTCCATGAAGACGAGGCCGCGTTCGTTGATCGGTTCGGCATATTCCAGCACCGCGCGCAGATTGGTCGTCCCGCCCTTGGCGGACGCGCCGAGCGACTTCTCCAGGATCGTCGTCAACCCGCCGAGCTTGTTGCCGGGAGACGGGTTGTTGTTCATCTCCATGTCGTGCTTGGCTGTGTAGTCCTCCCACCAGCGGATGCGCTCGATCAGCTTCTCGCCGACCGCGCGGTTTTCCGCGCGCATGGTCAGCAGATGTTCGGCGCCGTAGATCTCCGGCGTCTCGGACAGCACCGCCGTGCCGCCTTGCGCGACAAGCAGGTCCACGGCGGCGCCAAGCGCCGGATTGGCGCTGATGCCGGAATAGCCGTCCGACCCGCCGCATTGCAGCGCGAGCACCAGTTCGGAGGCCGGTTGTGGCGTCCTTTGCGCGGCGTTGACCATGGGCAGCATATCGACGATCGCCTTGACCCCGGCCTCGACCGTCTTGCGTGTGCCGCCAGTCTCCTGGATCGTCATCGTGCGGAAGGTCGTGCTCTCCTCGATATTATAGGACTGCATCCAGCGCGGAATCTGGAACGCCTCGCAGCCGAGCCCAACCATCAGCACGCCGCCGACATTGGGGTTCGTGGCAAAACCCCACTGCGTGCGCTTCAAGAGGTCGTAAGCGAGGCCTTTGGTGCCGATGCCGCAGCCAGTGCCATGGACGAGTGAGATCACGCCGTCGACATTGGGATAGTCGCGCAGGATGCCGCAGCGGTTGACCTCTTCCACGATGAAGCGGGCGACACTGGCCGAACAATTCACCGAGGTCAGGACAGCGATGAAGTTGCGCGTCCCGACCTTGCCGCTCGGCCTGCGGTAACCCATGAAGGTCGCGCGCTCGGCTTCAGGGACGACAGGCGTTTGGCTGGCGTTGGTGCCGAACAGATAGTCGCGTTCGAAATTGCGCAGATATACATTGTGCTCGTGAACCCAATCGCCGGCGGCGATCGGCCCGCGGGCGAATCCGATGGTCTGTCCGTATTTCACGACCGGCTCGTCCGAAGCGATGTCGCGGATCGCCATCTTGTGGCCGCGCGGTATGCGCGCCTTCGCGGGGATGTCGCCTGCCTTGTCGCCGATCATCAACGGATCGACCGCCAGAAGGATGTTGTCGGCATGCGAAAGCTGGATGAACCGCGCCATTACGAACTCTGAAAAAGCCCCGCCGGCACAATGCCGCCGAATGGATCGGAATACTAATATAATAGAACGTCAACGGTCAAGCTGCGAACATTGCTCGCCGGGCATCGGCAAGCCGGTCGGATGCCAGGTTCGGGACTTCAAACCTGCGCCGCCCGTCTCAGCGCTCAGTCGAGGTCGTCAGTCGAGAAGCTCGGCGGCGACTTCGAGCGTGTTGCGAAATGACGTCTCGAGGTGATGCTCCATTGCCTGTGCGGCGCCCTCGGCGTCGTGACGCTTCAGCGCGTCCAGAATGGCCTCGTGCTGCTCGATCGTCTGCTCGCCATAGCCGGGCTTCGGAATGGCGAGATAGCGGCCGCGATCCATCTGCGCCTTTGAGATGTCGACGGCGCGCCAGATCATCGGCAAGCCGCATATTTCAGCAATGGTGCGGTGAAAGACGTCGTCGAGCTGAATCGCTGTGGCGTACCTGCCGCGCGCAATGGCGAGCTTATGCGCGGCCATGTTGTCTTCCAGCAATTCACAGGCAGCCGGCGTCAGCTTGGCGGCGGCGCGCCTGGCGCTCTCCATCTCCAATGCACGCCGGATGACATAGGCTTCCTCGAGGTCGGCCCGGCTGATGGGAGCAACGTAGGTGCCGGTCTGCGCCAGGATCTTGACGAGCCCTTCGTCGCTGATGCGTTTGACCGCTTCGCGCACGGGCGTGCGCGAGACGCCCAGCGCTTCGGCAATTGCGATCTCATTGATGACCTCACCCGGTTTCAGCCGTCCGACGACGATCATGTTGCGGATCTTGTTGTAGATCTGGTCGCGCAGCGGGAGGGCTCGATTGAGGGTCGAAGGATCTAGATCCATGGAAAATCCCATCGTTCGTCCACCTGAAATGGCAAAATTATTCGAATGTCAAACGGAATGCACCTGCTTGCGACGCGGGGTTCGTTGCGATCCGACGCCAGTGACGGGAGCGGTCAGATCCAGCTTGCCAGAACTATTATATTAGTGCAATAGTGCCGCCCGTTGCGTGATTTTCCGCCTATGGTGAAGTGCCTGGTGCGGATGCGCTGAAAGGGGCCTTCGGGCGGGCTCGAGGTGGGCCGAACCGTGCCTGGAAATGCATTATACTAACATAACGTTGCCAGCCGCGTGCTACCAGGGAGGACCAAGCCTAGATGAGTGCCGCCGCCGATTGTGCCCTGGACATGAGAGGCATCTCCAAGACTTTTCCCGGCGTGAAGGCCCTGTCGAACGTCAATTTCGCCGTCCGGTTCGGCACCGTCCATGCGGTCGTTGGCGAGAATGGCGCCGGCAAGTCGACGCTGATGAAGGTGCTCAACGGATCCTACGCTCCGACCGCCGGCACGATCCTCGTCGGCGGCGCCGAAGTGCGCATGCGGCGTCCCGCCGACGCCCAGGCGCTCGGCATCCGCATGGTGCACCAGGAGATCAATCTTGTTCCCGACCTGACCGTCGCGGAGAACGTCTATCTCGGCCGCATGCCCGGCAAATGGAGCTGGCTGCACAAGGGCGAAATGGTCAGGAAGGCCGCCGCCGTCCTCCACGAGTTGGGCGCGGCCATCAACCCGCGCGCGCGGCTCGGCGACCTGTCGATCAGCCAGCAGCAACTGGTCGAGATCGCCAAGGCCTACGCGGCGCAGCCCAGGATCATCGTGCTGGACGAGCCGACATCGAGCCTGAGCGAGCACGAAACCGCGGCGCTGTTCCGGATCCTTCGCAAGATGCGCGATGACGGCATCGCCATCGTCTACATCAGCCATAGGCTGAAGGAGGTTCTCGAGATCGCCGACGAGGTGACCGTGCTGCGCGACGGCTCAATGATCGAGACCCGTCCGATCGACGGCATAACCGCGGCCGAGATGATCAGGCTGATGGTCGGCCGCGAGGTCGCCAACGTGTTCCCGAAAAGCCCGGCCGCGATCGGCAAGTCCGTGCTGCGTGTCGAACGCATCGGCGACGGGGCGCATTTCCGCGATGTCAGCTTCGATGTGCGCGCCGGCGAGATACTGGGCTTGACCGGACTGGTCGGGGCGGGGCGCACCGAGGTAGCGCGCGCCATCTTCGGCCTGTCGCGGCTGGTGGAGGGAACGGTCAGCGTCAACGGGCGCAAGGTCGCCATCAACTCTCCTTCCGAGGCGGTGCGAGCCGGGATCGCCTACGTCCCCGAGGACCGCAAGGGCGACGGCATCGTTCCGGGCATGTCGGTCCGCGAGAACATCAGCCTGCCGATATTGCGGCGTCTGACCAGCTTCGGCCGCATCAGGCGCAGCGCCGACCGTTCGCTGGCGGCGACCTATGTGAAGCAGTTTTCCATTTCGCCGCCCGACGGGGAGCGGCGCATCAACCTGTTGTCGGGAGGCAACCAGCAGAAGGCGGTCATCGCCAAATGGCTCGCGGCCAAGCCCTCTGTGCTCGTCCTCGACGAGCCGACGCGCGGCGTCGACGTCGGCGCCAAGGCCGAAATCCACAGCATCATCGGCCGGCTTGTCGCCGACGGCATGGCGGTGGTGATGATCTCGTCGGAACTCCCCGAAATCCTCGGCGTCTGCGATCGCGTCGTTGTGATGCGCGACGGCCGCGCATCGGAGCCGCTCGCCCGCGCCGAACTGAGCGAGGAGCGCATCATGGCGCTGGCGACGGGGGAGGCGGCATGACTGATGCGGCCATGGAGACCAGCGGGGCGAACCGCAATGACCGCTTCACGCGCGGCAGCAGGCTTGCCGATGTCCTGTCCAAGGCGGGGCTTGGCTTTGCCATCCTTGCAGTGATGCTCTACGGCTCATTCGTCAGCCCCGCCTTCTTCACCACGGGCAATCTGCTCAACGTCCTGACCTCGATGTCCATTGTCGGCATCGTCGTCGTCGGCATGACTTTCGTGCTTGTGGCAGGCGGCTTGGCCGACCTGTCGGTGCCGGCCACCATCGCCTGCGGGGCCATCCTTTCGCTCGGGCTGCAGCCAATGATCGGGCCGGTTCCTGCCTTCGTCCTGGCGGTGGCGCTTGCGGGCCTTATCGGCCTGCTCAACGGCGTGCTGGTCGGCTATGTCGGTATCAATCCCATCATCGCTACGCTCGGCATCGGCACCATCGGGTTGGGCATCGTGCAGGCGGCCGTCGGCGGCGTCATCGTCTATGGCAACAATCCCGCTTCGGCCGAATTCGCCAAGGGCCGGCTCTTCGGCGTCCCGGTCGTGGTGCTGATTTTCCTGCTGATCGCTCTCATAGGCCATTTCGTCCTCTCGCGCTCCTTCTGGGGCAGGTGGACGCTCGCCACGGGCGGCAATTACAGCGCCGCCGAGGCGAGCGCGGTGCCGGTGGAGGCAGTGAAGGCCGGTGCGTTCGTGATCACGGCGTTGGCTTCGGGCGTCAGCGGCGGCCTGCTGGGCCTGACCTTGCAAAGCGCGCGGCCGCTGATCGGCGCCGGCTACGAGTTCAGCGCCATCACCGCGGTCGTGGTCGGCGGCGTGTCGATCATCGGCGGTTTCGGCTCGGTGCCGAGGGCGATCGCGGGCCTGATCTTCGTGCAGCTTCTGACCAACGTCATGGTGCTCGACGGCGTGCGCACGCCGATCCAGGGTTTTGTCCTCGGCATCCTGATCGTCGGCGCCGTCGGCATGGATGTGGCATTGCGCAAGCGGGGCGTGGCGTGATGCGCTTCCTGGCGCTTGCCTCGCGGCACAGGGTGGTGATCATCCTCGGCCTGACGCTGATCATTTCCGCCCTGGTGGTTCCGGGTTATTTCTCCGCATCGACCCTCGGACTCGGCCTCGACCGGGCGGCGACGATCGGCCTGATCGCCATTGGACTTACGGTACTTCTGGTCGCCGGCCAGATCGACCTCTCCGGCGGCGCCGTGTTCGCGCTGGCGGGGATCATGTCGGTAATCCTGCAGCGCGAGATCGGCATCCTGCCTGCCGCACTTGTCGGTATCCTGGTCGGCATGCTGGCAGGCGCCATCAACGGCGCGCTGGTCGTCGGGCTGAAGGTGAACTCGCTGGTGCTGACGCTGGCGACGATGCTGATCTTCCGCTCGCTCGCGCATTGGATCACCAACAGCCAGCCGGTGACCGGCACCGACATCATGCGTTCGCTGGCGTTCGCCAAGATCCATCTCGAAATCTTCACCATCCGCAGTGCGCTGTTCATCGTTCTGATCGTGCTGCTGCATGTCTGGCTGACGCGTACAATACCGGGCCGAAATGTCTTTGCGGTGGGGTCCAATCCGGCGGCAGCCAAGGAGAGCGGCATCGCTTCCGATCGCATCGTTTTTCTGGGCTTCGTCTTCGCCGGGACGCTCGCCGGTCTCGCAGGCGTTCTCCAGAGCCTCGTCACCAACACCGGTTCGCCCGTCTTCGGCTCGGAACTGACGGTCGCCGTCATTGCCGCGGTCGTGGTCGGCGGAACCCGCCTCGAAGGCGGCAAGGGATCCGCGCTCGGCACGCTTGGCGGCGTGCTGACGATCGGCTCGCTGACCATCGCGATGGAGTTCCAATCCGTTCCCGCATACGTCCAGCAGGTCGTGTCGGGGCTTATCCTGATCCTGCTCGTCGTGCTCGATCGGGCCGTGACTACCAAGGGGAGGGCGCCGGGCACAGGCCCCGCGCTCATTCGCGACAATCCAATCACTCAAGGAGGAAATACATGATCGGGAGGAAACCTATGGTTGGCAAGAAAAGCATGCTCCACATTACCGCCATGGCGGTAATACTGGCCTCGACGGGCTGGGCCAGTGCAAAGACGGTCTGCTACGTCACGGCCGCGGATTCGCATGCCTATGCGACGCCGGCCAACAAGGCGCTCCAGGCGCGCGCCGGCGAGCTCGGCATCGAGATCCTGAGCCTCAGCCAGGATTTCGACGTCCAGAAGGGCACCGAGCAGCTCAACACCTGCGTCGCGCGCAAGGTTGACGGCATCATCCTGTGGCCGCTCGACCCGCAGGCCTACATACCGGGCCTCGCCCGCGCACAGCAGGCGAACATTCCCGCGATCCTCATCAACTCGCCGATGAGCGACGATGCCAAGCCGTTCATCAAGTCGTTCACCGGGCCCGACGTTTACGAGGAAGGCAAGCTTGCGGCCGACTCGCTCAGCAAGGCGCTTGGCGGCAAGGGTTCCGTCGTCATCATCGCCGGCCAGGCCGGCAACGGCACGACGATCGGCCGCGTCGGCGGCTTCACCGATCGTCTCAAGGAAACCAGCGCCGACATCAAGGTGCTCGATACGGTCAATGCCGATTTCGACCAGCAGAAGGCGCTGGTGGTCAGCCGCGACCTGATCACCCGTTTCGGCGACCAGATCAGCGGCGTCTATGCCAATGACGACACCATGGCGCGCGGCTTCATCGACGCCTGGAAGGAGGCCAATCCGTCCAAGGCGGCACCGCCGATCGTCGGCATCAACGGCCAGAAGGACGCGTTCGAATCGATCCGCACCAACGAAATGTACTCCACCATCGTGCAGTCGCCGGTCGAGGACGGCCGCCTTGCGATCAACACCATGGCGGAGATCATGGACGGCAAGGAGGTCAAGGACCGTTTGCCGATCCCGCTGACGGTCGTCACCAAGGACAATGTCAACGCGGTCGAGCCGGCGTTCTGATCCCTAGGGGCCGGCTCGGCAGAAGCGGGCCGGCTCCTTCATCTCCTGGCGCGGACGGACGATCCGGCTGCGCTGCTCCCGAATGGAAAGGCCTGTCGGCCAGGGCTGCCCGGCACAGTTGGAACTTCCGTTTGCGCCCCGGATTATCCATCCGGGAGAACGCCAATGCCTTCTACGGCCATCCGCAGCACACAGTACGATCCCACCACCAGGGCGCTTTCGGTCTGGTTCGTACCGAGCGGAAACCGCTATGACTACGAAGACGTGGAGCCCGAGACCTACGCTGCCTTCAAAGCCGCCTCTTCCAAGGGACGCTTCTTCAATGAATTCATACGGGATCGCTACAGGTTTCGTCTGGTCGAACGCGCCCCTGAACGCTGATGCACGCCAGCAACAAAGCGCGGTATCGCGGGACTGTTCGTCGGTCACGAATTCGTGCTGACAGGCATACGCCGAACAAGATCAGCAACTTAATTGCCGGATATTCGTTTCATGATGTCCTCGAGGCCATGAAATGTCTCAAGTTTACGATCTTGCATCCGGTCTGGTGCGGCGGATCTACGAAAAGCGCATCGACGCGCCGGCGATCCTCGATACCGCCAGCGAATTTCCAAACGCCACCAAGTTCACGGCCGCCTGGCAGGCCATCCGCGACGAAGCGCTTGCCGTGGGCAAGGCGCCCCGCTTCCACGACATCATGCCTGAACAGGCCGACATCTCGGCCAATGACGGTCGCGACTGGCGTATGTTCGTGCTCAAGGCCTACGATGTCGCGGTTCCCCAAAACCTCGCGCGAATGCCGGTCCTCGACCGGCTGCTTGCAGAATGCCCTGAGGTGAAGTCGGCGGCGATCTCTTTCCTGGCTCCGGGCAAGCACATTCCCAGCCATCGCGGCCCTTTCAGGGGCATAATGAGGTTCCATCTCGGCCTGGTGATCCCGCGACAGGCAGATGGTCGTCCGGCGACGGTCATGATGATCAATCATCAGGAGAGGCGGATCGCCGACGGCGAGTGTCTATTGTGGGACGACACGTTCCCTCACGAAGTGGCAAACAACGCCGACAAGCATCGCGTGGCCCTGCTTTTGGATATCTGGCGTCCACGAATGCCGCCCGACATGGAAATCCTGTCACGGCTGATCGTCTACGGCGTGCAGGCAGGCATGCGCCGCAGAGGCGTGTCCTTTTCTGCGTGAGGAGGCCCGCGGGCCATGGGCTCGCCGAGCGCCTTGGCGCGTCAGTCGCGTGGGCCCGCCACCATCCGTGCGATCCGTGTCATGTCCGTGCTCATTTCACGGTCATCGTCAAGCGGGCTGACAAGGGAGCGCACGGCGGCGAAGGTGCGCTGCGGTCCGTCGCCCATGCCGTCGACGACACCGCGCAATTCCACCCCGTAGCCGTAAAGATAAGTTCCATCGCAACGAGATAACGCAGCCGCTCGACGATTTCGGCTGTCTTGGCCATTCCCGTTCCGAAGGTTCGCCGCGGCAACTTCGCAGGCGCATCGCCGCCGGCTCGCCACTCCTCTCGTACACATGGATACCTATATCCGAGAATGAAGCTTTCCCCTAAGCTGACGATGCGTGAAATGGGAGCATGGATTGCGCGGATTTGGCGAAGGCTTGATCGAGAGGCCGCAAACGGTTGCCGAGCAGGTCGCCAATGTCTTGCGCGAGGCCATTGCCAGCGGGACCCTGAAGGCCGGCACGACGTTGCGCCAGGATGATCTGGCCGAGCAGTTTGGCTTCAGCCGGATGCCAATCCGGGACGCTCTTCGTCAGCTCGAGGCCGAAGGCATCGTATCTATCCACCCGACAAAGGGTGCGCACGTCGCCAGAATGGACGGCGACGAGATCCGCGAGATCTATGCCGTGCGCGAACTGCTCGAGTGCGAGGCACTGCGGCTCTCCATTCCCGGCCTGCCCGGCGGCAAGCTGGACGAGGCCGAACAGGTGCTCGATCAGATCGATGCCGAGCGCAATGTCGGCAGGTGGGGCGTGCTGAACCGGGCCTTTCATCTGGCGCTTTATGACGCCTGCGGCAATCGCCGATTGCTCGGCCTGATCGAGGCGCACCATAATGCAGCCGACCGCTACGTCCGTATCCTGTTGTCGAACCTCGACTACCGCGCCCGCTCGCAGACGGAGCATCGCGACCTCTTGGCCGCTTGCCGGCGACGCGACGCCGGCGAGGCCGTCAGCGTTTTGACGCAGCACCTGCGCCAAGGCAGCGAGACACTGGTCAACGCCATAGAAGGCGACGGTCTGTCGCGAAAATCTTAGAATCTTTGTCCAATTCCGATGAGCGCGCGTGACGGGCTCTACGCCTTCGTCTAGCCGCTGCCGCCAGGGACGCTGCTTTTCAGCCTACCTGATTTGATCAAATGGAAGAATTGGTTCTGGATTTCTCCCTGAAAATGCGTTTTGAAGAGCACTCCAAATAAAAGTGTGATCAAATTGGAAAGGCTGGGCTATTGACGGTGCAAAAGGAAGAGATCGACATCCAGAATGCGCTGGCTCTTGCCGAGCGCTTCACGATGGCTGGCCGGCGCGCCTTGGTGACCGGCGGCAGCGTCAGCATCGGCCGTGAGATCGTGCGGGTTTTTGCCGAGGCGGGCGCCGATGTGGCCGTCCATTTCGCTCGCGACGCCGACGTGGCATTCGGGCAGCCGGATGCGGCCGCCGAAGCTGTCCGTGAAATTCGCGGGAAGGGCAGGCGCGGCGTCGCCATCGATGCTGATTTCGCTCGGGCCGGAGAGGCGGCTCGCTGTGTCCAGGCGGCGATCGAGGCGTTGGGTGGTGTCGACGTGCTTGTCGTCTGCGCCTCGATCCAGTACCGCACGCCTTTCCTCGATCTACCCGCCGAGCAGATCGAGCACCAGATCCAGATCAATTTCAAGGCGACGATCGAATTGCTGCAGGCCGCCTTGCCCGGCATGAAGGACAATGGCTGGGGCCGTGTGCTGACGATCGGCAGCATCAACCAGACGCGGCCCGAATCCGATCTCGCCGTCTATGCCGCGCTGAAGAGCGCGCAGCACAATCTGTCATTCAACCTTGCCAAGGATTATGCGCCACACGGGGTGACGATCAACAACCTGTCGCCCGGGCTTGTCGTTACCGAGCGCAATCGCTGGCGCCGCGAGGACGCGGCCAAATGGGCGGAGATCCAGAAGGGGTCCGCGCCGATGCAGCGGGCCGGCGAGGCGCGCGAGATGGCGGGAGCGGCGTTGCTGCTTTGCTCCGACGCCGGCAGCTTCATCACCGGGGCGGACCTGCAGGCGACGGGTGGCCGCCATCTCGGCTGGCAATAGCCGAGATTAACCGGCAAAAGCCGGCTCCGGCAGTCCCGCCACGCCGACGTCGAGTGCAAGCAGGCAACCCGCCAGGGGCTCGTTGGCCAGTTGATCCTCCGTCAGCTTCTGCGTTGCGGTCGTCACGTACAGTGTCTTCAGGCCTGGACCGCCGAAGGCGCAGGAGGTCGGCTGAGTGACTGGCAGAGGGACCAGCCTGTCGAGCCGGCCATCGGGCGCGAACCGCGCCAGCGAGCCGCCTTGGTAGCGCGCATTCCAGAGGAAGCCGTCCGCATCGACGGTGGCGCCGTCGGGCTTTCCAGGCGCCGCGTGCCGGTCGGCGAACAGAGACCACGGCCCCACAAATCCGCTCGCCGGGTCGAAATCCGCCCGCTCTATGTCGCCTTGCCGCGTATCCGTGAAGTAGACGGTACGGCCATCCGGGGCAAAGGCGATCGCATTGGGCACGGCGATCCCGTCGCGGATCCGGCTCGAACTTCCGGCGGCGTCGATCCGGTAAAGCGCCCCGGACGCATGCAGCCCATAGTCCCACATGCTGCCGCAGATTATGCCGCCGCCGGGATCGCACTTCATGTCGTTCAGCCGATGCTCGGGCGGCCCATCCTCCACGCGCGCCAGCAGGCTCAGTGCGCCGCTGGCGGGATCAAATGCGTGGAGACCTTGCCGCAAGGCCACGACGACACCGCCCGATGCTCGTGGAACCACCGAGCCGATGACCTCAGGCATCGGCCACGATGTCACCGCTCCTGTCTCGGGCCGCAGCCTGTGCAGGCAAGGACGCCGCAGATCGACCCAGAACAGCTCTCCGCCCCGCGCCAGCCATGTCGGCGATTCGCCCAGCGTATCGCCCGTCGACGCCGCGACCTCGAACCCGGCCGTCATTGCCGGCCGATATCGGGTTTGGGATCGACGGCGATGCGCGCCAGGAGGTCGTGTTTGGCCTTTTCGATATGCGCGCCCATCAAGGTCGCCGCCGAGCCGGCATCCTGGCGCTCTATGGCCCGGATGATGTGGCGATGATCGTCGATGACGCCATGGAAGCGCCCCTCGTCATAGCCGTAGCGTTGCCAGATCGCCGCCACCAGCAGCCAGTTGCGATCCACCATCGACAGCGCGCCCGGATTGCCGGCCGCCTCGTTTATGACGCCGTGAAAGATGTTGTTGGCATGTGGGACGGCAAGGAAGTCGTCGCTGGCCACTCTTTGCTCAAGCATGTCCTGCGCGGCCTTCAGATCGCGCAGGTGCTCGGCGGTGCGCCTTTCGCTGGCGCGCCGTGCCAGCATCGTTTCGACGGCGCTGCGGATATCGAACAGGTCGATCACAAACGACATGTGGACCGTCCTGACGCTGGCACCGCGATTGGGTTCCAGCACGACCAGTCCCGTGCCGCTCAAGGCGCGCAAGGCCTCGCGGACCGGCATGTGGCTTACGCCATAGCGGCCGGCGAGATCGTCGATCCTCAGCCTTGCCCCGAATGGAATGGCTCCGGAAACGATGTCGTCTCGAAGAAGCTTCTGAACGTCGGGAATACGCGCCATGCATCCAAGCCTACCCTGATTTGAGCAAATATTGCTCGCACGGCGATCGAAAGAAGTCAATTTTGCCCTTGCCAAGGCGACATTTGATCAAATATTGAGATTTGAAGAGATTGCCACGCTCGCGACCGTTTGGAAACGCCAATGCCACTGCCTGCCTCCGGTGCCGACAAAATCGACGGCCTGCCGCCATTCAGTGGCTACAGGCGGGTCGATGGCCGCGCCGGAATCCGCAATTATGTGCTGATCCTGTGCATCAATGGTTTGGCGCTGCGTGTCAGCGAGCGAATCGCGGCGGGTCTCGAAGGCGCGCTTCTGGCCGCGACGAGCGCGGGCAGGGGGCACATCGAGCCGGACCTCGGCCTGCACCTTGATCAACTTGTCGGTCTCGGCCGCAATCCGAACGCCGCCGCCGTTCTGGTGGTCGGAGTGGATTCGGCGACGACCGAGATGGTCGCGGCCCGCATTTCGGCTTGCGGCAAGCCGGTCGCCAGCGTTTCCTTCGCCGAGCAGCATGAGGACATGCTGTCGGTCATGGGCGAGGGCATCAGGCGCGGTGCGGCGTTGCTGCGCGAGGCTTCGCGGATCCGGCGCGAGACCTTGCCCGGCGCGCAGCTGGTGGTCGGCATCGAATGCGGCCATTCTGACGCGACGTCGGGTCTGGTCAGCAATCCGGTCGTGGGGGCCGCGGTCGATCTTCTGGTTTCGCATGGCGGCACCGTCATTGTCGGTGAGACCGTCGAGTGGCTGGGGGCAGAACATATACTCGCGGCGCGCGCTCGCGATGCAACGGTGGCACGACAGATCCTGCAGGCCGTGGAGCGCAAGGAAGGCTTCGCCGCCGCTTCCGGCCACAGCCTGACCGGCAACAATCCGGGCGAGGAGAATATACGCGGCGGGTTGAGCACGATCGAGGAGAAGTCGCTCGGCGCCCTGGCCAAGACGGGAACTTGCCGCATCGACGGCGTGCTCGGCATGGCCGAACCGGTCACCGCCGGCGGCCTTTACCTCATGGACGGCCCGTCCTTCTCGCCGGAATCGATGACAGGCTTCGCCGCGGCCGGTGCCCAGATCATGCTGTTCACAACCGGACCAGGCAACAGCACCGCGAGCGCGCTCGCGCCGACGATCAAGATCACGGCGCGGCGCGAGACGGCTCGCCGGCTGCCTGAGCAGATCGATTTCGACGCCAGCCCGGTTTCGGAGGGGACCGAAACCGTCGCCGAAGCGGCGAACCGGCTGCTGGCGACCATCCTCGATGTCGCTGGCGGCACCCTCACCTTCGGCGAGATTTTGGGGGAAGGGCTCGAAGTTCCGACCCGCGTGCGGGGCTCGTTGTGACGGCTATCCCCTCGAACGATGCCAGCCAAAGGACAATGCGCTTTGCGCGCCTGACCAGCCTGTTCGTGTATTTGCGCACGATGGGCCTGTTCGTCCTTGCCTGGTATGTCGGCTCGTTGTTCGTGCCTTCGAAGCTGCTCTTGCCGTCGCCGGTCGCGGTTGCGCTTGCGCTACGCGATACGGCCCTCAACGGCGAACTGCTCGGCAATGCAGGGATCAGTCTGGCCCGGCTGCTGGCAAGCGTCGCGGCGGCCGCCGCCGTGTCGGTGCCGCTCGGGCTGCTGATGGGCCGCAGCCGGCTCTGGAACGATCTGCTCGAACTGCCGGTGGAGATCCTGCGGCCGATAGCCGGCATCGCATGGATACCGCTTGCGCTCTACATGTTCGGCATCGGCCATCGGCTGCCGCTGTTCATCATGTTCTATACCGCCTTCTTCCCGCTGCTGATCGGCACCGCCGCGGGCGCCGCCGCCGTCGACAGGCGGCTCGTCGCGGCGGCCAGCACGATGGGCCTGTCCGGGCGGGCGATCATGCGGCGCGTCATCGTTCCGGCGGCGCTGCCGGCGATCCTGGTCTCGGCGCGGCTTGCGGTGGCGGCCTCGTGGACCGCCGTCGTCGCTGCCGAACTGGTAGGAGCGCCGAACGGCCTCGGTTACGCCATCGAATACTACCGCAGCATGCTGTTGACGCCGACGGTGATGGCTTTCATCGTCGCCATCGGCCTGCTCGGCTTCCTGACGGACAAGGGGTTGCGCTGGCTCTCTGATGTCTTGACTCCGTGGGCGCGGACGGAGGTGGCGCGATGAACAGGTTTGCGCTTCGCCTCATCGTTCCCGTGCTGCTGCTGGTCGTCTGGGAAGCTCTCGCGTCCGGCTCCGCCCAGGCGCCACGCCCCAGCACGGTGGCCGAAACGGCCATTTCCATGCTGCGCGACGGCGATCTCGTGGCCGGTCTCGCCACCAGCCTCGGACGGGTCTTCGCCGGCTTCGCGGCGGCGGCCCTGTTGGCGATCCCGCTTGGCATCGCCATGGGCAGCATGCCGGCCGTCGAGCGCAATCTCGATCCGCTGGTCGAGACCTTCCGGCCGATAGCGGCACTTGCCATCCTGCCCCTGGTTATCCTCTGGTTGGGCTCGGGCTCCGGGGCAGCTGTCGCCATCGTTGCCTATGCCGCCTTCTTCCCGATCCTGATCAACACCATCTCGGGCGTGAAGCGTATCGAGCCCAGTCTGATGCGCGCCGCGCTGACCATGGGGCTGGCGCCGCTGACGCGGATGCGGGTGGTGCTGCTGCCGGCCGCCTTGCCATCCATTCTGGTCGGCATGCGCATCGGCCTCGGCATCGCCTGGACGGCGATCATTGCCGCCGAACTTGCGGTCGGCGCCAAGTCCGGCAGCAGCGGCGGCATCGGCCAGATGATGTTCGTCTTCTACGCCTATTCGATCAACCTCAACGGCATGGTGGTCTGCATGATCGCGGTCGGCATCGTGGCCTTCGCGCTCGACCGCATCCTGCGTGCCGCACTCGCCTTCGCCGTGCCGTGGAGCCAGCCATGAGCGATGCCAAGATCCGCCTCGACGGCGTCAGCAAATCCTTCGGGGAATCTGCCTCCGTGGTGGCGGTCGACAGCCTGTCGCTGGACATCAAGGCCGGCGAGTTCATGGCTATCGTCGGCCCATCCGGATGCGGCAAGACGACCGTTCTCAACATGCTCGCCGGCCTCGACAGGCCGACGTCGGGTACGATGAGCCTGAACGGCAGGCCGATCGAAGGACCGGGGGCCGAACGCGGCGTGATGTTCCAGGACTATGCCCTGTTTCCCTGGCGCACCGTGCGCGGCAATGTCGAGTTCGGATTGATCTATGGGCCGGCCGGGCGAGGGCTTTCGCCCGCGCAGCGCGCCGACCGCGTCAACCGCACCGTCGAAATGGTCGGCCTGACCGGCTCCGAGGACAAGTACCCGCACCAGCTATCGGGCGGCATGCGCCAGCGCGTGGCACTGGCGCGCCTGATGGCGAACGAGCCGGAAATCCTGCTGATGGACGAACCGCTAGCGGCGCTGGACGCGCAGACCCGCGTCATCCTGCAAGACGAATTGCTGCGCATCTGGGGGCAGGACCGCCCCGCTGCCGAGCGGCGGACGGTCGTCTTCATCACGCACGCCATAGACGAGGCGGTGTTCCTGGCCGACCGGGTCGCGGTGCTAAGCAGCCATCCGGGTCGCCTGAAGCAGGTCATCGACATCGACCTGCCCAGGCCGCGCGGCGACGAGACGCGGCGCTCCGGCGATTTCGCCAGGCTCAGCCAATCGATCTGGGAACTGATCCGCGAAGAGGCTTACCGCGCAACGATGAACTGAAACGACAACAGGGAGAGGATTGTCATGAGGAAACTTCTGGAAACCGCATTCAACCGACGCGCAGTCCTGAGTGGTGCCGCGGCTGCCGCGCTGGCCATGCCATCGATCGTGCGGGCGCAGGACCGCAAGCCGGCCAAGGTCTCAATCGGCCGCCAGCCCTACGCGGCCGGCAACTCGCCGCTGACGCAACGCATGATCAACGAAAAGCTGCTCGAGAAGGCGGCCGCCGAACTCGGCTACGACCTGACAGTCGACTGGCGCGACTATCCTTCCGCGCTGCCGATGGTGGAGGCTTTCGTCTCCGGCGATCTCGACATCGGCATGTGGGGCAACACGCCGATCGTGCGGCTGCTTTCGCAGGCGCAGCCGATCAACATCCTCACCGTCGGCGAGGGCCACATGCGCATGGTGCTGGCGACCCGCAAGGGCTCCGCTATCAAGAACATCGGCGACCTCAAGGGCAAGACCGTCGGCGCGCTTGTCGGCGGCGACCCCTACAACGCGCTCTCGCAAATGCTGCTGCAGGAACTGGGCGACGCCGACCCGCGCGCCTTCGGCATCAACATCGTCAACACGCCGACCCAGGCCGTTGCCGCGTCCCTCCCGGAGGGCATGGACGCGTCGGTGGTGATCTACCCGGCCTTCCTCAAGGCGAATGCCGAAACCGGCCTCACCGGGATCATGAATTCGTTCGGCTATACCGAGGCCGGCTACAGCGGACCCGCGGGCGAGGGCGAAGGCCACATGCTGCCCGGAGTCAAGAAGTCGAAATTCTACCCCGACGGCTACTATTTGCACCGTTCCTTCTGGATCTGCAGCGACCGCATCGTCGGCGACGATGCCGCGCTCGGCCAGGCCTTCCTGACGGCCGCGCAACGCGCGCTTGCCGATCTCCAGAAGATCGACCCGCGGGAGATCTCGCAGTCAGTTGTCAAATATTGGGGGCTCGATCCTGCGCTGGGCGCCAAGGTCATCGGCGACGAGGTGCTTTTCCAGCGCGGCTGGATCTGGCCGACCGAAGGCGATGCGGCGGCGATCAGCCAGATCTCCCAGTTCATGGTTGCCGGCAAGATGATTCCTGAGGCGCTGAGCTGGGACCAGGTCAAGGCCGCCTTCGGCAAGGCGGCGCCGCTGCTTCAGAAAGCCTATGAGGGCACGGGCAAGGTGCCGGACGAAAGCGGCTTCACCGACAAGAATGCCAAGGATCTGCGTGGCCTGCCGGCATGGCAGCTCGACCAGTGGAAAGTGCCGTCCTGAGGAGTTCGGGGGGCACGCGCATTCGCAGCAGAGTCATTCAGGGAAGGAAGTTGATCCATGACGTCAGTCGGTTTTGTCGGACTTGGAACCATGGGCGCACCCATGGCCCGCAACGTGCTCAAGGCAGGACATGCGCTGACGGTCTTCGACCTCAACCCCGTGGCGGTGAAAAAACTCGTCGACGCCGGCGCCCGGGCGGCGGCGTCGCCGCGCGAGGTTGCGCAGCAATCGGAAATCGTCATCACCATGCTGCCGGATGCGCCTGATGTGGAGGCCGCCGTGCTCGGTGCCGACGGCATCGGGCATGGCCTCAGGGCCGGCAGCCTCTATATCGACATGAGCACGATCGACCCGCAGACCACCCAGCGTATCGGCGCATGGCTGGCGCAACGCGGCGTGGACATGATCGACAGCCCTGTTGGCAAGACGGTGGAGCACGCCATCGCCGGAACCTCGACGCTGATGATCGGCGGCGATGCCGCCGTGCTGGAGCGCGCGCGCCCGATCCTGTCGAGCATGGGGGCCGACCTCATCCATTGCGGCGGGCTCGGCATGGGGCAGGCAATGAAGCTCACCAACAACCTGCTGGCCAGCGTGCTGATAACGGCCAGCTCCGAGGCGCTGGTCGCCGGCGCCAAGGCGGGCCTGACGCTCGACACCATGATCAACGTGCTGAAGACGACGATGGCCTGGAACCAGCAATTGGCGGTGGCGATGCACAATCGCGCGCTCAAGGGCGACTTCGAGCCAGGCTTCATGGTCAAGCTCGCCCACAAGGATTGCCGGCTTGCCCTGGCGATGAATGATGCGCTCGGCGTCGAGACGCCGGTCGGGGGCGCCACGCTTGCCGTGCTCAGGGAGGCGATGGACGCCGGCATGGCCGGCAAGGATGTTGGCGCCGTGCTGAAGTTGCGCGAAGACGCGACCGGCGTCCAGGTCCGGCTTGCCGGCGCATGACCAAGCCTGGAGCCATAGTGCTGCACGCTGACGACGACGTGGCTGTCCTCGTGGAACCGGTCGAGGCAGGCGCCGAAGTGACGACGCGAGGCGCCCGCGAGGGGGTTGTCCTCAAGGCCGGCGCCGCGTTGCAAGCCGGTCATAAGCTGGCGTTGCACGACCTGGCCGCCGGCTCCACCATACGCAAATACGGCGAGGCGATCGGCCGCCTGACGGCTGCCGTGGCGGCCGGCGACCACGTCCACGTGCACAATCTGCAAAGCCTGCGCGGACGCTGACGCTGGGTCAGCACCCGAACAGGGCCAGACCTTATCGATCGACTATGGCCACGCCGTCCTCGCGGTTGCCTCCCGGCCGGTTCACTGCCACATATCGCAACATCATTCGTTCGATATGAGGTTCTTCATGTCCCCCGACAGCCGTCTGCCGGCACGTGCCCTTGCTCCTCGCCGCCATGACGAGATCCTGAGGCGCCTGGGTGCCCAGGGCTCGGTCAGCGTCGCCGAACTGGCCGGCTTTTTCGACGTCTCGCGCGAGACCATCCGCCGCGACCTGAAGCTGCTTTCAGACCAGGGACGGCTCGGCATCGTGCATGGCGGCGCCGCTCGCTTCGAGCCGAGCGAGCCGGCGATGGGCCTGCGCAGCCGGGAGAATGCGCGTGGCAAGGCGGCGATCGGCAGGGCGGCGGCCGGCCTTGTCAGCAGCGGTATGGTGGTGTTCCTCGATTCCGGCACCACCACCTTGGCCGTCGCGCAGGCCATGAACGACCTGCGCGATCTCACCATCTGCACGACCAGCCTGAAGATTGCACTGCATCTGTGCCATGTGCCCGGCATGCGCGTGCACATACTGGGCGGTGAAGTCGACCCAGGCGAGGAGGCCGCTTCCGGCATCGATGCGCTCGATGCAATGGCGCGCTTTCGCGTCGACATCGCCTTTCTCGGCGGCGGCGCGTTGTCGCTGAATGGCGAGGTGACCGATTTCACCAGGGCCGGTGCCGAGCAGCGCGGCCGCATGATCGCGCTCGCCGGCAAAACCTATTTCGTCCTCGACAGCAGCAAGTTCGGCAAGCTGACGCCGCTCAGGATTCCGAATTTCGACCGCGCCGCCGGCGTTATCGTCGACGCCCGGCCGCAAACTGCGCTTGCCGACGCGCTTTTACAAAAAGGGCCGGAACTGATCATCGCATCTTGATGTGATATTTTGTGACTTTTTGGCTTGATATTTGACTTTCCTGTGTTAGCTTGCCGACCATCCCTCAAGATGGCGGAACCCCTCATGGCACATGAATTTCCCACGCAGGCACGCGTCGTGATCGTCGGCGGCGGCATCATCGGCTGCTCCGTCGCTTATCACCTGACGAAGCTTGGCTGGGCCGACGTCGTCCTGCTTGAACAGGGGCAGCTCAGCGGCGGCACCACCTGGCATGCCGCGGGCCTGGTCGGGCAATTGCGCAGCCATTCCAACATGACCAGCCTGATCAGGTACTCCACTCAACTCTATGGCGAACTGGAGGCCGAGACCGGTCTCGCGACCGGCTGGAAGAATTGCGGCTCGCTGTCGGTGGCGCGCACCGCCGACCGCATGACGGTGCTGAAGCGCACGGCTGCGTCGGCGCGTGCGCAAGGGGTTGAGATCGATGTCATCTCGCCGAGCGAAGCCGGCGATCTGTGGCCGGTCATGGCGACGGACGATCTGGTCGGCGCGGTCTGGCTGCCTGGCGACGGCAAGGCCAATCCGACCGATCTCACGCAATCGCTCGCCAAGGGCGCGCGCAATCGCGGCGCGAGGATATTCGAGCGCGTCAAGGTCACCGGCATCACGGTGAGAAACGGCGTCGCCTGCGGTGTCGAGACCGACCGTGGCGACATCGCCGCCGAGATCGTCGTCAACTGCGCCGGCCAGTGGGCGCGTAAGGTCGGGCTGATGTGCGGTGTTTCGGTGCCGCTGCATTCGGCCGAGCACATGTACATCGTCACGGGCCGGATCGAGGGTGTGCATCCGGACCTGCCCGTCATGCGCGATCCGGACGGCTTCATCTATTTCAAGGAAGAGGTCGGCGGGCTGGTCATGGGCGGCTTCGAACCGCATGCCAAGCCGTGGGGCATGAACGGCATCCCCGAGAATTTCGAGTTCGCGCTGCTGCCGGACGATTGGGATCAGTTCGAGATTCTGATGGAAAACGCGCTGGTGCGCGTGCCGCAACTGGCGCAAGCCGAGGTCAAGAAGTTCTACAACGGTCCCGAAAGCTTTACGCCCGACAACAATTTTCTCCTCGGCGAGGCGCCGGAGCTGAAGAATTTCTATGTTGGCGCCGGCTTTAACTCGATGGGCATCGCCAGCGCCGGCGGTGCCGGCAAGGCGCTGGCCGAGTGGATCGTCAACGGCGCGCCGACCATGGATTTGTGGCCTGTCGATATCAGGCGCTTCGCCGCCTTCAACAACAATCCGCGCTGGCTGCATGATCGCGTCAAGGAGACGCTCGGTTTGCATTACGCCATGCCGTGGCCGAACCGCGAGCTGGACACCGCCCGACCCTTCCGCCGCTCGCCGCTCTACGACCGGCTGGCCGCCAGGGGCGCCTGCTTCGGTTCCAAGATGGGCTGGGAGCGCGCCAACTGGTTCGCGGCCCCGGGAGAGAGGGCCGGGAACGATTATGCCTTCGGCCGCCAGAACTGGCATGAGGCAGTCAAGCGCGAAATGAAGGCGACGCGCGAGGCTGTTGCCGTATTCGACCAGACCTCTTTCGCCAAGCTTCTCGTGCAGGGCCGCGACGCCTGTGCCCTGCTCAACCGCATCTGCGCCGGCAATGTCGATGTACCGGTCGGTACATCCGTTTACACGGGCGTGCTCAACGCGCGCGGCGGGTACGAAAGCGATCTCACCGTAATGCGACTTGGTGCGCAAAAATTCCTCATCGTCACCGGTTCGGCGCAAGCGGTCCACGACGCCGACTGGATCGCCAGGAACATCCCACCGGACGCACATGCCATCGTGACCGACGTCACCTCGTCCTACGCGGTGCTGGCGCTGATGGGGCCGCGCTCGCGCGATCTCCTGGGCAAATTGTCGTCGGCCGATCTTTCCAACGCCGGCTTCCCCTTCGCCACCATCCGCGAGATCGATATCGGCTACGCTACCGCCTACGCCAACCGCATGACCTATGTCGGCGAGCTCGGCTGGGAGCTGATCGTGCCGACGGAATTCGCCGTCGGCGTCTACGAGGCGCTGCACGAGGCTGGCGGCGAATTCGGCCTCCTGGACGCCGGCTACTACGCGCTTGATGCCTTGCGCATCGAAAAGGGTTTTCGCGCCTGGGGCCGTGAGTTGACGCCTGACATTACCCCCTGGCAGGCGGGGCTTGGCTTCGCCGTCGCCATGGACAAACCGGGTGGCTTCATCGGCCGTGACGCGCTGGTCGAGGCCGAGCCGTCAACGGCGCCGGCAAAACGCATCGTACTGTTCACGCTCGACCATGCCGAGCCGATACTGTGGGGCGGCGAGCTGATCCTGCGCGACGGCAAGCCCGTCGGCGAGGTCCGCTCGGCCGCCTACGGTCACACGCTTGGCCGCTCGGTGGCGCTCGGGCTGATCGAGAACGAGGCGGGCGTCGACGCTGCGTTTCTGGCTAGCGGCCGTTTCGAGATCGATCTTGCTGGCGTTCGCCACGCGGCCACGGCACATTTGCGCACCCCTTACGATCCGAAGTCGGAACGGGTGAAAGCGGATGTGGAGGAGATCAGGGCCGCCGCCTAATCCGCCGACATCGAACGCGCCATGTCGAGGAAGGCGCGCACCAGCTTGCCGCCGCTGCGTTCGCGCAGGCAGATCAGCGCTTCGTCCATCAAGGTCTCAGGCGCGTCGAGCGCGATCGCAGCCAGCCGCGAATCCTGGCCGAATTCGGCCGCCGAGACAAAGCCGATGCCGGCACCCGAGGCGACGATCTCGCGGACGGCTTCACGGCCTTCCGCCTCGATCACCGGCCTGAGTTCGACCTTCGATGCCGCGGCCAGATCCTCGAGCTTCTGGCGCGTCTTGGAGCCGCGCTCCCGCATGACCAGCGATTCCTGCGCGAGTTGCTTGAGGCTCAATGATTTCTTGCCCGACAGCGGATGATCGACGGACGCAAAAGCGATGATCGGCGTCGAATTGAGTTTCAGCACCTCGAAGTCGCGTCCGGTCGGCACCTCGCCCAGCACGCCGATGTCGGCATCATAGCTGTAGAGGCTGCTGATTACCGTCTCGGTGTTGCCGGCGCGCAGCGAAACCTGGACGCCGGGATAGCGCGCGCGAAAACTGCCGAGGATGTGAAGCAGATGATGCGCGGCGTCGGCGACGATGCGCAGCGTGCCGGAGCGCAGGGCGCGCGATTCCGTCAGAAGCTCGAGCGCCTGCTGCTCGGTGTCGAACATGCGGTGGGTAATTTCGAGCAGCTTCTGGCCCGAATGGGTCAGCGTGACCTGCTTCTTGTTCCGGTTGAACAGCAGCACGTCATATTCTTCCTCGAGCTTGCGCACCTGGTCCGAAATTGCCGGCTGCGTCAGGAACAGCGCTTCCGCGGCACGTGAAAACCCGCCTGATATCGCCACCTGGTGAAAGGCTCGCAATTGAACGTAGCGCATGTTCTCACCTTTCTAGATCCGAGTTCCGGCCGCCAACCTATCATAAGCCTCGCAGGCAAAAAGGCATGAAGGAACGATTCTTCTTATATCTGGGGAGGATCGCCCACGGTCACGCACGTGTCATGGATACCACGCAGGCTGCGCTCGGCTGGAGGCGCGATTATCCCGCCGGGCAATAATTCGACTGCAAGCCAGATCATCGGGTTAGCTTATACATCAATACAAAATAACGATTTTACAAATACGTCGTTCCAGCCAAGAATGGCCCCACATAAAAAGCAGCGGAGGACACTATGCTCGCCGAGACGAAATTTGCCGCGGAGCCGTTGGCCGGTCCGGCGCTGGGCGAGCCATACCTGCTGACGCCCGGGCCGCTCACCACCTCCTATCCGGTCAAGCAGGCGATGCTGCGCGACTGGGGATCCTGGGACGGCGATTTCCGCGCCATGACGTCAGACATGCGCCGCCGCCTGCTGGCGCTGACCGGCGATGCGAAAGGCGAATTCGACTGTGTGCCGATGCAAGGCAGCGGCTCCTTCTGCGTCGAGGCGATGCTGGGTTCGTTCGTGCCGAAGGACGGCAAGGTTCTGGTCCTGGCCAATGGCGCCTACGGCCTGCGCGCGGCCCAGACCATGCAGTATCTCGGCCGCGCCTATACGCTGATCGACAAGGGCGACTACCTGCCGCCGCGCGGCGACGAGGTGGCCGCCGCCCTCGAGGCCGATCCTGCCATCACGCATGTGATCGCCATCCATTGCGAGACCAGTTCCGGCATCCTCAACCCCGTCGCCGAGATTGCCGAAGCCGTCCATGCCAAGGGCCGCAAGCTGCTGGTCGATTCCATGAGCGCCTTCGGCGCCATCGCGCTCGACGTGAACGAGATCCGCTACGAGGCGATGGTCTCGTCCGCCAACAAGTGCATCGAGGGCGTGCCGGGCTTCGGCTTCATCATCGCCCGCAAGAGCGAATTGGAAGCCGCCAAGGGCCGCAGCCATTCGCTGTCGCTCGACGTCCATGCGCAGTGGGCGCATATGAACAAGACCGGGCAGTGGCGCTACACTCCGCCGACCCATGTCGTCGCCGCCTTCCTTGAAGCGCTTCGCCAGCACGAGGCCGAGGGCGGTGTTGCCGGCCGCGGCGCCCGCTACACCAGGAACCGCGACGTGATGGTGGCCGGCATGCGCGAGCTCGGCTTCGAGACTTTGCTCAGGGATCGCTGGCTGTCGCCGATCATCGTCACCTTCTTCAACCCGGCCCACGCCAACTTCGCCTTCGACCGCTTCTACGAGCTGATGAAGGACAAGGGCTTCATCATCTATCCGGGCAAGCTGACCGTCGTCGATAGCTTCCGTATCGGCTGCATCGGCCAGATGGACGAACATGTCATGCGCCGCGTCGTAGAGGCGGCGGCGCAGTCGCTGAAGGAGATGAACGTCGACACCGCCGCTCCTCCCGCCGCGGCAATCGCCGAGCGCGCCAAACTCGCCGCCTGAAGCGGCAGAATTTTTGAGGATTTCGATGAACCAGATGTCTCCCATCAACGTCGCGGTCAACGGCCGCACCTACGCCTGGCCACGTGTGCCGGCCATCGCCATCTGCCTCGATGGCTGCGAGCCGGCCTATCTCGACGAAGCCATCAAGGCCGGGCTGATGCCGGCGCTGGAGAAGATCAAGCAGAAAGGCACGGTGCGTTTTGCGCATTCTGTCATTCCGAGCTTCACCAACCCCAACAATCTGTCGATCGCCACAGGCCGCCCGCCGTCGGTGCACGGCATTTGCGGCAACTACCTCTACGAGCGCGAAACCGGCAAGGAAGTGATGATGAACGACCCGCGCTTCCTGCGCGCGCCCACCATTTTTCAAGCCTTCTACGACGCCGGCGCCAAGGTCGCCGTGGTCACCGCCAAGGACAAATTGCGTGCACTGCTCGGCAAGGGCCTCGCCTTCGACGACGGCCGCGCGCTGTGCTTCTCGGCGGAAAAATCCGACACCACCACCAAGGCCGAGCACGGCATCGACAATGCCTCGAAGCATTTTGGACTGCCGGTACCGGAAGTCTATTCGGCCGAACTGTCGGAATTCGTCTTCGCCGCCGGCGTCCAGCTGCTGAAGGAATTCCGCCCCGACATCATGTATCTGACCACCACCGACTATGTGCAGCACAAATACGCACCCGGCGTGCCGCAGGCCAACGCCTTCTACGAGATGTTCGACAAGTACCTGGCCGAGCTTGATGCGCTGGGCGCGGCAATCGTGGTGACCGCCGACCACGGCATGAAGCCCAAGCACAAGCAGGATGGTTCGCCTGACGTCGTCTATGTCCAGGACCTGCTCGACGAATGGCTGGGCAAGGATGCCGCGCGCGTCATCCTGCCGATCACAGATCCCTATGTCGTGCATCACGGCGCGCTGGGCTCGTTCGCCACCGCCTACCTTCCTGACGGCGCCGATCAGGCCGACATCATGGCGCGGCTGGCGAAGATCGACGGCATCATGTTGGTTGTCGACAGCCCGACCGCCTGCGAGCGTTTCGAACTGCCGGCCGACCGCATCGGCGACATCGTGCTGATCTCGACGCAGAACAAGACGATCGGCACCTCGGAACACCGCCACGACCTGGCAGCCCTCAACGAGCCGCTGCGCTCGCATGGAGGGCTGACCGAGCAGGAGGTGCCGTTCATCGTCAACCGCGTGCTGGCCGATTTGCCTGATGAGCCCGTGCTGAGGAACTTCGACGCGTTCTACTACGCGACGATGGCGGCCGCGCAGGCTTGATCTCGAGCGTGATTGTCGACCCCCACTCCGCCGAGCTTCGCTCGGCACCTCTCCCCCGATCGACGGGGGAGAGGAAAGGCGCCAGGGCTAGCGGCGGCTTAGCCCGGAAACGTGGTGGCGCCGACCTCACCTGATTTCCTCTCCCCCGTCGATCGGGGGAGAGGTGGCCCGAAGGGCCGGAGTGGGGGTCGACAATCCGTTGCACCACTTTCTCCTTCGAATTGCTGGAACGGAACCGATGACCAAGCTCGATACTTCGATCAAAGTCCGCCACGAACCGATGCGCATAGCTGGTCGCAAGGCCGACGCCGACGGCGTCGTTCCTGTCCACTACCCCTATACCAATGCGGTTATCGGCACCGTGCCCGCCGGCCGCGCCGAGCATGCCCGCCAGGCCTTCGAGATCGCCGCCGGCTACAGGTCGAAGCTGACGCGCTACGAGCGCCAGCAGATCCTGTTCCGCACGGCGGAAAAACTGGCGTCGCGCCGGGAAGAAATATCTGATCTCATTACGCTCGAGCTCGGCATCTCCAAGACGGATTCGCTCTATGAGGTCGGCCGCGCCTATGACGTGTTCACATTGTCGGCGCAGATGTGCATCCAGGATGACGGCCAGATCTTCTCCTGCGATCTCACCCCGCACGGCAAGGCGCGCAAGATCTTCACCACGCGCGAGCCGCTGAAGGCGATCTCGGCGATCACCCCGTTCAACCATCCGCTCAACATGGTCTCGCACAAGGTGGCGCCGGCGATCGCCACCAACAATTGCGTGGTGGTCAAGCCGACCGAACTGACGCCGATGACGGCGCTGCTTTTGGCCGACATCCTCTACGAAGCCGGCCTGCCGCCGGAAATGCTCTCGGTGGTGACCGGCTGGCCGGCCGACATTGGCAACGAGATGATCACCAACGACAATATCGACCTGATCACCTTTACCGGCGGCGTGCCGGTCGGCAAGATGATCGCCCGCACCGCCGGCTACAAGCGCCAGGTGCTGGAGCTCGGCGGCAACGATCCGCTGATCGTCCTCAACGATCTCTCGGACGACGATCTGGCCAGGGCCGCGGATCTCGCCGTCGCCGGCGCCACGAAGAACTCCGGCCAGCGCTGCACGGCGGTCAAGCGCATCCTTGTCCAGGAAAGCGTCGCCGACCGCTTCGTGCCGCTGGTGCTGGAGCGGGCCAGGAAGATCCGCTTCGGCGACCCCATGGACCGCACGACAGATCTTGGCACCGTCGTGCACGAGAAGGCGGCGGCACTCTTCGAAGCCCGGGTCCACATGGCCGCCGGGCAGGGCGCCGAAATCCTCTACAATCCGGGCCGGCAAGGCGCGCTGCTGCCGCCGATCGTCGTCGATCGTGTGCCGCACACATCCGAACTGGTGATGGAAGAGACCTTCGGCCCGATCATCCCGATCGTGCGCGCACCGGACGATGACGAGGCGCTGATCAGGCTCTCCAACTCGACCGCCTTCGGCCTGTCGTCGGGCGTCTGCACCAACTCGTTTCCGCGCATGCAGAAATACATCACCGGCCTTGAGGTCGGCACCGTCAACATCTGGGAAGTGCCGGGCTACCGCATCGAGATGTCGCCGTTCGGCGGCATCAAGGACAGTGGCAATGGCTACAAGGAAGGCGTCATCGAGGCAATGAAGAGCTATACCAATGTGAAGACGTTTTCGCTGCCCTGGTCCTGACCGGACGACTCGGCTGACAGAACAACCGAGGGAGCGTTCCACGCTCCCTCATTCGCGTTTCGGAGATGGTTATGGCCGCGATCAAAGAGCTTGTGCATACCGAGGGCGATTCCAACACCACGGCGGCCCGCAGCCGCTGGGATTCCGGCCAGGACGATCCACGCATCCGCGGGCTGCTTAACCGCGACGCTTCGGCCTTCATGCACCAGAGCCTGTCCAGCCCTTGTCTTTCGACGATCGCTAAGGCCGAAGGCATCTGGATCGAGGACACCGCCGGCCGCCGTTTCATGGATTTCCACGGCAACAGCGTGCACCATCTCGGCTATGGCCATCCGAAGCTGGTCGCCGCGATCAAGAAACAGCTCGACGATCTCTGTTTTGCGCCGCGCCGCTTCACCTGCGAACCCGCTGTCGAACTGGCCGAGAAATTGGCCGAGTTGGCGCCCGGCGATCTCGGCAAGGTGCTGTTCACGACAGGCGGTTCCGACGCCATCGAGGTGGCGCTGAAGATCGCGCGCGCCGCGACCGGCCGCTTCAAGACGGTTTCGTTCTGGGATGCCTTTCATGGCGCTGGCTTCGGTGCCGCAAGCGTCGGCGGCGAAGCGACCTTCCGTTCCCATATCGCCGGGCCGATGATGACCGGCACCGAACATGTCGCGCCCTGGGACGGCTACCGCTGTCCTTACGGCCACGGCACCCTGGAAGCCTCCGGGCTCGCCTGCGCCAACATGATCGCCTATGTGCTCGGTCGCGAACAGGATGTGGCCGCGGTCGTCGCCGAGCCGATGCGGGCAACGCCCAACCCGCCGCCGCCCGGTTTCTGGAATCGGGTGCGCGAGGCCTGCGACCGGCACGGCACGCTGCTGATCTTCGACGAGATCCCGACCGGCCTTGGCAAGACCGGAAAATTCTTCGCCCATGAGCATGACGGCGTGACGCCGGACATCGTCGTTCTCGGCAAGTCGCTCGGCGGCGGCATCCTGCCGATCGCCGCTGTCATCGCCCGCCGCGATCTCGACGTCACCGGCGGTTTTGCCATCGGTCACTACACCCACGAGAAGAACCCGGTGACGACGCGCGCGGCGCTGACGACGATCGATATCATCCTGGAAGAAGGACTGGTCGAGCGTGCGGCCGAGCTTGGCCGGCATATGCTGGGACGCATGCAGGATCTGATGAGGCGTTCGCCCCATGTCGGCGATGTCAGGGGCAGGGGACTGATGGTCGGCGTCGAACTTGTCGAGGACCGTACCTCGCGCCAGCCCGCGCGCGATCTTGCCGAACGCGTCTTCTATGCCTGCCTCGAACGGGGGCTGAGCTTCAAGGTCAGCCACGGCAACGTGCTGACGCTGTCACCGCCGCTGGTGATTTCGAAAGCCGATCTCGACCGTGCGCTCGACATCGTCGAACGCGCCGTGCTGACGGCCTGACCGTGAAGGCCGTCCGCACCGACCGCGAGCTCGAATGTCCAGGCATCGATGCCGGCTTGCGGGCAAGGGGTGTCGAGCTGGTGACGCTGCCGGACGGCATTTCCGAGGCGGAGCTCAAAGCCGCGGTCGCCGACGCCGATCTGCTCTTGATGTGCTACACGCCAGTCACTGCGGAGGTGATCGACGCGGCGCCCAGGTTGAAGGGCATCGTCAAATATGGCGTCGGTATCGACGCCATCGATATCCCCGCTGCCATGCGGCGCGGTATCCCCGTTGTCAACGTGCCCGAATATGCCGAGGAAACCGTCGCCGAAGGTGCTTTCGCCATGATGGTCGCGCTGGCCAAGCGGCTGCCCGCCATCACCGCGGCGGTATCGCGCGATGGCTGGATCTGGCCCGAGCCGCGCTGGCTGGGACGCGACATTTCAGGCGCCACGCTTGGGATCGTCGGTTGTGGCAAAATTGGCCGCAGCATGGCGCGCATGGCCGGCCAGGGATTTCGTGCGCGGCTTCTTGGCTTCGATCCCGGTGTCGACGCCGAAACGATGCGCGCCGCCGGCATCGAAAAAGCCGACGACCTCCAGGCAATGCTTCGCGCCTGCGACTTCGTCTCAATCCATTGCGTGCTGAACGACAGCACGCGCGGCCTGATCGGCAAGGCTGAACTCGCCTGCCTCAAGCCTTCCGCCATCATCGTCAACGTCTCGCGCGGCGCGCTCATCGACGAGGCGGCCCTTGTCGAGGCGATCGTTTCCGAGCGCATCGGCGGCGCCGGGCTCGACGTCTATTCGGTCGAGCCGCTGGCCAAGTCGGGCCATCCGATGGGCGCGCTTTTCGGCCGCGACGACGTCATCCTGTTCCCGCACCTCACCTTCTTTACGCATCAGGCGATGCGCCGGCTCGAGGACGACACGCTCGCGCGCTGCTTTGAGATTCTCGACGGCCGGCCGGTGATCGTGCGCTCGTCCGACCCGCGGTTGCGGGCGCAGACTTCTGGCGTTTCATTCGTCTGATCATCACCTGCTCAAACGCTTCGACGGCCTGCCCTGAGCAGGCCGAAATATGTTCGCGACATGACTGCGACGGTTCCATGACAACTATCAGATGAAGTTTGCCTGTCATAAAATAAATAGATTTTACTTATCGATTCCCAATCCCCAGAGTTGTCCTAACGACGACGCTGCCGGTACTAATCGAAGCAGAAGCAGAAGCAGAAGCAGAAGCAGCCGGCGCCGTCGCCACAGTGCATCGCAGAATGTGCCATCAATCAAAAAGGGGAACTGGACATGAAATCACGCAACGCAACCACGGTCGCGGCTTTCGCCGCGTTGCTGGCGTCGGCTGCCCTCATCGGACCGGCGATGGCAGATGGCGTCGTCACCATCTACTCCGCCGATGGCCTGCATGACGGCAACGGCAGCTGGTTCGAAACCGAGTTCGCCGCCTTCACCAAGGCCACCGGCATAAAAGTGCAGTATATCGAGGCTGGTTCGGGCGGTGTCGTTGAGCGTGTCGCCAAGGAGAAGTCGAACCCGCAAGCGGACGTGCTGGTGACATTGCCGCCCTTCGTGCAGCGCGCCGCCGCCGGCGGCCTGCTGCAGGATTACAAGCCCGAAGGGGCGGACCAGATCGACGGCGGCACCGACAAATACCGGCCGCTGGTCAACAACTACATGAACTTCATCTACAACAGCGCCGTGCTTTCGGAAGCGCCGAAGAGCTACGACGATCTGCTGGACCCGAAATTCAAGGGCAGGATCCAATACTCGACGCCCGGCCAGGCCGGCGACGGCACCGCTGTCATGCTGCAGATCATCCATGCCTTCGGCGGCGAGGATGCAGGTTTCGAGTTCATGAGGAAATTGCAGGACAACAATGTCGGCCCCTCCGCTTCGACCGGCAAGCTGACGGCGCTGGTCAACAAGGGCGAGCTGCATGTCGCCAACGGCGATTTGCAGATGAACATGTCGCAAATGGCCGACAATCCCAACATCAAGGTGTTCTGGCCGGCGGGGCCTGACGGCGTGCGCTCCACCTTTGCGCTGCCCTATGAGATCGGCCTGGTAACCGGCGCGCCCAATGCCGACAACGGCAAGAAGCTGATCGACTTCCTGCTCTCAAAGGAAGCTCAGTCGAAGGTCAGTTCCGTGGCTCTTGGTCTGCCGGCCCGCAAGGATGTGACGCCGAACGACGCCAATTTCGCGAAGGCGCAAGAGGCGATGAAGGGCCTGACCATCTGGTCGCCGAACTGGGATGACGCTCTGGCCAAGCTGCCTGACTACGTCAAGCGGTGGAACGAAGCGACCGGAAGTTGATCCCTGCCAATCCGGAGGACCATGCCATGTCGGCCGCCGCTTTTACTGGGACCAGTGTCATGGACATCGACGCCGCGAAGGTTCGCGGCGCCGGCTCCAACGTCCATTTCGACAAGGTTGTTGTCGCCTATGGCGCTCACGTCGTCTTGCATCCGCTGACCCTGGATATTGCTCCCGGCGAGATCCTGGCGATGATCGGCCCATCCGGCTCCGGCAAGACCACCGCCTTGCGGGCGGTGGCCGGCTTCGTGCGGCCGAGAAGCGGACGAATCCGCATTGGCGCGACGGATGTGACCGATCTGCCGCCTTATGAGCGCGGGCTCGGCATGGTGGTTCAAAACTACGCGCTGTTTCCGCATATGCGGGTCGAGGACAACGTCGCCTTCGGCCTCAGGGCTCAGGGAGCCGACAAGGCGCTGATCGCCGAGCGGGTCAAGGATGCACTCGGTACCGTCGGCATGGCTGCCTATGCAGGACGCTATCCGCGCGAGCTTTCCGGCGGCCAGCAGCAGCGTGTCGCGATTGCGCGCGCTCTTGCCGTGCGGCCCCGCGTGCTGCTGCTTGACGAGCCGCTTTCGGCGCTGGACGCACAGATCCGCCGCAATATGGTCGAGGAGATCGCCAGGCTGCACCGCAGCCTGCCGGGCCTGACGATCCTCTATGTCACTCACGACCAGACAGAGGCGCTCACCCTCGCCGACAAGATCGCCATCATGCGCGACGGCTCGGTCTGTTCGCATGGACCGACGACCGAGCTCTACCGCCGCCCGCCCAACCGCTTCACCGCCGAGTTCCTCGGCCGCGCCAATCTACTGCCGGTCACCATTGCCGAGGCTGCCGGCTCCAAGGGTTTTGCCGCGGCAAGGCATGGCGACGCGGTGCTGATGGGCACCGGCCGTGACGAGAAGGCCGGCGACAAGAGCCTGCTTTGTATCAGGCCCCAGCACCTCAGCCTGACGGCCGATGGCGACCATACCAATCGCATTGTCGGCACGCTCCTGGAGGTGCACTGGCAAGGCGAACTCACCCATCTCGTGCTCGATGTCGACGGCACGACGGTGCGCGTCTCGGCGACGAGACTGCCGATGGCCCTGCCGGAACCCGGCGCCAAGGTGCCGCTGTTCTTCGCGCCCACCGACACCTCGCTCGTTCCGGAAGACGCCGGTGTCTGAGGCTGTCGCTATCGCCTCGCCAGCGGTCAGGAGAGAGCCTGGCAGATTCTGGATCGTGCCGCCGGCCGCACTCCTGGCCCTGCTGTTCTTCTATCCGCTGGCGCTCATCGCCCGGCAGGCCTTCCTGGACGACAGCGGCGTTGCCAATGTCGCCGAAGTGATCCGCGTCCTGCATTCGCGCTTCTTCCTCAACGCGCTGATCAACACGGTGACGATTTCGGTTACCGCGACTGCCGGGTGCCTGATCGTCGGTCTCGTGCTGGCACTGATCCTGGCCTTCGTTCCGTTCCCCGGCAGCGGCTTCATTGCCAGGCTGATCGACACCTTCATCGCATTGCCGACCTTCCTGGTGACGCTCGCCTTCACCTTTCTCTACGGCTCCGCAGGCATGCTCAACGCAGGGCTGATGGAGACCTTTTCACTGCCGTCGCCGCCCGTCGATTTCCTCTATTCGAGCTGGGGCGTGGTGCTGGCCGAGGTCACTGTCTACACGCCGTTCATCCTACGGCCGCTGCTTGCCGCCTTCTCGCTGGTGGACCGCGGCCAGATCGAAGCGGCAAGCGTGCTCGGCGCGCGGTCGTTCCGCATCGTGCGCCAAATCATCCTGCCGGCCGCCATTCCGGCACTCATTGCCGGCGGGAGCCTCTGCCTGCTGCTCACCGTCAACGAGTTCGGCATCGTGCTGTTCATCGGCGCCAAGGGGGTCATCACGCTGCCGCTGCTGATCTATGGCAAGGCGATCCAGGAATCGGCCTATCAGGTCGCCTGCATCATCGCCCTGATCAACATCGCGCTGTCGCTCGGCCTGTTCGGGCTCTATCGTTTCGCAGCCGGCCGGCTGGGGGTCTAGCCATGCTGGTTTGGTCCCGCTCCGGTCGCCTCGTTCTGTGGCTCCTCTTCGCGCTGATCTTCGGTGTGCTGTTCCTGGCGCCGCTTGCGGTCATTCTCCTGTCCAGCCTTGCCGGCCAGTGGAACGGGGTGCTGCCGAGCAGCCTGACGACGGAACACTACAGCGACGTCTTGCATGGCGCGGCCGGCGATGCGGTCAAGGCGAGCCTTCTCACCGGTTTTGCAGCCAGCGCGCTGGCGCTGGTCAGCGGCACCTGGGCGGCGCTGTCGCTGCGGGTCCAGGGGCATGCGCTGCGGCGCCTGCTGGGCCTGTTGTTCTTCGTCCCCAGCGCCGTGCCTTCGGTCTCCGTCGGCCTTGGCCTGCTGGTCGCCTTCAGCCATCCGCCGCTGCTGCTCAACGGTACGATCGCGATCGTCATGATCGCGCATTTCGTGCTGATATCGGCCTTCACCTTCGGCAATGTGTCGGCCGGACTGGCGCGGCTCTCGCCCGACTTCGAGCAGGT
The DNA here is from genome assembly GCF_006443035.1 of Mesorhizobium sp. B1-1-6. NCBI lineage: Bacteria > Pseudomonadati > Pseudomonadota > Alphaproteobacteria > Hyphomicrobiales > Phyllobacteriaceae > Mesorhizobium > Mesorhizobium sp. B1-1-6. The sequence goes on along the minus strand of NZ_VFWR01000012.1, from coordinate 85,198 downwards.
GGCATCGAGCCTCGGCGCGCGGCCGGCCTACCGCCTCTGGCACGTCACCTTGCCTCTGCTCGCACCCTATCTGGTCGCAGCGTTCGGGCTCAGCTTCGCACTGTCGATGGGTGAACTCGGCGCCACCGTGATGGTCTATCCGCCGGGTTGGGTGACGCTGCCGGTGTCGATCTTCAGCCTCACCGACCGAGGCGACATCTTTGCGGGAGCAGCGCTCACCATGATCCTGGTGGTGGCGACCCTGGCGCTGCTGCTCGGTCTGGAGCGCATCACCGCCCGCGCCACGGGATCGTAGCGCTGCCTCAGCCGGGTTTGCGTTCGACGATGTAGATGTGATCCGCGGCCAACACAACTTCGTCGCGCTGGTTGATCACCTCGCAGCGTTCGATGACCCGGCCCGCGGCCGGCCGCTTCGGATCGTCCTCCTTGGCCGCGATGGTGGTGCGCGTGCGGATCGTGTCGCCGATGAACACCGGCTTGATGAAACGCAGCCGATCATAGCCATAGGAGAAGGCAACGGGATTGACGACGCTTGCCGTCAGTCCGATGCCGACCGAGAACACCAGCGTGCCGTGCGCGATGCGCTGACCGAACGGCGTCGTCTTCATGAACTCGGCGTCCATGTGGTGTGGGAAGAAATCGCCGGTGTGTCCGGCATGGACGATGAAGTCGGTCTCGGTAATGGTGCGGCCGCTGGTCAGCCGCGAGGAGCCGATCTCGTAGTCTTCGAAATAAATTATCTGTTCCATGTCCTGCCTTACGGCTTTTCGGCCAGTGGCGTCGCCGGCGCTGCGCTCGATTTATAGGCGGCTTCCACCAGCGCCATCGTGCTCCAGGCGTCCTCGACCGAGCTGACCAGCTCGTCGTCTTCCCCGCAAGCAAAGCGCTGGACATTGGCCATGCGCCCGACAAAGGCATCGGGGAACCATTCGCCAGCGAGTGGCACGGCAATCCAATCCGTCCCGCCTTTCGGGTATATTTCCAGGACGTCCGGTTCGCCGCGGGGATAGTCGAGGTTGAGGCCGAGTTTGAGATAGGCCGCGCCCTCGGTGCCGCAGATGCGGAATTCGCAGGCCTGGTGCCGGCGCCCGAACTTGTGGTCATGGTTGATCGACAGCGCGCAGCGCACGGTGTCGCCATAGTCGAGGATGGCGCTGGTGCGCGTCTGCGCCACCGTATGGTTGGGATGGCCGAGCGTCTTGGCGTGCACCCCTTTGGGGTCGCCCAGCAATTGTCTGACGAGGTCCAGATAGTGGATCGAATGCATCGCGATCTCGACACGCGGCGCCTTGAGCAGGAATTCCCACAACTCCCAAGGTGTCGCCAGCGCCAGCCAGGCGTCGAAGTCGACGACCTCGCCGAGCCATCCCTTGGCGATGGCATCCTTGAGCGCCAGCATCATCGGCGCGAAACGCAATTGGAAATTCACCGCGGCCTTGAGCTTCCTGGCGCGGCAGATCTCGAGGATTTCGGTTGCCTCGCCGAGATAGTTGCCCATCGGCTTCTGGATCAGCGCGACCGCCTCCTCGGGAAGCGCCTTCAGGATCTCGGCATGCCGACTGGGCGGTGTCGCCAGATCGAAGATCGCATCGTTGATTCCGGCGGCTTCTTCCACGGAGCGGAATGCGGTGACACCCCATTTCTCGGCCAGGGTCCGCGCCTTGGCCTGGTCCGGATCATAGAGGCCGGCAATCGGAAACTCGGCCTTCCGGTAGGCGGGAAAATGGGCGTCGCCGACAATCGAACCTGCGCCGAAGGTGACGATCGGCCGGGGCTTTGTAGGCTTGGGCCAGGACTGGATGAGTGAGGCAGGGTCGAAACCGCCTTCAGTCATGATGGAAGACCTCGTCCATCGAAGCCCACCATTCGCCCTCCTTGCGGGTCGCCAGCGGCTCCTGGCAAGGCATGCAGAGGGCCCACCATTCCTGCGTCTTCGGGTCTGCCGCCATCTTGGCCATGTCGGCGGCATAGTCGGTGCCGTGGTATTCGAAATAGGCAAACAGCAGGTTCTCCGGCCGCTTCAGGTAGATCGAATAGTTCTCGATGTTGCAAGCCGAGATCATGGTCAGCACGTCGGGCCAGACGGCGGCATGGAGGCGCACATATTCCTCGACCTTTTCCGGCTTCAGTCCCAGAACCATTCCCATCCGCTGCATGTTCGTTCCCCTATTTCGTGATCGCCGTGGTGAATTCGGCGATGCTCATGGCCTTGACCGCGTCCCAGTCCCAATCGATGCCGATGCCGGGCTCCTCGGGTGCCAGAGCGTGCCCATCCTCGATGCGCATGCGCTTGCCGGTCAACTGGTCAAGCTGCGGAATGTACTCGACATACCGGCCGTTCTGAACAGCGCAGGTGAGGCTGACATGCAATTCCATCAGGAAATGCGGGCAGACCGGGATGTCGAAGGCCTCTGCCGCATGCGCCACTTTTAGCCAGGGCGTGATGCCGCCAATGCGGCCGACGTCGACTTGCACGATCGAACAGGCGCCTTTCTGCATGTATTCGCGGAAATGCCTGATGGAATAGAGCGACTCGCCGATGGCAATCGGCGTCTGCGTCGAATTCGACAGTCGCACATGGCCATCGATGTCGTCGGCCGGCAGCGGCTCCTCGATCCAGGCGAGATCGAGTTCACGCAGCCTCGCTGCGCGGCGGATCGCTTCGTCGACGGAGAATCCCTGATTGGCGTCGGTCATGATCTCGTAGCCGTCGCCCACCGCCTTGCGCACCGCCGCCAGCCGCGCCAGATCTTCCGATCCGTGCGGTTTGCCGATCTTCACCTTCGAGCCGCGAAATCCCTTGGCCTTCGCGGCCAGCGCGTCATCGACCAGCGCCTGCGTCTCGATGTGCAGCCAGCCGCCCTCCGTCGTGTAGAGCGGGCAGCGGTCCTTGGCGCCGCCCGCCAGCTTCCACAGAGGCAGGCCCTGCTTCTTCGCCCGCAGGTCCCAAAGCGCGGTGTCGATCGCCGCGATCGCGATGGCCGTGATCGCGCCGATCGTGGTGGCGTGCGTGGCGAATTCGAGATCGTGCCAGATCGCCTCGATCATGTCGGGGTCGCGGCCGATCAGGCGCGGCGCCAGATGGTCGGACAAGAGCCGCATCACGGACGAGCCGCCGGTGCCGATCGTGTAGCTGTAGCCGGTGCCGACGGCGCCGTCGGAATCGGTGATCGTGACGAGAGGCGTTTCCTGGCTGACGAAACTCTGGATCGCGTCGGTGCGCTTGACCTTGGGCACAAGGTCCACCATCCGCAGTTCTATCTTCTCGATCTTGGCCATGTCGTCAGCTCCGCAATGACTTTCCGGTGTCGGCGGCAAACAGATGCGCCTGCGACAGGTCGAGGCTCATGGCCACCCGCTCGCCCGATCTCAAAGCTCTTGGGTTCAGCATGCGCGAAACCCAGTCTGCGCCATTGAACTCGACGAACACCAGCGTCTCGTTGCCGAGTGGTTCGGTGACCGTGATCGGCAATTCGATCTGGTGGACGTCGGCCGCACCACCGGAACTGATACCATGGCCGGTCGGGTAGATGTCGTCGGGCCGCAACCCGAACACCACCTTGTTACCCCTGGCGACATTGGCTTTGAATTGGCTAGGCAATGGCAGCTTTTCGCCGCTGGCGAAAACCAAGTGGCCGTCATCGATCGTCGCCTCGTGCAGGTTCATCGGCGGCGAGCCGATGAAGCCCGCGACGAACCGCGTCGCCGGCCGTCGGAACACCTCGTCTGGGGTGCCGACCTGTTCGATATGGCCGTCGCGCATGATGACGATGCGGTCGGCAAGCGTCATCGCCTCGACCTGGTCATGGGTGACATAGATCACCGTCGACCGCACCTTGGCGTGCAGCTTCTTGATTTCGGTCCGCATCTGCGTGCGCAGTTTGGCGTCGAGATTTGAAAGCGGCTCGTCGAACAGGAACACGTCGGGATCGCGTACGATGGCGCGGCCCATGGCGACGCGCTGGCGCTGGCCGCCGGAAAGTTGCGACGGGCGACGGTCGAGCAGCGTGTCGAGGCCGAGGATGGCCGAGGCTTCGGCGACGCGGCGCTCCATATCCTCCTTGGCGGCCCCGGCAATCTTCAGGGAGAAGCCGAGGTTCTCGCGCACCGTCATGTGGGGATAAAGCGCGTAGGACTGGAACACCATCGAGATGTTGCGCGAACGCGGCGGCAAATCGTTGACGACGCGGCCGCCGATCTCGATCGAGCCGGCACTGATCTCTTCCAGCCCTGCGATCATCCTGAGCGTCGTCGACTTGCCGCAGCCGGAGGGGCCGACCAGCGCGATGAATTCGCGGTCCGCGATGTCGAGGTCGATGCCGTGCACGATCCCGACATTGCCGTAGCGCTTGGTCAGCTTTTGGAGGGAAACCGTTGCCATGGGATCAGCCTTTCACCGCGCCGGAGGTCAAGCCGCCGACAAGGTGTTTCTGGACGATGTAGGTGAGGGTGAGCGCCGGGATGATCATCACCACGGCGAGCGCGCACATGCCGCGCCAGTCGATGGTGAATTCGGCCGTGTAGTCGAGCAGGCCGACCGGCAGGGTCTTGGCGCTGACCGAGCGGGTAAGCTGCGAGGCCAGCGCGAACTCGTTCCAGCAGGTCAGGAAAGCAAAGATCGCGGCGGAGGCGATGCCGGGCCCGGCAAGCGGGAACTCGACCTGCCAGAAGGCCTGCCAGCGGGTGCAGCCGTCGATCTGGGCGGCTTCCGCGAGGTCCTTCGGCACCTGGCGGAAGAAGCCGTCGATCAGCCAGATGGTGAACGGCACGTTGAGCGCGACATAGGCCAGGATCAGTCCGAAATGCGTGTCGATGATGCCGAGCCTGACATAAAGGAAGAACAGCGGCAGCGAGAGCGCGATACCCGGCACCGTGCGCGTCAGCATCAGGCCGAGGAAGACGCCCGACTTGCCGCGGAAACGGTAGCGCGCGAAGGCATAGCCGCCGGCCATGCCGATGGCCACCGCGATCATCGTCGAGGTCACCGAGATGATCAGCGAGTTGCGGAAATATTCTATGACCGGGATGCCGCCCTTGCCGATCCCTGAGAACATCGCGACATAGGCGTCGAACGAGATCTGCTGCGGGATCCACACCGGCGGCTTGGCCATGATCTCCACCGTCGGCCGCAGCGACGAAAGCACGATCCACAGGCCGGGCAGGCAGATGGTCAGCATCGCCAGGAACAGGCCGATGCGATAGGCGATGCCCAGCAGCCGGCGCTTGAGGCGGGCGGAAGAATTCTCGTCCATCACCACTCCGCACCGATCTGCGTGCGCGCCGCGGCGAGCTTGTTGAAGAAATAGACGGTGAAGGCGATCGACAGCAGGATCGAGAAATAGGCCATGGCGTTGGCCATGCCCATGCGCCCGTCGCTGTAGGCGGTGCGCGCCACCAGCGTCCATAAAAGCTCGGTGCGGCCCGCCGGCCCGCCATCGGTCATGATCTTGACGATGTCATAGGCGCGCGCGACGTCGAGCGAACGGATGGTCATGGCGATGTAGGCGAAAGGCATGACGAACGGCCAGGTCACATAACGGAATGTCTGCCACGGCGTGCAGCCGTCGACGCGCGCCGCCTCGGTCGGCTCCTTGGGCATGGCGAGCAGCCCGGCGAGGATCAGGATGGCGAAGATCGCCGTCGACGACCAGATCTCGGCGATCGAGATGGCGATGAAGGCGAGATGGCCTTCGATCAGCCACGCAATGGCATCCCTGGTGATGCCGAGCGATTGCAGGGCGTTGTTCACCAGGCCGATATTGTCGTTGAACATGAACTTGAACTGGAAGCCGACGAGGATCGGCGAGAACATCATCGGAAACATCATCAGCGTGCGCAGGATGCGCTGGCCGCGCGTCGCCTTTTCGACCAGCATGGCGAGGCCGAGGCCCAGCAGCATTTCGAGATTGAGCGCGATGGTCAGCAACAGAACCGTGCGGCCGAACGCCCACCAGAAATCGGCGTTCGCCAGGATCGAGAGATAATTGCGGAAGCCGACAAGGACGAAGAATGTTTCGGGCTTGGTCAGGCGGAACGGCGTGAAGCTGGAATAGAGCGACAAAAGCAACGGCACCACGACGACCGCCGCCAGCACGATCATCGCCGGAAGCAGCAGCAGGAATGGCGCGGATGGCTTGAAGCCCTTCATTGGGACCCTGTGAGTTGCATTCGATTGCCGCCTGTCGAGCCGGGCGGGGCCGGCATCGTCATCGTGGAACACCCGAGGCAGTGCGCGCCTTAAGACGCGAGCGCCTCCCCCATCCTGATGGGGGAGGCGGCCCTGGGAGCGGTTCTACAGCTTGCCGGCGTCTTCGAGGATTTGCGTCGCCTTGGCGGCGGCTTCGTCGAGCGCCTGCTTGGACGTTTTGTCGCCGAGGATCGCCGCCTGCAATTCGGGATAGACGGCGTTCGAGATCTCGATCCATTCAGGCGTCTGCGGCACCGCGAAAGCGTGCTTGGCTTCTTCCTGGAAGGCGGAGAGAACCTCCTTCTTGTAAGGATCGTTTTCGGCCTGCTTCAGGTCCCAGTCCCAGACCGCGGTGCGGGTCGGCAGCGGGCCCGCGGCGGCTTCCAGCTTCTGGCTGTCCTCATTGGTGAGCCACCACACCAGCGATGCCGCGGCCTGCTTGTTCGGGCAGGTCTCGGTCACCGAGAAGCCATGGAAACCGGACCAGCCGGTGCGCTTGCCAGACGAGCCTTTCGGCGCGACCTTGACGCCGACATTGCCGGCGACCTTCGACGACTTCGGATCGTTGAAGAAGCCGGCCCAGCCCGGCCAGTCCAAGTTGATGGCGACGGTGCCGGAGGCAAAACCCTGGCCGAGATCGTCCCAGAGATAATTGGTGGTTCCGGCCGGCACGGCCTTGGTCTTGTAGAGGTTGACGAACCAGTCGAGCGCCCGCACGCCGGCTTCGGAGTTGAAGACCGGCTTGCCGTCCTTGTCGAGATACTCGCCGCCCTCGGCCACCACCATCTCGTAGAAGCGGCCGTTGATCGCCTCTTCTTTACCGGCGAACTGCGTGCCGTAGAAGTTGGGCGGGTTGGCGAAGAACTCGGCCTGGTCGGTGACTTCCTTCCAGGTGTCCGGCGGCACCAGATCATAGCCGTATTTCGCCTTGAACTTGGCCTTGTTGTCGGCGTTCTCGTAGAGGCTCTTCTGGTAGTAGAGGGCAGAGACGTCGAACTGCGCGCGCGGCAGCATCTCCAGCTTGCCATCTATGGTCGCCGCCTTGATCGTCGATGGCACGAAGGCGTCGATCTCTTCCTTGGGCAGCAATTTGCTGAGGTCGGTATAGAGGCCGGTATACTGCGGCGCGAAGGAGGAATGGTTCCAGCCGACGCACCAGTTGGTGCTGCCCGAGGCGATGTCGGACTTCAACTCCTTGTCGATGTCGAAGCCGTTCTTCTTGGTCAGGATGTTGACCTTGGCGCCGGTCGCCTTCTCCCATTCGGGGATGCGCTCGTAGAGCTTTTCATATTGCTGGCCGCCGATCAGCTTCACGTCCACGGTAACGCCTTCGAACTTGCCGGGCAGGTCGCCGGCAAGGGCTGCGCCTGCGCCTGACGCGAGCAACAAAGCGCCGGCGCACACGCCGGAAAGCAGTCTGTTCATTGGTATCCTCCCTGGGTGCGCCTTGGCGGCGACCGCAACTCGTCTGATGACAAGAAGCGTTACATTCATATACAAACAAAACATTCATGGAAACGTCAAGGCGAAATTTGTTTCCGTCGGCTGCGTTCCTGCGTATATGAAGAATCGATTTCACTGGAGGGAAGGCCCATGGATGACAGCGAAGACGAGCGGTATCGCGCGCCTGCGCTCGACAAGGGGCTCGACATCCTGGAACTGCTGGCCGGCGTCGACGGCGGCCTGACGCAGGCGGAAATCGCCAAGAAGCTCGACCGCAGCCCCAACGAGTTCTACCGCATGCTGGACCGGCTGGTGCGGCGCGGCTATGTCACGCGGCTCGACGGTGACCGGTATTCACTGACGCTCAAGCTGTTCGGCCTGGCGCAACTGCACGCGCCGGTGCGGCGGCTGGTTTCCTACGCGACGCCGTTGATGCGGGAGCTGGCAGAGACGTCGCAACAGGCCAACCAACTTGTTGTTTTCGATCGCGGTTCGGCCGTGGTGATTGGCCAGCAGGAGGCGCCGAACTACTGGGGCATCTCGATCCGGGTCGGTGCCCACATCAGCCTGTTCGACACCGGTTCGGGACATGTGCTGCTCGCTTTCCGTTCGCAGGAGGAGCGCCAGATGATGATCTCCGAACATGTCCGCAGCACCGACAATACGGCGCAGCCGCCCGAGTTCTTTGCCCGTCTCGACCAGATCAGGGAACGGGGATATGAGATGATGGCCTCGATGCAGACTGCCGGCGTCTACAATCTGTCGGCACCGGTGCGCGGCTCCGACGGCAAGGCCATCGCGGCGCTTTCGATTCCTTACATCACCGTCGTCAACGCACCGTCCGCGCCGGACATGACCCGCACCATCGAACTGCTGCTGGCCACATGTGAGAAGCTATCGCGTCTGGCCGGGTCGGCCGTCGGTTCATCGGCGTAATTCTTATTTGAATGAAGAATTCCTCCGTGAGATGATGTGAAAGATACGGGAGGAGCCCTGCCATGATCATCGACACCCACCTGCACCTCATCGACCGCTCGGCCTTGCGCTACCCGTGGCTTGCCGGCGTGCCCGCTCTCAACCGCGACTTCTCCTATGAGGAGTACGGCGTGGAAGCTCAACGTGTCGGCGTCGAGCGTGTGCTGCATATGGAGGTCGATGTCGACCCTGCCGATATCGAGGCCGAGACCGAACGTGTCGAAGGCCTGTCGAGACAGGCCGGCAGCATGCTGGCCGGGGCGATCGCCGCCTGCCGTCCGGAAGAGGCCAATTTTGCGGCCTATCTCGAGCGCCAGCGAGCAAAGCCGTTCGTCAAGGGTTTTCGCCGCGTCCTCCACGTCATGCCCGATGAACTCTCGGAAGGCGCGCTATTCCGGGACAGCATCCGGCGGCTCGGCGGCACCGGGCTCACCTTCGATCTCGTCGTGCTACCGCATCAGATTCCCAAGGCGATCGCGCTCGCCGATCTGGCGCCCGACGTCCAGTTCGTGCTCGACCATTGCGGCGTCCCCGACATCAAGGGCAATGGCGAGCATCCGTGGCGCGAACACATGAGCGAAATCGCGCGGCGTCCCAACGTCGTGGCCAAGATTTCCGGCGTCGTCGCCTATGCGGATCCCGGCAGTTGGACGGTCGAGACGCTGCGGCCCTATGTCGAACACACGATCGGTTCGTTCGGATGGGATCGTGTTGTCTGGGGCAGCGATTGGCCGGTCTGCACGCTGGGTGGCGGTCTCTCGACCTGGGTGGCGGCGACCCATGCGCTGCTTGCCGGTTGCAGTGTTGCGGAACGCGACAGGCTGCTCTCGGTGAACGCCCGCAAGCTCTGGCGGCTTTAACCGGCTCTGCTTGGGGCTCTTCAGATCGTCGCCGAAACGTGCCGTTCGCGGCCGTAGAGCGACACCAACAGCACGATGATGAAGCCGAGTGCTGCCTGCACCGCCGAGGGCTGGAAGCCCAGCCCGATGAGCAGCGTGTTGATCTCGGTCAGCACCAGCACGCCGGCAATGGTCCCGAGATAGCTGCCGCGCCCGCCGACCAGCGCCGCGCCGCCGACGACCACGGCCGCGATGGTCTGGAACAGGTAGGGCTGCCCGACATCGCCATAGGCCGAGCCGGTGAAGCCGAGCAGCAGAACGCCCGCCACCGCGGCGAAGAAGGCGCTTGCCGCATAGGTGATCACCCACATGCGGACGGGATCGATCAGCGCCAGAGGCGCGGCACCCGGATTGCTGCCGAGTGCGTAGAGCCGGCGCCCATAGGGCGTCCGCTCCAGCACCAGGACGACGAGCGCCGCCAGCACGACAAGACAGGGCACCAGCCATGGAACCGGCAGTGGCCCGGCCGATCCGCCGATCGACACGAAGCTCGAAACCGCTTGCGGCGCGGAGCCTGAAGGGAAGCCCGCGGTCCATAAAAGCACCAGCCCTTGCACGACCATGCCGATGCCGAGCGTGACGATAAGCGGCTGGATGTCGAGGCTGCGCGCGATGAGCCCGTTCAGGCCACCGATAAGGATCGCCAGCACGCCGACGAGGCCGCAGACCAGGACAAAATTCCAGCCATCGCCGTAGAGTTGCGCGGCCACGACATTGGCAAAGCCGATGACGAACGGGATCGACAGGTCGATGCCGCCCATGATGACGACCAGCGTCTGCCCGATCGAGGCGACGGCGAGCAGCGAGGCAAGCACCAGCATGGCGCGCACCGCAAACGGGCTGGAGTAGCCCGGAATGAGGATGATGCCGGCAAGATGCAGAAGGGCGGCAACACAGAAGGCCCCGACGACACGGGCATTGGTTGTCGCGAATAGATTTCGGCCAGCCATGTCAGCGCCTCCCGATGGCAAAGCGTTCCTGCAGCGCGGTCAGCATCACCGCCAGCACCAGTATGGCGCCGTAGGCGATCTGCAGCACGAAGGTCGAGACGTTGAACGTCGTCAGCACGCTTTGCAGCAGGAAGATGTCGACAGCGCCGATCGCGGCACCCGCGACGCCACCACGGCCGCCGGCAAGACTGACACCGCCGAGCGCCACGGCGGCGATGGCGATCAGCGTGTAGGTCGGGCCGATGTTGGGATCGGCCGACCCGATCAGCGCAGTCAGCATCAGTCCGGCGCAGCCGCCCAGGATGCCGGTCATGACATAGGCGATGAAGCGCACGAGCGTGACGTCGACGCCGGCCGTATAGGCGGCGCGATCGTCGCTGCCGACCGCCATCAGCTGGTCGTAATAAGGGCTGCGCCGCACCAGCCACCAAAAAAGGAACATCAAGGCCAGCGGCAGAAGCGAGAGTGGGCCCGCCAGGGCTTTCAGCCAGGCCGGCGCCGGGCCGATCGGCGCCGGCAGGATGGTCAGCGTCACCCCCGTCAGGATCAGATAGGTGCCGAGCGTGGCCACGATCGGCTGGATGCGCACGATGGTCGCCAGGAAACCGTTCGCCGCCCCGACCAGCGCACCGATGAGCAGCGCCGCCGGAACAAGCGCCAGCGGCGAGGATATTCCGGCGCGCAGGAAAAGCACCTGGATCACGATGGCGTTGACGAAGCCCATCAGCGGCCCGACCGAAATATCGATGCCGCCGCGCCCGGCGAGGATCACCGGCGTCGAGGCGATGGCCGCACCGATCAGCGGCGCCGCCAGACCAACCAGCGCACCCCAGGAGCCCGGCTGGAACCGTGCCGGGCTCAGCATCAGATTGATCGCCAGCAGGGCGATCAGCAGTACGACGGCGAAGCCGACGCTTCGGCCGAGGGACAGGATGCGTGCGAAGGGTCTCATGCCGCGCGTCCGAACATGGCTGCGATCACGTTCCCGGTGGTCATCGCCTGGCCGGCGATTTCCGCCACGACTTCATTTTCGCGGAACACCAGCACGCGATGGCAGAGAAGAAGGATCTCCTCGATCTCGCTGGACAGGATGACGAGCCCCATGCCGTCGGAAGCCAGCCCGCGAAAGACGTCGTAGAGAACATGCCGGGTCGCTACGTCGACGCCGCGCGTCGGGTCGTTGAGAAGCAACATTGCGGGGTCCAGCGCCAGGGCCCGCGCCAACAGCACCTTCTGCTGGTTGCCGCCGGACAGGGTGGTGATCGGCGCGTCGGGCCGAGGCGCCGATATCGACAGCCTTTCGCGATAGGCCTCGTAGCGCGCCTTGCGCGCCGCCGGGCTGATCAGGCCGAGGCGGGTATCGCGAGACAGCGTCGAGACGGCGAAATTGTCGAGCACCGATTGCGTCGGGAAAATGCCTTTGGCACGCCCGCGCGGAAGATAGGCGATGCCGCTCGATACGGCCTTGCGGAAGCCGGTGATGGCGCGGGATGCGCCGGGCAGATCGAGGGTTATCGAACCGCCAAACGGCGCGACTAGGCCGGCGAGCATCTCGAGGAAAAGCTCCTGGCCGTGGCCATCCAGGCCGGCGAGCCCAACGATCTCGCCGGCGGCGACCGCCTGCATGATCGGGCTGGCGTCCGGTGCGATGATGAGGTCGCGGATAGTGAGGGCGGCGCGATCAGCCATGCGCCAGCTCCGCGGCGGTGCGTGGCGCCATCGCCTTGAGAAGCTCCGCCGGCGTCGAAGCGCCGCGCTCCTCGGTGCGCACCACGCTGCCGCCGCGCAGGATCGAGATGCGATCCGAAAGCGACGTCACCTCATCCATGCGGTGGGTGATGAACAGGATCAGGCAGCCTTCGCCGGCAAGCGTGCGCATCAGCGAAAAAACGGACTCGCGGTCGGCGAAGTCGAGTGCTGCGGTCACTTCGTCGAGGATCAGGATCTTTGGATCGCGCACGACCGCACGAGCAAGAACGACGAGTTGCTGTGCTGCGAGCGCCAACTGCCCGGCGGGCATGTCGAGCGGAACGTTGGTGACGGCGAAACGTTTGAGGGCGGCGGCTGCCCTGTCGCGCCGCTCGTTGCGGGGAACCGCGCGCCGGACCAGGCCGTCGAGGCCAAGCAGGATATTGTCGGTCACGCTGCGGTCCGGCGCGATCAGCACTTCCTGGAAGACCGTGGCGAAGCCTTGCGCCTGGAAAGCCGAGGGGGTTCCGCCCGAAAACGGCCTGCCTTGCAGCAGGACCGTGCCGCTGTCGGGCTGAACGATGCCGGACAGCAGCTTGACCATGGTGCTCTTGCCCGAACCATTCTCGCCCAGGATGGTGTGGATGGTTCCTGCCCGGAACGCGATCGAGGCGTCCGCAAGCGCGACCGTCTCGCCATAGCGTTTGGATATGTTTCTGATTTCAAGCATGTCGCGTTTCGAAGCTGGCAAGCCGGCCCTCCGAAAGGAGCCGGCTTGTCGAGGTCTTATCTGGCCCAGGCGTCACTTCGCGCAGGCGTCTGGCACCTTCGAATAGTCCCATCCCTTGGTCGGCGCCGGGTTGGAGAAATAGGCGTCGAGCCATTCTTCCGGCATCGGATCCTTGGGCGGCACCGGGAAGATCGATACGGCATCCGTCGTCATGCAGTCCTTGTACCAGGCGCCGAGATCGGCATTGTGGACCGGCGGAATCGGAATGAGCAGCGTGTTCAGCTTCGGCTTCTGGCCGTCGAGCATGCGTTCGCCGACGCGAAACAGCGTTTCGGCGGTCCAGTGCGGCAGCACGGCATGGCCCTCGAAGCGGTACTTGTCGGGATTGGCCTTCCAGTAGCCCAGGGCATCGCCGGTGATCGAACCGGTGATCAGCGGCGCCGGCCGGCCGGCTTCGGCGAACGCCTCCGCGACGACGCGGCTTTCGCTGCCTGTCGTCCACACCGCATCGATCGGCGCCGGGTTGGTGGCGATCGCCTGCAGCACCACCGTCTTGGTGACATTGGCCGTCCAATTGCCGTTGACCGTGCGCGAGATCTTCAGCTTGGGGTTTTCCGCCAGCGCCTTGTCGGCGCCCTGGCGCTCCTGAACCACGATCGGGTGGCCGGCGATGCCCTCGACCAGCAGGATGCTGGCGCCATCAGGCTTGGCCTTGCCGATCGCCGTCATCATGTCGTAGCCCCAGCGCGCATAGTTGGAATCGACATTGATCGCGTTCGGGCTGGTCACCGAACCGGCGGCGGTGATGAACGGGATGCCTGCCTTGGCGGCCGCATCGATGGCGTCATCGAGCGCTGTTGCCGAGCCCGGGATCGAGGTGATGATCGAGCACTTCTTGTCGATGAAGGCGCGGATCTGGTTGATCTGCTGGCTGGCGTCGTTGTTGGAATCCGACACTTCGAAGCTGGAGACGGTGCCGTCGGCGATCAGCCCGTCGACCAGGCGCTTCAGCTCCTTGGTGACGGTGACCCGCCAGGGGTTGCCCTGGTAGGATTCCGAATGGCACCATTTCCATGGCTTGGACGGCGGGTTGAAATTGTCCCAGGCCGATGGCAGCACCGTCTGCGGCGCGCCGTCATATTGCGCCTTGAGTTCATCGGGCAGCCCGCTGATGACGCCTTGTACGTCTTCGGCAAAAGCTGTCGTTGCGAGTGAGGCGAAGGCGGTTGCGGCCACAAGGCCGCGGATCAGGCTTTTCATTTGTCTCCTCCGTTCAATTTTTTCAGGCTCCTCCACCGGCAGTGCCGGTCGCCTGCGCCGGGGCGCTCTGCCGAAACAGGCGATTGAGATCGGCAATGACCTGGCTGGAACGATGCCCTGAGGTCATGCCGGAATTGACGCGGTCGGACGCGGCCTGCTGGAACGCCATGTAACCATCATGGCGAGGCCGCACCCATGCGCCCTCCAGGGTCGCGCGCGTATCGCGATAGAAATTGCCGGTCGCCGCATTGACGGCCTGATCCTCCCAGGCCGCGGCATGGCCGGGCTGTCCGCCGGCCGCGGCATAGGGGCCACGCTGGACCTCGCCGCTGGCGAGCCAGTAGGCGAAATCGGTTGCCGCCTCTTTCGCCTTCGAGAAGGCCGACACCGCTATGCCTGTGCCGCCAAGCGCCGTGCCAATCGGGCCGCTGGATCCGACAACAGGGATGTCGCCAAATGCCAGGCGATGTGGGCGAAACCCGGCCATCGCGTAGGAAACATAGCCGTAGATCAGCGGTGCGCAGACGATCGGGGATCCGGCCTGCGCCATCCGCTCTGAAACGGCGATCGGATCCATCTCGAAGCAGGCCGGGTCGACCAGCGCGGCAATCTCGCGCATTGTCTCGAAGACTTCGCTGCCGGCCTCGCCGTCGATGAGATCGTTGGATGGGTCGGTCGCGCAAGCATGCCCGAGATTGCCTGCGAGCGTGAAGAACACCATCATCGAATGCGGTGGCCGCAACGGCAGCAGCACGCGTGCCTGCCGGGCGAGATCGAGCACTTCGCTCCATCGCGATGGCGGTGCGCCAAGCGCATCGGGCCGCCATGCCTGGACCTGCGTCGCGGCATCGATGGGAAACGCCCACTGCCGTCCCTGCCATGTGTAACTCGGATAGGACTGGCCGACGCTGCCGGAGGAAAGTGCCGCGCGCTCCGCCTCGCGGCCGGCGACATCGAGCGGCTCCAGGCAGCGTTCGGCGGTGATCTGGCCGACATGCGGATGGTCGATGACGATCAGATCATAGGCGCGCGCCAGTTCCTCGACCGGGAAGGACTCGAAGTCCTGCAGCGAACGCTTGTCCCATTCGACGGCAATGCCGGTTTTCTGCTTCCACAGCGACGAGCAGGCGACCATCGGATCATAGCCGCGCGGATGGTTCCAGGTCATGCCCCTGAGCGTGGGCTTTAGGAAGCGCGTGGTCACAGGCCGAACTCCTCGCGGATCGCGGCGCTATGCTCGCCGATGCGCGGTGCTGCCCGGTCGACCTTGGCCCTGATGCCGTCGACCCTGAGCGGCGAACTGGTGGTAAGGATCGAGACATCGTCCTCGCGCGTCACCGTCTGCAGCATGTCGAGCGACTGGAAGCCCCCGCTTGCCAGCATTTCCGGCCAGGTCAGCACCTTGGCGCACCAGATGTCGGCGGGTTCGAGAACATCAAGCCACTCGTCGACCGTCCTGGTCGCGATCCGCTGCGCGACGATCGCCTTGATGTCGTCGCGCGCGGTGAACCAGGATGCCGGCTTGTCGCGGTAGGGCGCCAGTTCCTCCAGCGACAGCAGGTCGGCGAGTTTCGGGATCGGTGTCATGGCGATGGCGAGATAGCCGTCCTTGGCGGGATAGACGCCGTAAGGTGCCGACAGATAGGCATGCGCGCTGCGGAAGCTGGAGCGGCGCGGCAAACGGCGGCCGTCATTGAGATGCGTGGTCAGTACCTCGAACTGGAAGTCGACCAGCGCTTCCAGCAGGCTGGTTTCGATATGGCTGCCCTGGCCGGTGATGCCGCGCCGCACAAGGGCGGCCAGTATGCCTTGCGCGCATGCCGCGCCCGCCAGCATGTCGCCGATAGCAAGCCCGAACGGCACCGGCCCCTGGTCCTCGTCGCCGTTCAGCCACATCACCCCGGAGCGCGCCTGCGCCAGGAGGTCCTGGCCGGGCCGCTTGACCCATGGGCCGTCCTCGCCATAGCCGCTGATCGAGGCATAGACCAGGCGCGGGTTGATCTTGCGGACCGCCTCGTAGTCGAGGCCGAGCCGTTCGATGACACCCGGCCTGAAATTCTGGATCAGCACGTCGGCCTTCGCCAGCAGGCCGCGCAGCGCCTTGAGATCCGCCTCGTCCTTCAGGTCGATGGCGAGGCTTTCCTTGGCCCGGTTGATGGCATGGAAGATGGTGGAATCACCGCCGATCTCGGTGTCGCTGAGATAGAGCCGGCGCGACAGGTCGCCGCCGTCCGGACGCTCGATCTTGATGACGCGGGCGCCGAGATCCAGCAGCCTGAGCGAGCAGTAGGGCCCGGACAGGAACTGGCTCATGTCGACGACGACGAGACCGGCAAGCGGCAATTCGGCTGCTGCCGGCATTTCTACTTCTCCGTCTTGCCGAGGAAATCGGCAGGGTTGCGGTACTTCACCGTCTGCAGATGCTCGCAATAGAGTACGAGTTCGCCTTCGCCCTTGAACACCTCGTAGCTGGCGCGGATCAGCCCCATGTCCTTGTAGCGCGGCGTCTTGTCGAGGTTGGAGCGGATCGAATAGATCGTGTCGCCGATGAAGACGGGCTTTATGAAGCGGAGCTTGTCGTAGCCATAGGAAAACGCATTGACGCAATTGGTGGCGACGAGCCCCAGGCCAGCCGAGAAGACGAAGGCGCCGGCCACCAGCCGCTTGCCGAAAATGCCCTCCGTCTCGGCAAACATCTGGTCCTGCACGTAAGGATGGATGTCGAGCACCAGCGTGTTGAACAGGTGGCTGTCCCCTTCGGCCATGGTGCGGCGCAACGAGCGGATCTGCTGGCCGACCGGCCAGTCCTCGTAGAACCAGTTCTCGGCGTTCCAAACCGGCAAGGCGGCATGTTCCGCGGGCATGTTGGCCGGATGCGTCGAGGCGACGCCGACGGTCGGTGCGAAGTCGTTCATCGCTGGCTCCGCTGGCACTGCGCGAGGCACGGCACAAGTTTCGGAACACGCGTCAAGGCGCCAGATTGCACGACGTCTCCTCCCGTCAATCTTCTTTTGTAAATACTATTTTCACATATGGGGTTGCGTTGCAAGCGAGGACGGGCGAAATTTTGGCTGTTTCCGCTGCGCTCGAGCCCGGCGGAACAGGGAGGAAAACATGCGCGATGCCTGTCTGGTCTTTGTCGGCAGCCTGAACCGGGAGGCGCCCTATTTTCAGGGCGCACGCGGCGTCGGCCTCGGCGTCTACAGCTTCGACGAGGAGACGCTGGAAACACGAAAGCTGGCCGAGACCAGTGACATCGACAATCCGACCTTCCTGTCGGTGACGCCGGACGGTTCGCGCCTCTACGCCAATTCGGAAGTCTTCGCCTGGCGCGAAGGAACGGTTTCGGCCTACGGCTTCGACCGCGCCTCGGGCACGCTCACTTACCTGAACAAGCAGCCGTCACTCGGCAGCATCACCGCGCATAACACCATCACCCATGATGGCACGAAGCTGCTGGTCGCCAACTACGGCATGGGCGAGGGCGGTCCGGATCGCGCAGTCGCGGTCTATGGCTTCGACAGCGATGGCGCCTTGTCGGCTCCTCTGGCTAGCGTTTCGCACAAGGGCACTGGCCCGAATCCAGCCCGGCAGGAGCGCTCGCATGCCCATAGCGTCACCGAAACCATCGCCGGCGGAACGGCCATTGTCGCCGATCTCGGCATCGACCGGCTGGTGTCCTACCGGATCGAGCACGATGGCAATCTGACCAAACTGGCCGAATCCGCTTTGCCGCCGGGCGCCGGTCCACGCCATCTCGCCTTGCATCCGAACGGCCGTTTTGTCTTCGTCATGAACGAGCTGGATTCGACCATCGTGTCGATGGCGCTGGACAAGGCAAGCGGCAAGCTCTCGACCATCGACGCCAGGCCGGCCGTGCCGGCCGAGGCGCGCCAGGCCAATCACTGCGCCGATATCCAGATCTCGCCCGACGGCCGCTTCCTCTACGGCTCCAACCGAGGCCATGACAGCGTGGTCATCATGGCCGTCGACCAGCAAAGTGGCGCGCTGAGCCTCGTCGGCTATGTCCCTTGCGGGGGCGCCACGCCGCGCAACCTGGCGCTGACGCCGTCCGGCGGCCACTTGTTCTCGGCCAACCAGAATGCCGACCGCATCTCGATCTTCGCGCGCGACGCCGAGGGCGGCGGGCTGACCGACACCGGCCGTGCCATCGAGATCGGCACGCCGATGTGCGTCAAGATCGTGCGGTGAACCGTGCGCGACATCGGCATCGAGCTTCGGACGGAAACGGGCCGGAGCTCAGGCCGGGCGATCCGGGTTGACGGGTGCCTTCGCCGGAGCTGTTGACGGGCATTGAACGAAAAAAACCCGCCTGCGCGGCGGGTT
Source organism: Mesorhizobium sp. B1-1-6 (assembly GCF_006443035.1). Lineage (NCBI taxonomy): Bacteria > Pseudomonadati > Pseudomonadota > Alphaproteobacteria > Hyphomicrobiales > Phyllobacteriaceae > Mesorhizobium > Mesorhizobium sp. B1-1-6. Next base: position 66,718 of record NZ_VFWR01000012.1, on the reverse strand, counting down.
CCTGGCGCAACTCAGCACCATAGATAAATATCTACCATAGTTGCCTTCACCCAGTCAAGAAAAAATTCCTATCTTGAGAGCTGCCGGCCATGGAAGGCTGCTGACACAGCCGGACCGGCCGTCGTCAGGCCGCCTTTGTCAACGCGAGTCCGCACGCTGGAGCTCAGGCCTGTTGGATTGCCGAGAGCTTCCAACTCGAGCCATTCTGACGCGTGAAGGTCCACAGCTCCGTCGTCTCCGTGGGATGATCCTCGTCGCCCTCGACGACCTTGCCGCTGGCCCGTTCGCGCATCACGTCGCGCGATTCATAACGCAGGGCCGCCGTGGCATAGTCGCGGTCATCCTCGCGCCAGCTTTCCGCGATGTCGGCCTGCAGGAGGGTGACGTCGGATACCTCGTTCCTGAGGCCCTTCTTCGCGTTGTCGGCCAGCTCTTCAGAGAGATAGGACACCATTTCGGGAGTCGTCGTCTTGCGCAACGCGGCATGATCCTCACGCCCGAACGCTTCCTGGACATCGCTCAACAGCTGCTGGAATGCGTCGAGGTCGGTCTGGGCGAGCCGGATTTCATCGGAACCGGTGGCCGCCGCGGAGCCTCGGCCTGAACCGCCGCCAAAGCCGGGAATGGCGAAAGAACGCGCATTGTTGGCATCGCTCTGTCCGGCTGCGCGGTTTTCAAATCGCGAGGCATTGCCGGCGCCGGCGAGCGCAGGGGCGGGGCCACGCGCGGATTGCGACCGGAAGAACCTGATTGCCAGCATGATGGCGCCACCGATCAGCACGGCCTGCAGCAGGAAACCGAACATGCCCGCCAGCCCGCCGAAGCCCTGGCCCAGGAGCAGCCCGATCAGGCCGCCGATCAGCAGGCCGCGCATCATTGTTCCACCGAAGCCGCTCATGAAGCCGGGCCTCTGCGGGCCGGCCTGCGGCTGCCGGGCCGCGGTGTTCACGCCCGTATTGGGCGTCATCGAACGCTCGACCGGAGCGGTCGGCGCCGGAGCGGTCCTGGTCGGCGGCGCTGATTGGAACGTGCGCATGCCGCGGCTGCCGAAACTGCCGCCGCGACGGGCCTCGGCATGGTCTACCGCGACCATGGAGAATGCCAGGAACAGTCCGGCAAACAGGGCGGCAAATCGGCTTGTGCGGGAAATCATCTGGACGGACCTTTATCGATGGGTTTCGGAAATTCTCGACAGACGTCGGGCCGGCTACCGGCGTGCGGTCAATCGAACAGCTCTTCGAAGAACGATTTCTTCCGTTTCGGATAGCGGTGGCCCTGCGAGCGCGCATAGTCGTCATCGCGGTCCCGGCCATGCTGGGGCTGGGAGAACGCTGCCGGCTGTGGCGCGGGCGAGGCCTCCTTGGCCGATCGCTCGATGATCTTGTCGAGTTCGCCTCGGTCAAGCCACACGCCACGGCACTGCGGGCAATAATCGATCTCGATACCCTGGCGTTCGCTCATCACGAGCGCGACGCGGCAGGAGGGGCAAACCAATCCAAGAAGGGAAGACGACGTCATATGGGGCTCCAAACCAAAAGAGATGAGCCCGCTTGACCGAAAGGATGGAAACGGGCCCGTTAAAGCGGTCCGACATCACGGTCGCGAGATGCGACAGTCAGAGGGGCCCGGCCCGCATGCGAGAGTTAGGAATGGAGAACCGCGCCTTCAAGAGCGACATTGTCCGCGAGGATCGAATTTGTTCCCCATCGCTGACGTCATTGCGCTTCGAGCGTTGGGTACCGCGCCTGCGCCAACGACCCCGGCGTCCCTGCTCAGACCGTCACCACGATCTTGCCGAACTGCTCGTTCGATTCGAGATAGCGATGCGCCTCGACGATGTGCTCGAATGGAAAGGTCCTGTCGATGATCGGCTTCAGCGTGCCGGCCTCCAGCCCTTCGAGGATGAACGCCTTGGCGGCTTCCAGCTTCGCTGGGTCGCCGGTGATCTCGTGGACGAGGTAGCCGCGCAGCGTCAATGTCTTGCCAAGCACGGCGGGCAAGGGAAACGGCGTCGGCTCGGAGCTCAACCCGCCATATTCGATGAGAATGCCACCACGGGACATCGCCGCCGCGAGCGGCTCGAAAATCGGGCCGCCGATCGCGTCCAACACGATGCGCACGCCTCGCGGCCCGGCGATCCGGCGTAGCCGCGCCTCCAGATCCTCCTCGGCCAGGACCACGACTTCAGCCGCGCCGGCGTCGAGCAGGGCCTGCTTCTTCGTCGAGGTCCGTGTCACCGCGATCGCCGTCGCGCCGACGCTGTTGGCGATCTGGATCGCGGCAAGCCCGACGCTGCTCGAGGCTGCCGTGATGACGACGAAGTCCTCGTTGCGCAGCCTGGCGATGTCTATCAGCGCGCCATAGGCGGTGAGGTACGGCATCCACATCGCGGCCGCGGTCCGCCAGTCGAGTGATATCGGATTTTTGACGACGAGCCCGGCAGGATAGGTAACAAGCTCTCCGTAAGCCGGCCAGCGGATCATCGATTGCGGCGGGATGACGCTGACGGCATCACCCGGAGCCAGACCCGTCACGGCTTCGCCGACCGCTTCGATGAGGCCTGCGGCCTCCAGGCCAAGCCCGGAGGGCAGGGTGGGCGTCTCGATATAGGTGCCCGCGCGCAGCAGCGCCTCGGCGCGATTGAGGCCGAGCGCCTTGACGCGGATCTGAACCTCGCCCGGGCCGGGTAGGGGAAGATCCACATTTTCGATCCGCAGGACCTCGGGGCCACCATGCCGATGAAAGCGAACGACGCGCGCCATTCGGTCTACTCCTAATTGTCTGAACCGAAAGGAGCTATGCCGGTAAGATGAAGTCGGATAAATGGCCTTCGGAGCAGAACAGTAGAAACCAGGAGTTTCGAATATGGATCGGCTTGAGAGCATGGCCGTGTTCGTCAGGGCGGTCGACCTCGGCTCGTTCGCGGCGGCCGCGGCCGCACTCGATCTGTCCGGACCGATGGTCGGCAAACACGTCCGGTTTCTGGAGGAGCGTCTCGGCATGCGCCTGCTCAACCGCACCACGCGCCGGCAGAACCTCACCGAGTTCGGACGCGCCTACTACGACCGCTGTCGGCTGGTGCTGGCCGAGGCCGAAGCTGCCGATCAACTTGCCGCCGGCCAAATCTCGGAGCCGCGGGGCAAGCTGCGCGTCACCATGCCGGCGCATTTCGGCCGCCACTGCGTAACACCCGTGCTGCTGAAACTGGCGCGGCAATATCCGATGCTGGAACTCGATCTGTCGCTCAGCGACCGCTTCGCCGATCTTGCCGAGGACGGCTACGATCTTGCCATCCGAACCGGTGATCTGGAGGACAGGGCAGGCGTGATCGCGCGCCGCGTCGCGAGCCAGGACATGATTGTCTGTGCGGCGCCGTCCTATCTGAAAATTCAGGGCGAGCCACGGCGGATCGAAGATCTCGCCAATCATCATGCCATCGTATATCGCCGGCTCGGCCAAGCCGTTCAGCCTTGGCTGTTCCCGCGCGAAGGACAACCAGCACAGGAGATCATGCCCGGCAGCCGGCTGCGGCTCGACGATCTCGATGCCATCGCCGATGCTTCGGCCGAGGGCATGGGGCTCGCCTGGTTGCCATGGTGGCTGGTTCGCGAGCGCATTCAGGCAGGCGCGCTGGTCGAGCTCTTGCCGGACCAGCCGCGATATCTTTATGACTGCCACGCCCTTTGGCTGCAGACGCCTCACTTGCCGCTGAAAGTTCGGCTGGCCGTCGATGCGCTGGCGGCCGCCTTGCCGAAACGGATGGCTTGATCGCCAGCGCTCGCGGCCACTCTCGTTTTGGATCGCGCGGACATTCCGTGGAGAGGCGCCTCCGGCTCTTTGAGGCATCGCTTTCCAATGTGATATGGGGCAAAGCTGGCGGCATGCACGCGCATTGCGGGAGAGACGGTTGATGACCAAAGGTTCGGATCTGTTCGTGGCGGCCCTCGAGAACGAAGGGGTCGACCGGATATTCGGCATTCCGGGCGAGGAGAATCTCGACATCGTCGAATCCATCCGCCGCTCCTCGATCCAGCTCATCCTGACCCGTCACGAGCAGGCGGCCGCCTTCATGGCCGCGACCTATGGCCGGCTCACCGGCAAGCCAGGTGTGTGCATCACCACGCTCGGCCCCGGCGCGCTCAATCTGACGACCGGCTCGGCCTATGCGCTGCTCGGCGCCATGCCGATGATCATGATCACCGGCCAGAAGGGAATCCTGTCGTCCAGGCAGGCGCGGTTCCAGATCGTCGACATCGTCGCGGCGATGAAACCGCTGACCAAGCTGTCGCGCCAGATCGTCTCGCCCAAAATGATCCCCTCGCTGGTGCGCGAAGCCTTCCGCGTCGCGCAGGAAGAGCGGCCGGGTCCCGTACATCTGGAACTGCCGGAAGACATTGCGGCGGCTGAGTGTGAGGATGTCCCGCTGGTGCCGACGCATCCGGTCGAACTGCCGCTGGCCGGTGCGGGCGCGCTCGACCGCGCCGCCCGCATGATCATCGAGGCCAAACGTCCGCTGCTGATGTTCGGCGCCGCGGCGTCGCGGCCGCGCGTCACGCCCGATGTCGCCCAGTTCGTGCTGCGCACCCAAATTCCCTATTTCACCACGCAGATGGGCAAGGGCACCGTGCCCGGCGGCACCGAACTCTACATGGGAACGGCGGCCCTTTCGGAACGCGACTACGTGCACGAGGCCATCGAACAGGCCGACCTGATCATCACCATCGGTCACGACACGGTCGAGAAGCCGCCCTTCATCATGGGCGTCAACGGGCCGAAGGTCATTCATGTCGGCTATCAAACCGCCGATGTCGAGCAGGTCTATTTCCCACAGACCGAGATCGTCGGCGACCTCGGCCCTTCGCTGGCGCTGCTGGCGGATCGCATCGAGGGCAAGATCCCCAACGCGCAGGCCCTGTTGCCGTTGCGCGAAGGCATTCTGAGCCGCATCGCCGCGCGCGCCACGGAAGACCGCTTCACGCCGCAACGCATCGTGCATGACGTGCGCGCCGTGATGCCCGCCGACGGGATCCTTGCCCTCGACAACGGCATGTACAAGATCTGGTTCGCGCGCAACTACCGCACGCGCATGGCCAACACGCTGCTGCTCGACAATGCGCTGGCCACCATGGGCGCGGGGCTGCCGTCGGCGATGATGGCGGCACTGCTCCATCCGCAGCGCCGCGTCATGGCCATCTGCGGCGATGGCGGCTTCATGATGAACAGCCAGGAACTGGAGACCGCCGTCCGGCTCAAGCTCAATCTTGTCGTCCTGCTGCTCGAGGACCACGCCTATGGCATGATCCGCTGGAAACAGGCGGTCGACGACTTTCCGGATTTCGGCATGACCTTCGGCAATCCCGATTTCGTCAAATACGCCGAGGCTTATGGCGCCAAGGGAACCAGGGTCGGCGCGATCGCCGAATTCCGGCCGGCGCTGGAACAGGCTTTTGCCGGCGGCGGCGTGCATCTCGTCGTCGTGCCCATCGACTATTCCGAAAACATCAGGGTGCTCGTCGACGAATTGCGTGAGCGGCTGCCAGCGGTGCAGGCGACCTGACGGCGGCCGGCGCCAAGGCCGTCGATGCCGCGATGCCTGGCTGGCTGGTTGCGAAGGCGTTTTCATCTGGCGTCGGGGGACCATTCCGTCTCGATCAGGGGAATCTGCGGCGCGGCGTCACGCGGCAGTGTTCCCTTGATCCTGGGATCGTCGGCGATTTCGAAGCCGGTCGCAAAGGGCTCAAATCCGCAGGCCCTGTAGAAACCGATGACACTGTGATGGTCGAAGCTGCTGGTATGCAGCCAAATGCGGCTGGGCCGGAGACGCCATGCCTGGTCGAGCGCGCCGGCCATCAGCCGCTTGCCGAAGCCGCGGCCGGTCAGGGAAGGGAACAGGCCGAAATAGGTGATCTCGATCTCGTTGTCCTCAGCCGCCGAGAACTCGACCATGCCGACATGGGCGCCGCTTTCATCATGGCCGTGATAGAGATGCTGGCGCGGATCGGCGAAATGCGTGGCGATCTCGGCATCCGACATTTCGGCAGCGCGATCCCAGAGCCAGGGAGCGCCGATCTCCAGGAAGATTGCACGGTAGGAAGCACTGTCGGGTTTCGTGATCCTTGTCATGGTCAACGGCCGCGCGAGACCCGGCACCGGCGCGCGCGCTTCCATCCATGTCACCGCATTGACGATCTTGCCGGCCGGGACCCGCCGATAGCCGACCGTTAGATTGGTGATTTCATCAGGCAATCTGCCTTCGGTGACCAACATCTGTCCTCGACCTTCCCCACCGGCGCGCAAGAAGCTGATGCCAACTCTGCGCTCGCTTGCCAAGAGGCTCCCGAGGTGGGTCAAGATTTTTGGCCCACCTGTCCCTTGCGTTTCACAGAGATGGCATATGAGATATGATACACCATCGAACGGAAAGCGGAATATCATGCCTGAGCGAATTGCCGACGAGGCCATTTTGAACGCGGTCGACGAAGGCTTCGCGCGGCAGGTGGAATTCCTCGCGAACCTCGTGCGCTTCCCCTCGCAACGCGGCGAAGAACACGCGGCCCAATCCTTCATGGCAGCCGCGTATGAAGCAGATGGCTATACGGTGGACATGTGGCGTGTCGATGTCGATGCGATTCGCGACCTGCCGGGCTTTTCGCCCGTGGCCGTCTCCTATGACGACGCCTTCAACGTCGTCGCCACCCACATGCCGCGAAACGCGACCGGCCGCTCGCTGATCCTCAACGGCCACATCGACGTCGTGCCGACGGGCCCGCTCGATCGCTGGCTGCGCGATCCCTATGATCCGGTCATCGAGGACGGCTGGATGCATGGTCGCGGCGCCGGCGACATGAAGGCTGGGCTCTCGGCCTGCCTCTACGCGCTGGCCGCACTGCGTTGCCTCGGCTATCAGCCGGCCGCGAAGGTCTTCCTGCAATCGGTGGTCGAGGAAGAGTGCACCGGCAATGGCGCGCTCGCTTGCCTGCAGCGCGGTTACCGCGCCGACGCAGCCTTCATCCCCGAACCGCTGGAGCCGAAGCTGATGCGGGCGCAGGTCGGCCCGATCTGGTTTAGGGTCGAGGTCGACGGCGATCCCCAGCATGCGTCGGGCGCTTTCTCGGCCGGCGCCAACGCCATCGAAAAGGCTTTCCTCATCATCCAGGCGTTGAAGAAGCTCGAAATCGTCTGGAACGCGCGCAAGGTCGACGACAGGCATTTCTGCGATCACTCGCATCCGATCCGTTTCAATCTGGGCAAGATCGAAGGCGGCGAATGGACATCGAGCGTCCCCGCGCGCTGCGTGTTCGAGATGCGTGTCGCCACCTATCCCGGCCAGAAGCTGGAGGATGCCAGGGCCGAGCTCGAGGCCTGTATCGCCGATGCGGCCCGCGCCGATCCGTTCCTGGCCAACCGCCCGCCCAGGATGGTCTACAACGGCTTCATGGCCGAGGGCTATGTGCTGGAGGGCGCCGACGAGATGGAAGCCGTGCTGCGCCGCAGCCATACCGCCGTCTGGGGCGAGCCGCTGCAGGAACACGTCACCTCGGCAACCACCGATGCGCGCTTCTTCGGCCTCTACGCCGATACGCCAGCCATCGTCTACGGTCCGATCTGCCGCATGCCGCATGGCTATGACGAGGCGGTGGAACTCGAATCCGTACGCAAGGTCACCCAGACGATCGCGCTGTTCATCGCTGACTGGTGTGGGCTGGAGCCTGTCGACCCCGAGGCAAGACCATGACCGGCGCCCTGACGGATGCATTCGGCGAAACGCTGGCCGAGGACGCGCCCGATGTCTCGATCGCCGAAGCGCTTGCCATCTTGCGCCAGCACTACGGCCTTGCCGGCACCGCTCAGCCCTTGCCCGGGGAGCGCGACCACAATTTTCACATCCGCACCGATGGCGAGGGCGAGTTTGTCCTGAAAATCTCGCATCCGGCGGAAGAGGCCGGCTTCACCGATTTCCAGAACAGGGCGCTGGACCACATCCTTGCGGTCGACCCCGCTTTACCGATTCCTTCGGTGCGCAAAAGCCTCGATGGCGATGCGCAGTTCGCCGTCAGCATCGGCGATTCGCAGCCGCGCATCATCCGCCTGGTCACCTATTTGCCCGGCCAGTTGCTTTCGCGCTCGCCTGTATCGCCTGTGCAAGATCGCAATCTCGGCATCTTCCTCGCTCGGCTTGGCCGGGCACTGCGCGGCTTTTTCCACCCGGCCGCCGGCAGCGATCTTTTGTGGGATATCCGCAAGGTCGCCAAGACGCGGCCCATGCTGGCACATATCGCCGATGCCGGGCGCCGGGCCATGGTCGAGCGCGTCATCGATGCCTTCGAGGAGCACGCCGCACCCGTCATCCCCAGCCTGCGCGCCCAGATCGTCCACAACGACATGAACTCGTACAATGTGGTGATGGACGCATCGCGGCCGGAGATCGTCAGCGGCATCCTCGATTTCGGCGACATGATCCATTCGCCGCTGATCTGCGATCTCGCCATCGGCGCCGTCTACCGCTGGCCAGCCGACGGTCACCCGCTGGCGCCCGCCGCGCGCTTCGTCGCCGGTTATCAGTCGGTGCAGCCGCTCGAGGCCGAGGAGATCGGCATCCTGTTCGACCTGATCCGTGCCCGCCTTGCTCTCATCGCCAACATTGCCACCTGGCAGGCGGAGCGCTTCCCGGCCAAGCGCGATTATGTGCTGCGCCTCATCACCGAGGTCTGGGCCTCGCTCGAGCGGCTGGACGGACTGTCACACAGCGATGCCCGCCGTTATTTCCTCGATCATTCCAATCCGGAGTAGACGCTCGTGTCCCAATCCTCGCCCGCAAATGCCTCCGCCGATGCCGGTGCATCAGCATCCGCGCTGCTCGAGCGCCGTGCCAGGCTGCTCGGCCCGACCTATCGCGCCTTCTACCGCAACCCGATCCATCTCGTGCGTGGCAGCGGCGTTTGGCTCTACGATGCCCACGGACGCAAGTTTCTCGATGCGTACAACAACGTCGCCTCGGTCGGCCATTGCCATCCACGTGTCGTCGAGGCGCTGTCGGGGCAGGCGGCCACGCTCAACACCCACACGCGTTATCTCAGCGAAATCATCCTCGACTACGCGGAAAGACTTCTCGGCACGCTTCCGCCCCATCTCGGCCATGCCATGTTCACCTGCACCGGCAGCGAGGCCAATGATCTCGCCATCCGCATCGCCCAGCATTCGAGCGGCAATACCGGCGTGATCATCACCGATTTCGCCTATCATGGCGCCACCATCGCCACCGCGCAGCTGTCGCCGGCCGCGGTGGGGGCAAAGGGCGTGCCCGCGCAGCACAGGACCGTGGCAGCGCCGGATACGTTTCGCAACCAGGGCCGGGCCGCGCGTGATTTCGCCAGGAATGTCGCCGCCGCCATCGAGGACATGCGCGCACAGAACGTGCGCCCGGCGGCGCTGCTGATCGACTCGGCATTTTCCAGCGACGGAATTTTCTTTCCCGATGCATCGGTGATGCGCGAGGCGGCCGATCACGTCAGGAAGGCGGGCGGCTTCGTCATTGCCGACGAAGTCCAGTCCGGCTTCGGCAGGCTCGGCCAGGGCATGTGGGGTTTCGCCAATTACGGCCTCGAGCCCGACATCGTCACCATGGGCAAGCCGATCGGCGACGGGCATCCGATGGCCGCAGTCATCGTGCGGCCGCAGCTTGTTGCCTCCTTCGGTTCCAACACCGGCTACTTCAACACGTTCGGCGGCAATCCCGTCGCCGCCGCCGTCGGCATCGCGGTGCTCGACGTGATCGAAGGCGAGGGACTGGTCGAGAATGCGCGCACGGTTGGGGCCTATACGGGCGAGCTGCTGCGCGCTTTGCAGGGTCGCCATGCCATGGTCGCCGATGTCAGGCACAACGGCCTCTATTTCGGCATCGAATTGACGGCGGATGGCGACGAGGCGCTGGCCGCCACCAGGACGTCGGCGGTCGTTGAAGCCATGCGCGAGGACGGCGTACTGATCTCGTCATGCGGTCCGCGCGGCAACGTGCTGAAGATCAGGCCGCCGCTGCCGTTCGCCAGGGACAATGCCGAGCAACTTGCCGAAACGCTCGATCGCACCCTGTCGCGCTGGTGAGGGGATAGGAAAGGGGCGGCAATCGACATGCTGAAGCTCGAACATCAGACCCTGAACGACCGCGCCTATGGCGCGCTCAAGCAGGAGCTGATTTCGGGCGGCTTCAGCCCGGGCCAGACATTGGTCATCCGCAAGCTTGCCGAGACGTTCGGCATTTCGACGACGCCGATCCGCGAGGCGCTGCAACGGCTCGTCGCCGAGCGGCTTCTGGAGTTGCAGAACAACCGCTCGATCATCGTGCCCTTGCTGTCTGCCCCCGCCTTCGAGGAACTGACGCGCATCCGCATCGCCGTGGAGGGGCTGGCGGGCGAGATGGCCGCGTCGCGCATCACCGAAGACGGGCTGGTCGACATACAGGCCGCGCTGGCGGGCATGCAGCGCGCGATCGAGGCGGGCGACGCCAGGGCCTATCTCTCGCTCAACGAGGCCTTCCACTTCGCCATCTACCGGCATGCCGGGGCCCCGATCCTCCTCAACATGATCCGTGATCTCTGGGGGCGGGTTGGGCCCTATCTCAAGCTCCTGATGCAGGCCGATCGCTACAAACCCCAGTCGAACGAGGCGCATCGCAAGATCGTCGCGGCATTGGCGCAGCGCAACGGCGCCGACGTCAGGACCTTCATAGAACAGGACATCGCCATGGCGGCGGCGGTGCTGGCGGGGAACCTTCGCGCGGCCGAATGACGACGCGATGCCGTCGCGCCCCGCGACCGGCCTATGCGGTCTTGTCCAGCCGGTCGCGAAGCATGCTCCACGGCAGCAGCGCGTTTGGCGCGAAGCGCAGCAGGCTGTGGAACGGCATCGGCGACGGCGGCGCAAAGGGCAGTGGCAGATCGCGGGCGTCGGTTCCGCTAGCCCAGTCCGCAAGCACCTTGCCCATGGCCGTGGTCATGGCGATGCCGCGACCGTTGCAGGCGCGACCTGCGATCAGCCCCGGTCCGAGATCGATGAGGTGGGGCAGGAAATCGGGTTCGACTGCTGCCATCCCCGACCAGCCATAGGCGAGCGGCGGCAGGTCCGGGAGCTCGAGATGCCGGGCCAGCCGCCGCTGGATCGTCTGCGGCAGGCGTCGGTCCGCACCGGGGCCGAAGACATGCATGCCGCCGCTGATCAGCCTGTTTTCGGCATCGAAGCGGTAGGTGAAGAGATTGCGTCTCGTGTCGCCGACGCCTTGCCCGCCGGGCAACAGGCGGCTGCGCACCTCGCGCGGCAGCGGCGCCGTCGCGATCTGGAAGATTTTCAGCGGGAAATAGGTTTTCCGAAGCCCCGGATTGAGCTGTCCGCCATAGGCGTTGGTGGCGATCAGCACCTTTCCTGTGCGCACCGAACCCATTTGCGTCTCCAGCGACCAGCCGTCCGCGATACGGTCGATCGCGGCGACGCGCGTGTGCTCGAACAGGCGCGCGCCGGCTTTTTCCGCCACGTCGGCCAGGCCGCGCGCATAGGCGACCGGATTGAGCACGCCGCCGGAACGGTCCATCCAACCGCCGACATAACCGCGGGCGCCGGTCAGCGCCTCGATTTCTTGCCGGTCCAACACGACGGCCGGTCGGCCGCGCTCCGCCCATTGCCCCGCGCGTGATTTGACCTTTTCGAGCGCGACAGGGGAATGTGCCGGCTGGATCCAACCGTTCTGCACCGCGTCGCACTTGATGTCGTGCCGCCTGATCAGGCCGAAGACCAGGTCGGCGCTGCCAGCGGCGAAGTCGATCAGCCTCTCGCCGCGCGCGGGGCCTAGATGGGCCTTTATCGCATCCGGATCCATTTTGGCGAAGTTCGGTACGATGAAGCCGGCATTCCTGCCGGTAGCGCCCCAGGCGATGGTTTCGGCCTCGAGAACGGCGACCGAAAGACCTCTGGCCGCGGCATGCAAGGCCGTCGAAAGGCCGGTGAAGCCGCCGCCGACGATGGCAAGGTCGACATCGAGCTCGCCTTCCAGCGCCGGGCGGAGGCGGGTCTCACGGCTGACCGCGTGCCAAAGCGAAAGCGCTTCCTGCCGGGCCATTGCGGTCACGAGCCGCTCTCGCTGGCGGCCACCTTCGCCCGCTTGCCGAGCCGTGCCCGCCGCGGCCGTTCCCCGAACAGTCCGTTGGGGCGGACCAGGAGGATGATGCACAGCATGACGCCGATTGCCACGATCTGCAGGGATGCGGCGCGGGCCTGTTGCTCCGGCGGGAACAGCGCGCTGGTGAGCGTGCCCGACCCGGCCCATATCCCCCAGACCAGGATGCTGCCGATGACGGCACCGGCATTGCTGCCCGAGCCGCCGACGATCAGCATCACCCAGACCTGGAAGGTCAGGATCGGCAGGTAATTGTCCGGCGCAATGAAGCCGGTGAAATGCGCCTGCAAGGCGCCCGCAAGCGCCATGATGGCGCCGCCGACCGCGAAGGCCTGGACACGGTAGAAGCGCGCGCTCTTGCCGAGCGAGATCGCCGCCCGCTCGTCCTCCCGCAGCGCCTTCAGCACCCGGCCCCACGGGCTGCGAGACAGGTGCTCCAGCGCCAGATAGGCGACCAGCGTGACCGCCGAGACGACGGCAAGGTTCGACAGGTTGAACAGCAGCGGCGTCTCGGCGAGGCTGCCGAAAGGGCGCGGGATGAAGCCGATGCCGAACGGACCGCCGGTCAGTTTCTGCGCATTAAGCGCGACCAGTTGCACGACCACGGCGACGCCGAAGGTGGTGATGGCAAGGTAGTCGGATCTGAGCCGCAACGTGGCGATGCCCGTCAGGGCCGCGGCGATGCCGCCGACGACCATGGCGCCGACCCAGCCGGCCAGGATCGGTAGCCCAAAACCGCCCAGACGCGCGGCATCGTCCGGCGTCGTCAGCAGCGCCGATGTATAGGCGCCGATGGCGACGAAGCCGGCGAGCCCGACATTGAAGAGCCCAGTCAGCCCCCATTGCAGATTGAGCCCCAGCGTGACCAACGAAAAGATCAGCGCCGTGGTCAGGAAGAAAGCGCCATAGCCGAGCAGGTCCATCAGCGTTCCCTCACACCAAAAAGGCCGATCGGCCGCACGAACAGCACCGCCATCAAGATGATGAAGGAGACCGCCGCGCGCCATTCGGCGCCGATCAGTTGCACGGCGCCCGCTTCGGCGAGCCCGATGATCAACCCGCCGAGCACGGCGCCCGGGATGCTGCCGATACCGCCGAGAATGGCGGCGGCGAACATCGGCAGCAGCATGTCGAAGCCCATGAACGGGCGGATCTGCACCAGGATGCCGATCATCACGCCGGCGACGCAGGCAAGCGCTGCGCCGAGGACCCAGGTGACACGCACCACCTTGGCGACATCGATGCCGACGATGCGGGCAAGTGCCGCATTCTGGCTCAGGGCCTGCATGGACCGGCCGGTCTGCGTGCGCGTCATCAACAGGTGTACGCCCAGCACCAGAATTGCTGTCAGCAGCAACAGCGCGATCTGGTCCGGCGTGATGCGGATGCCGAAGCCGACCGGCATGGCGATCTGGATGGCGCGGCTGAAATAGGTCGGGCGTGAGGTGAAGGTGAACTCGAGCAGGCTTCGCAGCGCCATCGAGGCGCCGAAACTTGCCATCACCACGATGATGGCCTGGCCCTGAGAGCGCAGCCGCGCGAACAGCACCTTGTCGAGCAGCAGCGCCAGCAGGGCGGTGAATGCCATGCCGACGACCAGCGCGACGATGAGCGGCCAGCCGAAGGAAAGCGGGGCGATCGGCGCCACCTTGCCGACCGTGGCGCCGATGGCGCCGACGACGGCCAGCGTCGCATAGGTGCCCCAGGCCATGAAGTCGCCATGGGCGAAGTTCGAGAAGCGCAGGATCGAATAGGTCAGCGTCACGCCGATGGCGCCGAGGCCGATCATCGAGCCCGTCAGCAATCCGTCGACGATGAATTGCAGGTTCATGCCGCGCTTCCCTTGCCTGGAGGCGCGGCCTTGCCGGCGCTGTCCGGGCGCTGGCCCAGATAGAGTTCGGCGACCACCGGATCGCTCCACAATTCAGAGGCAATGCCCTCGTGCCGGTCCTTGCCTTCGACCAGCACATAGGCGCGGTCGCCGATGGCGAGCGCTGCCTTGGCGTTCTGCTCGACCAGCAGGATGGTGACGCCGGACTTGCGGATGCCGGCCAGCATCTCGAACACCATCGAGACGAATTTCGGCGACAGGCCGGCCGACGGCTCGTCCAGCACCAGCACCTTGGGATGGACGATCAGCGCCCGCGCCACGGCCAGCATCTGGCGCTGCCCGCCCGACAGATTGCCGGCGGCGATACGGCGCTGGCGCGCCAGGTCCGGGAAGGTCGCGTACATCTCGTCGATGCGGGCGGGAACCTCGCGGCGCTCGATAATGCCGCAGGCAACCCTGAGATTGTCGTCGACCGACATCAGTGGAAACACGTTCTCGGTCTGAGGCACGAAGGCGAGCCCAAGCCGCACCATGGTGTGGGCCGGTGCGGTGGTGATATCCTTGCCGTCGAGGAGAACGGTGCCGCCGGTGACCGGGACGAGACCGGCAATTGCCTTGATCAGGCTCGACTTGCCGGCACCGTTGGGGCCGAGAACGACGACGATTTCGCCCTTCCTCACCGTGATCGAGGCACCGCGCACGATCGGCACGCCGGGCTCGTAACCGGCTTCGAGGTTGCGGACGTCAAGCACGGTCCCGCTCATGCCGCGCCCCCGAGATAGGCCTCGATGACGCGCGGATCGCGCGCCACCTCGTCGGCCGTGCCCTCGCACAGAAGCTCGCCGCCCGCCATCACCAGAACGCGATGGCAAAGCCGGGTCACCATGTCGATGTTGTGCTCGATCAGAAGAAAGGTGATGCCGCTTCTGTTGATGTCGCGGATGCGGTCGATGATGACTTCGAGCAGCGTGGCGTTGACGCCGGCCGCGGGCTCGTCGAGCAGGATGATGGCCGGGTCGGCCATCATCACACGGGCAAGTTCGAGCAGTTTGCGCTGGCCGCCGGAAAGCACCCGCGCCGGTTCGTGCGCCAGCCGGGTGAGCGAGACGAGTTCAAGCAGTTCGGCAGCCTTCTCGGCGGCTGCCTTCTCTTCGGCGGCGACCCGCCACGGGATCAGGAAATTGGCGAGCAGCCGCTCCCCTGCCTGACGTTGCGCGGCGAGCATGACGTTTTCGATCAGCGTGAGATTGGGCAAGGGCCGGGGAATCTGAAAGGTGCGCCCGAGGCCGCGGCCAATGCGCAGGTGTGCTGCTTCGCCGGAGACGAGCGCCCCGTTGAGACGGATCTCGCCGCTTGTCGGCAGGATGCTGCCGGCGAGCAGGTCGAACATCGTCGTCTTGCCGGCGCCGTTGGGGCCGATCAGGCCGAGGATCTCGCCCGGGCGGACCTCGAACGAGACATCGTTGACGGCGACAAGGCCGCCGAAACGCCGCACGACGTTCTTTGCTGCCAGAACCGGCGCCTGGGTCTCCGTCCCATGCCGTTTCGCCGTGTCGTTCATCAAGCCCTCTGGCCGAAGCGATCTTTGCCGCTTTCTGATTTTTTGATTTGTGATCACACTTGCTTTGATCACGCTAATCAGCTTTAATTTTCTCCGCAAGCCGAAAACAGGCCAGGCCGCCGAAAAGGCCAAGATCGGGAACGCCATGCAAAGGGCTGCTGTCGAGCGCACCAACGAGGTCATCGCCGCGCAACTCGCGCCGGTCGGCCGCGAGACGGTGCAGGACCGCGTCTATTCCGAATTGCGCCGGGCGCTGATTGGCGGTCTCTTCGAGCCGAGCCAGGTTCTGACCATACGCGGCCTTGCCGATGCGCTGGTCACGTCCACCATGCCGGTGCGCGAGGCGCTTGGGCGGCTGATCACGGAAAAGGCGCTGGAAGCGCTTCCAAACCGCTCGGTGCGGGTGCCGCCGATCACGCTGGATCGCATTGACGACCTCCTGCGCGCCCGTGCCCTGATCGAAGGCGAGGCAATCGCGCTTGCCGCCGCGCGTATGGATCCGCGTCAGATCGCCACCATCGAAACCATTCTCGGTGAATGGGACGAGATGCGGGCGCTGAAGCACAAAAAGGATGTCGACCGCGAGGTGACGCTCAATCAGAGTTTTCATTTCGAAATCTATCGCGCCTGCGGTTCCGCCGTGCTGATCCCGATGATCGAGAGCCTCTGGCTGCAGTCGGGACCCTGCATCCGCGTTGCGATCTATGCCTTTTCCGAGGCCGGCGAGGTCGACACCGCCCATTATCATCGCAGCATCGTCGCCGCGCTTGCGGCGCAGGATGCCCAGGCCGCACGCGAGGCGCTGGTGGCCGACATCAGCCGCCCTTTCGCTTTCCTGCGCGACAAGCTGAAGTTGACGGCAAAGGCGGAGTGAAATGCCCGATATGACCAGACGCGCCATCAGGATCACCGAGCCGCGTTCCGAGCTGTCGGTGACGGCGCTGTTGCTGCCGGAAAAAGCGCCCGAAAACGCAACGTTCCTGTGGTCTTACCTGGCCGAGCCGCGCGTCGTCGCGGGCATTCATGCCATGTGGACCGGCCCGGAAATCTCCTGTCCGATCCCCGCGGCGCATCTGGACGGCGAGGCCTTTGCCCAGGCCTTGCCGGCGGAGAACGCGACGCTGACGCCGCAGCCCGGCGACATCGTGCTTTCCTATGTGCCGCCGCGCATGTGGGGCGGCAACCCGCACGCGATCTTCGACATTGGCCTGTTCTACGGGCAAGGCGCGCGCCTGCTGTTTCCGATCGGCTGGCTGGCGGGAAGCGTCGTTGCGCAGGTGCTGCCTGAGCAACGCGATCAGTTCGCATCTGCCTGCGGCATCATTCGCCGCAATGGCGCCTGCGACGTCACCTTCGCGCGGCTGGAGAGCTGAAATGGCTGAACGCGACGACAGCTTCGAACTTTTCGATCTCCGCGTCGAGGCTGTCGTCCCCGAAGGAAAGGCGGTTTATTGCGGCGCCAAGCCCGGCGACTATTTCGAGCTGAAGGGCGAGATGCTGTCGATGCCGGCGGGCCAGGGATTTTCGATCTATTCCATAGCGGCCGTGCTGCCGCTGCTGGCGGCGAAGCAGCGCCCCACCCATGCCAATGACTGGATGACCTCGGATGCCGAGATCGCCTGTCCCGATCCCAATTGCGCCAGCAGGCTCAGGATCGTCAGGACCGGCAAACGGCGGTTCAGCCACGCCGAGACCACGGCGGTGCCGCTGCCGAAGGAGAGTGAGCAGAGATGACCGCCAAGACTTTCGAACTCAGCCCCGGCTACACAATCTCGCGCGTCATTCGCGGTGGCTGGCAGTTGGCCGGCGGCCACGGCGCGGTCGACCGTCAGCAGGCAGTATCTGACCTGATCGCCACGTTCGACGCCGGCATCTGGACCTATGACTGCGCCGATATCTACACCGGCGTCGAGGAGCTGATCGGAGCGGCGCGGCTGCGTCTGGCCAACGAACGTGGTCTCGATGCCGCCGCCAGGATGAGGGTGCACACCAAGCTGGTGCCGGACCTCGAGCGGCTCGCCGGCATCAGCCGCGATTACATCAGAGGCATCGTCGACCAGTCTCTGCGCCGGCTGAAGACCGAACGGCTCGACCTCGTGCAGTTCCACTGGTGGGACTATTCAGTGCCTCGCTATGTCGACGCGATGGGTTGGCTCGACGAGCTACGGCTGGAAGGCAAGGTGCGCAATGTCGGCACCACCAATTTCGACACGCAGCGTCTTGGCGAGATCCTGTCGGCCGGCGTGCCAGTCGTCAGCCAGCAACTGCAATACTCCGTCCTCGACCAGCGTCCGTCGGCGAGCCTCGCCGCGCTCGCCGCACGCAACGGCCTCAGCTTTCTCTGCTACGGTTCGGTGGCCGGCGGCTTTCTCGGCGACAGATGGCTCGGCGTCGCCGAACCGGACATGCCGCTCGAAAACCGCTCGCTGGTCAAATACAAGCTGATCATAGACGATTTCGGCGGCTGGGAGCTCTTCCAGGCCCTGCTCAGGGTGCTGAAGCGGATCGGCGACCGCCACGGCGTCGACATCGCCACTGTCGCCAGCGCCTGGGTGCTCGAGCAGCCGCAAGTGGCGGCCGTCATCGTCGGCGCCCGCAACCAGGCGCATGCGCTGGCCAATGCGAAGATCATGGATGTCGCGCTCGGGGCCGAGGACCGGGCGGAGATCGGCGCCGTGATCGCCCAGAGCCGGGGTCCCCTCGGCGACGTCTACACGCTGGAGCGTGACCGTCACGGCCGCCACGGCTCGATCATGCACTACAACCTCAACGCGGCCCGGCCATGAGCGTCGCCACCGAAAGCCTGTTTTCGCGGGCCAGCACCGAAATCGTCGAGTTGCATCGCTTCTTTGTCGACTGGTTCGTCGCATCGCGCGCCGGCAAGGCCGATTTCAGCCGCTTCGAACGCGTCATGGGCGAAGGCCTGGCCATGGTCACGCCTGACGGCACGGTCCTCGATCGCGATGCGGTGGTCGACCATGTCCGCGCAAGCCGCGCTTCCTGCGACGAAGCCTTCGCCATCTCGATCGAGGACATCCGGCCGGGTTGGCAAACCGGCGACGCGATCGTCGTGCTCTATGTCGAGGCGCAGTTGCGGGCCGGCAAGCACAGCCGCCGTCAGTCGAGTGCGCTCTTCACCACCAATCCATCGGCGCCCAACGGCGTCGAATGGCGACATCTGCATGAAACCTGGCTGCAGATGCCGGAAAGCTGAACAGGCTCCAGACGTGAAATTTGGTTCGTGTAACTCAATTCGTGTAGCTCAAGGGGAACAACAATGAGAAAGACGATACTCCAACTCACCACCGCGCTCGCTCTCGTGACGATCGCCGGCACGGCCCATGCCGCCGACTGCAAGATCACGGTCGGCCTGGTCATGGAATTGACCGGACCGGCCGGTGAATACGGCCAGGCCGGCGCAAAATCGGTCGAGATGGCCTTCCGCGACATCAACGACGCCGGCGGCGTTCGCGGCTGCGATCTGGTGACCGACACGCGTGATAGTCAGAGCCAGGGCAATATCGCCGTCGATGCGGCGACCCAGTTGGTTCAGGTCAAGAAGGTGCCGGTGATCATCGGCGGCATCATCTCCTCGGTGTCGATCCCGATCCTGACCTCGGTCACCGCCCCGGCCAAGATCGTGCAGGTCTCGCCGGCTTCGTCCTCGCCGACGCTGACCGCACTCGGGCGCGATGGCAAGACCAACGGCATCTTCTTCCGCACCATCACCTCCGATGCGCTGCAAGGCGTGGCCGCCGCGAAATACGCCATCGACAAGGGCTTCAAGAAGCTGTCGATCATCCATGTCAACAATGATTTCGGCGTCAACATGGTGGCCGAATTCTCCCGCGCCTACAAAGCGCTCGGCGGCACCGTCGTCTCCGACACGCCCTACAACGAGAAGCAGTCGAGCTATGCCTCGGAAGTCACGGCGGCCATGGCCGGCGAGCCTGACGGGCTTTATCTCGTCAGCACGCCGGTTGACGGCGCCACCGTCGCCCGCACCTGGATTTCGCAAGGGGGCGTGCAGAAATTCCTGCTCAATGACGGCATGAACAGCCCGGACTTCATCGAGTCCGTCGGCGCCGACTATCTCAAGGAGGCCTATGGCACCTCGTCCGGCACCAGCCCGACCGCCTCCACCGACTACTTCACCAAGAATTACAAGGCGTTTTCGGGCATCGAACCGTCCAATCCCGCGGCCGACCGTTCCTATGATGCCGGCGCCATTGTCGGCCTGGCAATCGCCATCGCCGGCTCAGAGGATCCGGCCAAGATCAAGGACGCCATGTACAAGGCGGTCGATCCTGCTGGCGCGCCGATCTTTGCCGGCAAGGACGAGTTCGCCAAGGCGCTCGGACTGATCAAGGACGGCAAGCCGATCCGCTACGAAGGTGTCATCGGCCCGGTCGCCTTCGACAAATATGGCGACATCACCGGGCCGTTCCGCTTGTGGAAGATCGTCGACGGCAAGGTAACGACCGACGGTGAAATGACCACCGACGACGTCAACGCCTTGCAGGCGAAGCTCCAATAGGCCGCCACATCAGGCAGTCCGGCACCGATCGCTCGATGCCGGACTGCTCGTAACCCAACCCTGGCCCTTGCGCCCTGAAATCATGCCGTCCACAACAACGGCTGCGGGCTTCATTCTCCCGACCTGCGTGACAGCCAGCGCCTGCGTCTTTCGCGCTGTTCGGCGAGCTCGGCTTCGTCCCAGTAACCGATCAGCACGCCGGGCTCGATCAGCGGATCGAAGTGCCGCAGCTTGTCGTCGTTTCCCGTCAGCCATTCCTCGGCGACGGTGATGCGGTTGTTGGGCAGCGCCAGCCAGCGGAACAGCGCCTGCCGCAGTCGTTCGATGTCGGCCGCCGCTGATGCTTCGGTGCCGAGATCGCGCAGTTCGTCCGGATCGCCGTTCAGATCGAAGAACATCGGCGCCAGGCCCTCGCCATGGACCAGTTTGAAGCGGCCGTCGGTGATCATGTAGAGCTTGCAGTCGGCGACCGGCATAACGAGCTTCAGCCGCGCGGCATCGCCGCCATAGTCGTACTCGCTCACCGCGTGGCGCCGCCAGTTCACGTCCTGGCCGGCCAGCAGCGGCGCCAGCGACCGGCCCTCGAGAACGTGCGGCTTCGCCTTGCCGCCGAAGAAGTCGAGGAAGGTGGGCGCGAGGTCGATCATCTCCACCAGCGCCTCCGACGTCGTGCCGCGCGTCGCGTCGGCCTGCCGGCGCGGATCGTAGACGATCATCGGCACCTTGGCCGCGACATCGTGGAACAGGTATTTTTCGCCCAGCCAATGGTCGCCGAGATAATCGCCGTGGTCGGAGGTGAACACGATCAGCGTGTTGTCGAACAGACCGCGCTCCTCCATGAACCCGAACAATCTGCCCAACTGATCGTCGATCTGTCTGATCAGGCCCATATAGCAGGGAACGACCCTTTCGCGGACCTCGTCGCGGGAGAAGTTCCTGGAATAGCGCTCCTGCTGGAAGGCTTCGAAGATCGGGTGGGGCGAGACGCGTTCTGCTTCGCTGCGCACGACCGGCTTTATGTCGGCCTTGCCGTACATGTCGTGATAGGGCGCCGGCACGATGTAGGGCCAGTGCGGCTTGATGTAGGAGAGATGCGCGCACCAGGCTTCGCCCTTTGCCTCGGCCTCCTCGATGAAGCGCATGGCGCGGCGCGTCATGTAGGGCGTTTCCGAATGCTCCTCGGGAATGCGCGCCGGCTTGTCGGCATGGACGAGCAGCCAGCCGTTGAAATTCTCGCCGTTCTCGCCTTCACCGGAATTGGCCCAATGCTCCCACGGATTGGCGGCGTCGAAGCCGTGCTCGCGCAGATATTGGTCGTAGGCCGGGTCGGGATCGTAGGCGGACGACGGATGCAACCCGTCGTCGCGCTCGAACGGTTCGAAGCCGCATTCGGCGACGCGCACGCCGATGATGGACGTCTTGTCGATGCCGAGGCGCTCCATGCCTTCCTCGTCGGCCCTCATATGCGTCTTGCCGATCAGCGCGCAGCGCACGCCGATCTCGCGCAGATGCTCGCCGAGCGTAGGCTCGCCGATCCTGAGCGGCACGCCGTTAAGCGTCGATCCGTGCGAGCGGACATAGCGGCCTGTATAGGCACTCATGCGCGAGGGCCCGCACACGGTCGATTGCACATAGGCGTTGGTGAAGCGCACGCCGCGGCTGGCCAGCCGGTCGATATTCGGCGTGTGCAGGGTCTGGTGTCCGGCGCAGCTCAAATAGTCGAAGCGCAGCTGGTCGCACATGATGAAAAGGACGTTGCGGTCTGTCATTGGTCGTCCGTCATTGTGGTTCGCGCAAGACCGGTGTGCCAGAACGGCCGATGTCCTACAACGATGCCTCAAAATATCATTTTACCCAACCAGATGCCTCATGCACTGTGGGAGCCGGGAGGGTCGAAATCGTGCCGTTCGTCACCATTGGCGGCCTTGCGCTGCACCACCGCTATGTCGAGGCGACCGGCACCGCGCGGCCGGTGATCTTCATCAATTCGCTGGGTACCGATTTGCGCATCTGGGACGATGTCATCTCGCAATTAAGCGGTGACATGCCTCTGCTGGTCTACGACAAGCGCGGCCACGGACTTTCCGATATCGGCAGCGGCATCCGGTCGATCGATGATCATGTCGACGATCTCCTGGGCCTCATCGATCATTTCGATCTCGGCAGGGTCGTGCTGTTCGGCCTGTCGGTCGGTGGCTTGATCGCGCAGCGGCTCTATACCCGTCATCCCAGCTGCGTTGAGGCTCTGATCCTGTCCGACACGGCGCACAAGATCGGCACGGACGAGAGCTGGAATAAGCGTATCGCCACCGTCGAGCGCGACGGGATCGAGGCGATAGCCGACGGTGTGATGGAAGCATGGTTCACGCCCGGCTTCCATGCCGCGCGTGCGGCCGACCTTGCCGGTTGCCGCAATATGCTGACCAGGCAGGCGCTGCCGGGTTACATCGGGACATGCATGGCGGTCCGCGACGCCGACCTCACCGAGGCCGCGCGGCGTATCGCGGTGCCGACACTTTGCATGGTCGGCGACCAGGACGGCTCGACACCGCCCGATCTCGTCCGCTCGCTGGCAGCGCTGATCCCCGGCGCCCGCTTTGAAATCATTCCTAATGCCGGCCATATTCCCTGCATCGAACAGCCGGAGGCGGTGGTCGCGCTGATCCGCGATTTTGTCGCGTCGCCTCCTCCGGGGCAGAAACCTTTGAGCGCGGCTACCCCTTGATCGCCGAGCCGACGATGGAATCGACGAAAAAGCGCTGCAGCAGGACGAAGAGGATGAGCGGCGGCAGCACGGCAAGCGTCGCGCCGGCCATCACCAACCCGGTGTTGACGGCGCCTCTGTTGTAACTCAACAGCCGGCTGAGGCTGATGACGATCGGATAGGCGTCGGCGTTGCCTTGCAGCACGGTCAGCGGCCACAGATAGCTGTTCCAGTGATAGACGAAGGCAAACAGCGCCAATGCCGCGATCGCCGGCGCCACGCTGGGCGCCACGATCTTGAACAGGATCAGCAGTTCGGAGGCGCCGTCCATGCGCGCAGCGTCGATCAGATCGTCAGGCACGCTTGCAATGAACTGGCGCATCAGGAAGATACCGAAGGCATTGGCGAGGTTGGGCACGATGATGCCGGCGAGGCTGGCATTGAGGCCGATCGAGCCGACGAGGCGATAGAGCGGGATCAGCGTCACGATCGGCGGCAGGAACATGGTCGCGATCAGCACCGAGAACAAAAGCGAGCGGCCGGGGAAGTGGTATTTGGCGAAGGCGTAGCCGGCCATCATGCTGGTGATGAGGATACCGGCTGTGGTGATCGAGGCGATGACCAGGGAATTCCACATAGAACGGCCGACATTGACCACGCCGGAAACTTTCTCATAGGCGTCGAGGCTCGGCGTGTGCGGGATCCACACCGGCGGCACCTGCATGCTCTCGGCCGGAGTCTTGAGACTGGACAGAACCATCCAAACCAGCGGAAAGGCCGACGCCACGGCCACGAGCAGCATGAGCGTGGCCAGCAGCGCCTTGCGGCCGGCGGGGCGTCTGCGCGGCAACCGGCTCGACGATCCCGCGCTCATTCCTGATCCTTCCGGTTGGCAAAGGCGAACAGAGCGCAGACCACGACGATCAGCGACAGCATCAGCATGACGGCCATGGCCGAACCCAGTCCGCCCTGCGCGCGCTCGATGCCGACGCGGCGGATGTGGTAGGTCAAGACATTGGTCGAGCCGACCGGCCCGCCCTGCGTGATCAGCGCCACCGGCTCGAACACCTGCACGGCGTTGATGATGGCGATGACCGCGCTGAACAGGAGCGTGCGCCGCAGCAGCGGCAAGGTGATGAAGCGGAACTGCTCGAAGCGGTTGGCGCCGTCGAGTTTTGCCGCCTCGTAAAGGCTCCCGGAAATCTGGGTCAGCCCCGCAATCGCCAGCACCGTGAAATAACCGACCTGCTGCCACACATTGAGCAGGACGATCGAGATCAGCGCCGAGCGCGGCGACGACAGAAAGGGTTGCGGGCCGATGCCGAGCAGGCCGAGCATCTGGTTCAGCGGCCCTTCACCAGGCGAATAGAGCTTCGACCACACCAGCGCCACCGCGATCATCGGCACCATGTAGGTGGAAAACAGCACGGTCCGCAGCGCTGTGCCGCCGCCAACATCGTGCTGGTGGACCATCAGTCCGAAGGCGACCGAGAGCGGCAGGATGAGGATGACGGAAAGCGCGGTGTAGATGGAGGTGTTGATCAACGCGCCCTTGAAGTCGCGTCCGACCGATGAGGCGCCGAAAATCTCGCGAAAATTGTCGAAGCCAATGAAGGCCGCATTGGAAAAAGGCGTCTGCGTCGACCAGTCCTGGAAGGATAGCCAGACGGTGAGCAGCATCGGCAACAGGATGAAGATGCCGATCAGCGTCACGGCGGGCGCCAGCATGATGCCCGCCGAGGCACGGTACCTGTTGATCATGGTTCGGTCTACTTGGCGGCGCGCTCCAGGATCGAGGCGGCGTCCGCTTGCGCCGTCGCCTGCGCATCCTTGGCCGAGACCTGGCCGTACTGCAACGCCTCCAGCGTCTGCTGCAGGGATTCCGAGAACTCCTGTCCGCCCGGCACGACCGGGAAGGGCTTGGCGTCGGCCAGCACGCTGACATAGCCCGACAGGAATTCCGAGCCGAGCTTGTCCTTGTGGGCCTCGATATCGGAGCTGCGCGAGGGCAGGATGCCCATCGACATCAATATGTCGGACATCGCCGAGGCGCCGTTCTTGCCGGATTTCGGATTGTTGAGCCAGGCCAGGAATTCCCATGCGGCCTTCTGCTCGGCCTGGCCGGCATTGCCGTTGACCACCGTCATCCAGGAATAGGAGATCGAATGCGGCTTGTCGCCGCTCGGGCCGACGGGGATTGGTGCGGTGGCGATATCCGCGAACCTGTCGCCCATGCCTGCCTTCAGCGCGCTTTCCCACCAATTGGCCATGATGATCATGCCGGTCTTGCCGGAGACGAAATTGTCGAGGAAGGGGCCGGTGGTGTTGGCGTCTGCCGTCGCCATGGCCGGCACGCTGGCGCCCGATTTGATGAGCTCCTCATAGAGCTGGAAGGTCTGCGCGGCCTGCGGAGTGTCCAGCGCCGGCTTGCCGTCCTTGACCAGGTCGCCGCCATTGGAGACCAGCAGCGAGGCGAAGGGGTGGACGACGCCCGCCGCCCAGGAATTGATCATGCCGAAACCCTGCTGGCCGGCATCCTTGTTGGTCAGCTTCTTCGCCGCATCCTTGAACGCGTCCCAGGTCTTCGGCGCAGCAGTAATGCCGGCCTGCTTGAACAGTGCCTTGTTGTAGTTCAGCGCGTAGACGTCGATCTCGTTGGGAATGCCGTAGAGCTTGCCGCCGACCGACGCGGCGCTCACCACGCCAGCGGGCCATGCTCCCTTGACCTCTTCGGCGACAGGGTCGGGGGCGGGCGCGACGAGCTTGTCGCGGGCGAGCTCAGGCAACCAGAGATCGTAGATGCCGCCGATCGTGGGACCGTCCGCGCCGCCGCCCTGGGAGCGCAGCGTGGTCAGGAGATCGCCGAAGGGAACGGCGCGCACGGTGACGCTGACATCTGGATTTGTCTTCGCATAGTCCTTGGCCGCCGCTTCCAGCAATGCGACCGTCTCCGGCGACCAATGGGTGAGATAGGATATGTTGACCGACTGCGCCCAGCCGCTGGCGGGCAGGATGGCCAGGCTCGCGGCCAGAGCCAGTTTCGAAGTCCAGGCAAGAGACATCCTCATCCTCCCTCAGGCTAGCGATCACGATGACGTTATGACAACATGAAGCATTGGCGCAAGGGCCCGATTGCGAAAAAGCTGCGCATGGCGCTGTCCCTGATTTCTCTGCTGTCCGTTCACATACGAAATTTACGGTGGAAATACAGTTAGCTGTGAAGGAATCATGGTTGATTGGCTTAGCCCAGCCGTTCCCGGAGGGAGTGTCAGACCTCTTGCGGAGGCTGCTATGTCGTTATAATGACTTTCCTGAGGAATGACTCTCCGCGGCGTCGATAGGGCCGCGGGACGCCAAGGACAGATAAAAATGGGAGACTGGCAATGAGCATGCTTTCAATTCACCGACGCGCAGCCCTTGGCCTGATCGGCGGCCTTGCCGCCTGCGCTGGCCTGTTCACCAGCCTGCCGGCGCGGGCCGACAGCACGGTGACGCTGTGGAGCTGGCGCACCGAGGACGAAGCCGCGATGCGCCGCATCTTCGATGCCTTCGAGGCCAAGAACCCAGGCATCAAGGTCAACATCCAGTTCACGCCGGATGCCGACTACCAGAACCGCCTGAGCACGGCGTTGCGTGGCGGGCGCGGGCCCGACATCGCCCAGCTCAAGGCCTATGGCGAATTGCAGCCTTTCGTCGAGGCGGGCTATCTCGACGCGCTCGACGAGAGCGTGCCGGAACTGAAGAGCATGCCGGACGCAGCCCTTGGCGGCGCGCGTGGGCGCTCCGACGGCAAGCTCTACGGCGTGCCCTATTCGGTGCCGATGATGGGCGTCTTCTACAACAAGGATATCTTTGCCGCGCAGGGCATCGAGGTCCCCAAGACCTACAAGGATTTCGTCGCCGCCTGCGACAAGCTGAAGGCGGCCGGCATCACGCCGATCGCCACCGGCGGCGCCAACGGCTCGGCGTGGGAACTGGAGATCGGCGTCGGCGTCATCGGCCCGACCGTCTACGGCCCCGGCTTTTACGACGAGATGATGACCGGCAAGGCGACCTTCGAGGATCCGCGCTATGTCGCGGCGCTGAAGCGCTTCGCCGAGCTGAAGCCTTATTTCCCCGACGGCTTCGCCGGGATCGACTACACCACCGCCACCCAGCAGTTCATTGGTGGCAAGGCCGCGATGTTTCTTGGCGGTTCGTTCGAGAATGGCAGCTTCAAATCGCAGAACCCGAAGCTGAAATTCTCGATCTTCCCGTTCCCCGCCGACGATGCGGGGGCAAAGCTCTACACCTCGGCCTTCTCGGACGGCTCCTACGGCCTCGTCTCCGAAAGCGCGAACAAGGAAGCCGCGATCAAGGTGCTGGACTTCATGGCCTCGGCCGAATTCGCGCAAATGTTCGCCGACGAACTCGGCTGGCCGCCGGCCCGCACCGATGTCACGGTGAAGGACCCGGTATTGGCCGAGATGATGGAGATGTCGAAGAACTCGACGCCCTACCTGACGCTGGTCGGCTTCCGCTGGCAGTCGCCGACCGCCTCTTCCGTCCTGCAAGCGGAGATCATCGACATGGTCGAAGGCAACATCGCACCGGAGAAGCTGGCGGCCGACATGCAGGCCGCCGTCGCCACCTGGTTCAAGCCGAAGCAGTAAGGAGCCGGGCCGGCCGCAATGCGGCCGGCCTCCCACCGGGCAAGCCACGCATGATCGATCGTCGCCGCAAAAGCAGCCTGAAGCGAACGCAGCAGCGCATGGCCGTGCTTTTCATCCTGCCGGCGCTGGCCGTCTACGCCCTGTTCGTCCTCTATCCCTTGGCGATGTCGCTGTGGGGCAGCTTCTTCATCTGGAAGGGGCTGCGCATCACCGAGTTCGCCGGCCTGTCGAATTTTTCGCGCCTGTTCGTTTTCCCCAGTAGCGCCAGGCTCTACGGCGCGCTCTGGCACAACACCGCCTGGTTCTTCGGCATCATGGTCTTCCAGAACGGCATCGGACTGCTGTTCGCCTGGCTGCTGTTCCTGCGTGATCGAGGTGCGGCCTTCTTCCAGTCGGTTTTTTTCTTCCCCGCGGTGCTGAGCCCGGTCATCGTCGGTGCGCTGTGGCGCCTGCTCCTGGCGCCGGGCGGCGTGGTCGAATGGGCGCTGAACGGGCTTGGCCTGCACCAGGGCAGCCTGACCGTGCTTGGCAACAGCCACACCGCGCTGGCCATGCTGGTCGCCGTCGACGCCTGGAACTGGATGGGCCTGCCGGTGCTGATCTACACGGCGGGCCTGCGGCAGATTTCGGGCCAGATCTTCGAGGCGGCGAAACTCGACGGCGCCGGCAATGCGCGCATGCTGTTCTCCGTCGCGCTGCCCTTGCTGATGCCGGCGCTGGGCACGCTGACGACTTTGTCCTTTATCAACACCTTCAACCAGTTCGACATCGTCTATGTGATGCAAGGCGTGCAGGGCAATCCGAGCTATTCGACCGACACGCTGGTGACCTATTTCTACAGGCTGGCCTTCGGCGCGGAGGGCGCCGTCGGCATCACCGACATCGGCCTGGCGCTGGCGTTGGGCACCATGCTGTTCCTCATCCTCAGCGTCGGCACGCTGTTGATGCTGCGTTTCTTCGACCGCCGCACGGTGCAGCTATGAGCGCGCTGACCATGGCAGGCAATCCCGTGATCTCGCGCCGGCTTTCGCGGCTGCCCGGCTGGACGGTGCTTGCCCTGTGGACGGCGGCCGTGCTGCTGCCGCTCTACATCCTCGTCGTCTCCTGCTTCAAGTCGACGGCCGAAATCTACGACAACCGGCTCGGCCTGCCGGCAAGCTGGGCCTTCGACAATTTCGTCAACGCCTGGACGCGCGCCGACCTCGGCCACAATTTCATCAACAGCCTGATCGTCACCGCCGGGACGGTCATCCTCACCATCGTCGTCTCGGCCATGGCCGCCTATCCGCTCAGCCGTTACCGGCTGGGCTGGAACGCCATCATGCTCGGCCTGTTCCTGTCCGGCATCATGCTGCCGATAAGGCTCGCCTCGGTCGAGCTGTTCACGCTGATGCGCAATCTCGGCCTGCTGGATTCCCTGACCGGACTGATCCTCGTCTATTCGGCGATCCGCATTCCCTTCGCCGTCTTCATCTTCGCCAATTTCATGCGCGTCCTGCCCTCCGAACTCGACGAGGCGGCACGCATGGACGGCGCCGGCGA
Source organism: Mesorhizobium sp. B1-1-6 (assembly GCF_006443035.1). Lineage (NCBI taxonomy): Bacteria > Pseudomonadati > Pseudomonadota > Alphaproteobacteria > Hyphomicrobiales > Phyllobacteriaceae > Mesorhizobium > Mesorhizobium sp. B1-1-6. The sequence goes on along the minus strand of NZ_VFWR01000012.1, from coordinate 37,728 downwards.
GGTCCGCATCCTGTTCCAGATCATCCTGCCGATGGTGAAGCCGGCGGTGTCGATCGTCGCCATCTTCACGGCGATCGCCGTGTGGAACGACTTCTTCTTCCCGCTGATCTTCATCTTCGACGACCGCTACAAGACCGTGCCGCTGGCCATCAGCGTCTTCGTCGGCCAGTACCGCACCGATTGGGGCCTGGTGTTCGCCTCGCTGGCGATCTCCATGGCGCCGATCCTGATCATGTATTGTCTGCTCGCCCGCCAGATTCGAGAGGGCGTAGGCGCCGGGGGAGGCATGAAATGATCGAGGACAGGATCTATGCCGCCAAATCCATCCTGGTCGTCGGCGCGCATGCCTTCGATGCCGAGGTGATCGCCGGACCGCTGGCGGCGGCCGCCGTAATGAGGGGCGCCACGGTGACGTTCCTGCACCTGAGCATGGGCGAGCAGGGCCATCCGTGCCTGATCCCCGAGCACTATTGCGCTCAGAAGGAAGAGGAAGCGGGCAGGGCCGCCGCTCGCCTCGGCGTCGCCATACGCAATCTTGGCCTGCATGACGCCTTCCTGCCTTCCGACGACGAGACGGCGCTGAAACTGTGCGATGTCATTCGCGAGCTGAAGCCGGAAGTGGTCATAACCCATTGGCACGGCAGCTGGCACAAGGACCATCGCGCCGCAGCCAAGCTGACGCAGACCGGCATCTTCTTCGCCGCCCTTCCGACTGTTGCGCGCGACCATGCCGCCTTTACGCCGGGCTTGCTGCTGTTCGGCGAGAACTGGGAGGACGATGACGGTTTCCGCCCCGAGCACCTGGTCGACGTCAGCGACGGCTTCGAGGCGTGGAGCGAGGCGGTGCATGAATACGAGCTGGCGCGGGGCCTGAGCAGCTTCCCCTATGTCGATTACTACAGCGCGCTCTACCGTCTGCGTGGCTGCCTGCGCGGCACGCGCCATGCGCAGGCCTTCGCGGCGGCCTCGCATTCCTGGAACGCCGGCAGCGGTCTGTTCGCGCCGCCGGCTGCCGGAGGGCGCCGATGACGCGGGTTCTGGCCATCGATCTCGGCGGCACCAATCTGCGCGCTGCCGTCCAGTCCGGCAATGTCAGCGCGCTGGAGAGGCCGAGCCGCGAACCGGCGCCGGCAAGCCTTGATGCCTTCGTCGCCCGTATCACGGCGCTTTGCGCCGAGGCTGGCGCGGTCAAGGCGTTGGGCCTGGCGGTGCCAGGTCTCGTCGAGGGGTCGGTCTGCCGCTGGATCCCGAATCTCCCTTGGCTCGACGGTGTCGACATCGCGGCGCTGTTCCCGCGGTTGCGCGTCGCCGTTGGCAATGACGCGCAGATCGCCCTGCTGGCGGAAGCCGTTGAAGGCAGCGCGAAGGGCATGTCGGATGCGATCCTGCTGGCAATCGGCACGGGCATAGGCTCGGCGGTGCTCGCCAACCACCGCATCGTCGCCGGCACGCATGGCGGCGCCTGCTCGTTCGGCTGGGCCTGCGCCGACATCAAGGACCATGGCGAGGAGCGCAGCGGCTGGCTGGAGCGCGTTGCATCGGGCCGTGCGCTTGACGCGCTTGCCGGTCAGGTCGGCCTTGCCAGCGGCCGCCAGCTGATCGCGGCTGCCCAGGCGGGCGAACTCGCGGCACAGACCTTGCTCGAGCTGCCGGCGCGCCGGCTGGGCACCGCGCTTGCCGGCGCCGTCGCGCTGCTCGACCCCCAGGTGATCCTGGTTTCCGGCGGCCTTGCCGATGCGCTTGACGTCATCGGACCGCCGCTGCTTGCCGCGCTGCGGCGCCAACTGCCGCCGCATCTGCGCGGCATTTCTCTCAAGGCTGGCGCGTTCGGCCCTGGCGCAGGCCTGGTCGGTGCGGCAGTGGCCGGGCAGGCCGGAAGCGGGTGGAGACAGATCCGATGAGTGAAGCCAGTTTTCAGCAGCCGGATCGCAGAAGGCCCGAGCCGCTCTGGTATCAGGTCGAGGAGGCCATCCGCGCCATCGTCAAGAGCGGCGAATGGGCGACGGGCGACCAGATCCCGGCCGAAGACCGGCTGGGCGCGCTGTTCGGGGTCAGCCGCATCACGCTGCGCCACGCTTTGCGCAATCTGGAGGAAAGCGGATTGCTGCGCCGCGAACACGGACGCGGCACCTTCGTGCGCTCCACCACGCTCGTCGCCGGCACCCGCGAACTGACGAGCTTCACTCAGGAGATGGGCAATATCGGCGTCGTTGCCGGCTCGCGCCTGCTCGATTGCAGCCTCACCACCGCCAATGCGGCAGCGGCCGGCGCGCTGGAGATTGAGGAGGGTGACCCGGTGGTGCGCATCCGGCGGCTGCGGCTCGGCAACAACGAACCGATCGGCATCCAGACGGCGCAGCTCTCAGCCGCACGTGTGCCGGGCTTCCTCGACGCCGGCCTGCTGCAGGGATCGCTGTACGAAGCGCTGGAGCGCCACTACGGCATCGTGCCGGTGGCGGCGCGCGAGAATTATCGCGTCGGCGCGGTTGGCGCGGCGGATGCCGAGCTGCTCGATCTGCCGATCGGCAGTCCGGCTTTCGTGGTCGAGCGTATCGCCACCGACGAGCGCGGTCCGTTCGAGTTCACCGTCTCCATCATGCGTGGCGACCGCTACGAGATACGCTCGACGCTGCGCGCCGGGCGCGTCCCGTCAAATCCGCGAAGCTGATCCATCATCACCCAAGCAGACACTAACAGGAGTACCCACGTGTCCGACCTCTACATTCACCGTCTCGCCGCCCTCATCGACCAGGCAGCGAAAACCAATGAAGCGGCCTTTGCCCAGGCAGCCAGCCGCTTTGCCGACTCGCTTGAAGGCGGCGGTCTGATCCATCTCTACGGTTCAGGCCATTCGGTGCTGCCGGTGCAGGAAGTGTTTCCGCGTTACGGCAGCTATGTCGGTTTCAACCCGCTGACGGACCCGCGCGTGATGTGGCACAATGTGCTCGGCGCCGGCGGCGTGCGTGAGCTGCTGTGGCTGGAGCGCACCGAGAAATACGCCGAAAAATTCCTGGATCATCAGCCGCTCAACAAGGGTGACTCCATCATCATCTTCGGCCACAGCGGCCGCAACTCTTCCGGCATCGATACGGCGCTCTATGCCAGGAAGCGCGGCATCTTCGTCGTTGCGGTCACCAGCAAGAACAATCTCGACAAGCCCGCGACGCACTCCTCCGGCAAGCGACTGGCCGACGCGGCCGATCTCGTCATCGACACCTGCTCGCCGATCGAGGATGCGATCGTGCCGGTCGAGGGCTGGAGCCGTCCGGTCTCCGGCTCTTCGACGGTGCTCGCCATGATCCTGGCGCATGAGCTGGTCGCGCGTACCGCCGAGCAGCTCGCCAAGCGCGGCATCGAACTGCCGGTCTTCGCCTCGCCGACGATCGCGGGCGTGACCCTGCACGACACCGATGTCATCTACGGCGTCTACCGCGAACGCATGCTGGAAGCACAGAAAAAGCACCTGCCGGCCTTCCAGGCGACGATGCGGGGCGAATGATGTTCGGGGCGGGAGGCGTCGCGGACGCCTCCCGCCCATGGATGCGCCCAATGCGAACTTATCATCGTCGATGCAAGACCCGGGCCTATCCCCTTGGCTTCCTTCCGAAGCTCCAGTGTTGCTTTGAAAGCGTAAATAAATAATTTGACGCGCGTAATGACTCTGCGATCTATTGGGAACCGTTAAAACTTGACTGGACAAGTTCGGTCGAGCATTGCTGCTTCCAGGCAACGGCCGCGTGACTGGTGTCGGCCGGGGCGGCGGGCGAGGGCAAGGGACCCTGAATATCGATGGCGGAAAAGACGCACCGCACGATGGATGACTTCGCCCGGGCGTGCGGCGTGTCACGGCCGACCCTGTCGAAATATTTCGATGATCCGACGAGCGTCAAGCCGGCGACGCGCGCCCGCATCGAGGCCGCGCTTCGCTCCTCGGATTATCAGCCGAACCTCTTCGCCCGCAATCTCAACCGCAAGCGCACCCGCAATGTCGGCATCGTCGTGCCGGCGATTACCGATCCGTTCTATGCCGAGATGGTCAGCCGCATTGAACTGCGCTGCCGCGACGAGGGTTTTTGGCCGATCGTCATCTCCTCGCACGGTTCGCCCAGGCTTGAGTCGGAATCGGTCAAGACGCTCACCTCGCTGAAGGTGGCCGGCGCCATCGTGGCCCCGCTGGGATCGGTCTCCGAGCCGGGCGTCTTCGAACGGATGGGCAAAGACATCCCGATCGTCTATTTCGACACCTATATCGAGGGTGACACGCCCTTCGTCGGCAACGACAACCACCAGAGCACGTCGATCATGGTCGATTATCTCTGCCGGTCCGGCGAGCCGCCGGTGTATGTCGACATCCCGCACGTCAACCACAATTCGGGCGAGCGACTGCAAAGCTATATCGAGACGATGCGGGCCGCCGGCCTTGAGCCTGTCGTCATCAACGCGGCGCGCGACTACACCTGGGACTTCGAGCGGATCGGCCATGAATGGATGGAAAGGACGCTCGACAAGGGAGGCCTGCCTGGTCGCACCATCCTGTGCGCCAATGACCGGCTCGCCTTCGGCATCATGTCGGCCGCTTTCACGCGCGGGCTGAAGATCGGCCGCAAGCCCGATTGCGACTTCCGTGTCGCCGCCCATGACGACCACCCGTTGAGCCGCTACACCTGTCCGCCGCTCACCACCATGGCGCAGGACTTCGCCGCAATGGCCGGCCGCAGCGTCGAGATCTTGCTGGCCTTGCTCGACGAGGCCCGCCCGCCCGCGCATGACCTCGTGCGAAACGTCAAGCTCGGCGCGACCCTGGTGATGCGTCAGTCGGCCTGAGCGCGCGTCTGCAATTGGAGCCAGGCCGCGGCCTCGCTCATCGCTTGCCGCGCGGCGAGAATGTAGCGGCCCATCGAGACGAAGCCGTGGATCTGGCCCGGCCAGTGCCGCAGGACCAGCGGCACCCCTTCAGCAAGCAGGCGTTCGCCATAGGCGGTCCCTTCGTCGGCCAGGATATCGTGACCGGCGGTCACGACAAACGCCGGCGCCGCGCCTGCAAGGCTCGGTGCCAGCAGCGGCGAAACGCGCCAGTCCTTGATGTCGTCCGGGGTGCGCACATAGTGGTCGCGGAACCAGGCCATGGTGGCGGCGGTCAGTCCAAAGCCGTTGCCGAAACGGCGGTAGCTGTCCGCCGTCTGGCGGGCATCGGTGTTGGGATAGATCAGGATCTGGGCGGCAAGCGGCGGTGCTTGCCCATCGCGGGCGAGCAGTGCCAGCACGGCGGCAAGATTGCCGCCGGCGCTGTCGCCGGCAACGGCGATACGGGCAGGATCGATGCCGAGCTCCCCGGCGTCTTGCGCGATGAAGCGGAGCGCTGCCGCGCAGTCTTCGAGCCCGGCGGGGAATTTGTGCTCTGGTGCCAGTCGATAATCGGGGCAGACGACGAGGGCATTGGCCAGATTGGCCAGCCAGCGGCAGATCTCGTCATGCGAATCGAGATTGCCGATGACCCAGCCGCCGCCATGCAGATAGAGCACGGCGCGCGCGCCGGTTCGCGGTGCGCCGATGCCGCGATGGATGCGGATCGGAACCGGGCCGTTCGGTCCGTCGATCTGCCGCTGCGACGTCGCCGCGACCGGCTCATGTTCGCCCTGCTGCGCCGGGAACGAAGCGTTGTAGGCGGCCCGCGCCGCCGCCACGCTGCCGTTCTCGAACGGCGCACCGCCGGCCGCGCGGCCGATTTCCAGGGCACGCAGAGCATCAGGATCGAGCGTCATCGCAATCTCCGTCATGATTGCATCTAGGCGAGCAGGCCGCGCGCCTCGTCCTCCGAGAGTAGGGCCGGCTGGACGACATCGCCAGCAATGGCGACCGGGTTTTTCGTTTCGCCGGAGTGCAGGATCGCCTCCATGATCTCCAGCACATGCAGCGCCAGATTGCCGGACGCCCGGGGCGTGGCACCTGTCGCGAGCGAACGCACAAGGTCGGCGACGCCGAGCATGCGATAATTGGCGCGGTCGGGCGCGGCATAGGGCCAGTTGCGGGCGCCGTAGAGTTCGCCCTCGCTGGGGAAATCCTTCCACTCGGCGCCGCGCTCGGACAAGGACACGGTGCCGCCGAACGTGTCGGGGTCGGGCAGGCGCAGCGAGCCCTCCGTGCCATGCAGTTCGATCGGATGGTTGGAGTGCTTGAAAACGTCCCATGAGGCGCCGAAGGTGACTGTCGCGCCCGACCGGAATTCGAGCAGCGACAGCACGTTGGTCGGCGTGCCGACCTTGAAGGTCGTGTTCTTGAACGGTCCCTCGGCTGATATCAGCCGCTCCTGCTGGCCCAGCGTCGCCATTGCCATGACGCGTTGGACGGGACCGAGCAAATTGACCAGCATGGTCAGATAGTAGGGGCCCATGTCGAACACCGGGCCGCCGCCCGGCTGGTAGTAGAATTGTGGGTTGGGGTGCCAGTGCTCCATGCCGCGGCCCATCATGAAGGCTGTGCCGGTCACGGCGCGGCCGATGGCGCCATCGTCCATCAGGCGGCGCGCCCGCCGGCCGGCGGCGCCGAGGAAAGTGTCGGGGGCCGAGCCGAGCAGCAGCCCCCGCTTGGCCGCCTCCGACACCAAGCGGCGCCCGTCGCTGGCCGAGGTCGCCAGCGGCTTTTCGGTAAACACATGCTTGCCCGCCGAAAGCGCCGAAAACGAGACGTCGAAATGTGCCGCCGGGATGGTCAAGTTGAGGACGAGATCGATCTCGGGATCGGCCAGCATCGCATCGACGCCGAGCGCACGAATGCCATATTCCTTGGCGCGCAAGGTAGCCATGTCGGCCGAGATGTCGGCGCAGGCGCGCAGCTCGATGCCGCCGAAAAGCGCGGCATTGCGCAGGTAGGTCATCGAGATGTTGCCGCATCCGACGACGCCGATCCCAAGCTTCGTCTTCGATTGTCCGTGCATTTTCTTGTCGTTCCTCCGATGCGGCCACGCTCTGCCCGATCCGTTGCCCGCCAATGGATCATTCCTCGTAGCCGCTATACAACATATTGAATATTGACGCGCGTAAAATTTTTATAGACCATGCGAAACCCAGGGGCGCCAAGGAAACCCAGGGCGGCGTCAAGGAATGAACGACATGACGAAGACGAAGCTCAAGGTCGGCTGCCAGACCTTCACCTGGGAGATGCTCGGCAAGGCCTGGACCGGCGGCCCCAACGATCTCCTGAAGGCGATCGCCGATGGCGGCTATGCCGGCATCGAGATCACCGACACCATGATCGGCCGCTATGCAGGCAAACCGACGGAGTTCGCCGCGGCGCTTGGAGCATCCGGCCTGACGCTGGTCTCCTTCGCCTTCGGTTCGAAAAGCGGGTTCACGCTGAAGGACGAGATCGGCGCCGACCTCGAAGCCGCGAGGCGCTGGATCGATTTCGCTGCCGCCTTCCCAGGTGCGCTAGTCTCGATGGGCTCGGCGACCGTCGTCTCCAACGGCTCGCGCGACGACAAATTCGCTATCGCCGCGGAGGTCTACAACAGGGCCGGCGAGATCGGGCGAAAGGCCGGCGTCCAGGTCGCAGTGCATCCGAGTTCGCACCACAACACGCTGCTGTTCGACCGCGCCGACTACGACGCGATCTTTGCCTTGCTCGAACCCGACCTGGTCGGCTGGGTGCCCGATACCGGCCACATATTGCGCGGCCACAAGGACATGGCCGATACGCTTACCACCTACCGCGACCGCATCCGCTACATCCATCTGAAGGACGTCGACGCCAAGGGCGATTGGGCGATGCTGGGTAAAGGCGTCTGCGACACCCGTGAAGTGATCGAGATCGTCGGTAGGGCGCCGCGCTTCAACGGCTGGCTGGTGCTTGAGGAAGAATCCGACACGGCCGCCGCCGATCCTGCCGGCGCGGTCAAGACCAACCGCCAGACGATGCGCGGCTACGGAGCCTGAGACGATGATCAGGAAACAGGACAGGCGCCTCAGGGTCGGCGTGCTCGGCTGCGGCCCCATCGCGCAGTTCGCGCATCTGGAATCCTGCGTCAAGGCAGGCAATGCCGACCTCTACGCCATCTGCGACGCCGCACCCGACCTGCTCGCCCGCATGGGCGTCAGCTATGAGCCGCGGAAGATGTATGCCGACTATGACGAGATGCTCGCCGATCCGGAGCTGGAAGCGGTCATCGTCGCCACCTCGGACGCCTATCACGTGCCGATGTCGATCAAGGCGCTCGACGCCGGCAAGCATGTGCTGTGCGAAAAGCCGATCGGAACTTCGGTCGAGGAAGGCGAGGCGCTGGCGGCGGCGGTGAAACGCTCCGGCAGGATCCTGCAGGTCGGCCACATGAAACGCTTCGATCCGGCGCTGGAGGCGGCGCGCGACTTCGTCCGCGACGAAATGGGCGAGGTGCTGGCGCTGAAGGCCTGGTATTGCGATTCCACCCACCGCTACACCAACACGGATGCGGTGCAGCCGCTGCCTGTCACCAGCAAGCTGGCGAAGAAACCGTCCGGCAATCCGAAGGCGGATCTCCGGCAGTATTTCATGCTGGCGCACGGCTCGCATCTCGTCGATACGGCCCGCTTCCTCTGCGGCGAGATCACGGCCGTACGCGCCCGTCTCAACGAACGCTTCGGCGCCTATTGCTGGTTCGTCGAGACCGAGTTCGCCAGCGGCGCGCTCGGCCATCTCGATCTCACCGTCGCCGTACGCATGGACTGGCACGAGGGTTTCCAGCTCTATGGCGAGAACGGCTCCGTCATCGCCAAGACGTTCAATCCCTGGTACTTCCGCGCCAGCGAGGTCGATATCTTCCATGAGAAGGACGCGACCTCGCGAAAACCGCTCGGCGCCGACGGCCATTTCTTCCGCCGCCAACTGGAAGGTCTCGCCGACACGGTGCTGAACGGCGCGCCGATGCGCGGCGCCAATGTCGAGGACGGCATTGCCTCGATCCGCGCCATGGTCGCCATTGCCCGCTCTGTCGAGACCAGCGAGCGGATCGAGCTCGCTTCCGTCTCGGGTGCGGTCTGATGCGTCTCGGCGTCTTCGCCAAGACCTTTGCGGGCACCGAGCCGGCTGTTGTGCTGGAAGCAGTGCGGCAGGCGGGCTATGAGACGACGCAATTCAATCTCGCTTGCGCCGGCCTGCCGTCGATGCCCGATGCGGTGCCGGACGCAGCCATTTCGGCCATTCGCGCCGCCGCCCGATCAACAGGCGTATCGCTCGCCGCCCTGTCGGGCACCTACAACATGGCGCATCCAGACAAGGCGGTGCGCGATGATGGTCTTCGCCGCCTTGCCGTCGTCATCGATACAGCCGCCGCCCTCCACATTCCGCTGGTCACGCTCTGCACCGGCTCGCGCAATGCAGCCGACCAATGGGCCTATCATCCCGACAACGCCACACCGGCCGCCTGGTCCGACATGGCCACTGAGATGGAAAAGGCGCTGGCGCTGGCCGAAGGCGCAGGCGTCGATCTCGGCATCGAGCCCGAACAGGCCAACATCGTCACCTCGGCGAAGGATGCCACCCGCTTGATCGCCGACATGGGCTCGAAGCATCTGAAGATCGTGCTCGATCCGGCGAACCTGTTCGAGCATACGACGCCGGAGGAGGCGCGCGCCATCGTCGCGGCGGCGATCGACGAGGCCGCTGCCCATATAGCCATGGCGCATGCCAAGGACCGGCATGCCGACGGCCGCTTTGCCACAACAGGGGAGGGCATTGTCGATTTTCCGGATTTCGTCGCGCGGCTGAACACTGTGAAATTCGATGGCCCGCTTGTCACGCACGGACTGTCGGCCGACGAAGCTCCCGCCGTTGCCGCCTTTCTGCGCCGCCTGCTCCGATGAGCGTCGCACCGACGACCATGCTTCGCGACGATGCTGCGCTTCGTATCTTCGACACGGAGCAAGGCAGGCTTTCCGTCGTCTTCCAGCACGGTCTCGGCGGTGATGCCGCCCAGGTGGCGCAGAATTTTCCCGACAGCCCGTCGCGACGCCGGCTCACCGTCGAATGCCGGGCCCAAGGCGGCTCCGGTGCCGGCCATAAGCGCCCCTTTTCGATCGCCATGTTCGCCGACGACGTGCTGGCCGCCGCCGATGCGGCCGGCATCGAACGCTTCGTCGCCGGCGGCATCTCGATGGGTGCGGCGATCGCGCTGCGCCTGGCCGTCCGGCATCCCGAGCGCGTCAGCGGCCTGGTGCTGGTCCGGCCTGCCTGGGCCTTCGACGCGGCCCCTGAAAACATGCGTCCCTATGCGGCAGTGGCCGAGCTCATCCGAAACCGTCCGCCGAACGAGGCGCGCGCCGTCTTTGCCGCTTCGGCCACGGCGGCCCGGTTCCGCGCCGAGGCACCCGACAATCTGGCGTCCTTGCTCGGTTTCTTCGAACGCGACAATGCAGCGGACTTCGCCGAAATGATGCAGGCAGTCGCCGGCGATGGACCCGGCGTCTCGCGTGGCGTGGCCGGCTCGCTCGCTGTCCCCACACTGGTCATCGGCAGCGGTACCGATCTCGTCCATCCGTTGGCGATTGCGCGCGAACTGGCGAAGACAATCCTCAACGCGATCTTCACCGAGGTGACACCGAAGGCCACCGACAAGGATCGCCACTTCGCCGAAATCCGTGCCGCGATCGGCGGCTTTCTCGATAAAAATTTCAACAACCAGGACCAGTCATGATCTCGAAACTCCTTTCAGGCCCGGCCGCCATCGCCGCATTGCCGCGCGATCGTCTGATCGCCGAATTCTCGCTGTGGTCGGCCGATCTCGCCAATTTCGAGAGCGACCTCAGGCGCATCGAACCCTATGTCGATCTTCACCACATCGATGTCGCTGACGGCTACTTCGCGCCGTCCTTCCTGTTCTTTCCCGATCTGGTCGCCCGTATTGCCAAACTGACGGCCAAGCCCATCCATGTCCATCTGATGGTCGACGGGACAATCGTCGAGGAACAGACGCGCCAATTCATCGAGGCCGGCGCCGACATGATCAGCGTCCATGCCGAGAATGGCGAAGCAGGATTGCGCGCCGTGCGGCTGGCGCGCGAACTTGGCGCCGAAGCCGGCGTCGTGCTGCGGCTGGAAACGTCCGTCGAAGCGGTGAGGCCCTTCGTGTCCGAAGTCGCGTTCGTCACGCTTCTGGGAACCGCGATCGGCGTCAAGGGGCAAGGCCTTTCGGAGAAAGCCTGTGACAGGCTGGGCGCTGCCCGCGCCATCCTGAGGAAAGCCGGCCGCGAGGCGGACGTGGTTCTTGCCGCCGACGGCGGCATCCGCCACGAGACGGTGCCGCTGCTGCGTGCCGCGGGTGCCGAGACCGTGGTTCTTGGTTCGCTCGCCTTCGGTGACAAGGATCTGGCCGGCCGCATCGGCTGGCTGCACGGGCTGAAAGTCGCGGCATGAGCAACGAGGCCGCTCTCGCGATCGATCTGGGCGGCACCGAGCTTCGTGCCGCCCTGGTCGACCGTGATGGCAAGATACTGGCATTCGCGGCGGTGCCGACGCAGGCGCAGGCCGGTCCCGAAGTGGTGATCGGCCAGATCGAGGCTCTCGCCGCGACCATCCATGCCGAGGCGCCGGCGCTCGCCATCCTTGGCGTCGGCGTCGGCGCGCCGGGACCGCTCGATCCGCTGGCCGGCATCGCCGTCGGGCCGCCGACGCTTGCCGGCTGGCTGGACGTGCCGCTCGCCGACATTCTCGAGCGGCGGCTCGGCCTGCCGGTGCGGCTGGAGAACGACGCCAATGCGGCAGCGCTCGGCGAGTGGCGCTTCGGCGCCGGCCACGGCGCCCGTTCGCTCGTCTTCGTCACCGTCTCGACCGGCATAGGCGGCGGCGTCGTCGTCGACGGGCGCATCCTGCACGGCCGCCGCGGCCTTGCCGCCGAGATCGGCCATATGACCATCACCGATGAAGGCGAGCGCTGCATGTGCGGTGTCGTCGGCTGTTTCGAGGCCATCGCTTCGGGCACCGCGCTCGGCCGCCGCGCCAATGCCGCGACGTCGGCCTTCGACGGCTCGACGCTGCGCCGCCTCTCGGCCAACGGCGAGGTGACGGGCCGCCATGTCGTCGATGCGGCGCGGCTGCAGGACGATCTCGCCCTGGCCCTGCTCGAGGAGGAAGCGCGCTGGCTCGGCGTCGGCTTCACCAACCTCCTGCATCTCTATTCGCCCGACGTGCTGGTCGTCGGCGGCGGCATCGCCAATGGCCTCGATCTGATGGCTCCGGCAATAGAGGCGACCATCCGCCAGCGCGCCATGCGCGCCTATCGCGACGTGCCGGTGGTTCAGGCCCAGCTCGGCCGCCACGCCGGGCTGATCGGCGCGGCGAGCCTTGTCCTGTTCGACGACGGCACGGCCCGCGTGCCTGTCGAAGGGCCAAGCAGATATCCCGGACACGAGGGCGGACACTGATGGCCGAGCTCAAGCTGCGCGGCGTGCGCGTCCTGCTGCCTCACACGGGTGAGCACACGAAAAACGGCCGGAGGCGGCGATGCCTCCGGCCATTTGCTATCGCTGTGCGACCGTGCGGACTACTCGGCTGGAACGATGTCCGCCGGCAGCCTGTCGTCGGCCGTTCCCGCCAGCGCTCTGGCCAGCTTGGCCTCGTCGAGTTCGCCTTCCCAGCGCGCCACCACCAGCGTCGCTACCGCGTTGCCGACGAAGTTTGTCAGCGCCCGGCATTCCGACATGAAGCGATCGACGCCGAGGATCAGCGCCATGCCGGCGACAGGCACGGCCGGCACCACCGAAAGCGTGGCGGCAAGGGTGATGAAGCCGGCGCCGGTGATGCCGGCCGCCCCCTTGGAGGAAAGCATCGCCACCAGGAGCAGCAGGATCTGGTCGCCGAAGGAGAGGTGGATGTTCGTCGCCTGCGCGATGAACAGCGCGGCCAGCGTCATGTAGATGTTGGTGCCGTCGAGGTTGAAGGAATAGCCGGTCGGGATGACCAGCCCGACCACCGAGCGCTTCGCGCCGGCCTTCTCCATTTTCTCCATCAGCGAGGGCAGTGCCGCTTCCGAAGACGAGGTGCCCAGCACCAGAAGCAGCTCCTCCTTGATGTAGCGGATCAGCGACAGGATGGAGAAGCCGTTGTAGCGGCAGACGGCGCCCAGCACGATAAACACGAACAGGAAAGCGGTCATGTAGAAGGTGCCGACCAGCATGGCGAGGTTGATGACCGAGCCGATGCCGTATTTGCCGATGGTGAAGGCCATGGCACCGAAGGCGCCGATCGGGGCTGCCTTCATCAGCACGCTGACCAGCTTGAACATCGGCGCCATCAGCGCCTGCAGGAAATTGAGCACCGGCGCGCCCTTGTCGCCGACCAGGGCCAGCGCGATGCCGAACAGCACCGAAAAGAACAGCACCTGCAATATGTCGCCGTCGGCGAAGGCGCCGACGATGGTCGTCGGGATGATGTTCATCAGGAAGCCGGTGACCGACTGGTCGTGCGCCTTGGCGGCGTAGCTGTTGACGGTCGCGGCGTCGAGCATCGCCGGGTCGATGTTGAAGCCGGCCCCGGGCTGCACGACATTGGCCACGATCAGGCCGATGATGAGCGCCAGTGTCGAGAAGGTGAGGAAGTAGAGCATCGCCTTGCCGGCGACGCGGCCTACCTTCTGCAGGTCGCTCATGCCGGCGATGCCGGTGGCGACCGTCAGGAAGATAACCGGGGCGATGATCATCTTGACCAGCTTGATGAAGGCGTCGCCAAGCGGCTTCATGCTCTCGCCGAGCGACGGATAGAAATGGCCGAGCAGGATACCGACGGTGATCGCCACCAGCACCTGCACGTAGAGTTGGGCGTAAAGCGGCTTGCGCTGCGCGGCGGGCGCGCGTGATTGGTCTGCCATGTGCATCTGCTATCTCCCTGGCCGGAGGGAACGGCACGCGCCGCCCCGCAAGACTTCTCCCATCGCGGCGCTCCGGTCGCTCGCCGCTGTCGAGAGTTTTGCAAGCGCCGTGCCAGATCGAGAAAAGGCCGGAACCCTGGATTTCCGGCGGTTTTGTCCCCGTTTCAATGGAGGCCTGTGCGGATTTCCGCACTCACCCTTGTTTGCCTGGGCGGAGTTTCGCATTACAGTGGCTGCTGAACAGCGAACGGTGGAGAGGGCAGACGCCGCAGGCAGACATCGATAGCGCATCCCCGGAATTCGCCGGCCGCGACCTGCTGCGCGAAGCGATGGCCAGGCTGCGTGACGGCCGCTGGCTCATTCTCCTGGTCGCCCTGGCAATGCTGGCGGGGGCGGTCGCGATTGCCGGGCGCCTTGCCGCCAACCAGGCTGCCGGCGATCTCCGCGACGGAGCACTGGCAGCCTTGCCGCTGGCGGCGGGCACCTTGACCGGCGAAATCGAAAAGCAGCGTCTCGTTCCCTTGGTGCTGGCACGCGACGATGCGGTGCGCGACGCGTTGCGCCGGGCCGGCAAAACGCAAGAGACAGCGCTCGACGACAAGCTCCGCGCCATTGCCGCCGACGCCTCGGCATCCGCCATCTATGTCATCGACACGGCAGGCATCGCGATATCGGCCAGCAACGCCGGCGAGCCGGGCAGCTTCGTCGGCATCGACTACAATTTCCGCCACTATTTCACCGACGCCATGACCAAGGGCGCCGCCAGCCAGTATGGCCTCGGCACGATCAGCGGCAGGCCGGGACTTTATCTCGCCAGCCGCGTCGATGACGGCAAGACGCCGCTCGGCGTCGCCGTACTGAAGGTCGAACTCGACGGCGTCGAAGCCAATTGGCGCTCCAGCGGCTTTGTCGTCTTCGTCACCGACGAGCGCGGTGTCGTGCTGGCGACCAGCCGGCCCGAGTGGCGGTTCCACGCGCTTGCGCCGCTCTCGGCCGCGGATGCCGCGACAGCCCACGCGCAGCTTCAACTCGCCGAAACCGGCTTCGAACCGCTGCCGATACGACGCGGTGCCGGTGACGGCCTGGCGACAATCGACAATGCCGGAAAATCGCGCCAGTTCGTCGAAGTGGTGCAGGACCTGCCCGGCGCCGTTCCCGGCTGGCGTCTGTGGCTGCTCACACCTGCCGATGCCGCCTTGACGTCGGCCGTCAACACGGCGCGCCTGACCACGCTGCTGGCGTTGCTGTTAACGGGTTTGCTTGCCTACGTGCTTCTCAGGCGCCGCCGTGCGCGCCGCCTGAGGCAGGAAGCGCTGGCGCGCATGAATGCCGAGCTGGAGAGCAGGGTAAGCACACGAACGGCGGAACTGACCCGCTCCAACACGGCCCTTGCCGGCGAGATCGCCGAGCGCGAAAACGCCGAGGCCAAGGTTCGCCGGCTGCGCGACGACCTCGCCCAGGCCAACCGGCTTTCCATCCTCGGCCAGATCGCCGCCGGCGTCGCGCATGAGATCAACCAGCCGGTGGCGGCGATACGCACCTACGCCGAGAATGCCGGCCGCTTCCTGCATGGCGGCAAGGTCGAATCCGTCTCGGGCAACCTGACATCGATCGTGTCGATGACCGAGCGCATCGGCGCCATCACCAGCACGCTGCGCACCTTCGCGCGGCGACCAGGCGTCGCCGCCTCGCCATTGCCCGTGCGCGAAGCGATCGACGGCGCGCTGTCGCTCCTGTCCGGCCGCATCCGCGATTCCGGCGTGACCGTCGTCAAGCCGCGCGGCACCGCCTCGCCGACGGTCATGGCCAGCCGAATCCGGCTGGAGCAGATCCTGGTCAATCTCTTGCAGAATGCGCTGGATGCCCTGAAGGACCGGCCCGATCCGCGCATCGAGATCGAGCTTGCCGAGCGCGACGACAGGGTGCTGGTTTCGGTGCGCGACAATGGACCTGGCCTCGGGCCGGAAGCGGCCGGCAATCTGTTCATGCCGTTCCAGACCACAAAGGAAAAGGGGCTTGGCCTCGGTCTGGTGATCTCGCAGGAGATCGCCCAGGAACTGGGCGGCACGCTGCGCCTCGATCCGGGCAGCACGAAAGGCGCATCCTTCACCATAGATCTGAGGCGAATTGAATGACTGAGGGATCAGGGCTGGTCGCGCTCGTCGAAGACGACGCGGATCTGCTTCACGCCACCACGCAATTGCTCGAGCTTGCCGGCTTCGGCGTGATCGCGTTCAAGGCCGCGGAGGCAGCGCTTGCCGCCGTCGACCGGGATTTTCAGGGCGTGGTGGTCAGCGACATCCGCATGCCCGGCATGAACGGTTTGCAGCTGTTCGATCGGATCAGGGCGATCGACATCGACATACCGGTGATCCTGGTCACCGGACATGGCGATATTGATCTCGCGGTGGCCGCGCTCAAGGATGGCGTCTACGATTTCATCCCGAAACCCTATGCCGGCGAGCGCCTTGTCGAAGCGCTGAAGCGGGCAAGCGAAAAGCGGCGGCTGGTGATGGAGAACCGGCGGCTGCACGAGGCCGCCGCGCAGGCCGCCGACGGCCTGCCGCTGATCGGCGAGGCGCCCGCCATCCGCCGCCTTCGCGAGACCTTGCGCCAGATCGCCGACATGGATGTCGACGTGCTGGTGGAAGGGGAGACCGGCACCGGCAAGGAGGTGGTGGCGGATCTCCTGCACCGATGGAGCCGGCGCCGCGCCAAGCCTTTCGTGGCGCTGAATTGCGGTGCCCTGCCGGAGACCGTCATCGAGAGCGAGCTGTTCGGCCACGAGCCGGGTGCGTTCACCGGGGCGCAGCGGCGGCGGATCGGTCGCATCGAGCATTCGAGCGGCGGCACGCTGTTCCTCGACGAAATCGAATCCATGCCGCCGCCGCTACAGGTCAAGCTGCTGCGGGTGCTGGAAACGCGCAGCCTCACCCCGCTCGGCTCCAACGAAACGCGCCGCCTCGATCTGCGGGTCGTCGCGGCAACGAAGGTCGATCTAGGCCGGCCGGACCAGCGCGGCGATTTTCGCGAGGATCTCTATTTCCGCCTCAACGTCGTGACGCTGCGCATCCCGCCGCTGCGCGAGCGGCGCGGCGACATCCCGCTGCTGTTCGGGCATTTCCTGGGTAACGCCTCGCAGCGTTTCGGCCGTCCTGTCGCGGCCGTGAATGCCGCGGTGAGCGACCATCTCCAGTCGCATGACTGGCCCGGCAATGTGCGCGAGCTCGCGCATTTTGCCGACCGGGTCGCGCTTGGCCTCGGGCCCGACGAGGAGGCCAGGGCAACGTCCGCGCGCTTGCCGGAGCCCTCGGCGGCGCTGCCCGAACGGGTCGGCCGCTACGAGGCGCAACTCATCCGCGAGGCTTTGCGCGATCATGCCGGCGACGTGCGCGGGGCCATCGACGCACTCGGCGTGCCGCGCAAGACTTTCTACGACAAGCTCAAGCGCTACGGCATTTCCGCCTCCGAATTCCGCAATGGTGGCGACCCGGACCGGCACCCTGTTCGGGGACGGACATAGGCGTTGCGCAGGCGCTCCGGCCTTCGTAACTCTGTTCGTCTCCCGTTGCGCATTTCGGATGAGCCATGATCACGACACTTGAAACGACGGCAACCCCCTTGCCCGAGGAGCTCGCCTTTCTCGGCGAGCGGTTGATGGCGTTCAACGACGGCGATGTCGCCGCTTCCGAAAGGAAGGCCCTTGCGGTATTCGTGCGTGATGAAGCCGGCGCGATTGTCGCGGGCATTTCGGGCTACACCGCCTGGGGCTGGCTCTACGTGCAATGGCTGTGGGTCGACGAAAGGCTGCGCGGCCGGCACATGGCCGGCACGATGCTGGACGCGGCTGAGAAGGAGGCGATGGCGCGCGGCTGCCAGAACGCCTGGATCGACACCTTCAACCCCAACGCCGCCAGGGTCTATCGGCGCCAGGGCTATCAGCCCTTCGGAACACTCGCCGATTTCCCCGTCGGCCGCAGCCGCGTCTTCCTGCAGAAAAAACTGTCGGCGGGCTGATCAACCGGCCAGCCGTCCGCCGCGCATCGGCTGCGGCGCGCCCGTCGTGCTGGGGAAACTGATCGGCAGGCCGCGCAGCACGCGCACCGCCAAAAAGGCAAAACACTCCGCCTCCACCGCGTCGCCGCTCCAGCCGAGGCTTTCGGCTTGCACCACCTCGACACCGGCGCGGCTGGCGATCATTGCCATCATCGTCGGGTTGTGGCGGCCGCCGCCGCTGACCACCAGTCTTTTCGGGCGGCTCGGCAGAAGATCGAGTGCCTTGCCGACCGCGGCGGCGGTGAAGGCGGTCAAAAGCGCGGCGCCGTCCTCGGCGCTCAGGCCATCCGCCATGGTGGCGCCGAAGTCGAAACGGTCCAGCGATTTCGGATAGGGTTTGGTCAAATAGGGGTGTTGCAGCAGCTTGGCGAGCCGGGCTTCGTCGACCGTTCCCGCCCGGCCAAGCGCGCCGTCGCGGTCCATTTCGCCGAGCCCCTTCGACCTGATGAAATCGTTGAGCGGCGCGTTGGCGGGGCCGGTGTCGAAGGCAACGACATTGTCGCCGCCGTCCCACCAGGTGATGTTGGCGACGCCGCCGAGGTTCAGCACGGCCACCTCGCCGCTGGCGCCGGCGCTGCGCATCAGCGCGGTGTGATAGGCGGCCGCCAACGGCGCGCCCTGTCCTCCGGCGCGCATGTCGGCAGAGCGGAAATCGTAGGCAACCTTGGTGCCGAGGATCGCATGCATCAATTCGCCGTCGCCGAGCTGCCGGGTCTGGCCGAGCCGGCCGATTTGCGGCGCGCGATGCAGTACGGTCTGGCCGTGGAAGCCGACGACGCCGATATCCGTCATCGTCATCCCATAACCTTCTACGAGCTCCTTGACCGCCGCCGATTGCGCGCGCGTCAGCGCCTCCTCGGCCTCGCGGAAGATCGCCGGCTCCGGTCCGGCAAAATTCCAGCCCCGCGCCTGCTTAAGCGTCTCTTCCAGCAGCGAGCGGATCGACGGGGGGTAGGGCATCAGCCGGTAGGTGCCGAAATCGTCGATGCGCTCGCCATCTGTCTTGATCAGGGCGACATCGATGTTGCCGTCCAGCACGGTGCCGGTCATCAGGCCGACGGCCCAGATGGATTCCATTATCGAACTCCATTGATGAGATCGCCGACCGCTTGGCGAAGCGCGACGATTCCGCTGTCGAAGTGACGTGTCGGATGGATCCGGTTGGTAAGCAAGGTCCAGGCCTTTCCCTTGTCGAAGTCGATCCATAGCCCCGTACCGGTAAAGCCGGTGTGGCCTATCGTTTGCGGGCTGCACAAGGCGCCGCCGGACCAGCCGTCATAAGGACGCTCCCAACCATGGGTGCGGGTGGCGGACAAGGGCGTGCGCATCGGCGCGATCGACCGTTCGGATGCGCCGGTCAGCAGCCCTTGGGCGAAATTGAGCACCGAGGCCGCCGTGCCGAACAGGCCGGCATGGCCGGCGCCTTGCAGCGCCGCGCAATTGTCGTCGTGAACCTCGCCGGACAGAACCCGATGGCGCCAGGTGCAGTCTTCTGTTGCAGCGGCGAGATCTGGCTCGGCGGACCAAGCAAAGCCCGGACCGGGCTCCATGTCGCGGATGGTTTTGCCCGACAGCCGCTCGAGCGCAAAACCGAGCAGGATGAAATTGATGTCGGAATAGACCGGATCGCGGGCCCGCCATTCCCGTTGCAGGATGAAGGCGCGCAGCAAGTCGGGGTCGCGCCCGTAAGTGTAGATCGGTTCGACGGCCGGGAAGGGCGTCTGGTGCCCGAGGCACTGGCGAAACGTCACCTTCCGCTCCCAGGCACTCGCGTCATATTGGCGAAGGTCCGGCAGCACCGAGACGAGTGGTGCGTCGAGATCGATGGCACCGTCCTGAGCCAGCGCCAGAATGCGCGGCATGGTGAAGATCACCTTGGTCAGGGATGCCAGGTCGAACCAGGTCTCCTCACGCATCGGTCGCTGCTTAGGCACGAGTTGGGCTGAGCCGATCGCCCTGGTGATGCGGTCGCCATTCCTGTCAACGATGCCGAGCACGCCACCGGGGATGCGCTTGGCGGCAACTGCCGCTGCGAGTGGTTGGAACGCGCGGTCGAAGATCTGGGCGAGGTTGGTCAATGCGGGCCTCCTGAAAGGCCGAGTTCCGTCACACCCCCCTCTGCCCTGCCGGGCATCTCCCCCGCAAGGGGGGAGATTGGCAGAGTTGATGTCCCGCCAGCCTTCCAACATCGGAGATTGGCGAAAGCCGAGGCGACATCCGATCTCCCCCCTTGCGGGGGAGATGCCCGGCAGGACAGAGGGG
The DNA here is from genome assembly GCF_006443035.1 of Mesorhizobium sp. B1-1-6. Lineage (NCBI taxonomy): Bacteria > Pseudomonadati > Pseudomonadota > Alphaproteobacteria > Hyphomicrobiales > Phyllobacteriaceae > Mesorhizobium > Mesorhizobium sp. B1-1-6. The sequence goes on along the minus strand of NZ_VFWR01000012.1, from coordinate 17,579 downwards.
GGTGCTGTCCCGCCGACCTAACCGAGCCCAGGGCACCATGCATCACCCTTCCACCCTCGCCATATGATCTACCCCAAATTCCTCCCATCTCGCCGGCGCCGGCTCAAACCCTTGCGGGCGCACCAGGGAAGGCACCTGGCGTGTGTCGACCTCGAAACGCTCATGCCGCCGGTCGATGGCCGGAACCGCTGATATGAGCTTCTTCGTGTAGGAATGTTTCGGCGCCGACAGCACCGAGGCCGCGTCTCCGATCTCGACGATCTGGCCGGCATAGATGACGGCGATGCGATGAGCGATCCGCTCGACGACAGCCATATCGTGCGAGATGAACAGATAGGCCAGCCCGAACTCGCGCTGCAGGTCGACCAGCAGCTCCAGCACCTTGGCCTGGACCGAAACATCGAGGGCGGAAACCGCTTCATCCAGAACGACGACCGACGGGTTGAGCATCAGCGCGCGGGCAATGCACAGCCTTTGCCGCTGGCCTCCGGAGAATTCGTGCGGATAGCGCTGCAAACTGTTCTGCGGCAGGCCGACGCGCTCCAGCAGGCTCGCCATCCTGGCTCGCGTTTCGGCATCCGCCCGGCCGCCATTGGCGATCACCGGCTCCGCCAGGATGCTCTCGATGCTCAGCCGCGGGTTGAGCGAAGCGTAGGGATTCTGGAAAACCATCTGCACGGGCTTGGCGCTGTGCTTTGCCGAGGCCGTTCGGGCGCCGACCGAGAAGCTGCCGCGCGTCGAGCGCACCAGCCCAAGGACTGCTTTCGCGGTGGTCGATTTGCCCGAACCGCTCTCGCCGACAATGGCCAATGTCTCTCCCGGCATCAGGTCGAAGTCGACACCGTCGACGGCGTGCACCGCGCTGCTGGCATGGCTGAAGAAACTGCTCCTGAGCGGAAACCGCACCACCAGGCCGTTGACCTCAAGGGCCGGGTCGGTCCTTGTATTCTTGCCGCGCTGTCCGTCCGCGCGTGTCGCGCGGCCGTGGGCGAAATGCGGCACATCCTGCAACAGATGCTGCGTGTAGGCGTCCTGCGGCCTGTCGAGGACCTGGTTCAGTTCGCCCTGTTCCACGGCCTGCCCGTTCTGCATCACCATCACCGTGTCGGCGATCCCGGCGACAAGGCCGATGTCGTGGGTGATGAAGATCATCGACATGCCGCTTTCCTGCTTGAGCTCCGCAAGCAGCGCCATGATCTGCGCCTGTATCGTCACATCGAGCGCCGTGGTCGGTTCGTCGGCGATCAGCAGGCGCGGATTGCAGGCGAGCGCAATGGCGATCATCACCCTTTGCAGCATGCCGCCCGACAGCTGGTTGGGCGTGTATTTCAGCCGCCTTGCCGCATCGGGGATGCGCACCCGGTCGAGCGCGTCCTTGGCCGCCGCCGTGGCCTGCCGGCCGGTCAGGCCGCGATGCAGCCGGAACGATTCCTCGATCTGCGTGCCGATCGTCAGCACAGGATTGAGCGAGGTCATCGGCTCCTGGAAGATCATGCCGATCTCTGCGCCGCGAATCCCGGTCAGTTGCCTCTCGGTCGCGGTCGTCAGGTCGAAGAGACTGCCGTCGGCCCGTTTCAGCGTCATGGCGCCGCCGGTGATGCGGCCGCCGCCGAAATCGATGAGACGGTTGATCGACAGCGCGGTGACCGACTTGCCCGAGCCGCTTTCGCCGACAATGGCCAGCGTTTCGCCGTCCGCGAGGTCGAAGCTGACGCCGCGCACCACCTCATTGGCTTTCGGGTCGCGGCCGAAGCCGACGTTCAGGTCGCGGACCGACAGAAGCGGGATCATGCGAGCGCTCTCCGCATCCTCGGATCGAGGATGTCGCGCAAGGCGTCGCCCAGGAGGTTGAAGCCCAGAATGCTGATCATGATCGCCAGCCCGGGGAAGATCATCAGCCATGGGGCGGTTTCCATCAGATTGCGGCTGTCGCTCAGCATCAGGCCGAGCGAGGCGGCCGGCGGCTGCGTGCCGAGACCGAGGAAGCTCAGGCCGGCCTCGGTCAGCAATGCCCAGGCGAGCGCCAGCGTCACCTGGACGGTTAAGGGCGCGATCAGATTGAGCAGCAGGTGCCGCGTGACGATGTAGCTGGAGCTGCTGCCGAAGGTGCGCGCGGCGTCGACGAATTCGCGCGCCTTGAGCGACAAAGCAGGGCCGCGCACCACGCGTGTGAAAATCGGCATATAGACGACGCCGATGGCGACCACGCTGGTCCATGTGCCCGGTCCGGCAACGGTGACGATCAGCAGCGCCAGAAGAATGGCAGGAAAAGCCAGCAGCACATCCATGATCCGCATCAGCACGCCGTCCCAGCGACGCCCGAGCCAAGCGGCGGCGAGCCCAAGCACGGTGCCGGCAAGCGCGGCGAAGGCGACCGAAAAGAAGGCCACTGTGAAGGACTGGCCGACGCCCGCCATCAGCCGGCTCGCCACGTCGCGGCCGAACAGGTCGGTGCCCATCGAGTAGGCGGCACTGGGCGCATGCAGCCGGTCGACCCGGTATTGCGTGATCGGATTGTGCGGGGTCAGTCCCAACAGGCCGAGGATGGCGACCAGGAGATAGACGCCGACGATCACGCCGCCGATACGGCCGCTGCTGTGCCTGAAGATGGCGCGCAGCATGCGCATCACTGCTCGCCCAGCCGGATGCGCGGATCGAGCGCGACATAGGCGAGGTCGACCAGGAGATTGACGATCATGAAGTTGAAGGCGATGAACAGCACGCTGCCCTGCACCAGCGCGTAGTCGCGCTGGAGGATGGCGTCGAGCACCATGCGGCCGAGGCCGGGCAGGGCATAGATCTGCTCGACGATGACCGCGCCGCCGAGGAGATAGCCGAACTCGATGCCGCTCAGCGTCACCACGGGGATCAGCGCGTTGGGGAGCGCATGTCGCCAGATGACGCTGCGCGCCGAGGCGCCCTTGCTGCGGGCGGTGCGCACATAGTCGTCGCTCAACACGTCGAGCATGGCCGAGCGCGAGATGCGGGTGACCGAGGCGGCGAAGGCGAAGCCGAGCGTGATGGCAGGCAGGATCAGCTGGCTGAGATTACGCAAGGGATCCTGCCAGAGCGGCGTGAATTCGCCCATGGCCGGCAGCACGCCGAAGCCGGCCGACAGCGCGTAGATGATCAAAAGGCCGAGCACGAAGCTCGGCGTCGACTGGCCGATCATAGCGACGACGCGCACACCGAGGTCGGACAGTTTCTCACTATGCGTGGCGGCGTAGATGCCCGCCGGCATGCCGGCTGCGAGTGCGATGATCATCGACAGCACGGCCAGTTCCAGCGTCAGCGGGAAGCGCTCGAGGATGACGTCCAATACCGGCCTACCATAGGTGACGGAGATGCCGAAATTGCCGTGCAGGATGCCGCCGATCCAGCGCCAGTACTGGACGAACCAGGGCTGGTCGATGCCGAAATAGGCGGCGAGCGCATCGCGCTGTGCCGGCGTCAGCAGGCCGGCTTCGGTGCCCAGCATCGCGGTGATCGAATCGCCCGGCACCATCCGGATCGCCACGAAGACCAGGATCGACACGCCAAGCAGGACGAGAGGAAACGCCGCAAGTCGTCGCATCAGATAATTCACGCGAAGAAGACCTCTCGTCTAGAGCATGATGCCGAAAAGTGTGAAACGGTTTTCGGACGACATCATGCTCTATCCCTTTGATCTGGAGGCGGATTCAAATTTCAGGTCGATTCAACCTGAAATCATCCGTCTCCAGGGCCGCCCACGGCTACTGCTGGATGGTAACCTTGCTGAGGCTGAACAGCGTGCCCGTCGGCGTCGGCACGAACCCGGCGACGTTCTTCTGCTGGGCGGTATAGCTGTAGGACGTGTAGAGCCAGATCCAGGGCGAGACTTCGGCGAGGTGCTTCTCGAACTCGGTGAAGATCGCCTTGCGCTTGGCCGGATCGGTCTCGGCGCGGCCTTTCTGCATCAGGCTGTCCAGCGTATCGTCGATGTAGTTGGCCACCTTCTGCAGATTGCCTGATTTGGTCCAGTAGCGGTTATACATGGTGTAGGGGTCGGCGCGGCCGCCATTGAGCGCGATCGCCATGTCGAAATCGCCCTTCAGCCAGGCGTCGACATAGACGTTGAGCTCCATCATCTTGATGTCGAGCTTGACGCCGATCTCGGCGAGCTGCGATTGGATGACCTGGGCTTCTGCCGCCGCCGTCGGCGGCTCGCCGGTGGCGCCGATCACGGTCGCCGAAAAGCCGTCGGCAAAGCCTGCCTCCGCCATCAACTTCTTGGCCTTCTCGACATCACGCTTGTAGCAGAAGAGCTGGCTTGGATCGGTCGCAAGTGCTGGGATGGTCAGCGGTCCGGTGACCTTGCCTTCACCGAGCGCGGCGGTGTCCAGAACCTCCTGCCGGTCGATGGCGCAGGAGATCGCCTGGCGCACCTTGAGTTCGGTCATCGGCTTGCGTGACGGATTGAGCTGCAGCACGTTATAGGCCAGCACCGGCGCGCGGTTCAGTTGCAGGCTAGCCTCCTTCGGCACCAGCGTGGCGACGAGCGGATCGTTGAGCAGCGCGAAATCGACCTGCTTGGTGCGCATGGCGGCGAGGATCGCCGCTTCATCGGGCAGCACGCTGATTTCGATACCGTCGACGCCGGTCGCGCCGCCGGCCCATTCCTTGTTGGCGCTCAAGACTTCCTTGGCGTTGGGGTCCCATTTATCGAGCTTGAACGGGCCGGAGCCGACCGTTTTGGTGCCGATCGAGCCGGCCTTGATCTCGGCCGCCGGCACGATGGCCGCGTTGATGTCGCTCATCGCCGTCAGGATCGGCGCGTCGGGCTGCGATAAATGGAACACGACGGTTCCAACGTCCGGCGTGTCGATGCTGGCGATCGACAGGAAGTTGGCGCGGGCGGCGGCGCCTGTCTTCTCGTCCAGGATGCGCTCGAAAGACGCCTTGACGTCGGCCGAGGTCACGGCAGCGCCGTCCTGGAATTTCGCCTTGGGATCGAGCTTGAAGGTCAGCTCCTTGCCGTCCTTGGAGAATTCCCAGGACGTGGCGATGGCCGGGATGATCTGCAGGCTGGCATCGACCCGCACCAGCGGCTCATAGATCAGCTCCAGGAGCCGCAGCGAGGAAAAGGCCGTCTGCTTGTGCGGATCAAGTCCCGTTGCGTCCTGCGACCAGGCCATGTGCAGCGTCGCCGCCTGCGTCGAGACCGTGGCGATGCCGAGCATGGCTGCGAGCGTGACGCCCGACAGCAGCTTTCTTGTGAGGTGAACCATTCTCGTCTCCCATCTTTGCTTGAACCCGATGCCCTTGCAGTTTCTGCGGACCGCTTCCAAGACACACGCGCTTTGGAGCATCGGCCCAGTCTATGCGGCTTCGCGCCGTCTTGTGTAAAGCAGCTTCACGCCGTCTGGTTTCAAGCGCCTTCATGCGTCTCGTCGCTGATTGCCTTTCGCAGGAAACCCCTTGCCTTGGCGAGGGCTGCGCGCGCCTCCTCGACCTCAAGCCCGGTGATGGTCAGCAGGATCGCCAGCTTCACGTCGTTGCCGGTCCGGCCGAGCGCCTGGCGCGCCTGCGCCGCCGTGCAGCCTGTGGTCTGCATCACGATCCTGGTTGCCCTGGCGACCAGTTTCCTGTTGGACGGATTAAGGTCCACCATCAGGTTCTGGTAGCTCTTGCCGATGCGGATCATCGAGGCCGTGCTCAGCATGTTGAGCACCAGCTTCTGCGCCGTTCCGGATTTCAGCCGCGTCGAGCCGGTCAGCACCTCGGGACCGACGACCGGCGAGATGGCGATGTCGGCAATGCCTGCTATGGTCGATGCCGGATTGCAGGACAGGGCGACCGTCGTTGCCCCCACCTGCTTGGCATAATTCAACCCGCCGATCACATAGGGCGTGCGCCCGCTGACCGCGATGCCGACCACCACGTCGTCCGGAGTGAGCTTGATGTCCTGCAAGGCCCTGGCGCCCATCTTGGGATCATCCTCGGCGCCTTCGGTCGAGCGCACCAGCGCGTCGGGCCCGCCGGCGATCAGGCCAACGACCATGCCTTCCGGCACGCCGAAAGTGGGCGGACATTCCGAGGCGTCGAGCACGCCCAGCCGGCCGCTGGTGCCGGCGCCCATATAGATAAGCCGAGCGCCTTTCTGGAAGGCGAGGACGATGCGGTCGACCGCGGCCGCGATGTCCGGCAGCACCTTTTCGACCGCTGCCGGAACCACCCGGTCCTCGTCGTTGATCTTGCGCAGCACATCGATCGTCGGCAGCAGGTCGATGTCCATGGTCCGCGGATTCCGGCCTTCGGAAACCAGCCGGTCCAGCTCGGACATCAAACCTTGCTCGCTCATCCCAGTGCTTTCAAATCAGTGCTTTCAAAAATCAGGCCGCTCAGCCTGTTCGGAAGTGGTTCCTCTTTGGCTCCGGCACACGCGTATTTCGTTATGCTACCCCGTTTCGTTAACGTATTAGAATTCAATATTCGGTCCGTCAACGGAAAGATGGAATAAATTATTCCTTCCGCGCTAATGCTTGCCGAGTGACCTGCGGGCAAGAATGATCGCCCCGGAAACCGCGTCGCCATCGGCGGCTTTCAGGCGCCGGCGAACGTCGGGTGCGAGCCATGGTTCGAGCGGACTGGCGAGCCCGCCCAGCAGGGCCACGCGCGGCGCGCCTTTTTCGAACAGAACCCGCACCAGCGTGTCGATCTGTTCGGCGGCCTTTTGCACGATGCGCCGCCCTGCCGGATCGCCCTGGTCGGCGTGGCGCATCACCATCGGCGCCAGGGCCGCATAGTCGGTGGCGCTGGCGCGGTCCATCCAGGCCACGGCTTGCATCGGGTCGTTCTCGAAACGCTGCATGACTTCCGCCAGCAGTGCCGTGCGCTCATGCCGGCCGTCATGGGCGCGCAACGCCAACTGCACGGCCTTCAAGCCGAAATCGGCGCCGCTGCCTTCGTCGGAGATCGGAAAGCCATAGCCTCCGGCGCGCAGGTCGCGCCCTTCGACGAAGCCGAGCCCGATCGAACCGGTGCCGGCGATGACGATGGCGCCGTCCTGGCCCGAATGCGCGCCAAGGCAGGCGGCGACGCCGTCGCTGACGAAATCGATGCTGGCAAAGGGATGCGCGATCGCCCGCAGCGCCTCCAGCGCGCCCTTGCGGCCGATCCCGGCAAGACCGATGCCGGCGTGGATCCGGGTGGTCTCGGCCGCGCCGAACCCTGCCTCCTCGATCGCCGCGCCAAAGGCCTTGGCAACCGACGCCCAGGCCGCGTCGATGCCGAGCCGCGTCGACGCCGGACCCGAGAGGCCTTGTCCCAGCACGATCCCTTCGGCGTCCTCGATACGGGCGCGGCAGCCGGTCCCGCCGCCGTCGACGCCGAGAAAATAATCGGGGCGGCCGTTGTTCATGCGCTCAGCCGCTCGATGTCGGCGCCGCACAGACGCAGCTTGCGGTCCAGTTGCTCATAGCCACGGTCGAGATGATAGACCCGGTTGATGGTCGTCTCGCCCTCGGCGACCAAGGCCGCCAGCACCAGCGACACCGAGGCGCGCAAATCGGTGGCCATGACTTGCGCGCCATGCAGTTTCTCGCCGCCGCGCACCAGCGCGGTGGTGCCTTGCAGCTTGATGTTGGCGCCGAGCCGCATCAGTTCGGGAACATGCATGAAGCGGTTCTCGAAAATGGTTTCGCGCAGCAGCGACGCGCCCTGCGCGCAGCACATCAGCGCCATGAACTGCGCCTGGAGATCGGTCGGAAAGCCCGGATAGGGTTCCGTCGTGACGTCGGCGGCCTTGAGCGGCCGCTCGCGCGACACGATGAGCCCGCGGTCGCCCGGCCAGACGCCGACGCCGGTCGCCTCCAGCAGTTGCACCACCGAGGCCATGTGCTCGAGCCGGGCATGCGTCAGTTCCAGTTGCCCGCCGGTGATCGCCGCGGCGATGGCATAGGTGCCGGCCTCTATCCGGTCCGGAATGATGTCGTGCCTGGCCGCGCGCCAGTCCGTGTCGCCGGCGATCAGGATGCGATGTGTGCCGGCACCTTCGACACGCGCGCCCATCGCGTTGAGGCAAGCCGCGAGGTCGGCCACTTCGGGCTCGCGCGCCGCGTTGAGGATTTCGGTTTCGCCCTTGGCCGTGGTCGCCGCCATCATGGCGGTTTCCGTCGCCCCGACCGACGGCGAGCTCAGGACGATGCGCGTGCCGGTGAGCCCGTTCGGCGCCGAGGCGACGATCAGCCCGTTCTCGATGGCGATGCGGGCGCCCAGCGCCGCGAGTGCGGCGACATGCATGTCGACCGGCCGCGCGCCGATAGCGCAGCCGCCAGGCAGCGAAACCCGCGCATGGCCGAAACGGGCGAGCAGCGGCGCCAGCACCAGCACCGTCGCGCGCATCTTTCTGACGGTGTCGTAGGACGTCTCCCTGGAAACGGCGGCACGGGTGTCGATCGTCGCGGCATGGGCCGATCGCGTCACCTCGGCGCCGTGCAGCCGCACCACGCCGAGCATGTTCTCGACGTCGGTCACATCGGGCAGGTTGGTCAGTTCGAGCGGGTAGGGGCTTAGCAGCGCCGCCGCGATCTGCGGCAGAGCGGCGTTCTTGGCGCCCGATATGGTGACCGCGCCTTGCAGTCTTTGCCCGCCGACGATGCGCAGTCTGTCCATGGCTGAAACCTTGTGCGCCGGGCCGCGTCCGGGCGCGGCGCTCTCGAAAGCTGTTCCCGAGCTCAATCCGGCCCGCTTAAGAATTAATTCCGCGTTCTTGGCTGTCAATCGAAATTGGAATAAATTATTCCTTGGCCGTGCGGCTGGACGCCAAAGCGCAAGGGGGATCATGTCCGTTCTGAACAGGATCAATGCCAAGCTCGACGGCATGGCGCCCGGCGATCGTGAGATCGGCCAGTACATCGTCGAAAATCCCGAGGAGATGCTGCGGCTGTCGACGGCTGCTCTTGCGGCTGAGATCGGGCGCAGCCAGTCGAGCGTCGTCAAATTCAGCCAGAAGCTCGGCTATGCCAGCTACCAGGAGCTCAAGCTCGCCGTCAGCGAAGCCAAGGCGCGGGAATGGCAGGTGCCGGCCGGTATGATCCACGGTTCGATCGAAGTCGGCGACGGCTATCAGGTCATCTTGAAGAAGCTGATCGGCAGCAAGCTTCTGTCGATGGAGCGGACCGTCGCCGCCAACAGCGAGCGGATCATCTCCAGGGCGCTGGAATTGCTGGATGGTGCGCGCCGCATACATCTGGCCGGCGTCGGCGCCTCCTCGCTGGTGGCGCGTGATTTCTCCTACAAGCTGATGAAGCTTGGCCGCAATGTGCTGCATGACAGCGACAGCCATATCCAGATGGCCAATGCCTCGACGCTCGGGCCTGACGATGTGCTGTTCGCGCTCTCCCATTCGGGCGCCAGCATCGAAACTCTGCGCATCGCCGAGCTTGCCCGCAAGCGCGGCACCATGGTGATCGCGGTCACCGGCCTGCACGACAATCCGCTGAGCCGCGTTGCCGATATCTGCCTCTACACCATCGCCGACGAGGAGCGTGCGCGCTCATCGTCCATCACCGCGCGCGATGCGCAGCTGACTCTGACCGACCTTCTGTTCATCCTCCTGGTGCAGAAGCAGCCGGACGCCAATGACTACGTCCACAACAGCGAGGCGGCGGTCTCGGTGCTGAAGGCCGAATGGTCTTCCTGACATGCCCGGACCGCGTCAGCCCTGACGAGGCACGCCCTTGGCAAGCAGGTAGACGAGATACGGCCCGCCGAGCAGTGAGGCGAACAGGCCGACAGGCAGTTCGTACGGGAAGGCCGCCATGCGCGACAGCCAGTCCGATATGGTCATCAGCAAGGCGCCCAGAAGCATCGCCCCGGCAAGATGAATGCGTGCGCGCCAAAAGCCGAGGAGCCGGGCAAGGTGTGGCGCGATCAGGCCGACGAAGCTCAACGGGCCGACGATCAAAGCGGCCAGCGCGGTCAGGAGCGCGCTGACGACGACCAGCATCAGCCGCCCGCCGGCTACGGGCACGCCAAGTCCGCGCGCGCTGTCGGCCCCGAGCGGCAGGATGTCCAGCCAGCGCGCGGCAAGAAAAAGCGGCAGCGTCAGTGGCAACAGGCAGGCCAGTGCAACGGCTGCGTCCAGGGCGGTCGCCTGGCCGGTCGAACCGCTCAGCCAGCGCAACAGCACATAGGACTGTGTATTGCCCATCGCGATCGTCGCGGTGATCAGCGCGCTGCACAGTGCGCTCATGGCAATGCCGGCAAGCAGCAATCGGTCGGCGCCGAACTTTGCCTTGGCGGCGATGGCCAGCATGGCGGCCAGTGCCGCCAGTGAGCCCGCGGCCGAGCCGGCGAGCTGCCAGCCGAGCCCGGTCGTTGCGCTGACCGTCAGCACGGCGGTCAGACCGGCGCCCGCGCCGGTGCCGACGCCAAGCACTTCGGGGCTCGCCAGAGGGTTGCCGGTAACGCGCTGGATGACCACGCCCGCCGCCGCGAGCATCGCGCCGGCGGCCGCGGCCACGCCGACACGCGGCGCGCGCCAGGAGACGAGATCGGCCAGCAGGTCGCAGCCGGCGATCGACCACCCTGCCGGTCCACGCCCGACGACGAGAGCCAAGGCGGCGGCGGCAAATGTGAGCGCAAGCAGGACGAAGATGATGAGCCATGGCCGGCGAGCCTTGCGCGGTGCCGCGCCATTGGAACCGAGATGCGGCCATTCGAACATGCGCAGCCTCGGCAACAGCCACAGCAGCAGTGGGCCGCCCAGAAGCGCGGTTCCCGCGCCGGTCGGAATGCGCTCGCCGCCGGCTCCGGCGGCGAGCTGGACCAGCCCGTCCGTCAGCCACAGCAGTACTGCGCCGATCAGCGGCGCGGCGACCAGCTTCTGCCGCAGGGTGCGCGCGCCCGAAAGCGTGGCGAGCGCCGGCGCGGCAAGGCCGACGAAACCGATGACGCCGATCTGCGCCGCGACAGTCGTTGCCATCCACACCGCAAGCGCGATGATGAGAAAGCGGCTGGTGTGGCGGGCAACGCCAAGGCCGCGCGCCGAGGCGTCGTCGAGGCCAAGGATGGTCAGCGGCCGCAGCAGCATCAGCGCCGCGGCGGCGCCGGCCGCCAGCCTGATCGTCAGGGCGATAGCCGGTTGCCAATCCTGCTGCACCAGCGACCCGCCGCCCCAGATGAACAGCGAGAACAGGTAGTCGCCATTGGCGAGGATCAGCGCGGCGCTGACGGAACTCGCGGTCAGCGCCACCATCATTCCGGCGAGCACGACCGACACCGGCTCCAGCCCGCGCCGCCAGGTCAACGCCAGCACCAGCAGCACAGCGGCGGTGCCGCCGGCAAAGGCCACCAGCCCTTGCGATCGCTCCATCAGCAACGGCGCGTAAAGCGAGGCGAGCGTCATCGCCAGTTGCGCGCCGCCCGAAATGCCGAGCGTCGATGGTTCCGCCAGCGGATTGCGCAGCACATGCTGCAACAGCAGGCCGGACAGGCCGAGCACGGCGCCCGCCAGCACCGCTACGACGGCGCGCGGCAGCGAGCTGTAGAACAGGATGACATGGCGGAGATCGCCCGGCACCGATGCCGGCTGCTGCATGCCGACGCGCCATGCGAACAAGAGTGCGGCCAGCCCCGCGAGCAGGCCCCATAGGATTATGGGCGACAGCGCGCCGCCGATGGTGCGGTGAGGTATCTCGCTTCGGGCCACAGCGCGCTCCGTCACGAAGCATGACCCGCAAGCGCCGCCGTCGCCAGCCGCGCGAAGCGGCGCGCCGACGGCAGGCAGCCGAAATGGTTGATCGCTTCGAGCACCGCAACGCGGCCTTTGCTCACGGCCGGCAGCGCGTTCCACAACGCATTGGTGGGAAGCGAGCGCCCGACATCCGCCGGCAAGGGCGAGACGATCAGGATGGAGGCCTCGGGCACCCGCGCCAGCGCCTCCAGGCCAACGGGTGCTGCCGCGCTGTAACTTGTCTCGTCGGACCAGGCATTGACCAGGCCGAGCCGCGTGAGCACGTCACCGAACATGGAGTCCCGGCCGAAGGCGCGGAAGTGCCTGGAGTCGCCGAGGCTAATGACAAAGACCGGCCGTGCGGACCTGGTTGGCATGGCGGCGCGACGCCGCGCTATGTCGTCGGCGGTTTCGTCGACGTAACGCTTCGCTTCGGCCGGTCGTCCGAGCTTTTCGCCCAGGGCCAGCGTCGCTGCCTCGGCGAGTGCGTAGGGCGGCACTCCGGCCTCGTAGACGGTTTGCGCGAACACCGGCGCGATGCGTTCCAGAATCGGGCGTTGGTACTCGTAGAAATTGGAGATGACGATCAGGTCCGGCGCGACGATGCGCAACAGCTCGTAGTTGGGCGTGCCGCGCAGTCCGAGATCGGTCACGGATTGGGGAATTGCAGGCTCGACCGCAATCCTGCGGAACTGGATCAGTTCGGCCGCCGCCGCCGGCTCGATGCCGAGCGCCAGAAGCGTTTCCAGCATGCCCCAATCGATCGCGGCAACATTTGTCGTCGTAGTCCTGCCGGCAACCGGCGGCAGCAAGGCCGCGGCCGTTAGCGCAAGCACCTGCCGTCTGTTGGGCGGATGGATCATCGCCGGCGGGTTCGGTCCATGATTACCAACTCGTGTGCGCCTTCAGCTTGAAGGAGCGGCCTTCGCCGTAGGAGCAGGTGAGCGTTGTCTGACAGCTCGACACATAGGTCTTGTCGAAAAGGTTGGTGATGTTGAGGTCGACGCCCCAGTTCTCCTTCTCGTAGCCGAGCTTCAGGTCGGCCAGCGTCACCGCCGGAACCTTCGCCGTATTCTCATTGTCTGCCCATGAGGAGCCGATATAGCGCAACCCGCCGCCAATCGAGATGCCGTCATACCAGTCGCCACGGAAGGTGTAATCGACCGATGCGGAAGCCATCACTTCCGGCACGATGAAAGGCGTCTTGCCGATGAGCGCCGGGTTGGCGTCCTTGGTGATGTCGATGTCGTAAGCTGTGAATGCACCGGTAACCCGGAAATCCTCCGTCACGTTCACCTTGCCTTCGAGTTCGACGCCGCGTGAACGCACCTCGCCGGTCTGCATCTGGGTGAAGGGAGTGACATTCGACGGCACGTTCTGGCGGGTCAGGTCGAACAGCGACAGGGTGAACAGGCCATCGATAAAAGTCGGCACGTATTTCACGCCGACTTCGTATTGCGTGCCCTCTTCCGGCTTGAACAGATTGCCCATCGCATCGGTGCCGATGATCGGATTGAAGAAGGTGGCGATGCTGGCATAGGGGGTTACGCCGTTGGCAAACTCATAGGCCAGGCCGGCGCGGCCGGAGAAATCGCCAACCGTGCTGCTCTGCGTGCTGGAGCCCGCCGAGTAATAGGTCGGGCGGTTGTCGGCTTCGAGCCAGCCACGGTCGTAGCGGCCGTTCAGCGTCACCAGCCAGCCGTCGCCGAAGCGCATTTGATCCTGTGCATAGAAGCCAAGCTGTTTCTGCGTCAGGTCCTGATTGAGATAGCTGACGCGAGGTGTCAGCGGCGAACCGTACACCGGATCGAAAGCGTCGATTGGATTGTCATAATTGGGATCGTAGAGGCCGGACGACTGTACCTGGTCGATGTTGTAATATTTGAAATCGACGCCAGCGAGGATCGTATGTTCGATCGCTCCGGTCGCCACCTTGCCTTCGATCTGGTTGTCGGCGAGGAACGTCTTGGCCGTGGTGTCATGATCGAAATTGATCCGCGCCAGCTCGGTCGGCCCTCCGATCGTTGACCAGCCGTTCGGATAGACGCTGACCTCGTTGATGTCGGCGGCGGTGAAACGGGCGCTGGAGCGAACGGTCCAGTCATTGTCGAACGTGTGCTCGAACTCGTAGCCGAGGGAGCCCTGTTCGCGCTTGTAGAGATCGATGCTCGGCTCCGTGAAGTTCGCATCGGGATCGATGCGGCCATAGTTCACGCCGCCGACAATGTGATCGACCACGGTGCCATCGTAGGGCAGGAAGCTGCCGCCATTATGGTTCTCGTCGATGTGGCTGTAATTGGCCAGTATGGTTAGCGTGGTCGCTTCGTCTGGCTTCCAGCTAATGCTCGGCGAGATGAAGCCGCGCCAGCCGTTCTGCAGGTCGCTGTAGGTATCGCCGCCGGCGACCTTGCCCGTCATCCGGTAGCTGACCGTGCCGTTGCTGGCGACATCGCCGATGTCGAAGCCGAGATAGACATTGCCGGCATCGTTGATGCCGGTTTCGACATAGCGCGTGCGTTCGAAATCCGGGCGCTTGCTGACATAGTTGACCAGGCCGCCCGGATTGCTGCCGCCATAAAGCACCGAGGCCGGCCCCTTCAGCACTTCGATGCGCTCAAGGCCGAAGCTGTCGACATAGAAACCGCCGAAACCATAACTGAACAGCTGGAGGCCATCCATGTAGGTGCCGGTGGCCGTTGCATCGAAGCCGCGAATGTACATCCAGTTGGTGTCGCTGTCGGGACCGAAGGGTTGGGCAAAGACGCCGGCGGTGTAGCGCAGCGCCTCGTCAGCTTTCTGTGCACCCTGATCGTCGATCTCCTGCCGTCCGACCACCGAGACGGATTGCGGGACCTCCTTGATGTCGATCGCCGTCTTGGAACCGGTTCTGGTCGTCTTGGCGACGACGCCGTCGACCGGCCCGGTCGCGCTGTCTCCGGCCTCGCCCTCGACAACGACCGGTTCAAGCTGGGTGCTGGATTGCGCCGTCTGCGCGAACGCCGGCACTGGCGGGATCATCGCGGCAGCGGCGACGCCGGCCGCCAGAAGCGCCTTGATCCGGTAAATTCTGCTCATCAGGAAAGTCCCCGCCTGTCGTCGTTGAGATACTTGATGGTTTACCTCAACTTATCAACGGGTCATTGGACTGATTTGGGCGGCTTGTCCATTCTTGTCCAAACCACTGATATCACGGTGCCGTGTTGCGGAAATGTCACCGGCGGCCGGCGCTCTTCATCCACGCACCCGGGGTCAATCCGACCACGGACTTGAACACGCGGGTAAGGTGCGCCTGGTCGAAGAAGCCGGTGGCCTGGGCGATGTCGCCAAGCGAGGCAGCCTCATGCGCCATCATCGCCTTTGCCCTGTCGATCCGCGCCTGCATCTGCCAGCGATGCGGCGGCACGCCCGTTGCTGCCTTGAAGGCATGGCTCATCGCGGTTTCGGACAGGCCGGTCAGCGCGGCAAGATCAGCAAGGCGGATCCTGTCCAGGCAGTGGGCGTCGATGTAATCCGTGACGAGGCGCAGTTTGCGGCGGGGCAGGGGCGACCGGCGCCTGGCGGCACTTGGCCGGTCTATCTGGAAAAGGCATGCGAACAAGGCGTTGAGCAGACCTTCGCCATAAAGATCATGCAGGTTCCACTCGCTGCCGCATTCAGCGGCGATAAGCCCGGCAAGCGTAGCGATCCGATCATCGCGAAACTGGAGGCGCGATATCTGCAAGGCATCGCGATCGAGGCTGCGGCCGAAGCGGCGGGTCAGTGTCGCCGCGTCGAAATGAAGGTCGAGATGCCTGATCCGTTTGAGTCCTTCGACGCGGCCGCGGATCGGCACCCCGGCCGGTATATAGGCTATGGAAAACGCCTGGTTGTGGCGGCGCGGTTCGCCCTGGGCGCCTTCGACGACGAAGGCACCGTCGCCGTCGATATCGAGAGCGACGAACAGCCGGGGGTCGGGAGAGACGTAATAACCCTCGGCATTGTCACCGCATGAGACATCCCAGAGGTCGGCGACGACGCCGTCCCAGACGTGCCATTTCAGCTCGCCGATCGCGGCAAATCCCTGAATCCGGCTCTCCATGCGCGCGACAAAGGTCAATTCTGCTTATCCCGGGCATAAACATGATAGAAAAGATCATGTTTATGCCCGGTCAGCGACAGCACCGCAAGCCCTTGCGTTCGAAGGTCGTGCTGAACCGACGCCGCTGCTGTCGGTCAGCGCAGCCTCAGACGCTTTCGAGATAGGTCTCGATCTCGAAGTCGCTGACGTTGAGCGCGAATGTATTCAGTTCCTGGCGTTTGCAGGCGATGAAAGAGTGGCGCAGGATCGCCGGGAAGATCTCCGCCACATGTGTCCCGCTTTCAAAGACCGCGATCGCGGATGCCCAGTCCGGCGGCAACTTGGCCGGGGCAAGGCCTTGCCCGTCGTTCCCGGTTGGGTCGCCCGGTGACATCTGCCTTTCGATGCCGACCAGTGCCGCGCCCAGTATGGCGGCAAGCACAAGATAGGGATTGGCGTCCGCTCCCGACACGCGATGCTCGATCCGGCGCGCACCGGTCGGGCCGCCGGGAATGCGGATCGCGACCATGCGGTTCTCGTAACCCCAGGCGACGGCGGTCGGCGCGTAGGATCTCGGCCGGAGCCTGCGGTAGGAGTTGAAATGCGGCGCGAACACCAGCGTGCTCTCGGCCATCGCCGCCAGCAGTCCGCCGACAGCGTGGCGCATAATGCCGGAGCCCTGGTCGGTGCCGTCGTCGAAGACGTTGCGCCCGTTGGCGTCGACAAGGCTGAAATGGACGTGGAAGCCGTTGCCGGCTCGGTCGCCATAAGGCTTGGCCATGAAGCAGGCGGCAAAGCCGTGCTTGCGGGCAATGCCCTTCACCGTGCGCTTGAACAGGACGGCGTCGTCGGCCGCCCGCAGCGCGTCCGCGACATGGTTCAAATTGATCTCGAACTGGCCGACGCCGTTCTCGGCAATGGCGGTATCGACGGGAATGCCTTGTGCCCGGCAGGCTTCGTAGATGTCGTGGATGAAGGCCTCGAAGTCGTCGATCTCGTCGATTGACAGTGCCGCGTCGGAATCCAGACGCCGCCCGGTGACCGGCGAGACAGGCCCGACCGGTCGCTGCGATTGCGGGTCGACAAGATAGAATTCGAGCTCGGTGGCGGCCACAGGCGTCAGGCCCAAAGCCTTGTAGCGGTCGAGGATACGGGCCAGTGCCCGCCGGGGATCCCCGAGATACGGTGCGCCGCCTTCGTCGGCGAGCCAGAGCGGGATGAGGGCGGTCGGATGCGCCGTCCAGTTCACCGGAAGGATGCCGCGGCCGGTCCATTGGCACAATCCGTCTGCGTCGCCGGTCGAGAACACCAGCGCGTTGCCTTCGATATCCTCGCCCCAGATGTCCAGCCCGATCAGCGAATAGGGCATGCGCAGCTTGCCCTCCAGTGCCTTGCGCGCCTGCTCGACGGGGATGCGCTTTCCCCGCATGATGCCGTTGAGGTCGCACACCGCGGCCCTCAGGCTCTGGATGTCGTTTCGGCTCTCAAGCCAGCTCAGAACGTCCGCAATTGCATCGCCCAATTTCCAACCTCTGGTTTCGAAGGTGCCCGAGCCCTGATCGGCCGCGCTGTCCCTGGTAAAAATGGCTTGTGAGTTTTCGGGATCCATATCTGGCCGCAGCCGGATGTTTCCCTATTTATTCAAGTCATTAGCTGGGATGTCGGGAGGCATTTCAAAACCAGTTGCGCGATCTGCGACCGAAACATAGAGGCAAGAGCGTGGAAAGCCAAGGCTCGGCATCGGGCTTGTCGTAAGCACATGAGTTGTCCGGATTAGGTAGCACGTGAGTTGTCCGGTTTTATCGCCAGCGGATGGAGGCTGGG